>JAXMFZ010000049.1:0-33418 GCA_046347515.1 Gammaproteobacteria bacterium | reverse complement strand
GCCCGTCGCCGGCGCATCCAGCCACGCAGCATTCGGCGTGAATCCCGACGTTTCACACTCGGCAATCAGGTCGACCAGTTGATATGTTGGCTTGGCCTGTGGCTCGTCATGCCCGACGTTGGGCTGTTTCTCCATCGTTCAACTCCCGCGCCTTCGGCGGCGGCACGCTCCCATGGCGGGTAGTGCTGAGCTGATGTCGGCTTACCGGTGCAGTGCTTCGAGCGCCTTGGGGTTACGCTCCACGATCCGCAGCAGTGCGCGAGCAGGTCCAGTGGGACGCACACGCTTTTGCTCCCAATTGCGCAGGGTGCTGATCTTCACACCGATCAGCGCGGCAAACCGGGTCTGGGTCAGTTGGGTGGTCTCGCGGATCGCTTTCACATCGGGCTCGGGCCATTCCACAGTACGGCCTGCCTCGACTTCGCCGCGTCTATGTTTACCCGCCCATTTAATGCTGTCGCATAGCTCTGCAAATAGCTGTTTATCCATCGTTCAACTCCCGCGCTACCAGCGCTGCTAGCTGTTGTGCCTGGTCGTGGGTTAGATCGTCTTGCACGTTCTTGGGGTAGGCGAACAACATATAAAGTCGATCCATATTCACCCACCAGTAGTAGATGATCCGCACGCCGCCTCGTTTACCACGGCCTGACAGTGCCCAACGCAACTTACGCAAGCCTCTCGTGCCCGTAATGAGCCGTCTTAGATCGGGCGCCTCTCCCAGCGTTGCCTGCAATCGGCGGTAATCGTCATCGGGCATTAGCTCCGTAATGCTCCGGGTGAACTGTGGCGATCCGACGATAACCATAATCATCAATTCTACGCTAGAAGCGCAGTCGTTACCGCCTTCGGTGGATCGGCACGATCTGCGCGCCGGCTTTCAGCGCATCCAGGTAATCCGCCCACGCCCGCATCATCTCCCAGCGCTCGGGCAGGTGCTCGGCGCGGTTGTAGGCCGCTCTCACATTGTTGCGCTCGGCGTGGGCCAACTGGCGCTCGATGGCGTCGTGGTGCCAGCCCTGTTCGTTCAGGATCGTGCTCGCCATGCTGCGAAAGCCGTGGCCGGTCATCTCGTCCTTGCCAAACCCCAGCCGCCGCAGCGCGGCGTTGACGGTGTTCTCCGACATGGGGCGGGTGTTGGTGCGGATGCTCGGGAACACGAAGCGGGCGGCGCCGGTGAGCGGCTGGAGTTCGCGTAGGATTGCCACGGCTTGAGCGGCAAGCGGCACGATGTGCGCGGCCTTCGTCTTCATGCGCGCGGCGGGGATGCGCCACTCGGCGGCCTCAAGGTCGAACTCACGCCACTCGGCTTTGCGTAGCTCGCCAGGGCGCACGAACAGGAGCGGGGCGAGGCGTAGGGCGCACTTCGTCACGAACGCGCCTTGGTAGTCCTCGATGGCGCGCAGCAGCGCGGCGATGGCCTTCGAGTCGGTAAGGCTGGCGTGGTGCTTCTCGGCGACCGGCGCCAGTGCCCCACGCAGATCGCCTGCCGGGTTGCGCTCGGCGCGGCCCGTCGCCACGGCGTAGCGGAACACTTGCCCGGCGTTCTGTAGGGCGCGGTGGGCGGTTTCGATGGCGCCACGGCTTTCGATGCGCCGGAGCACGGCGAGCAGCATCGGTGCGGTGAGGGCGTGGATGGGTTGTGCGCCGAGCCAGGGGAATAAGTCCCGCTCCAGCCGGCGCAAGGTGCGCTCGGCGTGATCGGCCGTCCAGGTCGACGCAACCTTGGCGTGCCACTCGCGCGCCACGGCCTCGAAGCTCTCGGCGGTCGCCGTTCGGGTCGCCTTGCGCTTGATGCCGGGGTCGATCCCGTTGGCGAGGCTTTTGCGCGCGGCATCGCGCCGCTCGCGCGCGTCTTTCAAGCTCACATCCGGGTACACGCCGAGGGCCAGGGTCTTGCGCTTGCCGGCGTGGCGGTAGTCCAGGCGCCAGTACCGTCCACCGTTCGGCGTCACCAGGAGGTAAAGCCCTTTCTCATCGGCGAGCTTGTACGCACCCGCACGCGCCTTGGCCTTACGCAGTGCGGTATCGGTGAGCATTTGACGGTATCTCGCCTCTGGTTCGGGCATATACCGTCAAATGTACCGCCACCCGCGACGGTATTTCAACGGACAGTATGGGACGGTATGGGACAGAGCAGGCAAGAAAAAGCCCGCTGTGACGCGGGCTTAAGGACGTCTTGGGACGTCGTGGAACTCTAATGTGGTGGCCAGGGACGGAATCGAACCGCCGACACGGGGATTTTCAGTCCCCTGCTCTACCAACTGAGCTACCTGGCCATTGTGGGAGCGTGGTAATGCAGGGCGCTTATTTAAGCGGCTCTACCGCAGCCCGTCAAGTAAAAAGATCGGGTTACTCGCCCGATGGCACGTAGCCTTGAGGTTTAGCCACGCCTGCCCCAAAGAAGTATTGCTCCATCTGCTGCTCCAGGAATTTGCGGTCTTTGGTTTCAATGGGACTCAGCCGGTATTCGTTGATCAGCATGGTTTGGTGGGCGAGCCATTGTTTCCAAGCTTGCTTCGAGACATTTTCGTAAATCCGCTTGCCCAGATCACCAGGGTAAGGAGGACGTTCCAGACCTTCAGCCTCTTTGCCCAGTATGATGCAGTTCACCAAATGGCCCATCGTCAGTCCCTCATTTCTCGCTCGCCAGGATCGCCAGCAAACGCTGCACCGGCGCCGCCAAGCCGCGTTTGTCAGGCTGGCGCACGTTATACCAGACAAAGGCGCCGCCTTCCATGACCGCTGCCGAAGTGGTTTGCACCGCGACGCGAATCGGTAAAATGTCGAGGTGGAAATGGGTGAAGCCGTGGTGTAGCGCGGGCCATGGCTGGATATCGGTAACCGTGAGTCGTAGCGTGCTGTGGCACCAGTCGGCGAGATCGACTGCGGGCGGACATTCGGGAAAGCTCCACAGCCCGCCCCAGACGCCGGTCGGTGGGCGCCGTTCCAGTAATACCTCGCCAAACGTGTTGACCAATAGCAACATACGGGTGGTGCGTACCGGCAGCGCGCGGCGCGGCTTGGGCGCAGGGTAAGCGGTTGGATCACCCGTGGCGTAGGCGCTGCAATCGACAACCAGCGGGCAGGTAGTACAGCGTGGACGACCGCGTGTACACACTAGCGCGCCGAGATCCATCATCGCTTGGGTATAATCGGCGATCCGCTGCGCGGGCGTATAGGATTCGGCCCAGCGCCACAATTCAGTCTGGACTTTGAGCTGTCCAGGCCAGCCGGCAATGGCGTGATAACGCGCGAGCACGCGCTTGACGTTACCGTCGAGGATCGGATGGCGCTGATTCTGAGACAAGGCGAGGATGGCGCCCGCCGTGGAGCGGCCGATGCCGGGCAGATCGGACAGTGCCTGGATGGCAGTCGGGAATTGGCCGTCGTGGCGGTCGCGTACCATGACGGCGGCGCGGTGCAGATTGCGGGCGCGGGCGTAATAGCCAAGCCCGGCCCACAAATGCAACACTTCGTCGAGCGGCGCCGCGGCCAAGGTGAGTACATCGGGAAAACGCGCCATGAAGCGCTGATAGTAAGGGATGACCGCCGCCACCTGGGTTTGCTGAAGCATGACCTCCGACACCCAGACCCGATAAGGCGTGGGATTTTGCTGCCATGGCAGGTGTTTGCGACCATGGCGGTCGAACCAGTCCAGCACACGCTGGCTGAATGCGGCGGGCGACGGAATGGAATCATTCATCGGTCATAGTGTACGAGGTAAAAGGGCATATGGCGCGAATCTTGATCGCCGGTTGCGGCGATGTCGGGGCGGCTCTGGGCGTGAAGCTCGTGGCAGACGGACACGCCGTGTGGGGGCTGAAGCGCAATGTTGCCACACTGCCGCCCGGCATCGAGCCTATCGCGGCGGACCTGACCGAGGCCATGAGGCTACGCCTGCCGCCCAAACTCGACAGTGTGGTGTACACCGCGGCTGCGGGTCGGCTCGACGCCACGCTTTATCAGGCGACCTATGTGGATGGCGTCGCCAATGTACCGAATGCGTTGCACGCGGCGGGGCAGAGCCTGCGGCGCTTTATTTTGGTCTCCAGCACTTCGGTGTATGCCCAGAATGACGGCGCGTGGGTGGATGAGGATTCGCCTGCTGTTGCCGATGATGTTGGTGGACGCAGTCTGCGCCAGGGTGAGCAGCTTGCCTGGGGCGGGCCCTATCCGGCAACCGTGATCCGTTTCGCCGGCATCTATGGGCCAGGGCGCACACGCCTGATCGATAGCGTGCGCAGCGGCCGTGCAAGCTGCGTGACGGGTGTGTACAGCAACCGTATCCATCGTGACGACTGCGCGGGCGCTTTGCGGCATGTGCTCGGATTGGCCGAACCAGCGCCTTTGTACATCGGAGTGGATGATGAACCAACCCTGCATTGCGAAGTGTTGCGCTGGCTAGCGGCGCGGCTGGGAGTGCAGCCGCCAGTAGTGGCGACCAGCGCCGGCGCTGCGGAAGCGCGTCAACGCGGCAACAAACGCTGCCGGAACGCACGCCTCAAGGCAAGCGGCTGGCGCTTGCGTTATCCTGATTATCGCGCTGGTTACACAGACTTACTCGCGGATTATCATTAAAAAGCACAATATGCCCTGATGCGAAAAAGATGAGGTGCCAAGCGCGGGCGCTTATAATAAAATGCCCGCGCCCAGTTCTTCACAACATGATAAACCCTGGTTCGAGCAGGATACCGGCGAGCCCCCTGCACGGCCGACATCGCTAGAGGAAATTCATGAGAATAAATACCTTGCTCAAGCTCACCGCTGCCGCCATTTGTTTGGCCGGAGCCATCGGAGCCCATGCCGCCGGTGATCCACAAGCCGGCAAGTTCAAGTTTTCCACTTGCTCCGGCTGCCATGCGATTCCGGGCTATACCAACGCTTATCCTACTTATCACGTACCCAAGCTGGGCGGCCAGCATCCCGAGTACGTCGTTGCCGCCTTACAAGGCTACAAGACCGGTGACCGGGAACACAAGACCATGCATGCCAATGCCGCCACGCTGAGCGATGCGGATATGGCCGATATCGCCGCCTACGTCAGCGAAACCAAGCCCCAGGAATACGACCGCCGGATTGCGGGCAACCCCGAGGCGGGCAAGCAAAAACTCGACTCCTTGAAGAGTGACGCCGCTGCGTACTGCGCGACTTGCCATGGCGAGAACGGCAACAGCCAGGTAGCCGAGTTTTCCGGGCCTGGCTGGGCGTATGAAGATTATCTGCTGCAGGCGCTGATGGAATATCAATCGGGTGGAATGGAAAAACTGATCATGAAGGGCGTGGTGGCAAAGCTAAGTCCCCGAGGACATGGCCAACATGGCGGCGTATTATGCCAGCTAAGAATCCATGCTCGGCGCTATCCACTATTCTGGCCATTGAGCAGACGATGTCAGACAAGGCCGCCCGCGGGCGGCCTTTTTTGTTGGGGAAGCCGATGTTTTTACTTGCCGGTCGCGCCTGATCAGGTGCGCGACGTCGATACCAAGAACATCTGTGCCGCCATCACCCCTGCCAGGATCAGCGCGATGAGCGCCAGCAAGGTCGCGAACTCGCCGCCGCCGCGATGGGGGCGTTGCCGGGCTCAGGCAAGCTGTTCGTCGGCGATCTTGGTCGCGGCGGCGCGCGCAGTGAGCTCCACTGTGGGCAGCGCGGTGTCTTTCACCACTTGCTGGAGTTGTAGCTGGATGTTGTCGCCACCAGCGCGCGCCGCTGGAAGCGCTTCCTGAACCTGCTGGCTGATCTGGCCGCTCAAGGTTTGCAGGATATGGTCGCGCAATTCGCCGATGGCGGGATGTTCCTTGAGATTGGACGCCGCGTTGCTGAATCGATTGGGCGCTCACTTTGCGCGCGCGATCTCCTCGGCCACACCCTGCGCGGTATCCTTGGCCGTCGCTTGGGCGATGCGCTCGGTAACGACTGCGCCGCCTTGGCGGCGACTTGGGTGGCTTTGCGCTCGAACGATTCGTTGATCGCGCGCGCGGTTTCCTCGGCGGTCATGCGCGACTTCGGCGGCGACTTCGCGCGCCACTTTGTCGGCCGTGGAGAAAGCCGCTTGCTCGGCCAGATGGATAACGTTTTCCGATGATGTTCCGCCCGCCGCTGGAGCACGGGTCTCGGTCGACCTGGTGGGCGCGCTCGGCGCGGCGTGGTGGTCTGAGGCGCGCGAGGAGGCACTGGGTGCGGCGGCGCTGGCGCGACGCAGCCGATCCAGGACGGTGTCGAGTTCTTCGGAGGTATAAGGCTTGGTGAGAAAGTCGATGGCGCCGCTATTCTTGGCGTTGCGCTTTTCCTCGTCGGTGGCGTTGGCCGAGCACATGATCACCGGCGGCAAGTGTAGGGTCGAATCCTTGCCAATGGCCTGGATGGTTTCAAAACCGTCCATGCCGGGCATCATGATGTCCATGAATACCACATCGGGGCGTTGTTTTTTGAGATATACGATGCTGTCTTCGCCGGAGCCGACCCAGTCGACCGCGATGTTGCGTTCGGTGAGCAATTTGCGTAGGGTCAGGTGGGCGACTTTGGAATCATCGACAACCAATGCTTTTTCGACTTTCATGCGGATTTCTCCCCCAATGGCGATCCGCTGGCGGCGGCCGCGATAACGATTAAAGAATGCTGGCGTTGGCGTGGATAGGGCGCGTACGCTGTAGGTACTCGATTCATCGTCATTATTCTAGCCTGTGTGTCGGAGTGAAGATATCGTGATCGTCCATTGGTTCGGTTGATCGAGCCGCAAAGCGCGACAGCCGATTGCCCATGCGAAGGATAGTAATGGAATCGCGGTCATTTTTCCAAAATGGCGTTAGATTTGCACACCATGAGGTTTAGCATATTTTTTTGATCAAGACTCGATAAACGAGATTTGAGCTTCAAGGAAGCAAGACGAATGCCTTTGCCTATGAATAGCGCTCCGGATAAACCTACTGATACTGAAGAAGACCTTCCACCACCGCCGCAAGCGGGCAATCACCTGGTGATGCAGGACTCGGCGCACGCCGAGCGTATCGATTCGCTCAGCGAACGCGAAAAACAAATTGAACAAGTTTGGTCAGAATCCGACGTGCAAGAGCATCATGCCCGGATTCAGGATTTTGAACAAACACTCGGAGAACTGCGGGCGAAGACCGAGGATATCCGGGTACAGGTGTTCAGCCTCTGGGATTACTTCGTGTCGCGCTCGCTGGAGAAAATCATCAAGCAGCACTTGCGCAAGTTCCTGGAAGACTTGAACATCGAGATCGGCATCGTGACGCCAGACATCCAGCAAACCAGCAGCAGGCTGGAGCGGTTGATCGCGGATATCGCCAGCTATCAGCGTCACCTCGGCATGAAGCAAGGTGTGGTCGAGGCCATGGCGCACCGTATTTCCACCCTCAACCATTTAAGCCGCATGACCAGGCGGGTCGAGGGGCTAGAGCAGGGGCTCTTGGGCAATGCGCCGCTCATGCTGAACGCGAAAGCCACAGCACCGCACGCGGCTCATGCCGAGAGCGACATCTCCAGCGATCTTTTGTACTTGCGAGTGCGCTTGCGGACGCTGCGCGCTGCCCTACATGCATCGCACAGCAGCAAGCGCATCACCGACGCGCTTCCGGTATTGAGCAGTTTGGCCGTGCGCGCGGAGCGCCTGCACGCCGAACTGGGCGGCATTTCCACCCGCATCGTCTGTTTGACCGACCAAGCCGAGTACTGGCTCGCGTTTCTTGACATGCCGGACGACACGCGCAGCATCAATACGCGCGGCATCAACGGTCCGTAGGATCCGCGGCGCCGCTTGAAGTCGGCGCCCGCACCTTCAGCACGCCCTCGATGGCGGTGATCTCTTCCATCACGGAGGGGGGGATAGGGCTTGCCAGGTCGATCAAAGTGCAAGCCAGGTCGCCGCGCGATTTGTTCAACAGATTCAGTATATTCATATCAACCCGCGCGATCGCCGTGGAAATGCGTTCGATCATGTGCGGGATATTGGCGTTCACCACCAGCAGCCGATGGCCGCCCTCGCGTGGCATGTGCATATCGGGGAAGTTGACCGAATTGCGCACGCCGCCGTTTTCCAGGTAATCGCGCACTTGATCAGCGACCATGGCGGCGCAATTGTCTTCGGCCTCCACCGTGGAAGCGCCGAGATGCGGCAAGGCGATGACCCGCTCGCAGCCGATCAGGCCGCTGCTCGGAAAATCGCAAACATAGTAATGCAATTTGCTTTCCTGGAGAGCGCTTAAAACCGCGTTTTCGTCCACCACGCCGGCGCGCGCGAAGTTCAAGAGCGTCAGATTGGGGCGGCAATTGCGCAGGCGCTCGGCGCTGATCAGATGGCGGGTCTCGCCGTTCAGCGGCACGTGCAAGCTCACGAAATCGGCGCGCGCCAGAATTTCGCCGACGCTCATCACCTGCTGCACATGGGCCGACAATTGCCAGGCGTTGCTCACCGTAATGTGGGGATCATAGCCCAATACTTTCATGCCGAGCGCTTCTGCGGCATTGGCGACTTTCACGCCGATCGCGCCCAAGCCGATCACGCCGAGCGTGCGGTTCGGTAGCTCAAAGCCGACGAAGTGCTTTTTGTCCGCCTCCACTTGCGTGTCGATGTCGGCGTCCGCGCCGCGCAGGCCGCGCACGTAATCCCAGGCCGCGCAGATATTGCGCGCGGCGAGCAGCATGCCGGTCAACACCAATTCCTTGACCGCGTTGGCGTTCGCGCCCGGCGTATTGAACACGGCGATGCCGCGCTGGCTGAACGGCTCGATGGGAATATTGTTGACGCCAGCGCCAGCACGGCCCACCGCTTGCAGGCTCGGCGGCGCCGACCAGTTGTGCATGTTGAAGGAGCGCACCAGCGCGGCGTCGGGATGCTGGATCTCCGAGGCGACTTCGTAGCGATCGCGGGGCAGGCGCTCGAGGCCGGCCACGCTGATATTGTTCAGGGTCAAAATTTTGTACATGACAGCGGAGCCTTTGTGGATCAGCCGTGGCGGCGTGCAAAATCGGCCATGAAATCAACCAGCGCTTGCACGCCGTCGATCGGCATGGCGTTGTAAAGGCTCGCGCGCAAACCGCCGACCGAGCGATGCCCGGCCAAGGTCAGGAGCCCCGCGCCCTCGGCCTCGGCAAGGAAATGCTTTTCCAGCGCCTCATTTGGCAGGGTGAAAGGCACATTCATCCACGAGCGGCAACTCGGATGAATAGGGTTTCGGTAATAATTGGAGCTGTCGACTTTTCCTGCAGAGAAGCTCAGCCTTGGCCTGATTGCGCTTGCCCATCGCCACCAATCCGCCTTGCTCCTTGAGCCATTGGAACACCAGGCCGGCGATATACCAGGCATAAGTGGGCGTTCATCGAGCCGGCGTCGGCGTGGACTTTGTAATCGAACATCGAAGGCGTGCCGGGCAGGGTCTTGCCGAGCAAATCCTCGCGCACGATGATCACGGTGAGGCCGGCAATGCCGAGGTTCTTCTGTGCGCCTGCATAACCAGCGCGAATTTCGATACCGGGTGATGGGCCGCGATAGCAAAGGGAGGACATGTCGGCCACCAAGGGCGTATCGCCGGCCTCGGGAATGAATGGAAACTCGACGCCGTTGATCGTTTCATTGGGCGTGTAGTGGAGATACGCGGCTGCGAATCGAGCCGCCATCGGGCGCCCGCCGGTATGGTAGTGTACTCTGCCGGCCTCGCTGCTGGCGGCGACGTTGACCTCTCGCAGTAGCGTTTGGCTTCGCCGATGGCTTTCTGACCACATGCCGGTGTTGACATAATCGGCGCGGGTTTTGCCGCGCAACAGATCTATCGGCGCCATCGCGAACTGACTGGTCGCGCCGCTCCGTAAAAATAACACTTTGTAATGGCTGGGGATATTCAACAATGCGCGCAGGTCGGCTTCGGTCTGGGCGGCGATGGCCATGAATTCCTTGCCGCGGTGACTCATTTCCATCACCGACATAAGCCGGAACCCCGCCAATCGAGCATTTCTGCGCGCGCGCGTTCGAGCACGGCGTCTGGCAACATGGCGGGACCAGCACTGAAATTATAGGGGCGTGGCATCGGCGACTCCTGAAATCGACAAGAGGTAAACAGACAAAAAAAACCGCGGGCCAGTTAGCCCGCGGCGACATCATAACAAGAAATCGATGCGCTGCAAAAATTCCAGAACATATTGAGCTCGAAGCTGGCGCGCATCGACATGCGCTCCTGTGCCCACGGCGGCTCCCATACCATTTCGACATTGACGGCTTTGACGCCGGAGGTATTCCCGACCGCTTCCTGCACCCAAGCCGGCATCGTGCCGGCCACTGGGCGTCCGGGAGCGGTGAGGGTCATCTGGATGTCGACCTGGCCGCTGGGTTCGTCGATCTTGAGGTCGTAGATCAGCCCGAGTTCGTAGATATCGACTGGGATTTCGGGATCATAGACGGTCTTGAGCGCGGCGACGATCTGGTTTTCCAGATCCCGATCCCGGACCTTTGCGGCGCGACGGTCGTGGGGTTCCGGCAGGGCGGCGCTGTCGTTCATGAGCGGACTCCTGGCTTATTCGGTCGCCGGTATCGGTGACGCGCTTTTCCAGCGCGGCGGTGGGTATGCCAGGCCAGGGTGGCGCACTTGACCTTGACTTGGATAGTCGCGCACTCCGGCCAGCACAGCGAGCTTGCCGAGGCTGGGAGACGGCTCGCCGTGGCCGGTGACCACTTCATGGAAACTCTGGAACAGCTTTTCCGCTCTCGGCCAGGGTCTTGCCTTTCAGGGCGTCGGTCATGAGCGAGGCCGAAGCGGTGGAAATCGCGCAGCCGCGGCCCTGGAACGCCACGTCCTCGATCACGTCGTCTGCCACGGTGAGATAGACCGTCACTCCGGTCGCCGCATAGCGGATTGTGACCGTCGGCCTTGTAACTGGCGGACTCGATCACGCGGTAATTGCGGGGTTGCTTATTGTGATCCAGGATGACTTCCTGATATAGCTCGCGTAGATCGCTCATGCGTGGAATAACTCCTTGGCCTTCCAGATCGCCGCCGCCAGGGCGTCGATTTCGGCGCGGTGTTGTAAGCGGCGAACGAGGCGCGCAGTGGCCGGCACGCCGAAACGGTCCATCACCGGTTGCGCACAATGATGGCCGGTGCGCACCGCCACGCCTTCTTGGTCGAGGAGAGTGCCGACATCGTGCGGATGCACGCCGTCCAGGGTAAACGACAACACCGCCGCTTTATGAGGTGCGGCGCCGATGATGGTAATCCCGGGGATTTGCCGGCAGCGTGCGCTGGCGTATTCGAGCAAATCCTGTTCATGGGCGGCGATGGCGTCGAGCCCGACCCCCTGCACCCAATCGAGCGCCGCGCCCAAGCCGATCACATCCGCGATGTTGGGCGTGCCGGCTTCGAACTTGTGGGGTAGATCGGCGTATTCAGTCTTGGCGAAGGTCACGGTGCGGATCATGTCGCCGCCGCCTTGGTAGGGCGGCATCGCTTCCAGAAGCTCGGCCTTGCCGTATAACACCCCGACTCCGCTGGGGCCGTAAAGCTTGTGGCTGGAGAACGCGTAGAAGTCGCAATCCAGCGCCTGCACATCGACCGCCAAGTGCGGAACGGCTTGCGCGCCGTCGAGTAGCACCGGAATACCTTTGGCGTGGGCAAGGTCGATGATCTCGCGCACGGGATTGATGGTGCCGAGGGCGTTTGAGACATGCGCAATCGCCACCAGCCGGGTACGATCGTTGAGCAGTTTGCGGTATTCGTCCAGTAGCAACTCGCCGTTGTCGTCGATCGGCGCGACTTGCAGGCGCGCGCCTTGGCGTTCGCACAGCATCTGCCAGGGTACGATGTTGGAGTGGTGCTCCAACGTACTGATCAGGATTTCATCGCCCGCTTTGACATGGCGCTGGCCATAGCTGGTCGCCACCAGATTGATGGCCGCCGTGGTGCCGGAGGTGAAAATGATCTCGCGCGTGCTCTTGGCGTTGAGGAAGGCGCGCGTTTTTTCGCGCGCTTGTTCGTAGGCGGCGGTGGAGCGTTCGGACAGCGTATGCACGCCGCGATGGATGTTGGCGTAATAACCGCTATAGCACTCGACGATGGCGTCGATCACCGCCTGCGGTTTCTGGCAGGACGCGGCGTTGTCCAGATACACCAACGGCTTGCCGTGTATTTGCTGGCGCAGGATCGGGAATTCCTGGCGGATACGCTGGATATCGAGATAGCCCTTGGCGGCGGAGTTGGAAACTACGTGTAAGGCCGTCATGCGGAGTTCCTGAAGTCAATCGTCGGGGTGGAAGCGGCTCACGAGCAATTCTTCCAGATGCTCGCGCAACGCCGCCACGCGGATGGTTTCGATTTGTTCCTTGGCGAACGCGTGGATCAGCAAAGCGCGCGCCCGTGCTTGGGAGATGCCTCGGCTGCGCAGGTAAAACAGCGCGTCGGGGTCGAGAAAACCGGTGGTCGACCCGTGGCTGCATTTCACGTCATCGGCGTGGATTTCCAGGCGTGGATTGGCGTGTACAGCGGCGCGCTTAGTCAGCAATAGGTTACGGTTAAGCTGGCCGGCGTCGGTCTTCTGTGCGTCTTTGGCGACGTGGATCAGGCCGTCGAACACCGCGCGCGATTTGCCATCCAGCACCGTTTTGAACGTCTGCCGGCTGCGGCCGTGCGGTTCGGTGTGCTCGACCCGTACGTGGTAGTCGCCGAGCTGGCCGTCCTCGACCAGGGTGAGGCCGGTGAGTGTACAGTCCGCGCCGGCGCCGGCCAGCCGCGCGACAATATCGCTGCGGTTGAGCAAGCCGCCGGCGGTGAGAAAGTGCAGCGCCGTATTGCTATTGCCTTTCTGAACGAGGCGTAAACCGCCCAGATGTTGGGCGCGCGCGTCTTCCCATTGCAGCTTGTGGTGGGCGAGCACAGTGCCGTCATCGAGCGCGATCTCGCTGAGAGGGCAGGCGAAATAAGCGCCAGCGCCGCTGTATTGCTCGACGATAGTGGCTTGTGCGGCCTCGCCAAGCACGATTAAATTGCGCGGATAATGGGCGATGCCGTCGCCGCTGGCGTGGAATACCAACTGGATAGGTTGTTCCAACGCCGCTCCGGGCGCCAGATAGACGAACGCGCCATCGACCATGAACGCGCTATTCAGCGCCGCGAACGGATGATCGCCAAGGCCGGGAACCCGCTCCCAATGGCTTTCGATCAGCGCGGGCTGGCTCGCGATTGCCGCCGCCAAGTTTGTCACCACCGTGCCTTTCGGCAGGGCCGCGAGGCGCGACAATGCCACGTTGATCTGGCCGTTGATGAACACCAGACGCGGTCCGTCAAGCGCGGGCGGTAAATGCGCCGCATCCATCGGCGCCGGGCCAGCGGATGCGAACGTCGTGCCCGCCCAACCGCTCAAATCGGTGAAGCGCCAGGCTTCCTGGTGGATGTTCGGGATGCCTAGCCGTTCGAAGCGTGCAAAGCTGTCCTGGCGCGCCTGGCGCAGAAAATCGGGTTCGTTGCGCCGCTTCGTAAAGCGCTCGAACGCGGGCCGGTAATTCGGTTTGTGCGCCATCGCAACGGCCGCCATGCTTTTACGCCTGTGCGCGTGCGCCGGGTTGCCCGGCGGCGTTGCTCTTGAACAGCGCGTAGCCCTGCGCTTCGAGTTCCTCGGCGAGTTCCTTGCCGCCGGAGCGCACGATGCGCCCTTGCACCAGTACATGCACCATATCGGGCACGATGTAATTCAGCAGGCGCTGATAGTGGGTGATGACCAGGAAGCCACGCTCGGGGCTTCTGAGCGCGTTGACCCCGTCGGCGACGATCTTGAGGGCGTCGATGTCGAGGCCGGAGTCGGTTTCGTCGAGCACCGCGAAGCGCGGCTCCAGCACCGACATCTGCAAGACGTCATTGCGTTTTTTCTCGCCGCCCGAGAAGCCTTCGTTGACCGGGCGCTTGAGGAAGCTTTCCTCCATCCTCACGCGCTTCATGCGGTCGTTGACCAGGTCCCAGAATTCCATCGCGTCCAGCGGCGGCTCGCCCCGATATCTACGCACCGAGTTCAACGCGGCTTTAAGAAAATAAAGATTATTCACGCCAGGGATTTCGACCGGATACTGGAACGCCAGGAACAGCCCCAGGCTGGCGCGTTCCTCGGGCGGCAAAGCCAATAAATCGCGACCCAGGAATTCAACGGAGCCGGCGGTGACTTCATAGCCCTCGCGCCCCGCGATGACGTTGGCGAGCGTGCTCTTACCGGAGCCGTTCGGCCCCATGATGGCGTGGACTTCGCCGACCTTGACGTGCAGGTCGAGCCCTTTGAGGATTTCGCGGCCTTCGACGCGGGCGTGCAAATTTTTGATTTTCAGCATGATGACTTATCCAACTGTACCTTCCAGCTTGAGTTCCAGAAGCTTCTGTGCTTCCACTGCGAACTCCATCGGCAGTTCCTTGAAGACTTCTTTGCAGAAACCATTGACGATCAAGTTCACCGCGTCTTCCGCGCTGAGGCCGCGCTGGTTGCAATAGAAAATCTGATCGTCGCCGATCTTCGAGGTGCTGGCCTCGTGCTCGACCTGAGCGCTGGGATTTTGCGCGTCGATGTAGGGAAAAGTATGCGCGCCGCACTGGTCGCCCATCAGTAGCGAATCGCACCGCGAGTAGTTGCGCGCGTTGTCGGCGGTGGGCGCGATACGCACTAGGCCGCGATACACGTTCTGGCCGTGGCCGGCAGAAATACCCTTGGAGACGATCGTGCTCTTGGTATTCTTGCCGAGGTGAATCATCTTGGTGCCGGTGTCGGCCTGTTGATAATCGCGGGTGATGGCGACCGAATAAAACTCGCCGACCGAATTGTCGCCGCGCAGGATGCAACTCGGGTACTTCCAGGTGATGGCCGAGCCGGTCTCGACCTGGGTCCAGGAGATCTTGGCGTTTCGGCCCTTGCACAGCCCGCGCTTGGTGACGAAGTTATAGATGCCGCCCTTACCGTCCTGGTCGCCTGGATACCAGTTTTGCACGGTGGAGTATTTGATGGTCGCGTTGTCGAGTGCGATCAGTTCCACCACCGCCGCGTGTAGCTGATTCTCGTCGCGCATGGGTGCCGTGCAACCTTCCAGATAACTGACATAGGAATCTTCGTCGGCGATGATCAAAGTGCGCTCGAACTGGCCGGTGTTGGCGGCGTTGATGCGAAAATAAGTGGAAAGCTCCATCGGGCAGCGCACGCCCTTGGGGATGTAGCAAAACGAGCCGTCGGTGAATACCGCAGAGTTCAGCGCCGCGAAGTAATTATCGCGCATCGGCACCACCAAGCCCAAGTATTGGCGCACCAGTTCCGGATGCTCGCGCACCGCTTCCGAGAACGACCCGAAAATGATGCCCTTCTCGGCGAGTTTGTCTTTGAAGCTGGTCGCCACCGATACGCTGTCGAACACCGCGTCCACGGCGACATTTTGGCGCACGCCGGCCAATACTTCTTGTTCGGCGAGCGGGATGCCGAGTTTTTCGTAAGTTTTACGGATTTCTGGATCGACCTCGTCCAGGCTCTTGGGCTGGGCTTTCTTGGGCGCCGCGTAGTAAGAAATCGCCTGGTAATCGATCTTGGGATAATGAACATACGCCCAGGTCGGCTCGGTCATGGTAAGCCAATGGCGATAGGCTTCGAGGCGCCATTCCAGCAGCCACTCGGGTTCGTTCTTCTTGCGCGAGATCATACGAATCACATCTTCGCTCAGCCCAGGTGGCGCCATATCCTGCTCGACATCGGTGACGAAGCCGAATTCGTAATCGCGCGTGGTCAGGCGTTCCAGGGTTTGGGTGTTGTCGGCCATGGCTTAGGATGTCCTGAGGACGGAATTCTTGACGAGGCTGGGCAACGCGACGTTGACCGTCGCCAACGCCGCGCGCTGGGTTGACGGTAGCCGGCTCATCTCCAGCAGGCTGATGTTGCGCAGCGCGTCGCGGATCGCGACATTGATTCGGTGCCAATGGCTGCTGACCGTGCAATGCTCGTGGTACAGGCAAGCATTCGGGTCGGCGGTGCTGCACTCAGTCATCGCGATCGGACCTTCCAGCGCTTCGATGATGTCGGCGACCGAAATCGCCGTAGCCGAACGCGCCAAGGCGTAACCGCCATGAGCGCCACGTTGCGAAACCAATAACCCCGCGTTGGCCAGTGCTTTGAGAATCTTACTCACCATCGGCAGTGGCAAGTGACAGCGTTTGGCGAGCGCGGCGGCGCTCTTCGCCAGCGCGGCATCTTGCGCGGCGGCGCTCATCAACACGATGCCGTAATCGGTCTCGCGGGTGATTTTGATCATGGTGTATCAATTAGCACTGAATTAGTCCTATATCTTAACACAATTTCCCTACGGGGCAATGCAACAGCCGTTGAATGGCTCGCGATTTTGTCTTCCGCTCTTTAACTTATGCGGACAACCGCTTTTTCCGAACTTGATATTGCTCTGGAATGAAATCTGCATACTTATTTGTGATCGCGTTCTCGACTTTCAACCCTGCATTGCACCATAGAAAATGGTGCGATAGCAAAATGCAGTTGACATACGCTACTTGCCCCTACATCATTCCGTATCGTAAAAATATGGTGCATCTGCTAAAAAGGAGTCTGTGGTAATGACTAAGCGAATCGCTGTGGTGACGGGTGGGATTGGCGGCTTAGGGACCGCGATGTGCAAGGATTTGAGCAAGGCGGGGCGCATCGCGGTAGCGGCCTATTATCCGCCCGAGGAAATCAAAGCGATGGAATGGCGTAAGGCGCGCCAAGAGGAAGGCCATGATGTCGAAATTTATCCGGTCGATGTGACCGACTTCGAGTCCTGCCGGATGTTGGCCGAGCAGGTCGAGAAAGACCTGGGGCCGATCTCGATCCTGGTCAATAATGCCGGCATCACCCGCGATGCCACCATGCGCAAGATGGAAAGATCGCAGTGGGACGCCGTGCTGGCCACGCACCTCACGGGTGCATTCAATATGACCAAGCAGGTGTTCGAGAAAATGACCACGCGCGGTTGGGGGCGCATCATCAACATTTCGTCGGTGAATGGCCAAAAGGGTCAGTTCGGACAGGCCAATTACAGTGCCGCCAAAGCGGGCATTCACGGGCTGACCATGGCGCTCGCCCACGAAGGCGTGCGCAAAGGAGTGACGGCCAACAGCATCTCTCCCGGTTATGTCAACACCGAGATGGTGCGGGCGATTCCCGAGCAAGTGCGCAACGACATCATCGCGCAAATTCCGCTGGGGCGCTTGGCCGAACCCGAGGAAATCTCACGGGTGGTGGTATTTCTGACCGCAGACGAATCCGCCTATATCACCGGCGCCGACTTTTATGTGAATGGTGGGTTATACTTTCATTAATATTAAGAAGCTGATTCATCTGAAATACCATGAGCGAACCCCGGATCATCAAGAAATATCCCAACCGTCGTCTCTACGACACCGCCATCAGCAGCTACATCACGCTTGAGGACGTTAAGCGGTTAGTATTGAATTTCGAGAAATTCCGGGTCATCGACGCCAAAACCAAGGACGATATCACCCGCAGCATTCTACTTCAGATCATCAGCGAGGAAGAGGAGCAGGGCAGTCCGATTTTCACCACCGAAGTGCTCGCTCATATCATTCGTTTCTATGGCGACACGCTCCAGGGCATGATCGGCAATTACCTGGAGCGTAGCCTGCAAGCTTTCGTCGATCAGCAACATCTGATGCGCGAGCAGATGCGCAACTTCATGGGCAAGAATCCGCTCACCATGATCTCGGAACTGGCGGAGCGCAATCTGGCGTTGTGGAAAACGATGAACGAACGCCTGTCGCAGCAATACCGGCAAAAACCCAACGGTTCGGTCAAGAGCGGCGACAGCGATATCTCGAACGACACCCCCAACGAATGAGCGCGCGTTGTAGCGCTGCGTTTATTCGCTTTCTTTCTCTTCTTTGAACTGTCTTAGCCGGGCTTGTAACTGGGCCTGTTGGTAAGGCGTCGTGCTGGCCTTTTTAAGGCCAAGCTCCGCTTGTTCGATGGCTTGTTTCAAATCGCCATTGAGATAATGGTACTCGGCGAGCGCGGCATGAGTGGCGGCGGCGTCGCCGGCGCGCTGCGCGGCTTGCGCATAGAGCGAATACAATGGTAAATCGTGCGGACGGTTGCGCAAATGCGGTTGGAGGATTTGCATGGCTTTGCGCGGATTGCCCTGGGTCGCGAGCGCGCGGCCAAAGTGGAATGCCAGCACATAATCATCGGCGTAGAGCGCGCGCGCGTCGTTGAACAAAGTCCAGGCACGCGCCTGATCGCCGGCAGCGAGCGCGAGTTCGGCGGCTTCGATGCGAAACGCGAGCCGGTCAGGGTCGGTTTTCAGCAAGCGCGCGATTTGACCGTCGGCTTCGGCGTAACGCCCTGCGCGCTTGAGCGCGAGCGCGTATCCATAACGCTCCGCGATTTCGTTGTCGTAAGCGCCTTTTTGCAAAGTATCGGCGAAGTGCTGAATCAAACTCACCGTATTGGGTGTAGTGAGTACCCGCGCCCGGCTCTTGGCGAGGTAATAAGTCAGCGGCGCGCGGCTTTTGCGCGTAGGCGCGGGGCGCTCCCCGGTGATGCGGTTTTCGATATCGGCGAAGCGCTCGCTGGGGCGCGGATGGGTACGCAGGAAATCCGGTATCTCCGTGGCCGACGTCGCCGCCAGGCTTTGCAGATAGGCGAAGAAACTCGCCATGCCATTCGGATCGAAACCCGCGCGTCCCAGCAACTGATAGCCGACCCGGTCGGCTTCCTGCTCGTTGCCGCGGGTAAAATTGATTTGATGCTGTTGGCTTGCCGCCAGTGTGCCGGCAATGGCGGCTTGCCCGGCCTTGCTATTGGCGGCGGCAATGGCGATCGAGGCTAGCATCGCGGCCGCCAGCGGTAGGCTGAGGCGCTGCGCATCAGCATAGGCGCGCGCGATATGGCGCTGCGAGACATGGGCGATTTCATGCGCGAGCACGCCGGCGAGTTCGTCTTCATTGCGAGTACCGAGCAACAGACCGGTATGCACGCCGATCAGTCCGCTGGGTGCGGCGAAGGCGTTGATGCTGGGGGCGTCGAGCCAGAAAAAACGATAATCATCGCCAGTGTTTTCGGCGTATGCCGCGATACGCTGGCCGATAGACGCAAGATATTCATTGAGCTGGGCGTCTTCGACGACCAGATTGCGGGCGCGCAGGCGTTGCAACACCGATATGCCGAGGCGGCGCTGTTCTCCTCCACCCAGATATTGCAGGGACGGATCGCCGATATCCGGCAGGCTCAACTGTTGCGCTGGCACGGGCAAAACAAGGCCTACGCAGACCAGCGCACTGAACAGCGGGTAAAGCAGTCGCGAAAACATAGCGGTATCATCGAACGCGGTGACGGTAACTGAGACCGGCGGCTTCCTTTGTTAGTTCGGATTGAATCCGTCAATATTAACGCGATTTGGCAAGAAGATGGCGTAGCACCATGGATTTTTGGCAAGCGCTCGCGGAGCGCATCTCCACCGTCTTGAATGAATCCTTCAGCGTCTGCGAATACGCGGCGACCGGAGGTGGTTGTATCAATGAAACTTATCGCCTGATCGGCGCGCGGCGCGAGTATTTCGTCAAGCTCAATAGCGCTGGCCGGCTTGAGATGTTCGCCGCCGAGGCGGAAGGGTTGGAGGAACTCGGCGCGAGTGCCACGGTACGCGTACCGCGCCCTTTGTGCTGGGGCGCGGTAGCGGAGAAGGCGTACCTGGTCATGGAGTATGTGGCCTTGCGCCGCGCCGATGCCGCGGCAATGGAGGCGCTGGGCAGGCAACTGGCCGCGCTGCATCGCGTCGAGCAGCCGTATTTTGGCTGGCGTCACGCCAATACGATCGGCGCGACGGCGCAGGTCAATACGCCAACCGACGACTGGATCACATTTTGGCGCACACAGCGGCTCGGTTTACAATTGGATTTGGCGGTACGCAACGGCTACGGCACATTGCAACGCCAGGGCGACAAGCTGTTGGCGGAGCTGGATGATTTTTTTCGCGGCTACCGGCCCAAGCCGGCACTATTGCACGGCGATCTGTGGGGCGGCAACGTCGCCGCCGATGAGCAGGGCTGGCCGGTGATTTTCGACCCCGCGGTGTATTATGGCGACCGCGAGGCCGATATCGCCATGACCGAATTGTTCGGCGGATTTCCCGCGCGGTTCTATGCCGCTTATCGCGAAGCCTATCCGCTCGATCCTGGTTATTCGTTACGCCGCGACCTTTATAATCTGTACCATATACTCAATCACCTCAACCTGTTCGGGGCGGCGTATCGGGGCGAGGCCGAACACACTTTGGCCAAGCTCACTGCTGCATACCGCTGATACCTCGATTGCCGGAGCAACTGATGAATACATCATCGCAACTACCTGTTGTACAGGATGTTATCCGCCAAAACCGCCTGGATCTAGCGGTGGCGCTGCGGTGGGCTGCGCGCCTTGGACTCAACGAGGGTGTGGATAATCATTTTTCGCTCGCGGTGCCGGATGACGACCGCGTGATCCGCGGCCATCGCTTTCTGATCAATCCTTATGGTTGGCATTGGTCGGAGATCACTGCTTCCAGCCTGGTCCTATGCGACGCCAAGGGCAATGTGCTGGAGGGCGATAACGGAGTCGAGGAGACCGCATTCTTCATCCATAGCCGCATCCACGTCAACGCGCCGAACGCGGTGGCGGTGCTGCATACCCATATGCCTTACACCACTTCACTCACGCTCCTGGAAGAGGGGCGGCTGGAGATGTGCGAGCAAAATGCCTTGATGTTCTACGGACGCATCGCTTATGACGACGAGTACGGCGGGCTCGCGCTAGACGCCGCCGAAGGCGATCGGGTCGCCGCGAAAATGGGCGCCGCCAACGTGCTATTGATGGCGAGCCACGGGGTGACCGTGATCGGGCCGTCGATGCGCGATGCGTTCAACGACCTCTACTACTTGGAACGCGCCGCTATGTTCCAGGTGCTCGCGCGCTCGACCGGTGGGCGGCTGCGCAGGCTGTCGGACAACGTCATCAAGAAAACCGCCGCGCAAATGGTCGATGACCGCCCGCAAGTTGCCAAGCGCCACTTCGCCGCGCTTGGGCGCATTCTGGATCGCGAACAGCCGGAGTACCGCGACTGATACCACGCCATGGATAGAGCGATGGCCCGCGCCTTGCGCGGCGCCATCGTCGCACTCGTCGTCGTATTCTTGTTGGGCGTGTTGTTTAGCAGCTACGTACTGCCTTGGTTCTGGGGCCTACGCTACGGCAGCGATTCGCGCCCAGTCACGGCGCGCGGCGATCTCGCCAGCGACGAGAGCAGCATCATCGCGCTGTTTCGCCAGGCCAGCCCGTCGGTGGTCTATATCACCACGCTCAGCCAAGCATCAACCCTTGGACGCGCAACGCCTTCAAGGTACCGCGCGGCACCGGCTCCGGTTTCATGTGGGACGATAACGGCCATATCGCCACCAATTACCACGTTGTCCAAGGCGCCAACGCCGCCACCGTCACGCTCTCTGACCACAGCGCCTACCCGGCCACGCTGGCCGGGGCGAGCCCGGATTATGATCTGGCGGTGTTGCGCATCAACGCGCCGGCGTTCAAGCTCAAGCCGCTCGCCGTCGGCGAAGGCTGTTACGTACGCCCGCAGCTCGGCATCGACTCCGACGATGGCTTGAGCCGCGAGATCACCCGCCAACTCGGCGTCCAGGGGCTGGTGATCCTACAAGTCCAGCCCGGCTCGCCCGCCGCCCAGGCGGGGCGGGGCTGCGCGGCACGGCGCAAGCCGCCCACGGTTCGCTGATCACTGGAGATGTGATCCAAACCATCGACGGCAAAGCGATCACGAGCGTCAATGAACTCTTCGCCGTGCTGGACGACCACCGCGCCGGCGACCCCGTCACCTTGTCCATCTGGCGCAACGGCCGCGGCCTAGAAGTCAAAGTCAGGCTCGAATAACGACGCCTAGACCCCTAGTTAGGCCTCTCCAAGCCAATCTATTGGTCGAGACGATCAGTGCCAAAATGGAGACCATCGGTTCCCGCTCTCTCGGTAGCATAACGCCATCTCAGAAATACCCCGTGGAGAACCACCATGCAGCTCGATCAGCTACTCAAATCCGCGATTGCCGTCGTCCTCGTGACCGTCGGCTGCGCTACCACCGAGGCGCAGTCGCTCGACGACGCGGCCATCGCCCACATCGCCTATACCGCGGACGAACTCGACATCCGCTACGCGCATCTGGCGCTGGCGCTGTCGGAGAACCCCACAGTGCGCGAGTTCGCGGAACTCATGATCCGTGATCACAGCGCCGTGAACAGCGAAGCGCTCAGCCTGGTGAAGAAACTCAAGGTGATGCCCAAGGACAACGACACCAGCCGGCAGCTCGTCAAACAGGGGGTGGCAATCCGCGACGAACTGCGTGCATTGGCGGGGGCGGCCTTCGACAAACGCTACGCCGAGAACGAGCTGGGCTACCACCAATTCGTGAACAACACGGTCGAAACCCAATTCATCCCCAGCGTCAAGAATGCTGAGTTCAAGGATTTCCTCAGCCAAGCCCTCAAAGTATTCAAGACCCATGAAACGCACGCCGCCGATATGGTGCGTGCGGTGAGCCAATAAGCATGGTGCGGCCAATGCTGAGGACGGCAGGCAGGCCCGTTGCCATGCTCGTGATGGCGTTGCTTGCGAACGCTGTTGCCCAAGTCGGCGTATGGGCGGCGCAGCCGGCACAAACGGTCGAGATCAAGGATTTCGCGTTCCGTCCCGAAATGATCATCGTGCGCGCCGGCGCTACGGTCGTGTGGCGCAACCAGGACATCGTTCCTCATACAGCGACCGCGCAAGACGCCAGTTGGGACACCGGCGAGATCGCCCGCAGCGCCGACCAAGCACTCCGCTTCGAGTACCCCGGACGTTACGCCTATCGCTGCCGTTTCCATCCGGCCATGCACGGCGTGATCGAGGTCAAGCCTTAATCATCGTAACTGGAGAGGAGTCCTCACCCATGAAAAACGCAGGAACCGTCTGTCATAAAAGAATTTCAACCGCCGCTTGGTTGGCCGTCGCGGTCGTATGTGGGCCCCTCGGTTCAATTACCGCGCACGCCCAAGAAACCCACTTCACGATGAACAGCCAAGGCGAGCTTGAGCGACCTGTAGGCTACCGGGAGTGGGTGTACGTAGGCACACCGGTAACTCCCAACGATCTTAACAACGGCAAAGCGCCTTTCCCGGAATTCCACGCCGTGTATATGGATCCGGCGAGCTGGACGCACTGGAAGGAAACCGGACAGTTCCGCGACGGCACCATCCTCGTCAAAGAGTTGATCAGCGTAGGCTCCAAGGAAGCCCCCAGCGGCAAGGGCTATTTCATGGGTGAGTTCATCGGCCTGGAAGCCGCGGTCAAGAGCGCCCAACAGTTTTCCAAGGAGCCTGGTAACTGGGCTTATTTCAGCTTCACGACAGCCGATCATAAGACTCTCAAACCGGCAGCCGCCGCCCAGGCCACAGCCGACTGCAATGGCTGCCATCAAGCCAACGCCGCCCAGGATTGGGTGTTCATTCAGTACTATCCGGTGCTGCGAGCAGCCAAGAGCGGTCGGTAAAAACCCTGCCGCTTACGCGGCGATGTGCAACTCAATCGGAGCTATCGATCATGAACCGAGAAGTCTTGATTCGTTCCGCTATGGCCAGTGTTTTAGCTGCTGGTCTGAGCGCTGCGACCAATGCCCAGACCCCCGCGCCAAAACCTACCTATGACTATGAAAAATGCTACGGTGTCGCAAAAACCGCCCAGAATGATTGCGCCTCCACCGATGGCAGCCATTCTTGCGCCGGCCAAGCCAAGGCTGACGGGGCGAAAGGCGAATTCGTCTACCTGCCCAAGGGCGCTTGCAACAAGATCGTCGGCGCCACTCTGAAGCCTGCGTAACGGGGGCATTTGCAGCAAACCGGACATCCGCAAGCCCACCATGCCGAGCGGGTGTGAGATGCAATCACACAGAGGGTGGCCTGCGGATTCCCAGCGCTATACCGCCGGTAAATCGATCGGTTGGGAATCGTTGTTGCTTTTTACAGCAGTCATGCCATCATGCGTGCTAGCTATAGCGCACCGCCGCCTATGCCAACCGCTTCTGATCTCTCCCTCTCAGCCGGCGACGATCGTACCGATGTATTGAGCGACATCCTATCGGTCGTGCGGCTACGCAGTACATTCTACTTCCGCGCCGAATTCACCCCGCCGTGGAGTGTACTCGTGCCGAATTACCGCAAAGTGGCCCGCTTCCACGTGGCGCTGCGCCGTGGCTGTTGGGCCAGGATCGATAAGACCGGCCCCTTGGAGCGTATCGAAGCCGGCGACCTGGTGATCATCCCGCATGGATCGAGTCACGTGTTGAGCGATGACCCCAGCCACCAGCCAAAGCTTTTGGATGTCGTCCTCGCCGCGGCGGGCTACGACGGCGGGGGCGATCTGTTTTTTACCGAAGGGGCGCAGGCAAGTGACGCGAGTGATCGAACCATCTTGGTCTGCGGGCATTTCGAGTTCGACGAACGCTTGCAACATCCGTTTTTCCGGAGTCTGCCGCAGCTCCTGGTCATCCGGCGCGCGGATGTTTCCAAAGCCGTCCTGCTGGAACAAGCGCTGCACCTCATTGAGCAAGCCGCTCAGCGCACGGGTCAAGGCGCGGCGGCCATCGTCAATCGCCTCACCGAGGTATTCTTCATCGAAATCATCCGCCTCCACATCGCGCAGACTGAGACGCCCATCGGCTATCTGGGCGCGCTCTCGGATCCGCAGATCGCGGCAGCCCTGCGGGCGATGCACACCGAACCGCAGCGCGGCTGGACCGTGGACAGCCTCGCGGATATTGCGCACTTGTCACGGGCGCGCTTCGCCCTGCGTTTCAATAGGCTGGTAGGGCAACCGCCGCTGGCTTACCTGCGCGCCTGGCGGATGCAGAAAGCCGCCCAACTCATCCGCCTGGGCCGGTACCCGCTCGTTGCCATCGCGCATGAGGTCGGCTACGACTCGCCGCGGTCGTTCAACCGAGTTTTCATCCAGATGTTTGGCATGACGCCGAAGGAATACGGACGCCGTGCCGCGCTAGAACCTTAGGAAAAGCGCACCAACGACTTTATCCACGGGGCCGGAGTGGCTAAACTTGATGTTTCCTACCCTATACCGGTACCGCCCCCATGACCGAGAAAAAACTTAACAAAATCAGCGCCCATATCACCCAACCCAAGTCCCAAGGGGCGTCCCAAGCCATGCTGTACGCGACCGGCCTCACCGAAAAAGACATGGACAAGGCCCAGATCGGCATCGCCAGCGTGTGGTACGACGGCAATCCGTGCAATATGCATCTCGCCGACCTCGCCACCCAGGTCAAGGAAGGCGTGACCACCGCCGGCCTCATCGGCATGCGTTTCAACACCATCGGCGTTTCGGACGGTATTTCGATGGGCACGCCGGGCATGAGCTATTCGTTGCAATCGCGCGATTTGATCGCCGATTCCATCGAAACCGTGATGGGCGCGCAGTGGTATGATGGCCTCGTCACCATTCCCGGCTGCGACAAGAACATGCCGGGCTGCATGATGGCGATGGGCCGCGTCAATCGCCCGGCGCTGATGGTCTATGGTGGCACCATCCGCGCCGGGCGTGGCCGCGCTAAGCAGCCGCTCGACATCGTGTCCGCGTTCCAGAGCTATGGCCAAACCATCGCCAAGCAGAATCCGATCAGCGAGGACGAGCGCTTCGACATCGTCCGCCATGCCTGTCCTGGCGCCGGCGCCTGCGGCGGCATGTATACCGCCAACACCATGTCCTCGGCCATTGAAGCGATGGGCATGAGCCTGCCGTACAGCTCCTCGACGCCGGCCACCGATCCCGCCAAGATTGAGGAGTGTATGCGCGCGGGCCAGGCGATTCGTTATCTACTGGAAAACGACATCACCCCGCGCCAGATCATGACCCGCAAGGCTTTCGAGAATGCCATGACCGTCGTGATGGCGACTGGCGGCTCGACCAACGCCGTGCTGCACCTCATCGCCATCGCCCGCGCCGTCGATGTGCCGCTCACGATCGACGACTTCCACACCTTTAGCGAAAAAGTACCTTACATCGCCGATCTCAAGCCGAGCGGCAAATACGTGATGGAAGATTTGCATAACGTCGGCGGCACCCCAGCGGTGATGAAATACTTGCTGGAGAAGGGGTTGCTGCACGGTGATTGCCTGACGGTCACCGGCAAGACCGTCGCCGAGAATCTGGCGAATCTGCCGGGTTTGAAGGATGGCCAAAACATCATCCATCCGCTCGAACAGCCGCTCAAGGAGACCGGTCATCTGCGCATCCTCAAGGGCAACCTTGCGCCCGGCGGCGCGGTAGCCAAGATCACCGGCAAAGAGGGCCTGCATTTCCGTGGTCCGGCACGCGTGTTCGATCAAGAAGAAGCGATGCTACACGCGCTGGAGCAGGGCAAGATTCAGAAGGGCGACGTGATCGTGATTCGCTACGAAGGCCCCAAGGGCGGTCCCGGTATGCCGGAAATGCTGACCTGTACCTCGGCGGTCATGGGCGCGGGGCTCGGCAAGGACGTGGCGATGATCACCGACGGGCGGTTTTCCGGCGGCTCTCATGGGTTCATCATCGGCCATGTCGTGCCCGAGGCGCAGGAGGGAGGACCGATCGCCTTGCTCCGGGATGGCGACATCGTCACGGTCGATGCGGTGGCGAATCGCCTCGACGTGAATGTGAACGAAGCCGAGATGCAGCGCCGCCGCGCCGCCTGGAAGATGCCGCCTTATCCCGCGACCAAAGGCACCCTGTATAAATACATCAAAACCGTGAAGAACGCGTCCGAGGGCTGCGTGACGGATGAGTAATGCCCACCGAGATTGAGCGTAAATTTCTGATCCGTAGCGATGGCTGGCGCAGTGCCGCGTATCGCAGCGAACGCATGCGCCAAGGCTATATCGCCAACGGCCAAAAAGCGTCGGTGCGAGTGCGCGTCGCCGGTGCGCGGGCGGTGCTCAATATCAAGGCGGCGGCAGCGGGTGCGCGGCGCGCCGAGTACGAATATGTGCTGTCGGTGGCCGACGCCGAGGAGATGCTGGCGACACTGTGCCCTCAGCTCATCGAAAAAACCCGCTACTGGGCGCAATACGCCGGCCATGTCTGGGAAGTGGATGTATTCGAGGGTTTGAATACGGGGCTGATCGTCGCCGAGATCGAGCTTGCCCATGTCAACGAAGTGTTTGCATTGCCACCCTGGATAGGCAAGGAAGTGACCGGTGAGCGCCGCTATTACAACGCCGCGCTCGCCGAGCGCCCGTTTACCCGGTGGTGATGAGAGCGCTGCGTATCAGTGTTGCCGAACAACGGCTCACTCTGTTGGAGTCCGGTGCATGCGTGGCTGAATATGCGGTATCGACCGCCAAAAATGGCGTCGGTGAGCAAGACGGCAGCTTCCGTACACCGCGCGGCCGGCATGTCATCCGCGCCAGGATCGGCGCGGGGTTGCCGCTGAACGCGGTGCTGAAGAGGCGTCGTCCTACCGGAGAAATCTATACACCCGAACTCGGCGCGCTTTACCCTGAGCGCGACTGGATACTGTCACGCATCCTCTGGTTGTCTGGCCGCGAGCGCGGTTTCAATCGGGGTGGCGAATGCGACACCATGCGCCGATATATTTACATCCACGGCTGCCCGGACGAACTGCCCATGGGCGTGCCGCTCTCGCATGGCTGCATCCGCCTGCGTAACGAACCGATGCTGGAACTGTTCGAGCGTGTCGCGGTAGGTGATCAGGTACTGATCGAGGCTTAGTGGGAGGTAACGAGGCTGTTGGCTTTCTTGAGCGTGCCGACCACGTTTTCGAAGCGCTGGCGGTTGGTGTCGTTGAGTTCGCTCAGAATATTGTGGGCTTCGAGCATCGTCTTGCCCATTTTGTCTTTGGTAGGGTCGCTGAATTCCAGATTTTGCAGGGCCTCACGACAATTTTGGTACTTATCACAAACATTGAAAATTTGATAAAATCCCATACTATCAAGAATTTGATTGATATCCTCATTGCTTGAAACCAAGGTGATTTTGCTCCCATTGCGCGCGCGCAATAAGTTGGCGATCTTGGCAAGCAAGCCGAGGCTGGTGCTGTCGATGCTGGTGGTTTCCGTGAGATCAATCACAATCTGGTCGAAGTCGTCCTGACGGAAGAGCCGATCCAGGAAATCGTCGAGCGCGCAGCCCATGGTATAGCGGATCGCGCCGACAAATTTGAGGACGTAGACACGCCCTTCTTTAGCGTACAGAATTTTATTGGCGTCCATTGCAATATTATTGGGATTTTTTGATCAACAACAAGGTAACGTCATCGGGCAGGGCATGGGCGGCATCGAGGCCTAGCAGTTGGGTGAGTGATTCAATATTGACTTCATCATGGCGCAAGTGCGCGAGCAAAAAGGCTTGCTTTTCGGTCAATTTAGACTGCGGTAAGGCTTCCAATATACCATCGGAAATCAGCATGAAAGTAAAAACAACAGGCAAATCCAAGGTTTCGGTGCGATATTCAGCAAACTCAAACAATCCTACGGGTACACTCTTACATTCAATGAAACGTGCGCCAGCCCCATCGATTAAGATCGGAAAGGGAAACTGGCCGCCGTTGCTATAATGCAGTCGATTATTGCGTTTGTCGATGATGCCATAAAACATGGTGAGATATTTGTTGAGCCCGCTTTTCAACACATTGTAGTTGAGACGGTTGAGAATCTTGGCGGGGTCGAGAATGCTGCCACTCTTATCTTGCCGATAAAGCTCCAAGTAGCGGCTCATGTAACTTTTCAGCAACACCGTCACGAATGCCGACGATACACCATGGCCCGATACGTCAGCCATGTAAAAGCCGAGATGTTCTTCGTCAATAACGAAATAATCGACGAAATCACCGCTCAGATAAAGCGATGTCCATAACCGTCGGCTGAAATGATAGTTGCCTTCGGTTTGATTGTCGCGCGGCAACAGCTGAAACTGAAGCCGCCGCCCGGCTTCTTCGTCTTCTTTGAGCTGCGATAAGCTTTGCTGGAGGCGTTGGTTGCTCTCTTCTAGATATTGCTGGTACTCGCGGTTTTTACGCAACAGGCGGGCACGTTCCAAAGCCTGATGAATGGCATGTTCGAGCACTGCGTAATCGGCGATGGGCTTGGTCAGATACTCCCAAGCCCCGAGCTTGAGCGCTTTGACGGCGTCGCCCACGCTGCTCGCGGCGGAGATGACGATGATAGGCGTTTCCGGCGCTTCGCGGGTAATGACTTTGAGTACCTCGAAACCATCGGCCTCGGGCATGCGCAAATCGCATAGAATGAGGTCAGGCTGTTCGTGGCGCCAGCGCTCGATGCCGATGCAGCCGTTTTCAGCCTCGCTGATTGCAAAGCCGATGGCGGTCAGAGGAGCGGCCAGGGATTGCCGGGTGATGGGATCGTCGTCAATGATGAGGACTCTACCACCGCTGGCGGTGTGTTCTGCATCAGACGGCGTTACGGCACTCGGTTCTGAGGGTTGGTTTCCATCCATGTCGAAGGCGCTTTCGATAAGTTCGCCAATGCCCGGTAAAAGAGATTGACGCGAAAGCGAGTAAGTGCAAAAACAAAATGGTACTGGAATACTGTCATAGGCGCAATTTCCCGGAGCAGTTGGGGAGGGTAGTTTGTTGTGGATAAAAAAATTCTTACGGAATCTTCGCGATGTCTCTAGGCCCACTCATGCTGGGTGTCGAGAGCTTCGAACTCGGCACCGAGGAATATGAGCTTCTACGCCATCCTATCGTAGGCGGGGTGATTTTGTTTACCCGCAATTATGAATCGCCCCGGCAGTTGCAGGCATTGACGGCGTCAATCCACGCCGTGCGGCGGCCAGCGCTGTTGGTCGCCGTCGATCATGAGGGCGGGCGCGTACAGCGCTTCCGGTCGGGATTTACACCATTGCCCGCGGTGCGCCGGCTGGGCGAAATCTATGACCGCGACCGCCGTGCGGCGCGGCGGCTGGCGCAAGTTTCCGGCTGGCTGATGGCGGTGGAACTGCGAGCCGTTGGCGTCGATTTTAGCTGTGCTCCGGTGCTGGATGTCGCGAGTGAAGTCAGCACCGTGATCGGTGATCGAGGATTTCACCCCGAACCCCTGGTCGTCGCCGAACTGGCCCATGCTTATATGCGGGGCATGGCGCAAGCGGGAATGGCGGCGGTCGGTAAACATTTTCCGGGCCACGGCAGCGTGGCTGCCGACTCTCATCACGAAGTGCCGCGCGACAACCGTTCCTACGTGGATATCGCCAGCGCCGACATGGCGGCGTTCGAGCGCATGATCCGCTACGGCGTGACAGGGTTGATGGCGACGCATGTGATTTATCCCAACATCGATACGGCGCCCGCTGGTTTTTCGCCTACTTGGCTCAGGGGGATCTTGCGCCGACGGCTTGGTTTCAGCGGTGCGATATTGAGCGATGATCTTGGCATGGCGGGCGCGGCCTGGGCGGGCGATGCCGTCATGCGCGCACAGATAGCACTGGCTGCGGGTTGTGACATGGTGCTCGCTTGCAACGAGCGCGCGGCGGCGGTGGCGATCTTGGAGCGACTGGAACACGGCGCCGTTGACCCGGTTTCCAGCGCACGCTTGGCGCGGCTACGCGGAACCGCCGCGATAGACTGGACGGCGCTCAGCGCCGATGAGCGCTGGCGGCAGGCGTCGAGCGCAGTGCAGTCGTATGCCTGAGCGCGGACGCATCAGCCCCTCAGCGAGAGAGGGCGTCGGTTTGGCCAAGATCGACATTCTTGCGCTTGTCGCGGGCGTTTCGCGTCAGCACACCGCGAGCGGCGTTACTGATGGCGACCACGGCGGGGTGGCGCATTTTGCGCTCGGCCGAGATCGCGAAAAACTGCTGCCGGATTGAACCGACCCGGCCTATCGCAGCGACATCGAATTGGGTTTCGACCTCGGATTCGATGGCCGAGGGCGCGCTGAACACACCCATGCCGGCCTGGCCGAAGGTCATGAGCAAAGCACTGTCTTGAAATTCCCCTACTATCACCGGTCGCAATTGCTGCTCGTCAAGCCATTGATCGAGTTGGCCGCGAATGGCGCTTTCGCGATTGGGTAGCAGTATGGGCGCGCCGTTCAGGCAGGGGGGGAAACGCTCGCGATAATACGCCGAGCGCTCGCGGGTGGCGAAAAACGTCGTACCGCATTCGCCCAACGGATGGTTATAGAGCTTGACCTTGAACGACGGGATAACAGGGCTATCGGCCAGCACGACGTCTAATCTGTGCACGGCCATGTCTGCCAGCAAGGCATCGAATTTCCCCTCCCGGCAAATCAGATAGATCGGCTCGCCGGCGCGCAAGGCTGGCTCCAGCAGGCGATAAGCGACCAGTTTCGGGACTACGTCCGCGATTCCCACGGAAAAACGCAGCGGCTGTCCGGTGGGGCGATTGCGCAACAGTTCCGTGAGTTCGCCGCCAAGCTGAAAAATCTCGTTGGCGTAGTTCAGCGCCAAGTGGCCGACCTCGGTCAACACCAGTCTTCGCCCCGTGCGGGTGAACAACTGGGCGCCGGTCGTCTCCTCGAATAACCGCAATTGCTCGCTGATGGTCTGCGGGGTCAGATGCAGCAGTTCACTGGCGCGGGCGATGCTGCTTTCTTTGGCCACCACCCAAAAATAATACAAATGCTTGAAGTTGAGTGTTCTCATAATTAATACCAATTCACGTTCAATTAAGTAGTAATGCTTATCGTCATCTATTTTAACCCACATTCCGCACCCCTCACGTATAGAGCGCATGATAGGCGGGGCCGAGGAGTGTAATGATCTGGTACTGAGGCGGTTTGAGGTTGAGCACCCGCGCTGCTTGGCCGGCGATCAGTAAAAGGTGAATCCCGGCAAAGAGCTGAAACACCCAGCGCATCGTGGGCCGGTGGGTGGGCTTGCCTTTCTGATCGGCGACACTTTCACCGGTGTCAGCCAAGCGCTGGCGCAGGCGATACTCCAACGCCGCATAGACGAGCAGACACACGGTCATGATCATCAACAGCGCCATGATCCGCTGGGGGGACTTCAGAAACAGCGTGTGGGCTTGAAAGCGCGGGTCCTTAAGAAAGCGAAAGCCGCGTTCTGCCTGTTGTTGCTGTTTGTATTGTTCGAGTACGGCGGCGTCGGGCAACCGTTGCGTGTCGAGTTCATTGGTCGCCAGGATAAAGGTGGCGCGCCGCCACAGCCAACGCCAACGTACATCGGGATTGCTGGCTGGGTGGCCGCATACCTGCCAGCGCCGCGCGCGAGGCGTTGGCTGCACCTTGGCCTCAGAAATGAACAGCACCTGTAAGCGGCGCTCGAACTCCCACAGCGCTTGGCTTGCATCGGCGGCACAGGCAAAGGTCTTGCGGGCGAGTTGGCCAAAGGCTTTGGCCTCCCATTCGCTACGCTTCAGGAGTTGACGCCTCACCGCTGGGGCGGCACGCGCGAGCGCGTGCACCGAGGTGATGATCAGCCAGCGCTGGCGCACACGCCCATACTCGACTTCCACGCGGCGATAGCGGTAACCGGGGAGTAACTCGGTGGGTTCGCCGACCTCATCCCGATAGCGCTGAGCCAGCGCAAGCGTTTCAGGCACGCGCGTGATCCACCGACCCCGATGCGCCGCCAGTATCTGTAGATTCGCTTCGCTGTAGAGCGCGCTGTCGGCGATCCAGTACTCGACCTGATGGGTGGCATTAAGGTTATCGATATGGCGTTCGATCAGCGCGCCGAAACTGGCCGTGTCATTGCAGTTGCCGCTCAGCGGTTGCATCAGTAGCGGTAGCCCCGCGCGTTGCTCGACAATGAGATTGAGCATGATCTGATTCAGGTCGGGCCGTCGATCACGGCTGTAGCCGTGGGTGAGCGTGACCACACCGACTTCTTCTTCCTGCGCATAAGCCCCATCGACATGCAACGAGGTCGAGTCCAGATGCACCGTCGCACCCGCTAACCCCAGGCGCTGACACGCCTGTGCCGACAGGAGCGTAAACAACGCCGTCACATCGTGGGCATAGAGGGCATCGAGCGCGCGGCCCAGCACATCATCATTCAACTGTTCCGGTGCAATCCCTTTTCCGATCAGGCGCTCGGTGGGTTTGTCGGCGAAAAATTGCGGCACTAAATACAACGCTCGATTGATGAATCCCAGTCCGTTAAGCACCAGCGCTTTCACGGCTTGCCCCACGCTGACTTGGCGTTGGTCGTAGTCCTGGGCGATGGTGTCATCCAGCACCTTGCCGATCCCCAGTTCGTCGTACATCCCCGCCACTAACCCCAGGTGTTCCAGCGTTTGGCTGGCGTATTGTTTACTCATCAGCGTTGCCTCCCAACTCGTTGAGAGACAACTATAATCCCGCACCTCTCA
>JAXMFZ010000048.1:0-33529 GCA_046347515.1 Gammaproteobacteria bacterium | reverse complement strand
GGCGAATACCGGGGGGATCGCGGAACGCGACGATGCCGTAGCCGACGATCATCGCCACCACCGCGTAAGCCCCACGCACTCGGCGATGCAGCGCCCCGATGGCGGCGAACACGTCGTCGGCGCTGATGTCGAGGCGGGCGCTGGTCTGCAATTCATGGGCGAGGATATTGAGCAGGATTTCGGAATCGGATTCGGTGTTGATATGGCGTAAATCGTCGCGGAACAGTTCGCGCTTCAGCGCTTCGGCGTTGGTCAGATTGCCGTTGTGAGCCATCACGATGCCGAACGGCGAATTGACGTAGAAAGGCTGCGCCTCGGCAGGATCGTTGGCGCGGCCGGCGGTCGGATAACGCGTATGGCCGACGCCCATCGTCCCGTGTAAGCGCAACATGTGGCGGGTGTGGAAAACATCGCGTACCAGCCCGCTATCCTTGCGCAGGTAGAGCTTGCCGCGGTCGCAGGTGACGATGCCGGCGGCATCCTGGCCGCGATGCTGGAGCACGGTGAGGGCATCATACAGCGCCTGATTCACTGGCTGATGGGCGACGATACCGACAATGCCACACATGGAAATCACCTCAGTGTTGGGCGGGCGGCGGCGGGGGTACGGCGGGTGCGGGTGGCGGCAATGGATTGGCGGGCAAGGGCCGGTCGGGCAGAATGCCGGCGCCGAGCAAACCGCCAAAGTTGAAGTATTGGCTCAGATCGGTGGGCAGGCGATTGCGTAGAATCATCGCCAGCGGCTGAATGTAAGGCAGCAAAACCGATGACTGCCACCATGGCTCCTTGGGCAGCGGGGTCGAACCGAGCAACAACAGCAGCAAAGCCACCAGCGCGATGCCGCGCCCGGCGCCGAACACCATGCCCAGCAAGCGGTCGGTACCGCTCAGCCCGGTATGCTTGACCAGTTGGGCGACAATGATATTCACCAAGCCGCCGATGAACAAAGTGATCAAAAATAGTCCGCCGAACGCCAGGATCACCCGCACCGAAGGCACCGATACGTAAGGCGTGAGCGCCGCCGCGGCAACATCGACGAAGATGAACGCGATCAGAAACGCCGCGACCCAAGCGACCAGCGCGATCACTTCACGCATGAAGCCGCGCCAGACACCCAACACGACCGACAGACCGACGATCGCGAGGATGATGTAATCGACGATGGCGAGATTGGCGGGCATCGCAACGAAATGCCTAATTGATCGGCACTATGCTGCCCTGCACGCCCAGGTCGCGCTGCAAGCGATCACGCGCCTGCTCGCTCTCGGCGCGCGAAGCCTGCGGGCCGACGCGCACCCGATACAGCGGGCGGCCATCGACGGTGACCGGAAATAAGCTGGTGTTGAAACCCCGTGCGCGCAACCGATCGCGCAGCTCGGTCGCTTTCTCCACTGCCGCGAAGGTGCCGGCTTGCACCATGAAATAACCGGCCGTCTCGCGCGCAGGTGCGGGCTGTTGCGGCTCGGACTTGGCGACCAATTCGATACGCGGCAACACGACAACGTCGGGCTTGTCGGCTGGCGCCGCAGGACGTGCAGCCTGCGACGCTTGCTGGCGTTCCGCCAACTCCGCCTTGCGCTGCGTTTCCTCGGCAAATTGAACTTCTACCGTTCTTCAGCGGCGGCGCGGGCCGCGCGCTTCCGCCTGGCTTTCTTCCGCGTTTCCACTTCGGCCCTCTTGCGCGCCTCTTGAACCACCTGCTGCCTAGCCTCAGCCCAGGCCTTGTCACGGGCATCCGCTTGCGCTTTCTCCACGCGCTTCCGCGTCGGCTTTGGCGTGCCGCCAGTTCCGCCTTGTGCCGCGCTTCCGCCTCGGCTTTGCGCTGGCGCTCCTGTTGTTCCGCCTTGGCTTCAGCTTCGTCATTGCCGCAGGGTCACCAGGTTGGGTGCCACCGTTTCGTCCTGCAACATTGGTACTCCGTTCCCAGAGTTCGGCCGTTGTACCACCGGCGCTTCGCTCGGGGTGACATGTTCAGGCTCACCTTGCAGCGGCCCGCGCAGGGTCGGCGCCGGTATTTTCTGCTGACTCGGCCGGCGCCGGCTTGCTTGCCGCCGACCGGGGTCGGTCTTCGGGCAGCGAAAAAGTGATGGTAGGTGCCGAGTTCGGTGCCGCCTTGGAAGCAGAGCCTTGTGGCTCGTTCTTGTCGCCCTCGGCCACGGCTTGTTGACCCCGATCCGCAGGGCGCTTGGCCAGTTCCGGGACGATGATCACCGCCAGCGCGACAATGACGGTCGCGCCGAGCAGGCGTTGCTTAAGTTGGGTATCCACGCACAGTCTCCTCTATGATGCCCGCTTTCAATGCAGCGGCCACCGTATGAAACGATCCAAACACCACGATGCGGTCGCCCGGCGCCGCGTCCTCGCGCGCGGCGCGGCAGGCGTCGGCAACGGTGGCGAATGCACGCACCGCGTGCGCGCCTGCCTCACGCAACACCGCCGCCAGGGCTTCTCCAGTCTGGCCGCGCGCGCCGTCCAGCGTCGCCGAGTACCAGCCGTCGATCCGCTCGCGCAGCGCCTCGGCGACGCGGGCGCAGTCCTTGTCGCGCAGCATGCCGACCACCCCCAACGTCTGGCCGTGACCGGGCCGTTCGTTCAGGCACTGCGCCAGGGTACGGGCGGCCTGGGGATTATGGCCGACGTCGAGTATCCATTCGACGGCGCCCGGAATCCGCTCGAAGCGCGCGCGCGCCTGGGCGTTCCGCAACCCCATCACGATGGCCTCTCTGGCCAACGGTAATCGCTCGGCAAGCGTGCGCAGGGTCATGATCGCCGCCGCAGCATTGAGCAACTGATGTTCGCCCGCGAGTCGGGGTAGGGGCAGAGATGTCAGGCTCTCGCCGCCACGCCACCACCAGTTCCAGGTCGCGCCGCTTTGAGTGAAATCGAAATCGCTGCGATAGCGATAAAGGCGCGCGCCGATGGCTTCGGCATGACGCAACACGCTGGCGGGCGGATCGGGATCGGCGAGGATCGCGGGACGCCCCGCACGATAAATACAGGCTTTCTCGTAGCCGATGCTGTCGCGGTCCTGGCCCAGCCATTCGGTATGGTCGATATCGATCATGATCACCGCCGCGGCGTCGGCATCCAGGGTATTGACCGCATCGAGCCGACCACCCATGCCGACCTCCAACACCGCGACCTCGACGCCCGCGTCGCGGAAGATTAGGAACGCCGCCAGGGTGCCGAACTCGAAGTAGCTGAGAGACAGTTCGCCACGCGCCGCATCGATCTCGGCAAACGCGCGGCAAAATTGAACGTCGCTCGCCATCTCGCCATCGATTCTCACCCGTTCATTGTAACGCAGCAGATGTGGCGAGGTGTAGGCACCGACCCGGAACCCGCCCGCGCGCAGGATCGCGTGCAAAAACGCCACCGTCGAGCCTTTGCCATTGGTGCCCGCGACGGTAATGACCTGAAACGGCGGCGGCTTGACACCGAGGCGCTCCAGTACCGTCGCCACCCGCTCCAGGCCGAGATCGATGACGCGCGGATGGGACCGCTCCTGCCACGCCAACCAGTCGGCCAGCGTGGGAAAAGGCGGCCCATCGACCATACCCGCCGGATTCACCCCTCCCCGCTCAATGATCGGCGCTATAAGTCATCATGGCGAGCAAGGTATTGATTCGGTCGCGCATCTGGCGGCGATCGACGATCATGTCGATGGCACCATGCTCGAGCAAGAATTCACTACGCTGAAACCCCTCGGGCAACTTCTCGCGCACGGTCTGCTCGATCACGCGCGGGCCGGCGAAGCCGATCAGCGCCTTGGGTTCGGCGATATTGACGTCGCCCAGCATGGCGAGGCTCGCCGATACGCCGCCGGTAGTGGGGTCGGTGAGCACCGAAACATACGGAATACCTTGATCCGAGAGTTGCGCCAACACCGCGCTGGTCTTGGCCATTTGCATCAGCGACACCAGGCCTTCCTGCATGCGTGCGCCGCCGCTGGCGCTGAAGCATACCAAGGGACAGCGCTCGTCGAGCGCCACCCGCGCCGCGCGCACGAAACGCTCGCCGACCACCGAGCCCATCGACCCGCCGAGAAACTCGAACTCGAAAGCCGCCGCCACCACCGGAAATCCCTTGAGGTTACCGCGCATCGCGATCAGCGCGTCTTTTTCGTCATTGGCGCGTTGCGCCTGCACGATCTTATCCTTGTATTTCTTACTGTCCTTGAACTTCAAGAAATCGACCGGCTCGATGTTGGCGCCGATTTCGATTCGGCCGTCCGGATCGAGGAAACTGTCGAGGCGCGCGCGCGCGCCGATGCGCATATGGTGACTGCATTTGGGGCAAACATTAAGGTTGCGCTCCAGTTCGGCTCCATAGAGGATAGAATTGCAGCCTTCGCACTTGTTCCAAATACCCTCGGGCACTTGGCGCTTGCCGGCTGCTTCCGTGCGAATCCGCGAAGGCACTAATTTTTCGAACCAGCTCATGGTTTCGTTACCTGCTTCCAGGAAATGAATTTACTGTGCCGCGTCCAGCGCCCGGCGCATGGCGGCAACCATACCACCGATCTCGTCGTGCATGGCTCCAGGCCGGGCGGCGAGTTCGGCAATGCGCGCAACGATGGCGCTGCCCACCACCACGGCATCGGCCACACGCGCTACCGCCGCCGCTGTTTCGGCGTTTTTGATGCCGAACCCCACACCGACCGGAATCTTGACGTGCGCGCGGATCACCGCAAGCTTGGCGCTCACGTCGTCCACGTCGAGGGCTGCCGAGCCGGTGACTCCTTTGAGCGAAACATAGTAAACGTAACCCCGCGCCCGCGCCGCTACCTGGCGGATGCGCGCCTCGGTGCTGGTCGGCGCCAGCAGGAATATGGGGTCTATTCCCGCGCTCTCAAGTACGGCGGTCAAGTCACCCGCTTCCTCGGGCGGCATATCGACCGTCAATACGCCGTCCACCCCGGCCGCCGCAGCCGCCCGCGCGAACTCGCCGTAGCCCATGTTCTCGATGGGGTTGAGGTAACCCATGAGTACCACCGGGGTGACATTGTCCTGGCGGCGAAACTCGGTAACCGCCGCCAATACCTTGGCCAGCGTCATGCCGTGCGCCAGCGCGCGCTCGCAGGCTTTCTGGATCACCGGGCCGTCGGCCATCGGGTCGGAGAACGGAATGCCGATTTCGATGATGTCGGCTCCCGCTTTCACCAGTGTGTGCAGCAGCGGCACGGTGGCGGCGGCCTCTGGATCGCCGGCGGTGATATAGGGGATTAGCGCCTTGCGATTCTGCTCACGGAGGCTTTGAAAGCGCTCGGTTATGCGGCTCATAAGGTAATGCCTTCGATGGCGGCGATGGTATTGATGTCCTTGTCGCCGCGCCCGGACAGGCACACTACCAGGGTTTGATCACGGCGCATCGTGGGCGCGAGGCGGGTGACATAGGCGAGCGCGTGGGCGCTTTCCAGCGCCGGAATGATGCCCTCGACGCGGGTGAGGTCGCGAAACGCTTGCAGGGCCTCGCTGTCGGTGGCGGCGACGTAAGTCGCGCGCCCGGTATCCTTCAGCCAGGCATGCTCCGGCCCCACGCCGGGATAGTCAAGCCCCGCCGAAATCGAATGGGTGGCGAGAATCTGGCCGTCGCTATCCTGCATCAGATAGGTGCGATTGCCGTGCAGCACGCCGGAGCGCCCGGCGCTCAAGGGCGCGGCATGGCGGCCGCTGGCGAGGCCGTCGCCGCCGGCCTCGACACCATACAGCGCCACGCCGCGGTCATTCAGAAACGCATGGAACAACCCCATGGCGTTCGAACCGCCGCCGACGCAGGCCACCAGCGCATCCGGCAAACGTCCGTGGCTGGCGAGCATTTCCTCGCGTACTTCGCGCCCGATCACCGCCTGGAAATCGCGTACCATCGCCGGATAGGGATGAGGGCCGGCGACCGTGCCGATGATGTAAAACGTGTTATCGACGTTCGCCACCCAGTCGCGCAGGGCTTCGTTCAGCGCGTCCTTGAGGGTCTTGGTGCCGGATTCCACCGGTACCACCGTGGCGCCCAGCAGCTTCATGCGGAAGACATTCGGAGACTGCCGCTGGATGTCTTCCGAACCCATGTACACCACACATTCCAGCCCTAAGCGCGCGGCCACCGTGGCGGTGGCGACGCCGTGCTGGCCGGCGCCGGTTTCGGCGATGACGCGGGTTTTACCCATGCGCTTGGCGAGCAAGGCCTGGCCGATGGTGTTATTGACTTTGTGCGCGCCGGTGTGGTTGAGGTCTTCCCGTTTCAGAAAAATCTGCGCGCCGCCGAGGCGCTCGCTCCAGCGGCGGGCGTGATAGAGCGCCGAAGGCCGGCCCACATAGTGCTTGAGGTCATCGGCGAACTCGGCGAGAAATTCAGGGTCGGCGCGGTAGCGTTGATAGGCACGGTCGAGTTCATCGATCGCCCCCATCAGGGTCTCGGCGACGAATTGCCCGCCATACGGCCCAAAATGGCCGTGCGCGTCGGGAAATTGATGGAAATCGAGGTTATCGCTACGCGTAATAGTGCGCGGGACGGTCGGCATCTTCTCTCAACCCTTGTTCGACTTGGTGCATGAATGCCCGCATCCGGGCGATATCCTTGATGCCCTTGGCGGCCTCGACGCCGCTGCTGACATCGACGCCATAGGGCCGTACCTGGCGGATGGCCTCGGCTACGTTGTCCGGGCCGAGGCCGCCGGCGAGGATGATGGGCTTGTGTAATTGCCGGGGGATGGCGCGCCAATCGAAGCGCTCGCCGCTGCCGCCGATCGTGCCGCCGCCATGATTGTCGAGGAGTAACGCCTTGGCTTGGGCGAACGCGCGTTCGTAGGCAGCGACGTCCGCGCCGACGCGCATGGGCACCGCTTTGATGAAGGGCCGGTTGAACGCCGCGCAATAATCCGGGCTTTCGTCGCCGTGAAATTGCAAGAGATCGAGCGGGGCTTGCGCCAGCGTCGCGCGCACGGCGTCGGCGTCGGCGTCCAAGAACAAACCGACGGTGGTGACGAACGGCGGCAGCGCCGCAATGATCCGGGCCGCCGCTTGGGGATCAAGATAGCGGCTACTCCGCGGATAGAACACCAGACCGATGGCATCCGCGCCCCAATGGGCGGCGGCGACGCCGTCTTCAATGCGGGTGATGCCACAAATCTTGACGCGGGTGCGACTCATGGATGGTGGGCGAGTGGCTGGTATCGCTAAAGGTTACCAAAAATCGCCACGCCGAGATATGAGGAACCGACAGGAGTCGGCCGATTCGGTCTTACCGAAATTTTACCGTTTTCTTATGACTGGGCGTCCTATTCCCGTTAAGGTTGTGGAAACCGCCGTGCGGAAATGCCGAAATGCACGGTAACCCCAAGAGTCGCCGCGAACGCGGTAGCCCTTGGCGAGGTTCAGGCTCAGGCGGCGTCGCGCGCGCGCCTGGCTTGCTCCGATGCCGCGTCGTTGGCCGCCGGGTGCAGCGCCTGCAAACCCCCGGCGCCATGACGCTGATGATCCGGAATCCAGAGGCCACTGGCAATCGCGGGGATTTCGCTGCGCCCGATGCCGATATCCTTGAGGATGTGATCATCCAGCGCCATCAGCATCTGGTAGGTTGATCGATGCTCACGCCAGCGCTGGAGGGTAGTCAACAGGTGCTCACCCACTCGGCTCAGCGCCCGTAATCCATTGGTCAACCCGCGTCGAATGGTCTCCGACCGGAGTCGGTGCGCGCCTGCGATGTAGTATTCGACATCGATCAAACCGTCGGCATTACGCCGAACCGACCCAAGGTACGGAGTCGAACCATGCTGGCCACTGTATTGGCTCAAAATAAAATAATGCAGCGTCATTGATTGACTCCTTCACATGAAAAAAATAAATATAAATAACTCTATGAATATCGTTGCATGATCTTTCATTGGCTCATTTATAACAAGTAAATAATTACATTTAATAAGCAGTTCTGCAAATGATTAAATTTTAGATATCAAATTACTATTACTAATGAAAATATCCATCGAGCTACAGTATTGAATGGGGGTGAAACACGCTTCAAGAAGGGATGATTCAGAAAATTGCATGCGCCGCCCGTGTCGCACGGGAACGGCGCTGATCGGCTGGCGTTGATTCCAGACGGAGCGCGTGAACTACGTTGGAGGATAAGGGTTGGTGACGGCTTGCAGGAGTTCCTGATGCCCCTCTAGCAACGCAACCCCGGCGCGTTTCTCGGCCAGCCATTCCACCGCTGCGACCGGATCGCGGCAGCGCCCGCTGGCGATGAGGTAGGCCGCGCACAACAACGCACTGCGCTGCAAACCCAGTTTGCAATGGACGAACACCGGGCCGTGCGCCAAGGCCTGGTCGATGAGTGTGATGCCGTGCGCAAGCAATGCCGAAGACGGCAGCGTAAAATCGAGCACCGATAAGCAATGGTAGCAGGCGGATCGCAAAGGTCCAACCTCGGAAAATTCCGGCGCCAGATCGATCGTCGTGGGTTGTCCATAGCGGGCGATGAAGCGCTTGGCTTCCGCCGCCGTCAGCCGTCGCCCCAGCCACAAACCGGGCAAGATTTCATCGTGGAGCGCGATCCGCCGCGCGTAATACCGATGCGACCAGGCATTCACCGCCAGGTAAGGCAGCAGCAGCCAGCGTGCGCTCCAGTGCTGGATACCGTCGGCGGATTTGCGGAATACCTGTGCTCCCCATCCCAGATAAGCCAATACCAGCAATACCAGAGCGAGGACTACCCAGCCCAGCAGCCAGCCGTAGGCGGCTGGAATCAACAAGAAAGCCGCCACCAAGACCACGGCCGCGCCCGCGTAATAACGGGCAAGACGCGGATTGGGCGCGCTTTGCCACGCCGGCGTGTCGCCATCGGGAAACGCGTAAAAGCACAGCGCGGTGACCGGCAGCGCGGTGATGATGTCGATGAAATGATGCTGATAAGTGGTCAGCGTCGAGACCCCGATCAGCACGAACCAGACGTGCAGGATCGCCATCCAGGGCTGCGCCAGATGGCGGGCGTAGACCACCCACATCAGCAAAAGCAGGCTGATATGCAGCGACGGCGCTTGGTTATAGGGCTTGTCCAGCGCCGTGAACGCACCGTGGATGGCGCCGAACAACCCCGGCAGCGTGGGGCGCGGAAAGCCGAATTTGAGCGGAACGAGCTGAAAACAGACAACCGATACGACGATGGCAAGAACGATGCGCTTGGCGTGCTGGTCGAGTTCACGGCGGCTGGTGCATACGAACATCGACACCGCGAACAATAAGTCGATCGACATGTACGGCAGAATATGCCAGGCCACGACCGGGATCGACCTTTCCCAGTCGAAATGAAAGCTCGGCACATCGGCGCGCAGCGACGTGAGCCAGTTGCTCAGACCGTAGCTCAGGAAGAAAAACGGCCCCAAGAACGCGAGCCAACCCAATGCGCGCTTCCAGGGTCGCGCCGACCGACCGACGCGCAGGCCGGCGGCAACCGGCGCGTCGGGCAGGGCATTCATACCGCGCCGCGGCGCTCGGCCAAGATGACCGCGAAAATACCCCACTCATCGATGGATTGGGCGATGGGCGCGAATCCGGCCTGGCGCAGCAACTGATCCATCTCGGCCTGGGTGCGGCGGCGCATGACCCAGGGTTTGCCATCGCGATGACTCGTCAGTGCGTGGGCGATGAATTCCAGTTGCGGGTGCCAGGGCTGGTTGGTGACGATCAGCAAACTACCCGCCGCCATATGGGCCGCCAGGCCAGCGAGCGAGCGCATGACCGGCGCATTGTCGGGAAATAGCTCGTACAAGCCCGAGGCGATGGCGATGGTGGGCGCGGGATCGAGACGCGCCAGTTCCTGGGCGGAGAAAGCATCGCCTTGCTGGTAAACCACGTTGGCAAGGCCTAGCTCGCGCGCCAGTGCCTGGCCGGCCTCGATGTTGAGCGGGCTGTAATCGCGCAATAAGGCGGTCGCCGGCACCTCTTTCAGCGCCCGCAACACGTCCAACACATAACGCCCGTGGCCGGTGGCGATATCGACGATGTGGACGGCTTTACCCGCCGCCACTAGGCGCGCGATGGCATCGTTCAGCGCCGCTTCGAGGTGGATTTTGCGCTGGCGGATGCCGCGCCAACCGATGCTGTCGAGGTAAGCGCGGTCGATGAGCCTGCCGATCAGGAACCGGCCTTGGGCCCGGTTGCGGTAGACGTAATCGAGGGTGCTGCCGGAATCGAAACCGGTGTCGGCGCCGATGCGGATGCCTTCACTGATCCTGCCGGGGCCATGCATTAGCCAACGCGCGACGCTGAAAAACCAGGCGCGCGGCCCGCCGGGCAAGGGCTGGCGCAGGCGTTCATACTCGGCGTAGGTATAACCCCGGCGGTCGGCGTCCAGCACCGCCGGCTGGCTAAACGGCTCGGCAAACCGGGCCCGGATGAATTCGCGCGCTTTGCCGAGCGGCAGGTGGCTGTCTTTCTCATTCAATGTGTCGTGGAAAAAACCGGGGAATACCTGTTTTTCCTTGATTGGCGAACCCAGGCCGTCGAAAAACCGATGTTGGGCTTTCTGCTCCACCACCCAGTCGGCGCCCGAAGTCAGCATCAGGGTCGGCGTGATGATCGCACGCGAATCCGCCATCAGGCGGGTACCGGCGTCGTACAAACCGACCAGAATATTCACCGCGATCGCCGGCGAGATCAGCGGATCGCGATCATAATCGGCCTGCTTGGCGGGGTCGTGGGTGAGGAGCTTGGACTTGACATAGCTCTTGATGAAAGCCTTGGGTTTGAACTTCAAGAGCAGCCGCAACCCCGGGATGGCGAATGGTACGTACAGGCGCACGCGCAGCGCCGGGCTCGCCACCACCAGCGCGCGGATCGGCGGCGCGTAATCGCGCACCCAGGCGGCGGCCAGCACGCTGCCCACGCTCTGCGCCACCACGACCATGTTTTGCAGCGGAATCGCATGGCGGTCGGCGATATGGCGCACGAACGCATCGACGTCTCGAACCAGACAGCCGAAGCTCGGCGCGTAGCCGCGTTCGCCGGGGGAATGGCCGTGGCCGCGCTGATCCCAGGCGAACATCGCGATCTCCGACAAGGCCAGTTTGTCTACTACGTCCTGCAACCGCGCCGAATGTTCGTGACCGCGATGGAACAGCACAATGGCGCGGTCCGTCGCGGTTGCCGGCAGCCAAGCGCGATAAAACAGCCGCGCGCCGTCCCAACTTGACATTTCGTGTTCGGTGCAAGCGCGCTTGTCCATGGCGGGGGTCTCCATGCCCTGCCCGCTCTGCGGCGGGCAGGGGTGGCATCTACGGTTTCAGCGTTCCGGCGTCGCCGCCAGGTACGACGGCGCCAGCGCCACCGATTCCGGGCTCGGACGGTTGATGTTGGCATCCGGCGCGATATTGCCGCCGGCGAGCGTGAGGAAGTCATCGAAACGCAGGATGGCGTTGTTGGATTTCTCGGCGACGTAGAGATTCACACCGTCGAAAGCGATATCGACCGGATTGCCGAGCTGGGTCAAGGCGCCGTTGAAACGGGCGCTGGTGGCGGTCAAGCCACTGGCGGTGCTGGCGCCGCGAATCACCAGCAATTGACCGTCGCTGGCGTTCGCCGGATCGCCGACGTCGGAGAGGATCAGGATATCGCGCCCGGCGACATAAACGACGCCATGGAGGTTGCGCGAAACCTTCGCCGTTCCCAGGGCGTCAGCGGGCACGATGATGCGATCCGGGCCGTCATTGCCGCCCAAATCCCGCGAATACTGGTCGAACACCGCCACCGTACCGTCGGTGAGCGCGACGTACAGGCGATCGGTCAGGGGATCGTAATCCACATCCCATGGCCGGCGCGGATTGCCCGCTGGGTCGTTGCCCATTTTGGTGACCGCGAGCGGTGGCGTGTCACCCGCGGCGCAGGTACTGAACACCCGCACCGAGGGCTCGGCAGCGCTATTGTCGGCGACCAGCAGCCAGCCGAAGCCATCGACGATATCGATGCCCTTCGGGCTTTCCAGTTGCGTCTTCGCCCCGGCGATGCGCCGGTCGCGGCTGGTCAGCACTTCGCCGCCATCGCGGCCAACCGCCAGGCGATTGACGATCAGGATGCCGCCCTCGGCGTTGGCGCCGTTATCGAAGCTCACGAAAGCATCGCCGGTTTGATCGAAAGCGATGTTCTCCAAGCTGAGGTCGGCGCTGAACGTGGTCTGCTCCGCGTCCAGCGCGGGCGCAAGACGGGCAATCTGGCCGAAAGCGGGGTCGGAGGCCGAGGCGGGATTGCTGGTGGTCGCCACCGCCGTGAGCGTGAATCCGGCGTGATCCAAATCGCTGATGTCGGGATTGGCCGTCTGCACCGACTCGGCGAGCAAGGAATTGGCGTCCGCCCGAACGATGGCCGCGCCGGGCACCACATTGCCGCCCTCGCGAGCGAGGAAATTCGGGAATACCAGCAACACATCGTTGGCGGCTTCGGCCACCCGCAACTCGGTGTCGATCAACACGATGTCGGTCGGATTGCCGAGGCGGGTGGCGGGGCCGGTGACGATTTTGCTGGGCTGGACCAGCCCCGACACGCGGCTCGCGCGGTCGATCACATAGAGCGCGCCGTCGCTCGCGAAGTTCGAGCCCTCGGCGGCGGTCTCGGCGCGCACGTCGGCGACGATCAACTGGTCGGTGCCGGCGTTATAGGCGATACCGTGCAGCTTACCACCCAGCGGGGTGCGGTTGACATCGACCGGCGTGATGAGCCGGAGCGCGTTGCTCGCGCCGAAGTCGCTGGCCACGTAGCCATCGATCACGCCGATGGTGCCGTCGGTGAGCGCCACGAACAGGCGATCGCCGGCTTCGTCATAGACCAAATCCCAGGGATTGGCGGGCAAGGTCGTGGTCGCGACCGGCGGCGCATTGCCGGTGGCGCTGGAGCCGAACACCTTGACGTTGCGGCCATTGAAATTGGCAATCATCAGCAAGCCGGCTTTATGCGCCAGGGCGATGCCTTTGGGATTCACCAGCCCGGTCAGTCCGGTGTCGGCGCCGCCGAGCAGGCGATCATGGGTGCTGCTGAAACTATCGCCGTTACGGGTATCGAAGCGACAAATCGTATGCACCGACCCCGGCTCGCCCACGCCGGCGCGCAAATCGTTCGCCTGGTAAAGATCGCCGTTGATATCCTGGTCGATACCCTGATTCGCTCCGGTATTGACCGAAATTTGATTGTGGATCTGGCCATCGGCGCGATCCGCCGTGCCGTCGCCATTGGAAATATACAGGCCCCGCGAGCTCACCTCGGGCGGTCCACCGCCGCCCCCGCCCCCGCCCCCGCAGGCCGCGAGCACAGCGGTTGCGAGCGCTACCGCCCCCCAGCGTAATCTATGGGCGGTTCTCCCCATGACACCGGTAGTTTTCACTTTCATATCGGCACTCCTTATTGCTTGTTATCGAAAACCTGACCCAGCGGCCCGCTGGCCGTCCCAACTGCTGACTTTACGATCAGCCCGCATGGCGGGCAATATACGCTTTGATTGCCGCGCTGTCGGCCTCCATGATTTGCAACCGTTGCGGCGCTGATTCAATCGCCTCGAACCCGGCCGGGCGCGCGGGCTTGCGGCCGAGCGCCTCGACGATGGTATCCTCGAATTTCGCCGCCAGGGCGGTCTCCTGGCACACCAGGGGCACGCCCGGTTCGCGATGGCTCATGCCGACTTTCACACCGTCCGCGGTATGCGGGTCGATGATCTCCCGATGCTCTTCGAATACGCGCCGAATGGTGGCGAGCCGATCGGCATGGGTGCTCGCGCCGGAGACGAAGCCAAACCGGGCGAGATCGGCCCAATACGGGGTGGCGCGCAAATCGAACCTGCCCTGCTCCGCCACTTGCCGCCATAGATCGCGCACCACGGCCGCATCACGCCCCACCGCGTCGTAGATGAAACGCTCGAAATTCGAGGCTTTGGAGATATCCATCGAAGGGCTCGAAGTCTTCAATACTTGTTCGGATGGCCGCACCCGATAAACCCCGGTGTGGAAGAATTCGTCGAGCACGTTGTTTTCGTTGGTCGCCAGGATCAGGCGCCGAATGGGCAACCCCATCTGGCGCGCGATATGTCCGGCCAGAATATTGCCGAAATTGCCGGATGGCACCGCCACGTCCACCGGGTCGCCCACGCGCCGCGCCGCTGCGAAATAAGCCTTGAAGTAATATACGATCTGCGCGGTGACGCGCGCCCAGTTGATGGAATTGACCGCACCGATCCGGTAGCGTTGTTTGAAGTCGGCGTCTTCGCTCACCGCCTTGACCATATCCTGGCAATCGTCGAATACGCCGCGTACCGCGATATTGAAGATGTTCGGATCGGATAGGGCAAACATCTGCGCGGCCTGAAACGGGCTGAGTTTGCCGTAAGGCGAAAGCATGAATACCCGCACATTGGCCTTGCCGCGCAGCGCGTGCTCGGCGCTGGAGCCGGTATCGCCCGAAGTCGCGCCGAGGATATTGAGGTTTTGGCCGGCGCGGTCGAGCACGTAGCTGAATAAATTGCCGAGCAACTGCATGGCGATGTCCTTGAACGCCAGCGTCGGCCCGTTCGACAAACCGAGCAGATAAACGCCCTCGCCCAAGGGCTTCAATGGGGTGATCTCAGCGCTGCCGAAAATCTTGGCGGTGTAGGTTTTGTCAATCAGTGTGCGCAGATCGGCAGCGGGAATATCGGTCGCGAACAAGCGAATGATGTGATAAGCCAAATCGCAGTAGCTCAGCTCTCGCCACGCCGTCAGCTCACGCTCGCTGAAACGCGGATAGGCCTCGGGAACGACTAAGCCGCCATCGGGCGCCAGTCCGCCGATGAGAATATCCGTGAACGATGCGGGCGCCATGCCGCCCCGGGTGCTGATATAACGCATTGTTTGTCCGCAGGCTGGACCGTTGGCGAAAGATAATAATGCAAACGCGCGGGAACTGCGAATCCGGCAACTACCAAGGCCACTCCGATGGTCGGGTAGAATCATGGAAACAGAGGAAGGGAGATAGTCATGCAACGCGTATTGGTGATCGGCGGCGCCGGCTATATCGGCTCGCACATGGTCAAACTGCTCACCCGCGCCGGGCTGGAGGTCGATGTCTTCGACAACTTCTCGACCGGCTATCGCGAGGCGGTCGTCGCCGGGCGCTTGATCGAAGGCGACCTGGCCGACGCCGATTGCCTTGATCGCGTTTTCGCAACCGGACGCTTCGCCGGCGTGCTGCATTTCGCTTCGTACATCCAAGTCGGCGAATCGGTGCGCGAACCCGCCAAGTATTACCGCAATAATGTCGCCAATACCCTGAACATGCTCGATGCGATGGTCAAGCACGGGGTAGGGGCGCTGATTTTTTCCTCGACGGCGGCGATTTTCGGCGAGCCGGAGCGCCTCCCCATCGACGAAACCCACCCGAAAAATCCCGTGAACCCTTATGGCCGCAGCAAGTGGATGATGGAACAGATACTGGCCGATTATGATGCCGCCTACGGCTTGAAATCGACTTGCTTGCGCTATTTCAACGCGGCGGGCGCCGACCCCGAAGGCGAACTCGGCGAACGCCACGAGCCGGAAACCCATCTGCTGCCACTGGTATTGCAAGCTGCCTCCGGGCGCCGGCCTTTCATCACCGTGTTCGGCACCGATTATCCTACCCCTGATGGCACTTGCATCCGCGACTACATCCACGTCCAGGACTTGTGCGACGCCCATCTGCTGGCCCTGCGACGCTTATGGCAAGGCGCGGGCAGCGCGGCTTACAACCTCGGCAACGGCAACGGCTTCTCGGTGCGCGAAGTGATCGAAACCGCGCGCCAGGTCAGCGGGCGCGATATCCCGGTGCGAACCGGCGAACGCCGCGCCGGTGACCCGGCCCGGCTGGTGGCGGACGCGCGCCAGGCTCGCATCGAACTGGGCTGGACGCCGCGCTACGCGCCACTCTCCGCCATCGTGGAGCATGCGTGGCGCTGGGAGCGCAAAATGGCCGGGCTGACGGCACGCGGTAACTGAGCCGTCCGTCTGCGATTCAAATTGATTTACATCAAGGACGCTCCACGCCGACTTGCCGTTTGATAGATGCCATCCATTATCATCCGAGGAGCGCCTTCGATGCCCATCCGCCACTACCGAGCACAGGCTTCTCTGTTCGCCGTGTCCACGCTCGTTTTCGCCGCCCATTCCGCCCTGGCCCAGTCCGTGACCGGCCACGACGCACGCATCCCACTGGTCGAGCAAAAATACGAAGGCGCGCCGCTCGCCATCGAGCCTGGCAAGGGTAACGCCGTGTTGGCGCCCGGCGCGCCGCCCATGACCCAGGAAGAATTCGATCAAGCCCGCAAGATTTTCTTCGAGCGCTGCGCGGGCTGCCACGGCGTATTGCGTAAAGGCGCGACCGGCAAACCGCTCACCGACGACATCATGCGCCAGCGCGGCACTGAAATCCTCAAGACCTTTATCACTTACGGCTCTCCCGCCGGCATGCCGAACTGGGGCACCTCCGGCGCACTGACCGCGAAAGACATCGACATCATGGCGCGCTACCTCCAGCATCCACCGCCCACGCCGCCGGAATGGGGCATGAAGGAGATGAAAGAAACGTGGAAAGTCCTGGCGCCCGCCGCGGAACGCCCGAGCAAGCCGATGAATCGCTACAACCTGGAGAACGTATTCTCGGTGACGCTGCGCGACACCGGCCAGGTGGCATTGATCGACGGCGACAGCAAAGACATCATCAATATCGTCAAGACTGGCTACGCCGTGCATATCTCGCGGCTGTCGGCGTCGGGCCGGTACCTCTATGTGATCGGGCGCGACGCCAAGATCGATCTGATCGATTTATGGATGGAAAAACCCGATACCGTGGCCGAGATCAAGGTAGGGCTGGAGGCACGCTCGGTGGAAACTTCCAAATACCAGGGTTTCGAGGATAAATTCGCGATAGCCGGCTCGTACTGGCCGCCGCAGTACGTGATCATGGACGGATTTACCCTGGAGCCGCTGAAGATCGTTTCCACCCGTGGCATGACGGTGGACACCCAGGAGTATCATCCCGAGCCGCGCGTGGCCGCCATCGTCGCCTCGCACGAGCGCCCGGAATTCATCGTCAATGTCAAGGAAACCGGCAAGATTTTGATGGTGAATTACCAGGATATCAACAATCTGAGCACGACCGAAATCGGCGCCGCGCGGTTTCTGCACGACGGCGGCTGGGATTCCACCCATCGCTACTTCCTGACCGCGGCCAATAAGTCCAACAAGATCGCCGTGGTGGATTCGCATGAGGACAAATTGGTCGCCCTCATCGACGTCGGCGCGATCCCCCATCCGGGGCGCGGCGCCAATTTCATCGACCCGCAGTTTGGTCCGGTGTGGGCGACCAGCGGTTTGGGCGACGATTCCATCGCGGTCATCGGCACCGACCCACAACACCATGCCGACCACGCCTGGAAAGTGGTGCGCAGCCTGAAAGGACAAGGCGGCGGGTCACTGTTCATCAAGACCCATCCGCATTCGCGCAATCTGTGGGTGGATACCGCGCTCAATCCCGACCCCAAAATCAGCCAGTCGGTCGTGGTCTTCGATCTGGACAAACTCGACGCCGGCTTCGAGATGCTGCCCATCGCCGAATGGGCCGATCTGGGCGAGGGGCCAAAGCGGGTGGTGCAGCCGGAATTCAACAAAAATGGCGACGAAGTCTGGTTCTCGGTGTGGAATGGCAAGGATCAGAAATCCGCGATCGTGATCGTGGACGACAAGACCCGTAAGCTCAAGCACGTCATCAAGGACGAACGGATCGTGACGCCCACCGGCAAATTCAATGTCTACAACACCCAGCATGACATCTACTGACTGCGGTCTTGTCTCGGCCATACGGGGGTTCGCCCCCGCTTTTTTCCTGCCGCACGAATGACGCCGATGGCAAAGTGGTTATGGGGAATCGCCCTGCTCGCGCCGTTGTTCGCCGACGCCGCGCCCGACGCCCAGCGCCAGCGGCAACTGCGTTATCTGGTGCGGCAGGATTGCGGTTCGTGCCACGGCATGACGCTGAAAGGCGGCCTGGGACCTGCCCTTACGCCCGCGGCGCTGGCCGGCAAACCCGTGCCTGGATTGGTGGCGAGCATCATCACCGGGCGTCCCGGCACCCCGATGCCGCCTTGGCAAGGCTTATTGAGTGAACAGGAGGCGCAATGGATCGTCGAACAATTGCTGGCGGGAATGCCCGAATGAAGGGATCACACGGCTGGCTGTTCGCCTTGCTGACCAGCATCATTCTAGGGTTGAACGCGCAAGCGGCTGATCTACGCGGCACCGGCGACCTCGCCACCATCGTCGAGCGCGCGGCTGGCAGTCTGGTAATCGTGGATACCAGCCAGCGCACAATCCTGGGGCGGGTCACGGGTCTTGGTGATCTTTCCCACGCCTCCGTCGTGTATTCGCGCGACGAGCGCTACGCTTACGTGTTCGGCCGCGATGGCGGGCTGTCCAAGGTCGATATCCTGGAACGCTGTTTGGCCCGGCGCATCGTCCAGGCCGGCAACAGCATCGGCGGCGCGATTTCGCAGGATGGCAAGCTCATCGCGGTGGCGAACTACGAACCGGGCGGTGTCAAGGTATTCGCCGCCGATACCCTGGAGCCCCTCGCCGACATCCCCGCGGTTTACGGCGCCAACGGCGAGCGCTCCAAGGTGGTAGGGCTGGCGGATGCACCCGGCCAGCGTTTCGTGTTCAGCCTCTATGACGGCGGCGAAATCTGGCTAGCGGACCTGACGAAACCCAGCGAACCCGCGTTGAGCCGGTTCCAGAACATCGGACGTCAGCCCTACGATGCGCTGCTTTCCCCGGATGGCCGTTATTACATCGCCGGGCTGTTCGGCGAGGATGGCCTGGCGCTTTTGGACCTCTGGAACCCGGACGCAGGGGTGCGCCGAATCCTGCCCGATTACCGCCAAGGCGAAGAGAAGCTGCCGGTTTATAAAATGCCGCATCTGCGTGGCTGGGCGATTGCCGGCGGTTACGCATTCGTACCCGCCATCGGCCGGCATGAGGTGCTGGTCATCGACATGGCGACCTGGCAGGAAGCGGGCCGGATCGCGGTGCACGGCCAGCCAGTGTTCGTGATGGCGCGCCCCGACGGGCGCGAGGTGTGGGTGAACTTCGCCCATCCGCTGAACGATACCGTGCAAGTGATCGACGCACCGAGCCGCGCGATCGTCGCTACCCTCACCCCAGGCCAAGCGGTGCTACACATGGAATTCACGCCGCGCGGCGAAACCGTATGGATTTCGGTGCGCGACGAAGACCGCGTCGAGGTCTACGACACCGCAAGCCATGCGCGCATCGCGGCGCTCGCGGTGGATAAACCCAGCGGCATTTTCATGACCGCCAGGGCGCACAAAATCGGCCTATGAACAGCCTCGACCAGCGGCTGTTGAATGACTTCCAGCACGGCTTTCCGCTCGTACCCCGCCCTTATGCCGCCATCGCCGAGCGCTTGGGCGCAACCGAAGACGAGGTCCTGACCGCCCTGACGCGCTTGCGGGTGGAAGGCGCGGTGAGCCGCATCGGCCCGGTGTTCGCGCCGCGCCGGATCGGCGCCAGCACACTGGCCGCCATGGCGGTGCCCGCCGAGCGCCTGGAAGCGATCGCCGCCCTGGTGAGCGCTTACCCGGAAGTGAATCATAACTACGAGCGCGAGCACCGCTTCAATCTGTGGTTCGTGGTCACCGCGCCCAATGAGCGCCATCTGCAAGCGGTACTGCGCGAGATCGAGACACAGAGCGGCAGCGCGGTCATGGCGCTGCCGCTGCTGGCTGATTATCACATCGATCTGGGGTTTCCATTGGTGCTGCGATGAACGCGCGATGGGAAGAACACCAGCCGTTGGCAGCGCGCGCGGCGCTGATCGAGGCGATTCAAGAGGGCTTGCCCTTGACGCCGCGGCCGTACGCGGCGCTCGGCGAGCGTCTGGGCATGAACGAGGCGGACGTCATCGCCGCCCTGCAAGAGCTGCTGGCCGAGGGCGTGATTAAGCGTTTTGGTGTGGTCGTGCGCCATCGCGATCTGGGTTATCGCGCCAACGCCATGGTCGTGTGGGATGCGCCGGACGACGCCGTCGATGATCTAGGCCGGCGCTTCCAGACATTCGCTTTCGTCACTTTATGCTACCGACGCCCACGTCGACCGCCGGATTGGCCTTATAACCTGTTCTGCATGATCCATGGCCGCAGCCGCTCCGAAGTGGAGGCGGACATCGCGCTCGTGCTGGAACAGTTGCGCATCGGCCATCTGCCGCGCGCGGTGTTGTTCAGCCGCCGCTGCTTCAAGCAATGCGGCGCGCGGTTTGCCGGTCTGCCGCAGCGCGCACCGTGATGGATGAACTCGACAAGCGCATCATCAATCGCCTGCAACAGGGTTTTCCCATCGTCGCCGAACCTTACGCGGCGGTCGCGGCGGAACTGGGAATCAGCGCGCCGGAACTACTCGGAAGGCTGAACACGCTGCTAGACGAGAAACTCCTAACGCGCTTCGGCCCGCTATACCACGCCGAGCGCCTGGGCGGCGGACTCACTTTGGCGGCGATGGCGGTGGCTTACGACGATTTCGAGCGAGTCGCCGAACAGGTCAACGCGTTTCCGCAAGTTGCCCATAATTACGCGCGCGCTCATGCGTTCAATATGTGGTTCGTACTTGCGACCGAAACCCCAGAGGAAATCCAGGCCGTCATCAAACGCATCGAGGCCATCACCGGCTATCCGGTCCACAACATGCCGAAGATCGAGGAATTCTTCGTCGGCTTGCACTTCGCGGTCTGAGCCGTGATTGCGCACATCGACGCCATCGACCGGAGGATCATCCTGCTCACCCAAGACGGCTTGCCGCTGACGCCGCGGCCTTATCACGCCATCGCCGCGCAGTTGGACTTGACGCCCGAGGAGGTCATGGCGCGCCTACAGGCGATGCTGGCGAGCGGCGCGATCCGTCGCATCGGCGCGGTGCCCAACCATTACGCCCTGGGCTACCGCGCCAACGGCATGTCGGTGTGGGACGTGCCGGACGACAGAATCGTGGAGTGTGGCCGCGCCATCGGCGCGCTCGATTTCGTGAGCCATTGCTATCAACGCCCGCGCCACTTGCCGGAATGGCCGTATTGCCTGTTCGCCATGGTGCATGGCCACAACCGCGCCGAGGTGGAGGAGAAAGTCGCGCGCATCGCCGCGCTGATATGGCCGGACGATCATGGCCATCAAGTGCTGTACAGCACGCGGATTCTGAAAAAGACCGGGCTGCGTTTGCGGCCAGTGAGTTAGCCGGATAACGAGAATGCGCCGCTATTTCACGCCTTTCGCGAGCATATACTCGGAGTAGGCCACATCTTCCTTGAGAATATGGATACTCAGCCAGTCTTTCAAGAAATTGAGAAGATCGAGGCCGACATTGCTATCGCCAGCTTTGAAGCGTTCATTGAATTGATTAACCCTGGAGATGAATTTCACATGCGCTCTTTTGTGATCGTCCATCTCCGCGTACTTGTAGGTCTTGAATAGCATTTCTTCGTACATGAAATGCACCTTGGTGTAGGTAATCAGGCCTTTGAGTACTAAATCGACCAATTGCGGGGAAACTTCTTTTTGCACCACATCCGCAAGTTTATTAATGTATCCAATCAATACTTTATGTTGTCTATCGACGGAGGGAATTCTTACCGAAAGCTGATCCGTCCAGTTCATGAAAGACATCGCAATCTCTCCTGTAGAGTCCTTGCTTCACTTAACGGTCATCATTGACCGGATTGAATTGCTTCAAGACGCTAATGACCAATAACACCAATACCTGATTTCGCAGCTTGCAAACCGGAGCGCCGGCCGTCACTCAAGGCTCATCCGCCAACGGACAGACCAGTGCATCTCCACCGACTTCCTTGTCAACCGTTAGGCCCTCCAGCGGATGCGGCGCCACCGCCAGGCGCTGATTCTCGGATCGCACGAACGCCTGTATCGTTTCACCGAGCCGCAGGTAGCAGGGATGCGAATCGCAGCCTCGCAAGCGCTCGTACCAGGCATCGGTCCAGATGCCGAGATGATCGCGCGCGAACTTGGCTTGGGCATCGCTCGTCACTGCCCAGCGTTCCTCCCAATCTTCGCTCAGCGCCAGCGCCTCTTTCAGCCCTAGGATACTCATGAATTCGAGCTCCAGCGCCAAGTGATCGATGGCCTGCTGTTCGTGATTAGCAGTTTGCATGCCAAAGGCCAAATAAAATCCCGAGATATCGGCGAGCTGCGCCGCTTTACCCAGCATGCGGCCAGCGTCGCCATACGCGGTTTCGCTCGGCGGGCAACGCCCGGCGGGGCCGAACAGCCGGATATGTTCAGCCTGCAATTCGGCGCTATCGGCTTCACGCCACGCGGCGAGCGCAGCCTCGGCCAAGGGTTGCACCGCGATTGGCCACGGTTGGTCGCAATTCAGCAATTTTTGCCAGTCGGCGACGATCCGCTGCAGCATGGCCGCTGTCGGATAGGCAAGCCCCAGCGCCAGAGCGCGATAAATGCCGGCGCGCAGCAAGATGGGCGCGATCCGCTGCTCGTCAACTGCGTGACTGTCGTCGGCCATAGCGTTTACTCGGCGAGCCTGAAGGGCACCCACATCGACCAGGCTTTGCGTGCCCCTACTTCGCGGTTGCCGCCATCCCAGACCGCGAAGGCGGCAACCGTTTCCATGCCCGGCTGAAAATGGATATCGTTGCGCAATGACGTGAGCGGATGGGTGATCACCACCCGCCAGACACCGTCTTTCCATACCCCGCGGCCTTCGGTCTGCTGGTCGAAGGGTTCCGCCGTGAGCGTGCCCCAGCCTTCCGCCATTTGCTCGAGCACCGCCGAGCGCCGGCCATGACTGATGGGGTTGTCGACGCCCAGCGCCCCGGTATAAGGGCGAGCGTCGGTGACCCGCAACACCTGGTCGGGATAGATATCGACCACGGCGTTGGGGTAGAGATCGCCGATGGAGCGGATTTCGCCCTCGTCGATATCGCGCTGAAACGCCGCGCGCCATTGCCAGATTTCCACCCGTCCTCCGGGATTGCCCATCATCGGGCTGGGCAGGGCGTCTTTTTTGTATTCATAGGGAAATTCGACGGCGACTTGATCGCCGAATTGATCCACCACGATGCGGTCGTTCTTGGCGCTATCCTGCCACTCGATCTGCACCCCCAGCCATTGGCCGTTGTGGGCGGCGCGGACTTGCAAGGCGTGGATCGCGGCGTTCGGATTCTTCGGCGTGGTGATGGTCTGCGCCAGCATCGGCACGGTGATCGCGGGCGCCGTGCTCCAGAACGCGGCCTCGGGGTCGAGCAAGGGGCCGGGCTCCTGGATGCGGATCGCTTGGATCGCCGCTTCTTGGGCATTCGCCAGCGCCGCCAAGATTAACGTCGCCGTCACGGCGACCGCGATGCAACGGATTGCAGCAGGCGTTTTCATGATGGCTCGCCTCGCTTCAGGTGATATTGGTACGGTAGGTTTGGTGCTGGTCGTCGTAAGCGGCGCGCACATGGATCGGCTCGTGCAATGGCACGCGTACGAGTTCCACACCTTTCTCGCTGTAGCCGTAAACGTTGTCGCCCTCGACTTTGTAATGATGGATGATGTCGGGCGTCGCCCCGAACAACAGCAACGCACCCAACAGTTGTTTGTTGTCCGCCGCCTTGCGGTAAGCGGCGATGGCCTCCTCCACACCCCAGCCGAACATCTGGTAAAGATACTGCGGCGGCACGTGCACCGGCGGAATGTAATAGGTGTTGGGCTCCAATCCGAACTGCGGATACAACGGCTTGGCGATCTTGGCGATATGGACGATATAGTCCAGTGGGTTGTCTTCGCGCGCCTGGTCCGGGGTGGTAATGAAACCCTGCAGGCGGATCTTGCCGATGCAGGTAATGGTGCATTGGGTCTGGCGGCCGTTTTCCACCGCCGGATAGCAGCCGATGCACTTTTCCGAAACCCGGGTGACCGGATTGAAGAAGGTCTTCTTGTAAGGACAGCCCTTGACGCATTCACGGTAACCGCGGCAGCGCGTCTGATCGAGCAGCACGATGCCGTCCTCCGGGCGCTTGTAAATCGACATGCGCGGGCAGGACGCCAAGCAGGCCGGATACGTGCAGTGGTTGCAGATGCGCGGCAAATAGTACATCCACTGCATGTGCGGCGCTTGCAGATAGGCGCCTTGCGCCATGTCGCCCAGGGAATCGTCCTCGCCGACGTTGGGGTGGGCGTAATCCAGATCGTCGGGCAGGTAGCCGAGCACGCGCTCGCCCTCGGGAGCGGCCTCGAACAGGGATCTTGCCCTGATAAGACGCTTGGTTGACTTCCTGCACGCCGAGCTTTTTCCAGCACCTTGACGTCCCAACCCAGCGGGTAATAGCCGTAAGGCTTGGTCTCGACGTTGTTCCAGAACATGTACTCCTGGCCGCGACCCGGCGTCCAGGTGGTCTTGCACGCCACCGTGCAGGTCTGGCAGGCGATGCATTTGTTGGTGTCGAACACCATCGCGAACTGTTTGCGCGGCCTCACTCCTTCGTAGGGATAATCCATCTCGCGGCCGATCTGCCAATTGTAAACCTTGCTCATCGCGATTCCCTCTACGCCTTGCTGAGATTGACAAAACCGCCGCGCAAATACTGCTGCATGGCGGCGTTTTCCGCCCGTGGGCGCAGCCCGAGCGTCACCGGACGCCACAAGCCGTGGCCGCCGATGCCGCCGTCCTCGGCCTTGCTGAACTTGGCCAGCGCCTCGCGCGGCGCGCTGGTGACGCAGTGGACGTCCACGTTGAAACCCTTGGTCACTTCGTTGGTCCAGGAGCGACGCGTGATCAGCGACTGGGTCTGGTGGGTGGGTTTCAGCCAGGAGCGCGTCAGGCTCTGATGGCCGCCGTAGCGGAACAGCGCCTGATAATGGGTCTCGGGGTTCTTGGCGGCGCCGTCGACGCGGGTTTCCTGACCCCTGACCGATCCCGGGGTCGCCATATAGCCGTTGAACCACATGCGGGTGACGCCGCGCGGCGTGCCGGGGTAGTAACGCGCGCGCGCCATGCAACGCGCCACGTTGTACTCGTCCTGGCGGGCGGCGTCATCCCAGCCGCGGAACGGCAGGTCATGGGGATCACCGTCTATCCACACGTAATCGCCATCGTTGACCCCCAGCGCCTGGGCGTCGGCGGGGTTGATGTCCACGTACATCTCGCCGTCGCCGGGCATGCGCTTATCGCGCCGATACATGTCGCCGAACGGCCCGAACAGCGCCGCCATGAAATCGGTGTCGATCGGCATGGTGTGCGCGCCGTGGCGATACTTGGGGGTATGGAAAATGTGGGTCCAGCCCGCCTCTTGCAACGGATGCCGGGTCGCCAACAGTTCCTGCGCGCTGTAGGTGGTGTTGCGCATCTGGCGCGTGATGTGGCCGCGGTCGGCGGCGGCGATGCCCCAGTCTTCGGGCCGCTTCGGGCGGATCGCCGGATGCGGCGCGGCGACGATGGCGCAGGGTTCGTAGAAGGTGGCGTCGGACGGCTCCCGATGCAGCACTAAATTCTCGCCCGCCTCGATGAACTCCGGCTCGGGCCGGTAAAACTCCAGGCGCCCGGTCTTGGTGTGCCAGGGCTTCGATTCCTGCACTTGCTCGTAGCTGTTGATACGCGGATAAGTGCGGGTGTTGAGGAGCGACGGAATGCCGCGCTGGCCGCGTTCGAGGATATCCTCGAAGCGATAGCCCTTGAGCGGGGCGGAGCCGTCGATGATGCGCTGGAGATAAATGTCGGCGCGGTTCGCGGCGATGTGATGCCACATCTCCTCGAAGCGCCGGTCGACGGTAAGCTTGGTGAGTTCGCGCGCAACGCCGAGGTAAGTCTCGTTGTCCGACACGCTGGTGAACGCGCGCGGCGCGGGCGTCGGCGGATACGGTTGCAGGAACGGATTGCTATTGGAGGCGGTGAAGTCGGGGTATTTGAATTCCATCCAGGAATCGACGCCGTAGACGATGTCGCTGAATTCGCAGGACGCCGTCCACCACCACTCGTTGTAGACCACCAGCTCGGCCCTGGGCAGGGTGTTGAACACCACGTCGTAGAAACCCTTCTGGTTGCCCAGGCTGGAGTTGGAGTTCACCTGCCAGATCGCCTTGGTGGGCGTGGGCATGTGGGCGCCACTGGTGATTTTCTTGTTGCCCGCTTTCATGACCCGTTCGCCGTTCGCCCAGTAGTGCATGGACTCGGGGCGCAAGTACGATTTGGTCTTGATCTCGCCGGTGGGGTCGAGTTGCGGATGGAACGGGTCTTCGAGAGTCCAGCGGGGAATGCCCGAGAACAAGGTGTTCTTGTAAGTGCCCGCGTAGCTGCCGATGTTGCCGCCGTGGCGGCCCAGGCTGCCGGCCAGCGCCAGCACCAGGAACAGGGCGCGGTCCTTGTTGTCGTTGTTCCAGAATTGGTTGGGGCCCATGCCGACGGCGATCAGGGTCTTGCCGCCGCTACCGGCGATGGCGCGCGCGAGGCCGACGATGGCTTCCTTGGGCGCCCAGCTAATCTGGCTACACTGCTCGGGGTTCATGTTCGCCTGTAGGTACTCCCAGGTGAGGTCGAACACCGGCCGCGCTCGGATCTTGCCGCCATCCGCCAGGGTGATCTCGAAGTCGCCGCGCAAGGCGGGATTGACGCCGAGCTTGGCGAAATGCTCGCCCAAGTCATCGTGGCCGACGGCTACTGGCTGTTGCCGGGTTTCATCCCACATCACGAAATCGGCGAATTCCGGCGCCAGGGCTTCGGGCACTTGCACGCCGTTTTGCTTCGGCGTCGGCGGGGTCTTCTCGCCCTTGGGGATCACTTGGGTCCAGTTGACGAGCGGTTTGTTCTGATGATTCGGGAACACATCGCTCGCCTTCAGGCGCTCCAGGGTGTCCATCCGCACCAGCGTCGGCAAGTCGGTGTTGCGCTTGACGAACTCGGTGTCGAATAGATTCTCGGCGATCATCACTTGCGCCAGGCCGAGCGCGAACGCGGGGTCGGTGCCGGGCCGGATCACGATCACGTCATCGCACTTGGAGGCGGTGGCGGAATATTCCACCGTCACCGCCACGGTTTTCGCGCCCTTCAAGCGCGCTTCGGTCAGCCAGTGGCTGTCCGGCATCTTGGTGGTGATCCAGTTCATACCCCAGGCGATGATGAGCTTGGCGTTTTCGGCGTCGAACAGCTCGAAGTCATTGGTCTGCTCGCCGGTCACCATCGGATGGCCGGGCGGCAAATCGGTGTGGAACGAGTACGAATCCCACGAACCCGCGCCCTTGGCGTCTTCCGGCGCCACCTTGCGCACGAACTGATCGAGCAACGCCATACTGTTGCCCATCCGAAAACAACCGAAAATGCGCAGCGGCCCTTGCTTGGCCATGCCGCCGCGGAACTTGGTCACCCGCGTGCCGGCGCCGCCGGCCGCTTCGATCATGTCGGGGTCGTATCCCTGGGCTTGCAGATAGCGCTTACCCTGCTCGCCGGAGTAAGTCTGCACGATGTTGAGCAGGGCCTGGGCGTGATAGCCGTAAGCCTCGTCATGGGAAAGCTTGACCCAACTATCCCAGCCGCGCCGCATCAACTCCTTGGGCGCGGCGCCGGTCTGCGGGTCGCGCGGAAAGCCCTGATCCGCCCAATCCTTGAAGCCTTTGCGCACGAACGCGCCGTTGACCCGGCGGTCGCCGTAGAAGCGCCGCGCCAGCACCAACCCCTTCTGGCAGCAACGCGGGTCCCAGCGGTGGCTCGCTTTGTTGCCGTAGAGGTCGGTCGCCTGGCCATAACCGTAGGTGGGCTCGATGCGCACCACCACGTTGTTTTTCATGAAGGCGTTGAGCAGGCAATTGTGGGTGTCGTTGGGGCAGCACATGAACACGAAGGTTTTATCGTGGCGGAAAATATCGCGGTACATGCGCTCCCAGTCGCGGTTGGGATAGCTCTCCAGCGGATTGCCGACCGCCACCGGCGCCAGGTAGTGGTACTGGGCCAGCAGGCTGGCGGGAGAGAGCGCCATCCCCCAACCGCTCGCGGCGGCCAGTTTGAGGAATTCGCGCCGGGAAAGCTTGGCGGACATGGAAGCGTTCTCCTCTCGGGAAATGATGGATTGTCATTACTATCAACAATCCCACATAGGAGGCGAAACGCGCCTTGACGTATATCAATTTCAAGCCCTCGCCCATCATGGACAATGCCCAATAACCCATGCCGAGAGCGAGACCGTCCGCCATGTTCCGGATCAGCCAATTCATGCAAACCCTGCTGGAACCAACGCCCCTCGCGCCGGCGCGCAAGCCCGCCGGGCCGGTGGTGATCTGGAATCTAGTGCGGCGCTGCAACCTCACCTGTAAGCATTGTTATTCGATCTCCGCCGATATCGACTTTCCCGGCGAACTCTCGACCACCGAGGTCTACGCGACCATGGACGAGCTCAAGGCGTTCGGCGTGCCGGCGCTCATTTTGTCCGGCGGCGAACCGCTGCTACACCCCGACATCTTCGCGATCTCACAGCGCGCCAAGGCGCTCGGGTTTTATGTCGGCCTGTCCTCGAACGGCACGCTGATCGACGCCCACAACATCGACGCGATCGCCGCCGTCGGCTACGACTACGTCGGCATCAGCCTAGACGGGCTGCGCGCGACCCACGACCGTTTCCGCCGCCGCACCGGCGCGTTCGACGATGCCTTGCGCGGCATCCGCCTGTGCCGCGAGCGCGGCATCAAAGTGGGGCTGCGCTTCACCCTGACCCAAGACAACGCCGCCGAACTCCCCGACCTGCTGCAACTCATGCGCGCCGAACGCATCGATAAGTTTTATCTGTCCCACCTCAATTACGCCGGGCGCGGCAACCGCAACCGCAAGGACGACGTCGCCCACCGCGTCACCCGGCAGGCGATGGATACGCTGTTCGACGCGTGCCTGGAGGATTTGACCCAGGGCCAGCGCCGCGATTACGTGACCGGCAACAACGACGCCGACGGCGTGTATCTGCTGCACTGGGCGCGCGCGCGCTTCCCCAAGCAGGCCGACGATCTACGCGCGCGCCTCGAACGATGGGGCGGCAATTCCTCGGGCGTCAACATCGCCAACATCGACAATCTCGGCAACGTCCATCCCGATACGTTCTGGTGGACTACAACCTGGGCAATGTTAAACAGCGGCCTTTCTCGGATTCGCAAAACACTCGACCCGTTAACGGGCCTGGGTTTCAAGGCGCGCCCGCGCCCGCTAAGGGCGCTGTGGCGCGTGCGCGTTCAGGGCGATCTGCGGCGGCAACACCCGGGTGCGCGTATCAACTGACCGGCGATGTGGCCGAAGACCCGGCGTTGCAGCCTCGCCGACGAGATCGCCTGATCCGGAACGCGCACCGTCCGAAGCGAACTAAACGCCTGCGTTCGCTGCGTAAACGCGGCGAGGTCTGGCCGCCTGGTCGGCGCCCTGGCGTCTGGAACTGCTCACCCTGCGCGCGCTCAGGCTGATGCAGCAAGCCGACGTCGTGGTCTACGACCGGCTGGTGTCCGCCGCCGTATTGGCGCGCGTCAACCCCAAGGCCGAGCGCGTTTACGCGGCAAAAGCTTCCAGGACAAGCACACCTGCCGCAAGACGACCTCAACCAATTGCTGGTGCGCCTCGCCAGGCGCGGCAAACGCGTGCTGCGCTTGAAGCGGCGGCGATCCGTTCATTTTCGGGCGCGGTGGCGAGGAATTGCAGACCCTCAAGCGCGCGAATATTCTGTTCCAAGTGGTGCTGGGCATCACCGCCGCCAGCGGCTGCGCGGCCTACGCCGGCATTCCGCTCACCCATCGCGATCACGCGCAACAAGTCGTGTTCTCGCTACCGGCCATTTGCGCGAAGGCACTCAACTCAATTGGTCGGCGCTGGCGCAACCCCGGCAGACGCTGGTGTTTTACATGGGTCTGCATACCCTGGCGACGGTCTGCGCCAAGCTGATCGAGCACGGCTTGCGGGCCTCCACGCCGGCGGCGCTGGTGGAACAGGCCACGACCGCGCGCCAGCGTGATCACCGCCACCCTGGCAACCCTGCCTGGACAGATTGAAGATGCCCAGCCACCAGCCTCATCGTGGTTGGCGAGGTGGTCGGCTTACGGCAGGAACTGAACTGGTTCAGAACCCGCGATTGATGCCGTACCTGCTGCGCGCGGCGCTGCAAGGGCGACACCATGAAATTCAATGTTCATCTGCTGGCGCTCGTTCTGTTTTCCACCGGAGCCGGCACCGCCGCCCCGGACCCGCTCGCGCTCTATCGCGAGCACCGCGCTGGCTGCCACGGCGCCGAACGCCTGGGCGGTATGGGGCCGGCGCTGCCCGAGAATCTGGGGTGCTGCGCAAGCCCGACGCGCTCGCCGTCATCCAGCAAGCGTTTCCGCACCGCCACCCAAATGCCGGGCTTCGCCGCCAAGCTGAACGCCGCCGAGGCCCAGGCGTTGGCGGATTACCTTTACACCGCGCCCGCCACGCCGCCGCGCTGGGAAGCGGACGACATCCGCGCCAGCCAGCTCGTGCCGTATCCGCCTGGCAGTCTGGGCGACAAACCCGTGTTCGCCGCCGAGGACCTGCTGGATTTATTCATCGTGGTGGAGACTGGCGATCATCACGCCACCTTACTGGACGGCAAGCGCCTGGAACCCATCCATCGTTTCCCGACCCGCTACGCGCTGCACGGCGGGCCAAAGTTTTCGCCGGACGGGCGTTATGTGTATTTCTGCTCGCGCGATGGTTGGATCAGCAAGTTCGACATCTACAACCTCAAGACCGTCGCCGAAATCCGCGCCGGCATCAACGCCCGCAACCTCGCGCTGGCCGCCGACGGGCGCACGGTAATGGTCGCCAATTACCTGCCGCATACCCTGGTGGCGTTGGATGCTACCGATCTCGCGTTGCTGAAAGTCATCCCGGTCGCCGACGCGCAGGGCAAGAGTTCGCGGGTAAGCGCGGTCTACGCCGCGCCGCCGCGCCACAGCTTCATCGCCGCCCTCAAAGACCTCAAGGAATTGTGGGAAATCCCCTACGACGACCAGGCCGAGCCGATCTATACCGGCATCATGCACGATTACCGCGCCGAATCGGGCGAAGCGCCGCCGCTGGCGCGCGAGCCGTTCCCGGTGCGGCGCATCGCGCTCGACGATTACCTGGACGATTTCTTCTTCGACCCCGGTTACCAGAACCTGATCGGCGCGGCGCGCGACGGCGGCAAGGGCCAGGTGATCAATCTGATCGTCGGCCGGCCCATCGCCACGCTCGCTCTGCCGGGCCTGCCGCACCTGGGCTCCGGCATTAGTTGGGACTATCAAGGCCAAACCGTGATGGCGACGCCCAATCTCAAGGAGGGCGTGGTCAGCGTGATCGACACCAAGACCTGGCAAGTGCTGAAGCGCATCGACACGCTGGGACCCGGATTTTTTCTGCGCAGCCACGACAACACACCCTATGCCTGGGTCGATGCCTCGCTGAGCAATAGCAAGGACACCGTGCAACTGATCGACAAGCGCACCCTGGAAGTAGCGCGCACCCTCACCCCGATGCCGGGCAAAACCGCCGCCCACGTCGAGTTCAGCCGCGACGGCCACTATGCGCTCCTCAGCATCGCTGAGGACGACGGCGCGCTGGTCGTGTACGACACGACGACGCTCGCCGAGGTCAAGCGCATCCCGATGCGCAAGCCCTCGGGCAAGTACAACGTGTACAATAAAATTACCCTATCTGCCGGCACTAGCCATTGACCCGGTATTTTGATGAATGTGCTGATTCTGATCGCCCACGGCAGCCGCCTGCCCGCCGCCAACGATGAAGTGCGGCGGCTGGCAGATCAATTGCGCGATCACCTGGACCGCGGGTTCGCGGCGGTGAGCTGCGCGTTCCTGGAGATCGCCGATCCGTCCATTCCCGCCGCCATCGACGCGGCGATCAGCGCGGGCGCGGCGCGCATCTCACTCGTGCCGTATTTCCTGACTACCGGCCGCCATGTGGCGCTCGATATCCCCGCCATCGCCGAGGCGAAGCGCCGCGAACATCCTGGCGTCGCCATCACCTTGCAATCTTACCTGGGCGCATCGCCGCTCATCCTCGAGGCATTGGCGGAAATCGCCTTAACGCCTGTTACCGCCTGACCCGTCGTGGAGGATGCGGTAAGCGTTGCGAACCCCATCCAACGCTTGCGGAGCAAATCGATTCGAGTCTGGCCTTCTTGATTCTGACTCCTCATTACGGGTCGCCTCGACGCCCTGGACAGCGTGGCGCGCAATACGCCGAGCGTGATCGGCTTCGCCTTCAACACCCGCCTGTTGCAGGGCGGGTTCGCGGGAGAACCCGACTCGTCGCCTGGCGGCCTCAACTCGTTTGGGCACACCGCGCAGGAAAACGTGGCGCTATTGCTGCTCGACGCATCACCGGATGCTGGACGACGATACTGGACTGCACCAGTCCGCCGAACTACAAAAGCTCGGGACCTACCGGAAACTCTTCCGGGACGCGTTTCCCGAGGAAACCGCCCAGGTCGACACCAGTCCCCAGCATGACGTGAATCTGCTGATCAACAATCTGACCGTGACGACCGACCTCACTGGTCAGGTAGTCGGATCAGGCGGATTCCATAAGGGAAGAGTGCGATCGTCATCAGGATTGAAGCTGTCAGATTGACAACTTCAACCCCATCAGGAAAACCGACAAGCAGCACGCCGACAAGAAAGAGGAGTGCCTCCCATCGAGGGATGGCCCTGCTCCGGAACAAAGCCACCGCTTGGATGCCGAAGCCGACAGGCAGCAGCAGGATCCCCCAGAGCAACCCTAACCACCCTCGCAAAGAGAACATTGCAACAAGGCCAGGCATCATGCCCGCGAACTCAGCGTTCGTCAGCCCGTCCAACGAACTCATGGTGAGGCAGAGCGCGCCTTTGTCCGCGGCCAAGCAGAGGGTGCCGACGACTGCCAGCGCTCCGCCCATGAAACCAGGCCAGGCACTGGGACCGCGCCCAAGGACTTTTATGAAGTGAATGGCAACCACGATCATCAGAGTCGTGTTCATCGTGACGAGTGCGTGACCGAACTGAAGCAGGGTTGCATCGTGCGCCCTTTCGATCCGTTCAACCGGCGTAAGAAAGTGGGGGTGAAGCAACCCCGGGTGAACCGAGAAAGCGAAGACGAAGACAAGCGGGAAGATGAGAAACGATAGACCGGTCCCGATTTGCTTGAATGATCCGAGCGAGTCGTTGGAGCGCAAGTGGTTCCCGGTGTTCATCGTGACGCCCAAAGCGCCGATGAGCGGCACCGAAGTGCGTAGCACGGAGGTGTCCGTTCCATTGGCTGGTTAGGTTGATTCTTCATCGAAGTAATCGGTATCAAGCCGGGGAATCTTTACCGTTCTGGCGCTTACGCCAACTTCGTAGTCAATCATGAGTTCTGCGAGCCTGGGGCCGTCAATTAGGACGATCCTTTCGACCGATTTAGCAAATTCGATTGCCTGTGAGGTGAATCCTGAGGTGGTAATGAAAACACCTTTGTTGGCCCTTT
>JAXMFZ010000047.1:0-33567 GCA_046347515.1 Gammaproteobacteria bacterium | reverse complement strand
CAATGAAGGAATCGCAACCTGTTGTTATCAGGTTTGGCATTAAGAGGTGAGTGCTCAACGCCTTTCGGCATCAATGAAGGAATCGCCTTTGCTCATGTCGGAAGGATGAAAGAGTTCTTCAAGTGCTCAACGCCTTTCGGCATCAATGAAGGAATCGCGCGCCCGGCACAGACGCGGCGTCTTCGGGTAAGCGGGTGCTCAACGCCTTTCGGCATCAATGAAGGAATCGCATGTCGTATGGCAGCCCAGTTGCAGCCGCCATCTCGTGCTCAACGCCTTTCGGCATCAATGAAGGAATCGCGCGGTGGATACCGCCTATGATGACTGAGAAAAGATGTGCTCAACGCCTTTCGGCATCAATGAAGGAATCGCTCCACGATTGTAACTCCATATTTTTAATGAACAGATTAAACCAAATTGCAAGCAACTCAAAGTTTTTCGGTACCAAGGATGGAACTTCGCGCATGAGAGCCTCAAATCTTGCACGGAAGCAATAGGTTACAAAAATCATGGATGTCCGAAAATCAAGAGCTATAAGAATTCGAGTCTTACCAACAAGTTGATTAAGAGTCCGCTGTCTTGTGCAAGTCCACGCATCGGTGCCTGTGCTACAGGATATCGAACCTGTCTTTCGGTGGGTGCCATCCGTCATCGCTTCCCCGCTCTTTAACTCTAGCCGCGCAACTTGGGCAAAGATGGACAAATAAAAGATCATCCTCATCCTCCAGAATCTTCTCCAACTCCCAGCGCAGCGCTTCCATTTCCGTGCGGTCAAGCCGACAGCGGAACAGCGAATACTGTATCCGTTCTCCTCTCCCTTGCAAGGTCTTATAAGCGCGCCGCCACCGTTTGGGATCGCGGATATCGTAATTGACTAAATACCAGCGCCTTTTTTCAGTATCGGTGGGCATCAACGTATCCTCATTCTGGCAAATAAACCGGCGCTGCCGCTCCACTCTTTTTCGAGGAGGCGGACTTCCAACTCGATGGAACGGGCGTAGCTCAACGAGTAGTCCAGCACCGGATGCCGCCACTGCTCTTGCTTGCGCATCTCGTAGATGCGGATGGCTTGCTTGCGGCCTTCGTCGGAAAGCCAGACTTGGTGCGGAGTTCTGGTGAAGTGCTCTGCGGTCCATTGCTTGCGATTGATCGATGCGATGAGCGGCATATCCCAGAGCCAGACGCGGAACAATTCCATCAAGTCCAGCGCCAACGGGTAGGCGGCGCTGCGCGGTCGGTGAAAGAACCCGAGCGCGGGATCGAGGCCCACGCAGAGGATGGCTGCCATGACTTCCCGGTACAGCAAGCTGTAGCCGAAGCTGAGCGCGGCGTTGAAGGGGTCGCGCGGCGGGCGGCGGTTGCGGCCCGCGAACGCCATCAACGGTTGCGATTCATCGAGAAGTTCGGGCAGGGCTGAGAAATAATGCCGTCCCGCAGCGCCTTCGTGGCCGCGCAGGCTGTCTGGATTGTCAGCGCCGTCGATGGCGCGCAGTTCCGCGCGTAGCGCTTGGGCGATGGCCTCGACCGCGGCGAGCTTGTCTTTGTTACGGGCGCTGCGCAGCACGAACTGAAGCTGGTTCTCGATTTTGGCTTTGACTAAGCGACGCGCCAGTGCGAGGCACAGCGCCGCATCACTCAAGCCCTGGTATTGCCGCAAGCGGCGCTGTACGCCGCCCGCTGGCGCTAAGCCGCCGACATAGGAGCCGCCGCCCGTGAGCCAATGCACGCCAATGTCATGGGCAACGGCGTAATGAAGGGTCTGGCTGCTGATCTGCACGCTCCCGTGCAACACGATAGCGGCGACATCACGGGCTGGGAACTTCGCCGGCTCGGTATCGGCCCGCAACACCACGATCTGCTCGCCGTTGATGCGCACTTCGCTGCCCGCTTCGGTGACGTGCAGGGTGCGGCGTTCTTCATCGGCTGGAAATAGGCGCTGCGGTTTGGCGTGATCGCTTTCTTCATCCAGCGCTTGCAGAAAGCGCTCTTCGGCGGGTAAACAGACCGGCGCCAACGAACATTTCGCGCAGATCGCGTCGTTGGTGGCGACCGGAGGCCGCTCCAGCCTGGCCGCGAGCGATCGCGCGCGTTCGACCGCTGCCTTGAGCTCAGCGAGCGCGGCGTCATCGACGCGCACCGCGATGGTTTTATGGCTGGTGTGATAGCGGATACGCCCGGCGGTCACGGGTTTGCCCAGATGCTCGCTCAGCAGCGCGCAGTAAGCGATGACCTGCAAGCGATCCGAATCCCAAGCTTCATCGCCTTTCGAGCGCCCGCGTTTATGTTCATAGGCGACGAGTTCGCCGTCGCGGTAGCGGACGTAATCGACTTTACCCTTGAGGCCCCAGGTTTCGCTTTCGAGTTCGATTTCCTGCCACTCGCCGTCCTTGTCCGCCAACGACTCGTGTAGCGTGCGACCCGCGTAGACTCGGTGATCCGCACGCCGAATTTCTTCGACTTCTTCCAGATAAAAGAGCCGTTCGCAGTAAGCGAGCGCGTGTAGCGCCATCACTCGGACGGAAGGTATGTCCATTGCAGGACCTCCTTACGGGTTGCGTCCTCTATAATGTAATGCAAATCTCAATACAATTTGAATGACAAGGTATAGCGATGACGACGTTAAGCCTGCGATTATCGCCGGAGATGGAGCAAAAGTTGGCCGAGGAAGCGCGTTTGGATGGCCGGTCACGCTCTGAACTGGTCAGGGATGTGTTGGCTGCTTATTTGGAAGCGCAAGACAAAAGGCGATTCATAGCGGGGCTTCTCGCCGAGGCCAAGCGCCTCACGCGGGCCGAAACCGCCGGCGTGGCCGAAGAGTTTTTGGAAGCCGACAACGAAGCGCTGGAGTTGGCCGAGGGCAGCGCTCCAAAAAGCGTGTGATGAGGGAATGGCTGACATGCGACGCGGCGAGATTTGGATCGGCAATCTCAACCCGAACCGCGGCGCCGAGGCGGGCAAGATACGCCCGGTGCTGGTCATCCAGGAAGACGCGTTAACCGCGGCCGGTTTCGAGACCATTGTGGTGCTACCCTTGACTTCCCAAGTTCGCAAAGGTTTCGAGAAGCTGCGCATCACGATCGCGGCGCGCGATAAATTGCAATCGGATTGCCAGATCATGGTGGATCAACCGCGTAGCCTGGATCGCCGCCGTTTCGGCGAAGGGCCGCTCACTGTGCTCAGCGAGCAGGAAATGGCGGCGGTGGAAAAAAGCCTGCTGGCGGTGCTCGGGATGTGGCGGTAGCGGGTGCTCAGCTATAGTCCACCATCACCCATGCAGCCTCGGGAATGGTCGTGCTTGCGCTCGCCTCGGGCCGGAACAAGCGCGATGTCGTGCGGGACATATCTGCGCGGTCTATGGTGATGGTCAATCGAGTGATAGCCTGGCTCGTATCCGCTTCCTCGTTCTCCTGTACCGGAACGAACCAGTGCGCCGGTTCTAGCTGTGCTTTCTCTTCGATACGATCCGGCAGGAAATTGCTGTCACCGAGAAACGGCAGGCCGTAGCGTTTAGGGCCTTTGCCGGCGAGGCCCAGGCGTATTTGATCCGCGAGTGGCTCATCTCCACGCAGGCATACATAAGTGCGTAGGTCGGACAGGAAAGCGCGGCGGGCCGGAACGATGTTGTACTTATTGCCCTTGGTGAGCGGTTTGCGCTCCTTGCCGCTGGTTCCGACCGGATAGTTGTGTAATTGCTGGTAGAGACTGTGCTGATGGGAATATCGAAGCGCGCCTAAGGCAATTTCAACACGGGGCAGACTTGTTCTCCGGATCAGTGTCATGGCGGTTTTACCATCATCCTCGCGCATCTCAATGCCAGCAAGATTGAGGAGTAAGCCATAAGCAGCGGAAGGTGTGATGAATGGCGATGTTGGCCGGAAGCTGCCCGCCGTAAATGTGCGGAACACGGCGAACGGCGCCTGTACGTAAAGGCACAGCATGGCGTGCTTTAGCCTAATGCCCGTTCGGCCACCGTGGCGATTAGTCGTTGCGGATTACGATCCAGGGTCACGCCTGTGGTTTGTAAGGCCGCGATGTCGTTATCCGCCATGTCTTTGACGAGCTTGCCGCCGAGGAAGAATTCAGCGCCCGGATAATCGTTCTTGAGGATGCCATCCACGATTTCCGGTAAGCGGTGCGAGCCGTCTTCCTCGATTTTGAAGCCGTAAGTGTCGTACCCAGCTACCAACTGCTCGGTGAGGCGCGCGACGATGCTCGCCGGCGCCATCTCGAAGTAGCTGCGGGCGTGGTTGCCGGCGACTTCATTCAACTCGCCGATAGCTTGAAGTAAGGAACGAGTCCAATCCGGATGGCTACGACAATCCTCCAGGTTCAGCGCGAGAGGATATTGAAACGCGCTTACGGTGGTTTCACGGTGGAGAAGTTGGGCATTCTCCACGTTGACGTGTATCTTGAGATGTTTCGGGGTTTTATCTTGGGGCGATTGGGTAAATACCGAATCATGTCGGTAGGGTTCCAAAGCGACCGCCATATTCATGCGCAAGACCGAATCGCGCTTGAAGCGAAACCTCTCTGAGTCGCGGCCCTTTTCTTTGAGTTCCTTCTTGATATTGTCCCGATCCTTGCCGCTCGCGGCGACCAACCAGCCCATGAAGAAATCGTCGGCGTACTTGTCTGCGTTGGGATAATCCTGAAACTTCACCGCGAGTTGCTCTTCGTCGTCGAGCCGTTCGCGGTTACAGGATAATCCCAAGCGCCGCAGGTTTTCTCGAATGGCGTTGCGCATCGCTTCCGGGCTGATGATGGCGTATTCAAACCGGCCTTTGGTGATCTTCTGTATCACCGCACGGTTCTCGGCTGACTCGCCGCGATAATTGGCACTCGGCGCGGTGTAGGTCAACACAGTGGCGAATAGATTCATGGGCATCTTCCTTTATTCTGCGTCGGGTTGCGCATGGTTTTTTTCGCTCGGCAACCAGGAATGAGCGGACAAGGCGAGCATGGCAAGGTTTTTGACCGTGGCGGGAGAGTCAATCAGTGCTTGGCTGATTTCGACGAATTCATCTTCTTTGCCGAAATACTGCGGCACCGAGCAAATCGTACCGGTGAAGTACTCGATGAAATCCCGGTCGGTGCGCCCGCGCATGGCAAGGAAAGCATCAGAAGCGACTTTTTGCAGGGCTTCACGGTATGGGGGTGGGTAAATTCGATGGCCTTGTTCGTTCCTAGCCAAGTTATCGAGTTTGATGCCGCTCCTTGATTCTGCTCGTTGGCGGACATAAACGCTTATCAAACGATAGACACGCCGCGCGAGTGTATCATCCAAGCGCTCCGGTGTTTTTTCCTGCATAGCGGCTTGCTCCTGACGTTCGAGGTCTGCGGTCAGCGCCTTGAAATGGCGTTTTACATCTGCGCCGAAGAAGCGAAATTGCGGCGATTTCGGTCCGTAGATGAAATATTCCAAGGATAGGTCGTAAACAAGCTCTGTGCGCTATCGTGCCAGCGCTGGCCGGTAATAAGGTTGCGGATGCGCAGCGACTTGAACAGAGGATTGCCGCTTGGGTCGCGTAGGCGTTCATATTCCGCCAAAACGCGGGCATTGGGTATCAGCCGCTCCGCCGCCAGCAAGCGCACGTTGTTGCCCTGTTTCTCCTGGTGGTATAGCTCTACGGCCAGGACGACGTTGTTTAGATCCTGCTGTTTGATGCGGTGACGGGCTAGGAGTAAAGGAATTCCAAACCGCCTTCTTCGGGCAGATCAATCAAGGCACCGCGGGGACGATAGCCGGAAATATCCGGGCTGAGGCTCTGCCAGAATTCTGTAACGGCTTCAATGAATTCTTCCAAATCGGCGACTTCGGGGATGGCCAGAAGATAGCCTTGATACTCGCGTTGTTTGTCTTTGAGGTTGACGACCTGGGGCACGAAGATGGGCGTCACCCATGTCCAGAAGTGTAGGAGCAGATTGTGTTCGATTCTGCCCTGAAAAGGCACTTGCTCGGCGTTTTGATCTTGCGCGCCAACGAACAGAGAGCCGGCGATGGATGTCGTGACCAGTCGGTTCTTCTGGGTTTGCGATTTGACCAGCTTGCCCCAAAGTTCGTCCGCAAAGCTGACCGAATCGCCATCGGCTCGACGTTGGTATTCGCCGCGTGTCGTAGGCTGGGCGCGTAACACGCTCCACAGCATATCTTGCCAGAGTTTTAACCAAGGGCTGTTGGTGGCCTCTTGTAAATAAAAGCCCAATACACTGCCACGCGGGCGGAATTCGTCATAGATAAACCACTTTTCCGTCTTCTTGCCCTCAACGGATTTAACTTCTTCGATACGCTTCGGGTCTTTGTTCTGATACTTCTGTCGTACCCTGGCTTCCGTCCAATAGCCATCGTAAAGGTCATCGAAGAGGGTTTGGAAATCCCGCTGGGTAAAGCGAAATCGGGCGCTTTGAGGGGCTACCGATTCGATGCGTGGCCTTGGCGTCACTTCGCGTTTTTCCAGATTTTTGAGGTGCAATATCAACCCCGCCAACCCCGCCTTATGTTGCGCGGTGGGCATATCGAACAACTCGTATTCCAGCACCAACTCCGGCTCTGGGGCCGAAGCAGCGAGCCGCGCGTTCATACGATGAAAGCCTCCCTGATCTGGGGTTCTTTGCACAGGCCATAATGCTTGTGATAGTGCGATGCGGGCGCGACCCGTAAACCGCTTCCGAGGCGCGCGTCGGGTTGCGCGAGTTCGCGCGGATAACGCGGCGCGGGTAGGATAAAACCTTCGGCCTCAACTTTGCCCCATCGCTTCAGCTTCAAATAATGCTCCACGTCGGTGCTCAGCACGGCTTGCACGGTGTGATCTAGGCTATCACGGAGTTCTTCCGCGCCGCCACGCGCCCAAGGGCCGTCGCTGATAAACGCGATCAATCTATCGCCTTCGGAAGCGGCGTTGGCAGTGTAGCGTTCCAGCAGCTCTTCCAGTTTATCTTGGGACGCTGGCTCATCTTCCAGGGCGGCGATGAAATCCGGCGTGGTTTTCAGGTCTTCTTTATCGTAGGGTCGGTTGTCTTGCGGCGGATACAGCCAGACCTCGCCCAGTGGGCTGTCTTCGTTCTCCGCATGGCGATTGCAGCGGCCCATACGCTGAATGAGCGAGGGGATGGGGGCGTATTCGCTGATGAGCACCTGGGCGTCCAAATCCAGGCTCATTTCGCAGACCTGGGTGGTGATGGCGATCACTCCGCTCGGCAGAGGGGGCTGAAATGCTTCGATGACCTTTTGATGTCGCGTCTTGCGGTCGGCCAGCCTGAAGCGGCTGTGGTAGCAAAGCGGCTGCAAATTTTCGAGCCGCCGCGCGAGCGTCTGACAGCGATCCACTGTATTCACTACCCATAGCACGCGCTTGCCCGCCGCGACCGCTTCGCGGGCGATGGTTTCGGCGTGCTCGTCTCCCGCAATGCGCTGGACGTGGTAGCGTGGCAAGCGCGCGCGCCTCTGTAAGTCCTCGAATTCATGGCTTTCACCCGGAAAAACCTGGAGCCCGAGCGCTGCAAGCTCGGCGCGCCGTCTCGACGGCAAGCTTGCGGTCATACACAGTGTCGGGACATTGAATGCTTTAAGAAATGTTTTCAATGCCGACCACAGCGCGACATTGAAACTATGCACCTCGTCGATCACCACGACGCTGTCGGCCAACACCGGTAATAAACACAGACTGCCATAGCTTTGCTGAAGAAACCCCAGGAACTGATCGACCGTGGCGCTGAATACGCGCTTTTGCCAAAAGCCCAGGGCGTATAGCCGCCTTTCCGTGAGATAAGCGGACCCCAAGCGTTCATCATCGGGGTTTGCAAACATGTCTTGCAGATCGTAGTTCGCTGTTCCGGTTAGAAGCGCGGCATCGGATTCGGGCGCGTAGGATACGTAATCGCGAAAACCTTCCGTGGAAGTAGCACGGGTTGGGTAGAGAAACAAGACGCGCGCCGCCGGCCGTTCATCTAGACGCGCTTGTATCCAGCGCCAGGCCGCCAGGGTCTTGCCGGCCCCACAACCAGCGAGCATCAGGGCACGCTCAGGCAATTTTGCTGCTTCGTCCTGAAAAGATTGGAACTTGAATCGATAATCGGCATTGGTCTCGCGTTTGCGCGCTTCGATGGCGGTAATGCGTGGTTGGACGATGTCGCCGTCGATTTTTGCGCCAGTGATGAGTTGCTGTTCGCTGAAGGCTTCCGCGATCCAATCCGTAATGGATTTGTTTTCACGGACCAGCGCGGAACCTGCGGCGTCGGCGACGATCACGGCGGCCTTGACGGCGAGCAGCAGAGCCAGACGCGGCGGGTCTTGTTTGAGTTCTTTATGAAATCGCCGGAAACGCTTCACAAGATTCTCTTTGAGTTCTGTAAGCATTTGATCATACAGCCCCCAGTATGCCGGCACGCTTGCTGTAAAGTGAGCCAGGCCAAGGCGCTCGGCAATCGTATCGAGAACCGCCTGGAATTCGGGATGATCGGCATGCACGATGCACGATTGGCTTGATGTGCCAGGCAAACCCTCTGCAAACAGCGGATAATCGTGCTTGCCTTCTTTAGCTGCCTTTAGGTGATGCCCAACGACCGCACTCAGCACGATATCGACGTCGATGCACGGATGGTTTTGCAGCCAATCGCCAAATCCCGGTAGCAGCAAGATGAGCACGCTGAGGTGTTCATGGCGCAAGAGTTGCTCGCCCTTTTTCTTGACGGCGTTCTGAAAACCGTCGTTGGCTTTGCCGAGATCGTGTAAGCCGCAAGCGGCGACGCCGTTGGCGTACAAGGCTGGATAGTGGCTGTCGAGGAGTTGAAAAAACCGAAGCCATTGTCGGCCAAGACGGGAGGGATGTTCTGCATTCCCAAATAGAGCTACGAAAGCATCCGCAACGGTGAGTTCGGTAACCAGCACCGCATGTCCAATGATTGCTTTATCCTTGATCGTCAGCCATCTTCGTCGCCCACGCGTGACCTTGCCTCGGATTTTCAGCGCTGCGAGTTGATGCCGAATTTCGGCGTCGAAACGCGCGTCATCCTGGCCGTTGCGGGTGGTGACGATGCGTGTATAGAGCACACTGGCGGGAATCAAGGCGCGCGTCAGGCTGATGCCGACTTGGATGTCATGATCACCGAGACGCAGCTTCTTACCGGCTAAGGGCAGGCCATGGGGAATGAGGGCGACGGGTAGCCTGATCCCCAGAACAGAATGCTGGCTGAGCTGTAATCGATTCTGGCCCGCGTATCGACCGCGGATAGGGTGCAGCCCGATTGCGTCCGTCGTGTGGAGCCAGCCCTCTTTGCCGCCATCCAGTGTTGCGGACACCGCGCTATACAAAAGATAACCATGGTCTAGGGGGATCGTGCCGCCACGCAGGGGAAAAATCAGATCGACCATCACCGATTGTGAAGTTTGCATAGTAGCGCCTCAGCCAGTTCTGGCCTTATTTTGATGTAGGTCAATTTTTGCATTTCGCAATCCCCATATCCTAAAGTTGATAAAGTAAAAGAGGATTATTATGTCCACCCAAACGATCTATAACGACAAAGTCGTGCGTCAGTTCGCCATTGCCACGGTCATCTGGGGTATCGTCGGCATGGCGGTGGGGGTGTTGATCGCGGCGCAGTTGGTGTGGCCGGCGCTGAATTTCGATATTCCCTGGCTCACTTACAGCCGCTTGCGGCCATTGCATACCAACGCGGTGATTTTCGCGTTCGGCGGCTCGGCGCTGTTCGCAACCTCTTATTATGTAGTGCAGCGTACCTGCCATGTGCGCCTGCTGAGCGACGGCCTCGCGGCGTTCACGTTCTGGGGCTGGACGACGATCATCTTGGCCGCCGCCATCACCTTGCCTTTGGGCATCACCACCAGTAAGGAATATGCCGAGCTGGAATGGCCCATCGATATTCTCATCACCGTGGTGTGGGTGGCTTACGCCGTGGTGTTCTTCGGCACCATCATGAAGCGTAAAGTCAAACATATTTATGTCGCCAACTGGTTCTACGGCGCATTCATCCTGACGATCGCGCTGTTGCATGTGGTCAACAGCGCGGCGTTGCCGGTAAGTTTGTGGAAATCGTATTCGGTTTATCCTGGCGCCATCGACGCGCTGGTGCAGTGGTGGTATGGCCATAACGCGGTGGGTTTCTTCCTCACCGCTGGCTTTCTCGGCATGATGTACTACTTCGTGCCCAAGCAGGCCGAGCGCCCGGTGTATTCGTATCGGTTGTCGGTCGTGCATTTCTGGGCGTTGATCTCGACCTATATTTGGGCGGGGCCGCACCATTTGCACTACACCGCGCTGCCGAACTGGGCGCAATCGCTCGGCATGGTGTTCTCGCTGGTGTTGCTTGCGCCGTCCTGGGGCGGCATGATCAACGGCATCATGACCCTGTCCGGAGCGTGGGAAAAACTGCGCACCGACCCGATTTTGCGGTTCCTGATCGTGTCGCTGTCGTTCTACGGCATGTCCACCTTTGAAGGGCCGATGATGTCGATCAAGACCGTCAACGCGCTCTCGCATTACACCGACTGGACCATCGGCCATGTCCACTCCGGCGCCCTCGGTTGGGTGGCGCTGGTGTCGATCGGCGCGCTGTATTTCCTGATACCGCGCTTGTTCGGCAAACAGCAAATGTACAGCACGCGTTTGATCGAAGTGCATTTCTGGATTTCTACCATCGGCATCGTGCTGTATATCAGTTCGATGTGGATCGCCGGCGTGATGCAAGGCCTGATGTGGCGCGCGGTCAATTCGGATGGCACGTTGACCTATAGCTTCGTCGAGAGCGTGAAAGCGACCTATCCGTTCTACACCGTGCGGTTCCTGGGCGGGTTGTTGTTCCTGATCGGCATGCTGATCATGGCGTACAACGTATGGCGCACCGTCGTCAGCGTCAAAGGCGCCGATGTCGCCGTGCCGCAAACCGCTTAACTAAAGAGGAATATCCATCATGGCTCAGGAGCATGTGGCGAGCGGCCACGAAAAAGTCGAAACCAATGTCAGCCTGCTGATCATCCTCATCGTGCTGGTGGTGGCGGTGGGCGGCATCGTTGAAATCGTGCCCTTATTTTTCATGAAGGATACGACGGAGCCGGTCGCCGGCATGAAGCCCCGTAATGCCTTGGAGCTGGAAGGGCGCGACATTTATATCCGCGAGGGGTGTTATAACTGCCATTCGCAGATGATTCGGCCGTTTCGCGCCGAGACCGAGCGCTATGGCCATTATTCGGTGGCCGGCGAGTTCGTATGGGATCATCCGTTCCAGTGGGGCTCGAAGCGCACCGGCCCCGACCTCGCCCGCGTTGGCGGCCGCTACAGCGATGACTGGCAGCGCGTGCATCTGATCAATCCACGCGATGTGGTGCCGGAATCGAACATGCCCGGCTTTCCCTGGCTGGCTGACAACAAGCTGGATGGCTCGTTGACCGGCCACAAAATGGAAGTGCTGCGCACGCTGGGCGTACCATACAGCGACGAAGATATCAAAGGCGCCGGCGCCGCGGTCAAGGATAAGACCGAAATGGATGCGTTGGTGGCGTATCTCCAAGGTTTGGGCACCGCCATCCCCACGCGCAGGTGAGCGCCATGCCCGATATGACGCTATTTCATTCCTTGTATACCGTAGTGTTATTCATCGTGTTCATCAGCATCGTGATCTGGGCCTATAGCAGAAAGCGCAAGCGTGATTTCGACGAGGCCGCGCGCCTGCCATTCAGTGATGAGGCGGATAACCGCAATGACAAAGGGGATCGTGCATGAATGCGTTTTGGAGTGGGTTCGTCGCCATCGTCAGCATCGCCAATATTCTCGGTTGCTGGTGGTTGATCCGCTGGGCTTCCAAGCGGCGGCCCGGTGAAGCGCCGCTCGGTGAGCCGACCGGGCATACCTGGGACGGCGGCACGCTCAGCGAATACAATAATCCCATGCCGCGCTGGTGGCTGTGGAAGTTTTATATTTTTATTGTATTTGGACTGATTTATCTCATACTTTATCCAGGGCTTGGCAATTTCAAGGGCTTGCTTGGCTGGACCCAGGAAGGCCAATATCAGAGCGAAATCCAAGCCGCCAATGATCGCTACGGCCCCTTGTTCGCTAAGTACGCGGGCCAAGACATCGCCGCGCTGGCCAAGGATCCGGAGGCGCTCAAGATCGGCCAGCGTTTGTTCACCACGTATTGCTCGCAGTGCCATGGCTCCGACGCCAAGGGTGCGCCCGGATTTCCCAACCTGGCTGACAAGGACTGGCTGCATGGCGGTGAACCGGCCAAGATCGAGGAAACCATATTGGGAGGCCGCAATAGCATGATGCCGCCGATGGCGGCCGCAGTGGGCGACGACAAAGCGGTCGATGATGTGGTGTCCTATGTGATGGGCTTAAGCGGCCAGGTGAGCAAAGACAGCGGCGTGGCGGGCAAGGAAAAATTCGAGCAGATCTGCGGCGCTTGCCACACCGCCAGCGGCCAGGGCAATCCAGCGCTGGGCGCTCCCAATCTGACCGACAACACTTGGCTCTATGGCGGTTCGCGCGGCGCGATCAAAAAAACCATCATGGAAGGCCGCCATGGTGTGATGCCGGCGCACAAGGATTTTCTCGGCGCCGACAAAGTGCACGTGTTGGCCGCTTATGTTTATAGCCTATCCCAGGGCCAGTAATCACGCATGAATGCAGGTACGCCGATTTCAGGCAAGTCAGTAGGCGGCGATGCGGACGTCCAGGATTTTCTCTATCAAAAACGCCAGAAAATCTATCCGCGCGAAGTGCATGGATTGTTCGCGCGGCTGCGCGTCGCCGCCGTCGTGTTGTTGCTTGGCCTTTACTATGGTGTGCCGTGGCTGACCTGGAATGGCCGTCAAGCGGTGCTGTTCGACATGCCTGGGCGGAAATTTCATCTGTTTGGCATCACGCTATGGCCGCAGGACTTTTTTTACCTCGCGGCGTTGCTCATCATCGCCGCCCTGAGCTTGTTTTTCTTTACCGCGCTGGCGGGCCGAGTGTGGTGCGGATTCGCCTGCCCGCAAACGGTGTGGACCGAGACTTTTCTTTGGATCGAGCAACTCATCGAAGGCGACCGCCAACAGCAGATCAAGCTCGACAAGGCGCCGCTCAGCGCGCGCAAGTTCGCGATCAAAAGCGCCAAGCACAGCGCATGGATCCTGTATGCGTTGTTCACCGGCTTTACCTTCGTCGGCTATTTCACGCCGATCCGCGAATTGGCTTGGAAGCTCTGGACATTCAATACCGGGCCTTGGGAGACGTTCTGGGTATTCTTTTATAGCTTTGCCACCTATGGCAACGCCGGCTGGCTGCGCGAGCAGGTGTGCATCTATATGTGTCCTTACGCGCGTTTCCAGAGTGCGATGTTCGACAAGGACACTTTGATCATCTCCTACGACCAGAGGCGCGGCGAGCCGCGCGGCTCGCGCCGCCGCGGCGCCGATCATCGCGGCCAGGGTTTGGGGGATTGCATCGACTGCACTTTGTGCGTGCAGGTTTGCCCGACCGGCATCGATATCCGCAACGGGTTACAGTACCAGTGCATCGCCTGCGCCGCCTGCGTCGACGCCTGCGATCAGGTAATGGGTAAGATGAATTACCCCAAGGGTTTGATCCGTTACACTACCGAGCACGCTTTACAGGGCCAGGCAACCAAAGTGGTCAGGCTGCGGGTCATCGTCTACGCGACCTTGTTAGTGGGCATTTTTTGTGCGCTCATCTATGCGGTCGCTGCGCGCACGCCGTTGGTGCTCGATGTGATCCGCGACCGCAATGTATTGTACCGGGAGGGGGACGCCGGCTTGGTGAGCAATGTGTATACGCTGAAGATCGTCAACATGGATCAGCGTGATCACACTTACCATTTGAGCGCGTCCGGCGTCGAGGGCTTGGAGGTCGAAGCGGACCGCGCTGAGTATCGAGTACCGGCGGGCGAAGTGCTCACCGCGGTGATCGACCTCAAGGTCGATCCGGTCAATCTCAAGCAGGCCAGCACTAAAGTGAAATTCAGACTCGCGGCAGTGGACGACGCCAAGCTTGCGGTCGAGGAGACCGCGCGCTTCATCGGCCCAACCGCGCGCTAAAGGAGAATGTGAGCCATGCCTTGGTATCGTCAGTTTTGGCCTTGGTTTTTGATTGCGCTGCCGGCGTCGGCGGTAGTGGCGGGATTCGCCACGCTGTTCATTGCGAGCACCGATCCGGACGGCTTGGTGGTCGATGATTATTATCGCCAGGGGCTTGCCATCAATCGCGATTTCGAACGCCAACGAAAAGCCGAAACGCAAGGGCTGCACGGCGATTTCGCCTATGACGCGGGCGCCGGTACGGCCAGTTTGCGGTTGGAGGGCTCTGCAGCCGCGATCGAGCAGCTGACTCTGCACTTGGCTCACTCGACGCGTGCCAATAAAGATATCGATACGATTTTGCACCGCGATATGACCGGTAAATTCTCAGGATTGTTGCGTTTCCCTGGCCCCGGACGCTGGCAAGTCGTGGTTGATGCGCCCGATAGCGCGTGGCGACTGACCGGCACGCTCGAACTGCCGGGCGTGGGCAGTGCCGCGCTCAGCCCCAGTTGAAACATCGTTTCGCCGACGAATGACACGCCATGAAGTTCACGTCGATTCAAGATCAAGAAACGCGCCTCGCCATTTATGACCATCACGAGGTGCAGCGGAGTTTCGCTGGCACCCGCGCCGACGGCTACACCGAAGCCGCGCTCGCCATCGAAGGCATCCATTGTGGCGGCTGTGTGCGGCGCTGCGAGCAGAGCGTGAAAGCGCTGCCAGGCGTGACGGAATTCCAAGTCAACCTCGCCACGCGTCGCGCGCAGCTCGTGTGGGATTCGCACAAAGTGCGCTTGAGCGAAGTACTGAAGGCGCTGCATGCCATTGGTTATCCCAGCTATCCCTATGACCCTCGCCGCCAGGAGCAGAGCTATCAACGCGAGCGTAACCAGGCGCTGAAGCGCCTCGCGGTCGCCGGTTTCGGCATGATGCAGGTGATGACCTTCGCGGTTGCGTTATACGCCGGTGCTTTTCAAGATATGGATGTCGCCGTGCGCGACTTCATGCGCTGGATGAGCCTGGTGGTCGCCATTCCCGTGGTGTTTTATGCCGCGCGGCCATTTTTTACCAACGCCCTCGACAGCTTGCGCCAGCGCCAACTCGGCATGGACGTGCCGGTGGCGCTCGCCATCGGCGGGGCGTTTCTGGCGAGTGGCTGGGCCACTTTCAGCGGCGGCGGCGAGGTGTATTTCGACTCGGTCGTCATGTTTACTTTTTTGCTGTCGCTCGGCAGGTTCCTCGAGATGGGCGCGCGCCATAAAGCCGCCGCCGCCAGTGACGATCTGGTCAGGCTGTTGCCGGCGACCGCCACCCGGCTGCTGGGCGCCGAACAGCAAGCGGTGCCGGTTGCCGAACTGAGGCGCGACGATCTCGTGCTGGTGCGGCCCGGCGAGACCGTGCCCGCCGATGGCACGGTGATGGAGGGGGTCAGCGCGGTTGACGAATCGCTGTTCTCCGGCGAAAGCGCGCCGCGTACCAAACGTGTGGGGGATAGGCTGGTGGGCGGTACCGTCAATGTCGAAAGCCGTTGACGCTGCGTGTCGATAAAATCGGTCCCGATACCGTGTTGTCGGCCATGACCCGCTTACTGGCGCGCGCGCAATTGGAAAAACCTCGGCTGGCGCGCCTCGCCGATCGCGTAGCGGCTTGGTTCGTCGCCATTCTATTGGTGGTCGCCGGCGGCGTTTATGGCTGGTGGTTACAGCACAGTCCGCACGATGCGTTCTGGATTACGCTGTCGGTGTTGGTCGTGACCTGCCCATGCGCGCTGTCGCTGGCCACGCCCGCCGCACTCACCGCCGCGACCGGCGCCCTCGCTCGGCTGGGTCTGCTGGTCACCCGGGGCCATGCGCTGGAGAGCTTGGCGCGGGTGAATCATATCGTGTTCGACAAGACCGGCACCCTCACCTGGGGCCGCTTGCGGCTGGAGGAGGTCATGCCGCTCGGCGGTGTGCGGGCGGAGCGCGCGCGCGCCATTGCCGCCGCGCTCGAGAGTCGCTCCGAGCATCCCATCGCGCGGGTATTGGCGCGTTCATCCACGGAGAAGTTGGCGGTCGAACAAGTCGTCGCAACCCCGGGGCGTGGCATCGAGGGCGTGATCGAAGGCCATCGTTATCGGATCGGCAGTTTGCGGTTCGTGCAAGAGTTCGCCAGTATGGCGGAGTTGACGCCTCATGCCGAGTCGGCTGGCATGACACTGGTGGCGCTCGGCGACAAGCGCGGCGTGATCGCTTTGTTCAAGCTCGCCGACGAACTGCGTCCGCAAGCGCGGGCCGCCATCTCCGGCCTGCGTGCGTTGGGTGTGCGTATCGAAATCATGAGCGGCGATGGCCCGGCGGCGGTGGCCAAGGTCGCTAACGAACTTGCCATTGACGAGTTTCGCTGGTCGCTGACGCCTGAGGAGAAGCTTATGCGTCTCAAGCGGTTACAGGAACAAGGCGAAGTAGTAGCGATGGTGGGCGATGGCGTCAATGACTCCCTGGTGCTGGCGCGCGCCCAGGTTGCCATCGCCATGGCGAGCGGTGCCGAGCTCACCCGCGGCCAGGCCGACATCGTGTTTCTGGCCGAGCGTTTGGATCATCTGGTCGCCGGTCTCGTCGTGGCGCGGCGCACCCTCGCCATCATTCGCCAGAACATAGGACGCGCTGTAATCTACAATGCCGTTGCCTTGCCGCTCGCGGCGGCGGGTTACGTCGCGCCGTGGATGGCCGCGCTCGGTATGTCGGCGAGTTCGGTGTTGGTGGTGTTGAATGCTTTGCGCCTCAGGAAATTACCCCAGCTTGCGCAAGCAGGCGCGACGGCCCCTGCCGCTCCGCCGGGGATGCCAGGCGCGCATTGGGGGTTGCCGTTGATCGGCGGCAAGGGGATGTGAAACGGTGGTTATCCTCTATTTGCTGATACCGTTGGCGTTGCTGCTGGTGGCGTTTGCCGTCGGCATGTTCTTCTGGGCGGTGCAGGCCGGACAGTTCGATGACTTGGAAGGGCCGGCGCAGAGCATCTTGCTCGACGACGACAAGCCCGAGCCGTGAAGCACAAGGCCCGGACGTCATCCTGATGGCCCCGTGAAGTTGGGCAATACTTACTTACATTTCTGGTAATCGCTCCTCTATAGTGCGGCTTCGACTATGCGCTAGGCAGCGCGGTTTTGCACCATTGAAGAGGGGGGGTGATGTGTTGGCAGTTTCGATATCGGAGCACCTGGGTTGGCTTCATGCGGCCCTGCGCTTGTGTGGATGGGATGGTTTGGCGCGTGCGCCGCTAGCCAGCGCTGGGATCGGCATGGGTACAGATATCGCCGCCACCCTCCAGCAGGGCATCTGGCTGGAAAATCTGGGCGTGCTGTTACCCTGGCAAATTCAGCATCAGGAATTGATCAAGCTCGGCAAGCCGGTAATCAAAACCGGCAGCGTCCACGATGAAGTGTATTGGTATGACTGCACGATTCTCGGAGGCATTGCGCTGCCGCAGTTGCGCGCCCTGCTGGAGCCGCGGCGTGTGCATCCAGCGGCGGCGACCCCCAGCCGTTGGTGTTTCCAAGGCGTGAGCGCATGTGTGGCGATGGGTGAGCGCCAGGGGATCATCGATTGCGCCGCCCAGGTCGCTGGGCGCTTGAAAAAATCCCTGGGTAATGCCATCGATGAAGCGAGCATTGGCGGTTATTTCTACTGGGCGAAGTGGCAATTCGGCGCCACCCGCGTCGCGGTGTGGACCAGCGAGGGCGACGATCTGGCGCCCCATGAGCATAGCTGCTTCATCTGCTGTGACCAGCTATAGCCGCTCCGCGGCTCACGCGCTGGTGCGTGCGGAACCGCGTTTGAGGTGGACCAACAATAGCGAAATCGCCGCCGGGGTAATGCCGGAAATCCGGCTCGCTTGACCGAGCGTCGCCGGACGCACGCGGCTCAGTTTCTCGCGCACCTCGGTGGACAATCCGCGCACTTTGGCGTAATCGAAGTCGGGGGCAGAGTGGTTTCTTCGTGGCGGCGGGCGCGTTCGATTTCCTGCCGTTGATGATCGATGTAGCCGGCGTATTTGATTTGGATTTCCACCTGCTCGGCGACTTTGGCGTCGGCTGCGCCGGGACCGATGCCGGGCAACTCCATCAATGCCGCATAGGTTACTTGCGGGCGGCGCAGCAATTCGACGGCGCTCGCCTCGCGCGCGTGCGATCCGCCCAAGAGCCGTTCGGCAGCGGTGGCGTCGAGTTGCGCCGGGCGCACCCACAGATCGCGCAGGCGTTGTTGCTCGTGCATGATCGCCTCGCGTTTGGCCGCGAACGCTTGCCAGCGTTGCTCATCCACCAGCCCCAACGCGCGGCCATGTTCGGTGAGGCGCAGGTCGGCGTTGTCCTCTCTGAGCAGTAGCCGATGCTCGGCGCGGCTGGTGAACATGCGATAAGGTTCGGTTGCGCCCTGGGTGATGAGGTCATCGATCAGCACGCCGAGGTAGGCCTCGTCACGGCGCGGATGCCAAGGTTCCTTGCCTTGAGCATAAAGGCCGGCGTTGACGCCGGCCAACAGGCCTTGGGCGGCGGCTTCCTCGTAGCCGGTGGTGCCATTGATCTGGCCGGCCAGGAACAGTCCTTGCAAATGGCGGCTTTGCAGGGAGTAATGCAAGTCACGCGGGTCGAAGAAATCATACTCGATGGCATAGCCAGGGCGGGTGATGTGGGCGTTTTCCAGGCCCTTGATGGAGCGTACCAGCGCATATTGGATGTCGAAAGGCAGGCTGGTGGAGATGCCGTTGGGATAGAGTTCGGGCGTATCCAGCCCTTCCGGTTCCAGAAAAATCTGATGCGACGCTTTGTCGGCGAAACGCATGATCTTGTCTTCCACCGATGGGCAATAGCGCGGCCCTACCCCCTCGATCACGCCGGTGTAGAGCGGTGAGCGGGAAAGGCCGGTGCGGATGATGTCATGGGTGCGCGCATTGGTATGGGTGATCCAGCATGAGACTTGGCGCGGATGCTCCTCTGCCGAACCCAGGTAGGAAAACACCGGCACGGGTGTGTCGCTGGGCTGTTCCTGGAGTTGGCGGTAATCGATGGAACGGCCATCCAGGCGCGGCGGGGTGCCGGTTTTGAGGCGTGCCACCCGCAGCGGCAATTCTCGTAAGCGCGCGGCCAGTGCATTGGCGGGCGGATCGCCAGCGCGACCGCCCTGGTAGTGGCTGAGGCCGACGTGGATCAGGCCCGCCAAAAAAGTGCCCGTGGTCAGTACGATGGCTTGCGCGCTGAATTCAATATCGGCTTGGGTTTTCACGCCGGTCACGCGCTCGCCTTCCACCACCAGGTCGGTCGCCGCCATTTGGAAACTGCACAAATTGGGTTGATTCTCGATGAACCGGCGGACCGCCGCCTTATAGAGCGCGCGATCGGCTTGGCAGCGCGTGGCGCGTACCGCGGGCCCTTTACTACTGTTCAGGATACGGAACTGGATGCCGGCGCGGTCGGCGGCGCGCCCCATGATGCCACCCAGCGCGTCGATTTCCTTGACCAAATGGCCTTTGCCGATGCCGCCGATGGCTGGATTGCAGCTCATCGCGCCCACCGTTTCCATGGTATGGGTAAGGAGCAGGGTGTTGAGACCCATGCGTGCCGCGGCGGCGGCAGCTTCGGTGCCGGCATGGCCGCCGCCGACGACAATGACATCAAATCTTGTTGCGTAGCGCATGGTATTGATCTACAGAAAATTAATCGCAATATTTTAGCTGACTACAGCGTCTTGCGACCAGAGCATGGTTACAATAACACCATCGTATTGTCAGCGGAGACTGTCGTCATGGCCATTCAAGTCAAGTATTTCGCCAGTTTGCGCGACCGCCTCGGGCGCGGCGAAGATCGTTTGCCCGTTGCCGCACCGCTTACCGTCGCCGAAGTCTGGCGTACCCTGTGGCCGGAGCGGCCCCTGCCACCCAACACCCTGGCGGCCATCAACCAGGAATATGCGGACGTCGATCACATCGTGAACGATGGCGACGAGGTGGCGTTTTTCCCGCCGGTGACCGGAGGCTGAACGATGACGATCGAGATTCGCCTCGCGCCGTTCGATCCACTGCGCGAACTGGCCTATCATCAGGAAAGCTTGGCCACGCTGCGCGGTCAATACGGCGCGACTGCGAGCTTCATCGGTACCATGCGCGACCTCAACGAGGGCGACACGGTACGCGCCATGACGCTGGAATATTATCCCGGCATGAGCGAGCGCCACCTCGAGCGCACGGTCGACGCCGCAATGGCGCGCTGGCCTATCCTAGAAGCTTTGGTGATCCATCGGGTGGGCGAATTGCACCCGAACGATCCCATCGTGCTGGTGGCGGTTTGGTCGGCGCACCGCGCGGCGGCGTTCGATGCGTGCCGGTTCATCATGGAGGATTTGAAGTCGAAAGCGCCGTTCTGGAAAAAAGAAGCCTTGGTGGAAGGGGAGCGTTGGGTGGAGAAGAATACACCGGGATGAGGTGGCCGTTTCAACGCTGACAGCGCGGACAGAAATAAGTCGCGCGCTGGCTCAGCACCTTGCGCTGGATTGGGCCGCCACAGCGCCGACAGGGTAGGTCAGCGCGATCATATACTTGTAGCTGTTGTTGAAAATAGCCGGGTTCGCCGTCGCCGCCGACGAAATCCCGTAACGTGGTGCCACCCCGTTGAATGGCGTCGGCCAGCACCGCGCGGATCGCTTCGGCCAAGGCGGCATGGCGTGCATAGGCGATGCGCCCAGCCGGGCGCAGCGGACCGATGCTGGCAAGGAATAGCGCTTCATTGGCGTAGATATTGCCCACGCCGACCACGACATGACCGTCCATGATGAAGCTCTTGACCGGCATAGTCCGACCTTGCGCGCGTTCATGCAGGTAAGCACCGGTGAAACCGGCTTCGAGCGGCTCCGGCCCAAGATCGCGGAGCAGCGGATGATGCTCGGGCGGCGCGCTGGTCCATAGCATGGCGCCGAATCGGCGTGGGTCGGTGAAGCGCAGAATCGTGCCGTTGTGCAAGTCGATATCGACATGGTCGTGTTTGTTGGCCGGCGTGGCGGCTTGTAAAATGCGCAAACGCCCCGACATACCGAGATGAAGAAGCACCGTGCCGCGTTCGGCGCGCAGCAGCAGATATTTGGCGCGGCGTTCGACGGTTTGGATGGTTTGCCCGGTCAGCGCGGTTTCCAAGTCGGCGGAAATCGGCCAGCGCAGGCGTCGTTCACGAACGATGACGCGTTGGACGACGGCATGGGTTACATGGGGCGCGACGCCACGGCGGATGGTTTCGACTTCGGGTAGTTCGGGCATGGGGTTGGTAGTTTTCTGGTTGAGATTCAACTACACTCGGAAACAGTGATGGCGTGGCCGAGCAGAACATAAAAATATCGGCACGAGCATTGCACAATTGGATTGTCATAGCCCGATCAGTGCGCTTCCATCTCCATGACATGAGATGTCACTGATCGATAGTTTACTATATGCGTTTAACGGTTTTCTCTCGGGGCGAGGTCATCAATGTCGGTTTTCGCGCACGGTTTGCTGGATCTGTCGCCATGGCAGGTCATCATCGCTACTCTCGTGATCACTCATGTCACCATCATCGCGGTGACGGTGTTTCTGCACCGTTCCCAAGCGCATCGGGCGTTGGATTTGCACCCGATCCTCAACCATTTTTTCCGTTTTTGGTTGTGGATCACGACGGGCATGGTCACCAAGGAGTGGGTAGCGATCCATCGTAAGCATCACGCCAAGTGCGAAACCCCCGAAGATCCCCATAGTCCGCAGATTCTGGGCATTCGCAAAATATTGTTCGACGGCGTCGAGCCGTATCGGCGGGAGGCCAAGAATCCTGAGACTCTGACCCGCTATGGACATGGCACGCCGGCCGACTGGCTGGAGCACAATTTCTACGACCGTGGCGCCTGGGGTAGCATATTGGGGCTGTCGATCATGCTGGTAGCGGATGTGCTTTTATTCGGTGTGCTCGGCGTGACGGTATGGGCCGTGCAGATGATCTGGATTCCCTTCTTCGCCGCTGGCGTCATCAATGGCATAGGTCATTACTGGGGCTATCGAAACTATGAAACCGCCGATGCCTCGCGCAACATCGTTCCCTGGGGTATTTTGATCGGCGGCGAGGAGTTGCATAACAACCACCATGCGTTTTCGAGTTCCGCCAAGCTGTCCAGCCTGTGGTGGGAATTCGATATCGGCTGGCTTTATATCCGTCTTTTCGAGCTGTTGGGGCTTGCCAAGGTTCGCAAAGTCGCGCCCAAGCCGCGCCGCATTCCCGGCAAGCAGGTAGTCGATCTGGATACGCTACGCGCCGTGGTGCTGGGCCGGTTTCATGTGATGGCAGATTTCGCGCGCAACGTGGTGATGCCGGTGCTGCGCGACGAGTTCAAGAAAATCGAAGCGCTGCACGGCCAGTCGCTCAGGCGCAATCGTGCATTGTTATTGCGCTCGGAAGAGCGTATGGATGCCCAGGAGCGCGACCGGTTACACGGCTTATTGCAGATCAGCCACGCCTTGCGCACCGTGCTGGAGTTTCGCGGTCGCTTGCAAGGCATGTGGGGCTTGACCACCGCCAGCCATGACAAACTGTTGGCGGTGCTGCAGGAATGGTGCGCCCAAGCCGAGGCCAGTGGAATTCGCGCCTTGCAGGAATTTGCCGCGCGGTTGCGCAGCTATTCGTTGCAACAGCCGGCTTGAGGCTGGAAAAAATGAGGAGCGGCTATATCAACGAGCCGCTCCTCGACGTTACGATGGTTCGCGGCTGACTGCCGCGGGTTCTTATTTAATCTTGCCCTCTTTGTAGATGACGTGCTTGCGCGCCACCGGGTCGTATTTCTTGATTTCCATTTTATTCGGGGTATTTTTCTTGTTTTTGGTAGTGGTGTAGAAATGGCCCGTACCAGCGCTCGAGACCAGTTTGATTTTGTCACGCATGATCGATACTCTCCTTACACTTTTTCGCCACGGGCACGTAGATCAGCGAGCACGGCGTCGATGCCGTTCTTATCGATGATGCGCATGCCCTGTGAAGAGATGCGTAAACGCACGAAGCGTTTCTCGCTTTCAACCCAAAACCGATGATAGTGCAAATTCGGCAAGAATCTGCGATGGGTCTTGTTGTTGGCATGCGAAACATTGTGCCCGACCATGGGGCGTTTTCCAGTAATCTGACAGACTCTTGACATCGGGGCTTAACCTCGAATCCGATGGAACGCTGAACTGAAGTGGTATGTCTAAAAGGGTGTGACTTTATACCAGAGTGCACGCTGTCCGACAATACGCAGCAAGCGCCAAGTTAGCATCAACGCCTAGTAAACGCCATGTCCACCACCATCGTTCCCACCCGCTATTGGCATACCCTGGAGGATGGTCGCACGCAGTGCGACGTCTGTCCACGTTATTGCAAACTGCGTGAAGGCCAGCAGGGAGTATGCTTTGTGCGCGCCTGCCAGGATGGACAAATCGTGCTCACAAGTTATGGGCGTTCCAGCGGATTTTGCGTCGATCCCATCGAAAAAAAGCCGCTCCACCATTTTCTGCCCGGCACGCCGATCCTGTCGTTCGGCACCGCGGGCTGTAATCTGGCCTGTAAGTTCTGCCAGAACTGGGACATGAGCAAATCGCGCGAAATGGACATCCTCGCCGACGCCGCATCGCCCGCTACCATTGCGCGTGCCGCCGCGGCGCTCGGCTGCCGCAGCGTCGCCTATACCTACAACGATCCGGTGGTGTTCTTGGAGTACGCCATCGATGTCGCCCAAGCCTGCCGCGAACACGACATCCAATCGGTCGCGGTCACCGCCGGCTATGTTTGCGACGAACCGCGCCGTGAACTTTATCGTTACATGGATGCCGCCAATGTCGATCTAAAAGCGTTTACCGACGAATTCTATTGGAAGATCTGCGGCGGTCACTTGCAGCCGGTGCTGGATACTCTGCTTTACCTCAAGCATGAAACCCGGGTTTGGTTCGAGATCACCACGCTCCTGATTCCCGGCGCGCAACGATTCGGACGCCGAACTCGACGCCGCGACCCGCTGGATTTCGCCGATATGAGTCCCGATGTGCCGTTGCATTTCACTGCTTTCCACCCGGATTGGAAGATGAGCGATTACCCGCATACGCCGCCCGCCACTCTGAACCGGGCGCGCCGCATCGCGCTCGCCAACGGCTTACGCTACGTTTATACCGGCAACGTGCATGACAGCGCGGGTGGCAGTACCTATTGCCACCAGTGCGGGCAGAGGCTGATAGGCCGTGATTGGTACGAACTCAGCGACTGGAACCTGACCGCCGCGGGCCATTGCCGTGTGTGCGATACTCCGTGCGCCGGTGTGTTCGAACCTCGTCCTGGTGCCTGGGGTGCACGCCGGCAGCCGGTACGCTTGCGTAATTTCGCCTGAAATCCGAGAGAGAATTGATGATTTACACTACCTTGATCGACGCCGCGACGGTTCATGCCCACCTTCATGATTCCGAGTGGGTTGTGGTCGATTGCCGCTTCAATCTCATGGATGTGGAAGCCGGGCTGCGCGCCTACCGCGACGGCCATATCCCCGGCGCGCGCTATGCGCATCTGGACGAGCATCTGTCAAGCCCGATCACCCCAGCCAGCGGCCGGCATCCCTTGCCAGATCCGGCGCGCCTCGCCCAGGTTGTGGGCGCTTGGGGTATAGGGGAGGCCACCCAAGTCGTCGCTTATGACGATGGCCCAGGCCAGTATGCCGCGCGGCTATGGTGGCTGCTGCGCTGGCTGGGCTCGGCGCGTTGCGCGGTGCTGGACGGCGGCATCGGCGCCTGGCGCGCGCACGGGTATCCGCTGACGCAAGACCTACCTAAGCCGGCGCCCCGGATATTTCCCGACCGCCATGACGACCGCCTCTGGCTTACCAGCGAACAAACGCGCCTGGCCAGCGAACGCGGCGAACCGCTGCTGGTCGATGCGCGTGCGCCAGTGCGCTATCGCGGCGAGCAGGAACCTATCTATCCAGTCGCCGGCCATGTACCGAACGCGATCAATATTCCGTATGAGGAAAACCTCAAGAATGGCCGGTTCTTGCCCGCCGCCGCGCTGCGCGCGCGCTTTCAAGAAGCGCTCGGTGGACGCGCGCCGAACGATGTGGTGCATTACTGCGGCTCGGGGGTGACCGCTTGCCATAACATCCTGGCGATGGAAGCGGCAGGGCTCAAGGGTTCGCGTCTGTACGCCGGCTCCTGGAGCGAGTGGATACGCGATCCCGCCAGGTTGGTGGCGAAAGCGGGATAGTGTTTCATTCAAGCCGCCCGTTCCGGAAACAACCGCGCCAATCCCTCGCGGCTCGCCGCCACCACGCCGCGTTCCGTGATCAATCCGGTAATCAATCTTGCCGGTGTGACGTCAAACCCATAGTTGGCGGTCGGGCTGCTTTCCGGCGTTAGCGTGACGGTCACGATCGCGCCTGATTCGGCACGGCCCGCAATACGGGAAACTTCGTCGCCGCCGCGCTGTTCGATGGGAATGTCGGCAAGCCCGTCGTCTATCGTCCAGTCGATGGAAGGCGAAGGCAGCGCCACGTAGAACGGCACGCCGTTGTCCTTGGCCGCCAGCGCTTTCAGGTAAGTGCCGATTTTGTTGGCGACATCGCCGCTGCGAGTCGTGCGGTCAGTGCCGACGATGCAGAGGTCGACCAGGCCGTGTTGCATCAAATGGCCGCCGGTATTGTCCGCAATCACGGTGTGCGGCACGCCGTGCTGGCCGAGTTCGAAGGCGGTGAGAAACGCGCCCTGATTACGCGGTCGCGTTTCATCCACCCAGACATGGACTGGAATACCGGCGTCATGGGCCATGTAAATCGGCGCGGTGGCGGTTCCCCAGTCGATGGTGGCGAGCCAGCCGGCGTTGCAGTGGGTGAGGATATTGACTGGCTTGCCCGGCTTGCGCGCGGCGATAGCGTGAATGATCTCTAGACCATGGCGACCGATGGCTTGGCAGATGGCCACGTCGCTCGCGCAAATGCTGGCCGCGCGCTGGTAGGCCGTCTGGACACGGTCACTCGGGTGTAGGGGTTCCAGCGCGGCGCGCATTTCGTGCAAGGCCCAGCGCAGATTGACGGCAGTGGGACGGGTAGCGGCGAGCGTTGTGCAGGCCCGCTCCAGAGAGGCGTCGGATGGGTCTTCGCGTAGCGCCAGACAGACGCCATAAGCGGCGGTGGCGCCGATCAAGGGGGCGCCGCGTACTTGCATGGTTTGGATGGCGTGGGCGGCGTCCGCGAGCGTCGTGAGCGTGAGCGTGGCAAAGCGGTGTGGCAACAGCGTCTGGTCTATGGTTTCGACCGCCCCGCTGGCATCGTTGACCCAGATCGTACGATAGGATTTATCGTGGATTTTCATGGCGCTTCAAGAGTAACAACGAATCACCGCGGTTCAGGGCTGTTGCTTGGCGGGAGAAAAGAGCTGGTAAGCATGGCGCCCTGACTGTTTGGCGCGATACATGGCGCTATCGGCGTTGCGGATCAGGGTGGCGGCGTCTTCGCCATCCTGGGGATGGACGCTGATGCCGATGCTGACGCCGATCTGGATCTGGCGCCCGCCGACGGCGATGGGTTTATCCATCTGATCCAGGATTTTCTGGGCAACGTTTTGAGCGTCTTCGATCTGGCGAATCTGTCGCAACAGCAGAGTGAATTCATCGCCGCCGAGGCGCGCGAACAAATCGTCGCCGCGGATGCAGGACTGGAAGCGCTTGGCGACTTCCTGGAGGAGTTGATCGCCGACGGCGTGTCCAAGCGTATCGTTGACGGTCTTGAAGTGGTCGAGGTCGAGGAACAGAACCGCGAGTTTGTGCGGCTTGTGCTTGGCTGCTTCTAGCGCACGGCTGAGCTCCTTGTTGAAGAACACGCGGTTGGGCAATTGCGTGAGCGGATCGTAAAAGATCATGCGCTCCATACGTTCCGTGTCTTCCCGATAGAATTTACGCTCGGTGATGTTCTCGACCGTGACGATAAAACATTCATTGCCCGCGGTTTCGACCAGCGGCGTCAGGGAAAGATTGACCCAAACCGGCGCATCCTGGCGGGTGCGCAAGCAGGTTTCGATGAAAAATCCCTGGCTTTCCGCCGCCGTGGCGAGCAAATCGTCGAATTTCAGCGCACTCGGCTCGGCGTTGAGCAACGGTTGTAAATTGCGGCTTTGCAATTCGCCGGGTTTATAGCCGAGTAAGGCGCTCAAGTAGCGATTGACGATGAGCAGATTGCCCTTGCTATCGATCTGCGCGATACCCACCGGCGCCTGGTCGAGCACTGCACGAAACCGCGCTTCACTCTCGTTCGCTTGGCGCAGCATGGCTTTGCGCAATATGCGCTCGCGGTAGAGCGCGAGCGCGGAGCGCATGCGCGCGAACAGTTCGACTTCGTTGATCGGTTTATTGATGTAGTCGGTGGCGCCGGCGGCGAAGCTGCGCCGCAAGGATTCGTTGTGGCGGAATGCGCCGCCGGTGACGATGATCACTGGAATGTGCTGGGTGCTGGGATTGGCCATGACGCGCCTGCACACTTCGTAGCCATCCATGCCTGGCATCATCAGATCGAGCAGGATGACGCCGATGCCGTCGTGGTGATTGAGGATTTGAAGCGCTTCGGCGCCGCTGGTGGCCAAAAGCACCTGCTGGAAGCCTTCATCCTTGAGGAGAATAGCGATGAGGTCGAGATTATCCTGTAGATCATCCACCACCAGGATGGGGATATCGACATCGGCTATTCGGTCCATACTGATCGCAGCCATTTAGGCGTGCTCCATCGCCTTTTCCAGGACTTCACGGAGTCTGTCTTCGAGTGACTCGTCACCTTTCTGGATGATATCTACCACCCGCATTTCCAGTTCCTTGCGCTCGCTGCTCGTCAGTTCCTTGGCAGTGACGATGATCACCGGCAAGCTCATCAGTTGCTTGTCGGTGCGCAACACGCGCAGGAAGGTGAGGCCATCCATTTCCGGCATCATCAGGTCCAGGAAAATCAGGTCGGGTCGATAGTCGCGCAACACGTCCAGCGCATCCTTGCCGTTATAAGCTGTGCGGATTTCCGCGACTTCATCGGCGAGTAAATGGCGGAACAGATCGAGCACTTCCGGGTTGTCGTCAACGACTAACACCCGGCCATGCGGCGGAGCGTGCAGTGTGCGCCGCAGGATGGCGATCAGATCGTCATGGACGATGGGTTTGGTGATGGCGTCGATGGCGCCGAGCACGACCGCTTTGCGCCGCTCGGCGACGATACTGATGATGACCACCGGAATGGCTTGCAACTCGGCATCGACCTTTAAACGCTTAAGGACTTCCCAGCCGTCGATGCCGGGCATCATCAGATCGAGGGTGATCAGATCAGGGTGATGTTCGCGGGCAAGCCTAAGCGCCTGCTCGCCATCGGCGGCGAGGATAGGCAGCGCGCCGATTTCAGTGATGTAGCCGGACAGCAACTCACGGGCATCGGCGTCGTCATCGACGATCAGCACCCGCCGCGGGCCTTTGCCTTTGGGGATGAGCGGCGGTGTTTCGATGGGCACCGGCGCGGCTGGCACGGCTGGCGGCTGAGCCGCCACGGCGGCTGGCGGCTGAGCCGCCGCGCTGATCGGGGTGGCTTTGTCGGCGGTGAGCGGCAGGCGCACGCTGAAAGTGCTGCCCTTGCCCAGTTCGCTCTTGACGGTGATCTCGCCGTTCAGCATGTGGATGATGGAGCGGCTGATGGTAAGCCCGAGCCCAGTGCCGCCATACTTGCGGGTGGTGCTGCTATCGACCTGGCGGAAGGGTTCGAAGATCGCCTCTAACTGTTGAGGTGGGATGCCGATGCCAGAATCGCTTACCGCGATGCTCAACGATTGCGGGTCTTCCTGCAACACCCGCACGCGCACGCCGCCTTCGTGGGTAAACTTGATCGCGTTGCCGATCAGATTGATCAGCACTTGCTTGAGCTTATCCGTATCCGTGTAAAGCGTGTGTAGGGTGCTTTCGGAAGTGAACTCCAGATTGATATTGCGCGCTTCGGCTTGCGGCTTCAGCATATCCACGACCTCGCGCGCCAATCCATCGACACGGGTGGGGCGCACTTCGACTTCCATGCGTCCGGATTCGATCTTGGAAAGGTCGAGAATGTCATTGATGAGATTCAGCAGATGCTTGCCGTTGCGGTTGATTTTCTCGGCGTGGTCGAGGTCTTTCTCGGCGAGCGTTTGATTGCGGTTTTTCAGCAGAATATTGGAAAAGCCGATGATGGAGTTCAGCGGCGTGCGCAATTCGTGGCTCATGTTGGCGACGAACCGCTGCGCAAGCGGCCGGCTTCTCGCGCAATTCCTGGTTGGCTTGCTCCAAGCGCAGCGCTTGCTGCTGCACGGTTTTATAGGTGAGTGCATTGTTTAGCGCGCTGCCCAGTGCGTCCAGAGTGTTTTGAATGCCGCGCATGGCGTTGTCGTCGGGCAGGTGCAAAGCGCCGATCACGATCACACCTTAGGCCTGGCTCCTGAAACAGGATAGGCAGGCCGAGGACGCGCAGCTTCAGGGTGCGAAACCCAGATTGACCGTAGCGGAAACGTCTGCGCGTCGATGGTTTCGATGCGGATGATGTCCTTGCGTAGCAATACTTCGCCGGGCAGACCCTGTTCCGGCGGGCTACTGGTCAGGGATTTGAGCGCGATGCGATCGATGCCGCGCTCGGCCAATTTGAGCAGCTTGTGGGCGCGCTCGTCGCGGATGTAAGCCTGGCCGAGTTGGGCATCGGTAGCGCTCATGATGAACGCCAGGCTCTTCGGTAATGGTGTTGATATCGACGGTATTGATCGCGCCGAGCAACTCGCCGAACGCCGATTGGCGGCGATATTCCTGGCCGAGTAGCGTATTTTGTTCCTCCAGCTTGGCGCGGTTGTCTTGGAGCTCGATTGCTGGGCTTCCAGTTGCTGGATCACGCTCTGGATTTTTTCCACCATTCGGTTCGTCGCTTGCGCCAGCAAGCCGATGGCGTCAGTCTTGCCCATCTTCCGCCCTTTACCTTGCATCGCCCGGCCAATCGCTTCCGCAACCGCGGCCAACCGCGCGAGGCGATCACTCATATGGCGGATCAATGCCATGCCGATGATCAGCACGATCAGCGCGAACACCACGCCCGCGCCTTGCAAAAAATCACTCTGGGCCTGGAACAGGTTGGGCCCTAATGCGACGATCAACAGCATGGCGAGGAGGGCCAGCAGCGTCCAGGTCAAGGGACGCATGCGGAATGCGGAGGCGTTGATGGCGATGCCGTGCGGATTAGCCATGGGAGCCCAGGAGTTTTTCGATGGGGCCGACCAAAGCCGCATCATCCAAGATGGGTTTACTGATGTAACCGTTGAATCCGGCGGCCAGAAAGCGCTCCTGATCGCCCTTCATCGCGTGCGACGTCATGGCGATGGCGGGCAGCGTGGCAAGCTGCGGATGCTGGCGAATCTTGCCGAGCAATTGCACGCCGTCCATGCCAGGCAGGGAGACGTCGAGCACCAATAAATCCGGGCGGTAGTCGCCACGGTTCAGCACCTCCAGGGCTTCGAACGCATCGGGCGCAAGCGCGTACATCGTACAAACCGTCGAGGAACGCGAACACCAGATCGCGATTATCGGGATTGTCTTCCACGAGCAACAGCTTTTTCATCATGTTATCGGCCTATTTACAGAGGGATTACTGTAAAGTGCTGACTGCCCGTATGGCAAATCGATCCAGAATGCGCACTTCGTCAGCTCGTCAAGTCGCTGGCAAATAGATAGCCTATAAGAAACGAGGCGCTCGCTTTCGGCACGGGAGGTCGGCATGTTTGAAAATTTTGAGCAGCATACGATACAAACCTCGGAAACGGTCATTCATTTGCGGGTCGGTGGCAGCGGCCCGCCCTTGTTGTTATTGCACGGTTATCCGCAAACCCATGTCATGTGGCATAAAATCGCCCCACTCCTGGCCCAGTATTTTACCGTGATCTGCGCCGACCTCGCGCGGTTATGGCGGCGGCGGCAAGCCCGCAAGTGACGCGGATCACGCGTCTATTCGAAAACGCGCCACCGCGCGCGATCAAGTCGAGGCCATGCGTGCTCTGGGTTTCGAGCGCTTCGCGGTCGCCGGTCATGACCGTGGCGGGCGGTGCGGCGCACTGGAGCGGCGCCAGATCATGCCGACGCGACCGATCGAGCGGCGGTACTCGCTACTGGGTACCGATCGCCAAAGTGTTCGCGACATGGATCAGCCATCGCCACCGGCTATTACCATCAAGTTCTTCCTGGATCCAGCCCGATGGCCTGTTCGAGCGACGCTGATCGGGCTCGATCCTGATTACTATCTGCGCGCCGTTTCCAAGCGCCGGAGCAGAAGAATGGCGGCGCTTTCGATCCGCTGGCGGTCGCCGAATATCTGCGCTGTTTCCGCGATCCGGCGACGATCCAGCGCGAGCTGGCATTATCGCGCCGGCGCCGCTTCCATCGACCTCGACCATGACCACGCCGACGGTGCGCGAAGATACGCCGTCCGCTGCTGGTGCGCGCGGGTCAGCACGGGCTCCATGATGGAAAAGCGATGGATGTGCTCGCGACCTGGCGCGCGCGAGAGGGCGCTGGAGGTGACGGGTCATGCCATTGAATAGACATTTTCTACCCGAAGCAGCGCCCACCGGAAACGCGCCAGGCGCTGCTGGAGTTCTTCAGGGCGTGAGGTTTTCCGCACCCGGTAGACTCAGGTTCCAGCCACAGCGCCAAAGCGGATTCAGGCTGTTCATGGTATAGAAATGCCAGGTGCTCCCCTTGCAATAGCCGGCGGCACAAGTCGGTGACGACTTCCAGGCCGAACGCGCGGATCGCAACCCGATCGTCGCCGAATTCTTCCAGACGCTTGCGCAGCCAGCGCGGGATCTCCGCGCCGCAGGCGTCGGAAAAACGCGCCAGTTGCTTGTAATTGGTGATCGGCATGATGCCCGGCACGATGGGGAGGGAGAGATTCTGCTTTTGGCAGTTTTCGACGAAGCGGAAATAAGCGTCGGCGTTGTAAAAATATTGGGTAATGGCGCTATCAGCCCCGGCTTCGATCTTGCGCTTGAAATTGCCGAGATCGGCGGTGCTGCTCGATGCTTGCGGATGCACTTCCGGATAAGCCGCGACTTCAATGTGAAAATGATCCCCGGTTTCCGCCCGGATGAAGCCTACCAGTTCGTTGGCGAAGCGGAACTCGCCGGGCGCGCGCGGCCCCGCGCCCGAGGGCAGATCGCCGCGCAGGGCTACGATGCGGCGAATGCCTTGGGCGCGATAGGCTGTCAGAATCGCCCGCACGCCATCGCGGGTGGAGGCGATGCAAGTGAGATGCGGCGCGGCTTCCACCGTGCCGCTGTGCTGGATTTCGACGACCGCGTCTAGGGTGCGCTCGCGGGTGGTGCCGCCAGCGCCGTAAGTCACCGAGAAAAACGCCGGGCGTGCTCGTTCCAACTGGCGGCGCGTTTCGCGCAGCTTGGCGGTGGCTTCCTCGCCCATCGGCGGGAAGAATTCACAGCTGAACACCCCGGTTTGCGGCCTCGACATGGAATGACAAAGCCCTCCAAGCGCCTCAGGGTTTGGGCATGTCTTTGGTGCAGGGGCCGATGAATTTACCTTCCGAACTCATCTCGACCACGCCGGATTCGCCGCCTTTGTTGACGTCATTGCGCATATGGATAGTGAGCTTGTCGGCGGAAGCCGCATTGTTCAGCGTCATTGCCACTTTGCTGCCGTCGTCCATTTCGCAGGCCATTTTCCAAGAGGCTTTATCGCCGTCGCGCTGGTAATCGGAAGTCGTGCATTTGGCTTTCTTCTGGCGCATTTTCGCTTCATCGACCTTGGCACTGAGATAAGGCTCTTTGGCCAGGAACTCCTTGGATAGGCACATCTTGGCCGTGGTTTCAGACACTTGTTTGGATTCGCCGGTCTTGGGATCGGTGGCGGTCACCGTCATCTTCATTTCCCAACCGCCGGGCTGCATCACGGTTTGCGCCCAGACCGAGGCGCCGCCAAGAGTAAAAATGATCGCCAGCAGGGTTTTGCCATGGCGTTTTTGCTTCGACATCGTGCCTCCTGGGGGCTCAGTAGCGGTAACTGTCGGGTTTGAATGGGCCTTGCTTGTCGATGCCCAGATACTGGGCCTGGCTGTCGGTCAGTTCGGTAAGCTTGGCGCCGATGCGCGTGAGCTGCAAGCGCGCGACTTTCTCATCGAGGTGTTTGGGCAGCACATAGACTTGCTTGTCATACTGGTCGCCACGGCACCACAATTCGATTTGCGCCAGTACCTGGTTGGTAAAGGAACTCGACATTACAAAACTCGGATGGCCGGTCGCGCAGCCCAAGTTCACCAGCCGGCCCTCGGCGAGCACGATCAAGCGCTTGCCGTCCGGAAACTCGACTTCATCGACCTGCGGTTTGACGTTATGCCAGCGGTAGTTGCGCAGCGCCGCGATCTGGATTTCACTGTCGAAATGGCCGATGTTGCAGACGATGGCGCGGTCTTTCATTTTGCGCATGTGGTCGATGGTGATCACATCGACGTTGC
>JAXMFZ010000046.1:0-33666 GCA_046347515.1 Gammaproteobacteria bacterium | reverse complement strand
ACCATGGCGACGACGGTGAAAAGCTCCACGGCGCGCGCCCGGCAACAGCTTGATACGCGCCAAAAACCGCCGCCGCTGGTCATCGAAGGGACCAGCACGAGGTCGAGTTCGAACGGCGCCAGGCGCGCGGCAAGCGCGGGCAATTCAATATCCAGACAAATCACCACCGCGAGCCTTAGGCCCTGCCATTCGACGATTTGCAAGCGCGTGCCGGGCGCGAGGTTCCAGGCGGCGGGGTCGCGTTCGTCGGGAGTCAGGGAGAGCTTGTCCTGGGTACTGGTGCGTCCATCTGGTAACAGCAAATGGGCGCGATTCCTGAGCGGCGGTGTGGCAGCAGGGCAATGTGCGGGAATAGTGCCTGCCAGGAGCGCCACCCCATGGCGCGCCGGTAGGGGCGCAAGCGCCTGCAACGCAGCCTCGGCGTAATCCGCGAGCCAAGGGATTTCACGGTGCTCGGGAAGATCAGCCGGAGCGAAGCGCAGCCACTGGGCGCTGGCATATTCCGGCAGAAGCAAAATCGCCGCGCCCGCAGCCTTGGCTTCCACCATCCGCGCCTCGACGATTTGCACCCAGGCGGCGAGATCGGCAACGGCAGCAGCGAGGTTGCTTGCCCACAGGGCGATGGTTAATGTGTTGGTCAAAGAAATCAACGGCTTGGTTGTTGTTTCTCAGAAAAATCACCATAAATATCCATCATAACAAATCCTTGTCGAAGAAATACCACTTTTTTGCATCATCGGGATGCACCGAGCGAAGCTGCAATTTATTTGGAATCAGCTAAGCTTGCTGGCAGCCGTCGCAGTTGAAAAACCAACCAATCGAGGAGAAACCACCCATGCGCTCGTGTCGTCGCTTCACTTTCACCGCCGGTCTGGCTGGACTTGCCGCCGCGCTGCTCGCTCTGAGCGTCGCCGCGGAGCCGCCGAAAACACGGGAAGCCGGCAAACTCTATGTCGCCCTCAACGGTGACATGCCGATGACCAGCATCGACAACGGCAAGCTGATCGGCACCGATGGCGAGATGATGGCGCTGATCGCCGAACGCTTGGGGCTCAAGGTCGAGCCGCAGCTGATGGAATGGTCGGCGGAAATCCAATCCACCAAACAAGGCAAGACCGACATCATGCACGGCGCGATGGGCTGGCTGGAGCCCCGCACCAAGATCATGCTGCTCACCGATCCGGTGTATTACTTCGGCACCCTGCTCGCGCAGAAAACCAAGAACAAATGGACGACGTTCGAAGACATGAAAGGGCGCAAAGTCGCTACCGTCACCGGCTTTACCCTGGTGCCGGAGCTGAAAACCGTGGAAGGCATCGGCGAAGTCAAACTGTACGACACTTCAGACGCGGTGCTGCGCGACTTGGTGGCCGAGCGCATCGATATGGCGATCCTCGATCCGCCCCTGATGCAACTCGCGATCCAGCAACATCCCGAATGGGAGTTACACCAATTGCCGCTGGTCGCCAAGCCCGACAAGTACCCGGTCATGTCCACCAAATATAGCGTGATCTTCGGCATCGCTCCGGAGCTCAAGGAATTGCACGCCGCGTTCAATACCGAAATCAATAAACTTTGGGCTGACTGCACGAACGTCAAGATCATGTCCAAATACGGCCTGAGCGACAAGAGCTGGTTCGAACCACCCAATCCTAATCCGCGCATCGGGGTGGATCGCCCGCAGGACTGGAAATCGCCGACCGGCGAGCATTGCTTCAAGTAAGCCCACCGTCAACCTGCCAAGAGCCCATGGCGGCTATACGTCATGGGCTTTTTGCATTGTATGCGCCCTACCGATGAAGCCGCTCCTCCGAATCGTCGATCTACACAAGAGCTTCGGCTTGCTGCCCGTACTCGCGGGCATCAATCTGGAAGTCGCCAAGGGCGAAAAAGTCTCCATCATCGGCCCCAGCGGTTCGGGCAAGACCACCTTGCTGCGCTGTATCAATTACCTGGAGAAGCCCAGTACCGGCCATATCTACGTTGATGACAAACTGATCGGCGAAAAACGGGTCGGGGACCGCTATGTCCACCTCAGCGACCGCGAACTCGCCAGCGAGCGGGCCGAGATCGGTTTCGTGTTCCAGCGCTTCAACCTGTTTCCGCATCTGAGCGCGCTGGACAACGTCACCATCGCGCCGCGGCGCGTGCTCGGCATCGCCAGAGAACAAGCGGAAGCGCGCGGCCTGGAGATGCTGCGCAAAGTCGGGTTGGAGCACAAAGCGCGGGAATATCCGGAACGGCTCTCCGGCGGCCAGCAGCAGCGCGTCGCTATCGCCCGCGTGCTGGCCATGCAGCCCAAGCTGATGCTGTTCGACGAGGCAACGTCTGCGCTCGACCCCGAACTCATCGGGGAAGTGCTGAAAGTGATGCGCGCCCTGGCCGCCGAAGGCCGCACCATGGTGATCGTGACCCACGAAATATCGTTCGCCGCCGAGGTGTCGGACCGGGTGATCTTCATGGACGGCGGGGTGATCGTCGAGCAGGGGCCGCCGTCAACGGTGATCGGCAATCCTTCCCACGAGCGCACGCGCCTGTTCCTGCGCCATATCCAGGAGCGTTGAGGCAGCGCATGGCCGATTTCTGGCTCAAATTCTGGGAATACCTGCCGCAATTCTTGCCAATATTGCTGTGGGCGGCGCTGACCACGATCCAGGTGACGCTGGGTGCACTGGCGCTGGCGTTGACCCTCGGCATGGGAATCGCTCTGATGCGCATCGCGCGATCCCGCTTGCTGCGCTGGCCGGCGTTGGTCTACATCGACGTGTTGCGCGGCACCCCGGCGCTGGTGCAGTTGTTTATTTTGTATTTCGGGCTAGCTGATCTCGGCATCGAATTCTCGCCGATCAACGCCGCGATTCTCGGCCTGGGCATCAACGGCGCGGCTTACGTCGCCGAAATCTACCGCGCCGGCATCGAAGCGATCCAGCGCGGCCAGTGGGAAGCGGCGCTTGCGCTCGGCCTGACGCCCGTGAACACCATGCGCTACATCGTGTTGCCGCAGGCGCTCAGGCTGATGTTACCGCCGCTCGGCAACTATGCCATCGGGCTCTTGAAAGATACCGCCATCATCTCGGCCATCGCCGCGCCGGAAGTGATGTTCGAGGCACGCCGGCTGGTGCAAGCGACGTTTCTCAGCAATCAGATTTATCTGCTCTGCGCAGCGATTTATCTAGCGCTCACCGTGCCCTTGTCGCGCTTGGTGAGGCGCTTGGAGAAAGCCAAGGACGCCTGGCGCTGAGCACCCGCCATGATCGAATTCTTGAAGGGCTATCAGGACAACCTCGGCGCGTGGTTGCCGGAATTCCTGCTGGCGTCCTGGCAGACCTTGAAGCTCATGGCGCTGGCGTTTTGCTTAGCCACCGTGATCGGTCTCGCCATCGCCCTGGCGCGTGGTTCTCAACTCAAGGCGCTGCGCGCATTCGCGGTTTTCTACATTGAAGTGATCCGCGGCATCCCGGCCCTGGTGATTCTGTTCTGGGTGTATTTCGGCCTGCCAAGCGTCGGCCTTTCTCCGACTTCGTACACCGCAGCCGTGCTCGGCCTCGGCATCCACGGCGGGGCATTCCTGGCCGAAGTGTTCCGCTCCGGCATCGAGGCGCTGCACAAGGGCCAAATGGAAGGCGCGCTGGCGCTCGGCATGACCCCGCTCAAGGCGATGCGTTACATCATCCTGCCGCAGGCCGTGCGCATCGTGCTGCCGCCCATCGCCAACTATGCGGTGGGCCTGCTCAAGGAAACCGCGCTGTGTTCGATCATCGCCGCGCCGGAGCTGATGCTGCGCGCCAAGGATCTAGCCTCATCGAGTTTTCTGCCCATGCAGACTTATGTGCTAGCGGCGCTGTTTTACTACGCCATGTGTTTCCCGATGATGCGCGGCGTCGAGTATCTGGAAGCGCGCTTGCGCCAAGGCAGATGACGCGTCGTGAATGCTTGCTTTAAGGCAGCACGTGCGTCGGAATGACCCAACCGTGCGTATCATAGAGCCATCACCCACTGGTCGAGGAACACACCATGAACCGCCGTCAATGGCTGATCCGTTTATCGGGCTTATCCCTGCTTACCTTGCTGCCGATCACCGGCAAAACCAAAGACGCTGTGCCGCCGCTCATGAAGTCGAAAGCCGAGTGGAAAAGCCTGCTGCCGCCGGATCGTTTTCGGATCCTGTTCGAGGAAGAGACCGAACCCAGCTTCAGCAGTCTGCTGAACGCCGAAAAGCGCGATGGCACGTTCATTTGCGCGGCCTGTTATCTGCCCTTGTTCGATAGCAGCCGTAAATTCGACAGTGGCACCGGCTGGCCGAGCTTCTGGGACATTCTGCCCGGCGCGGTCGCCACCAAAAAGGACTTCAAGCTGATCTGGCCGCGTACCGAATATCACTGCGCGCGCTGCGGCGGCCATCAAGGCCATGTATTCAACGATGGTCCAGCACCCACCGGCTTGCGCTATTGCAATAACGGCCTGGCGTTGGAATTCACTCCCAAGAACAAACCATTGCCCGCGCTGCGCTCTTGAAACGCTGGCAGCCTATCAGCCCAGGCGCGCCGCGGTGAGATCCAGGCAGTGGCGCGCCTTGGCGATGAGCTCGTCGATCTGCTCATGGGTGATGATCAAAGGCGGTGAAATGATCATCGTATCCCATACGGCGCGCATCACCAGGCCATTCTGGATACAGAGATCGCGGCAGATCGTACCGACTTCGCCGCGCGGCTCGAACAATGTGCGCTTGCGCTTGTCTTTCACCAATTCCAAGCCGCCCAGCAAACCGACACCGCGCGCCTCGCCCACCAGCGGATGATCGGCCAGTTCACGCCAGCGGCGTTGGAGGTAGGGGCCGATGTCATCGCGTACCCGTTCGATGAGCTTTTCGCGCTGCAGGATGCGGATATTGGCGGACGCCACCGCACACGCAGTGGGATGGCCGGAATAGGTGAAGCCGTGGAAGAATTCGCTGTCGGCCTCGGCCAGCGCCTTGCCGACGCGATCGCCGACCAGCACCCCGCCGATCGGTAGATAGCCGGATGACAAGCCCTTGGCGATCGCCAGCAAATCCGGTCTTAAGCCATAGTAATCGGAACCGAACCACGCGCCAGTGCGCCCAAAACCGCAGATCACTTCATCGGCGACCAACAAGATGCCGTGACGCTCGCAGATGCGCTGGATTTCCGGCCAGTAAGTGGCGGGCGGCACGATCACCCCGCCAGAACCCTGGATCGGTTCGCCGATGAATGCGGCGACCTTGTCGGCGCCGAGTTCGTTGATTTTATTTTCCAGCGCGCGCGCTGCCTGTAGCCCAAAGGCTTCGGGGCTGAGGTCGCCGCCCTTGAGGTACCAATACGGCGCATCGATGTGGACGATGCCCGGAATGGGAATGCCGCCCTGGCCGTGCATGGTGGTCTTCATGCCGCCCAGGCTCGCGCCGCCCATGGTGCTGCCGTGGTAAGCGCTTTCGCGGGCGATGATGATGGAGCGCTCGGGCTGGCCTTGCAGTTCCCAGTAGCGGCGCACCATGCGGATGATGGTGTCGTTCGCCTCCGAACCGGAGTTGGTGAAGAACACGCGCTCGAAGCCGGACGGCGCGACCTCGGCCAGTTGGCGTGAAAGCTCAATCGCCGGCGGGTGCGAGCATTGAAAGAAATTGTTGTAGTACGGGAGCTCCAGCATCTGGGCATAAGCGGCCTCGGCCAGTTCCTTGCGCCCATAACCGACATTGACGCACCACAGCCCCGCCATGCCATCGAGGATGCGATTGCCATCGGAATCCCACAAATAAACGCCGTCGGCGCGGGTAATGACGCGGCTGCCTTTCTGGCTGAGAGTTTTGTAAGTGGTGAACGGATGCAAATGGTGGCGGCTATCGAGCGTTTGCCATTCGCGGGTGGTACGGGTGGGGGTTGGAGTAGGCATGGTCAATGAAATCTCCAAGGCACGAATCTAAATATAGAATAGCAATGAACAGTTACACATTGAGCAACAAATGCCGCCGCTCCCAGGAACTAATCACATGCAGATACGCCTCGTACTCACACTCTTTGACGGCATGATAGGCCGCCACGAAGCGTTCACCGAGCACCTCCTTGAGCGGTATTGACGCTTTCAAAAGCTGTAATGCTTCTTCAAGATTGCGCGGCAATCCGAATGGCAGATGATAAGCGCTACCTTCCCAGGGCGCGCTGGCCTGCAAGCTTTCCACCATGCCGAGATAGCCGCAGGCAAGTGATGCGGCGATGGCGAGGTAGGGGTTGGCGTCGGCGCCCGGCACGCGGTTTTCCACCCGCCGCGATTGTGGCTCGCCGAGCGGCACGCGTAAGCCCGTGGTGCGGTTGTCGTAGCCCCATTGGACATTGATCGGCGCGGCATAGAAACGGGTGATACGGCGAAAGGAATTGACGTTGGACGCGAATAGCGACATCGCCGCTGGCAGATACTTCTGCAATCCACCGATATGGGCGAGGAATAAACGGCTGGGCTCGCCGTTGTCGGTGCTGAATACATTGCGACCGGTCTTGACGTCGAGCACGTTTTGGTGGATGTGCATCGCGCTGCCCGGCTCTTTCTCCATGGGTTTCGCCATGAAAGTGGCGTACATCTTGTGGCGCAGCGCCGCTTCGCGCATGGTGCGTTTGAACAAAAACACCTGGTCGGCAAGCTCCAGCGGGTCACCGTGCAATAAATTGATTTCCATCTGCGCCGCGCCCAGTTCATGGATCAGGGTATCGATGTCGATGCCCTGCGCCTCGCAATAATCGTAAACGGCCTCGAACAGGGGGTCGAATTCATTAATGGCGTCGATGCTGTATGATTGCCGGCCGGTTTCTGCGCGCCCGGAGCGCCCGACCGGCGCTTCCAGTGGGTAATCCTCATCGGGATTGGGCTTGACTAGGAAGAATTCCAGTTCGGGCGCGATCACCGGTTTCCAGCCACGCGCTTCGTAAAGTTCGAGCACTCGACGCAACACGTAGCGCGGCGCTGTATCCACCCAGCGCCCATCCATGTGGAAGGCATCGTGCAAAATTTGCGCGGTCGGCTCGGTCGTCCACGGCACCCGGCGCAAGGTTTTGAGGTCGGGTTTGAGCACGATGTCGCCCTCCGCCGCCGACACCATGCTGCGATCTTCGGGATAATCGCCGGTGATGGTTTGCAGGAAAATTTCCTCCGGCAAGCGCATCGATTGCTCGCGTGCGTATTTCGAGGCGGGCATGACTTTGCCACGCGCCACGCCGGACATATCGGGAACGATGGCTTCGACCTCGGTGATGCCGTGCTCGTCAAACCAAGCGGGCAAAGAGATGGTACCCATAGACAACCACGATGTGACGAATGAAGGAACTAAACTAACAGGATCAAAAAAAAACCGCCACGCGGACGTGGCGGTTCGGAATGGGAAAGGACTGTTGTTATAGCTATTGCGAAGCCAGCAAAGCCCGAGTGTCCGGCCCGATGGGCAAGCTGTAATCGTAGGAGGCAAGAATCAGATTGTCAGCGGCGCGAATCAGGCGCGCATTGACGTACACCGAGTTGCGGCCCACGGCGTAAGTGCCGGCGATCACCGCGACGGCATTATGCACCTGGCTCAGGCTCCGCACCTCGCGCGACAACGCGAATTCGCCGCCGTTGTTCTTGATGAAGATGTTGGTGCGTAGCTTCATCTCGATCATGGTAAAGCCCTTTTGGGCGAAACGGGATGAAACCTGCTCGGCCACGATTCGACCCAGCGCCGAGGAGTTTTCCAGCGCATTGATATCGACGAAAGTCGCGGTCAGCAGCGGTTGGCGATTGTCTTTGAGCCAGGGCGCTTGCTCGACCAAAGCATCCGCCGCTGAGTAGCTTTGCGAAACCAGGTCGCTGTCAGGGACTCTGCCTTTGCCGCCCCGGCCCTGCGCGTTATTGGATGTGGCGCAGCCAAAACCGAGCAGCGCCGCCAACAAAATGGCCATAAGCCGCATCATGCTTACCATACTCATTGGCCTACCACCTCAATCAGGCGCAGGTGATTGGGCGCTCGTGACCCAGTACTCGCAATGTATTCTTGTCTGGCGAAATAATCGATGTAAAAAACTTCGCTGATGCGGGTGACGAAACGATCACCGTTGGTAACGGAAACGGTAACCACGACATCGTCGTCGGCGGCCACGACATCGACCGGTGCGTTCTGTACATCGACATCGACCTTGCCGGCAAACGTCGTGGTATAGGTGACGTGCAGAGGCGTCGCTTCGGCGCTACGTGTGATGCCGAACCCCTGCTGCATCAGTTGCGTCGTCAACAGTTCGTAAAAAGTATTGTTGAAAACCGTTCCCGTGCTCGGCTTCTCGACGTATAGAACGACCGATTTGGAGGGATTGCCATCCTTCAACGCAGTCGCCAATCGGGTAGCCACATCCTTTGCAAACACATCCCAATGATGAGCAGCTAACATTTTGTATTGATTAGATTTATCATAAACGATCGGGCTGGGAACCGGAGGCGCGCAGCCGATCAATCCAATAGAAACAACAACAAGAGTGGCAGTTAATGTTTTCATCGCAGTCCGCTCGTTAGCAAATGACCGTTTATTCAAGCTTGTCTTTTTTTCCAATGAAAATCCTTTATATCACCTGAATTAGGTGTTTACAACACAAGTTATGGCATCAGTCTCGCAATTACCACGCCTAGCACGGCGTCAAGTAAATGAAAAACTCCCCGAATCCGTTGATGATGAATACCGAGCTATCATGGGTTATAATACTGTATATAGTGGTTGACGCTACGCTCCGCCACTATTTATAGTAGATACAGCCATTCCATCTATCAATCAATATTGCCTATCGTAGCAGTTTCGCCGAGTTGATATTTTGAATTTTTTGTCGAAACCGTGGCTATCACCATCATAAAATATTATTAATTTTACAACATGTGTTGTCAAATTAAAACGCATGCGATAAATATGCAGACTACGCTATCGGAGGAAGAAAGAATGACGAAACCCGCCCGTCTACGCCCCGTCGAGCCGCTTTTTGCCAGTGTCGACTCAATTCCGCTGCAACCGGCTTCATTCGATATCTGGGACAAGAAATACCGGCTCAAAGCCAAAGACGGGCGGGCGCTCGACGATACCATCGACGATACCTACAAGCGCATCGCGCGGGCACTCGCCGAGGTTGAACTCACGCCGGAGAAACGCGCACTGTGGTATGACCGTTTTCTATTCGCGCTGCGCCACGGCGCCATTCCCGCCGGCCGCATCACCTCCAACGCCGGCGCGTTGGAGCATAAACCCGCCACCAGCACCATCAACTGTACGGTTTCCGGCACTATTCAGGACTCCATGGACGACATTCTCGGTAAAGTCCACGAAGCCGGGCTTACGCTGAAAGCGGGTTGCGGCATCGGCTACGATTTTTCCACGCTACGCCCGCGCGGCGCTTATGTGTCGGGCGCCGGCGCCTATACTTCGGGACCGCTGTCGTTCATGGACATCTACGACAAGATGTGTTTCACCGTATCCTCCGCCGGCGGGCGGCGCGGCGCGCAGATGGGCACTTTCGACGTGAGCCACCCGGACGTGCTCGAATTCATCCGCGCCAAGCGCGAGAGTGGCAGACTCAGGCAGTTCAATCTGTCGCTGCTCATCACCGAAGCGTTCATGGAAGCGGTGAAGAACGATGCCGACTGGGTGTTGGCATTCCCGCTGCGCGCCAAGGAAATTGAGGAAGACGGCCTCGACCTCAACGACAAAACCCAGGTGATCTGGCGTGACTGGCCCACTCATGAGGGGTTGGTGGCGAATAGCCAAGGCCAAGTCGCGTGTCGAATCTACAAAACCATTCGCGCGCGCCGGCTATGGGATGTAATCATGTCCTCCACTTACGACTACGCCGAACCGGGTTTCATTCTAATAGACCAGTATAACAATATGAATAATAACTGGTTTTGTGAAAACATCCGCGCCACCAATCCGTGCGGAGAGCAGGGCCTTCCTCCCTACGGGAGCTGTCTCCTAGGCTCGGTCAACCTCACCCAGTTCGTGCGCGAGCCGTTCACCGACAGCGCCCATTTCGACTGGGATACCTACCGCGAAGTGGTGGCCATCTTCACCCGTATGCTCGACAATGTAGTCGAGATCAACGGCCTGCCACTTGAGCAACAGCGGCAGGAAATTCTCGGCAAGCGCCGTCATGGTATGGGCTATCTGGGTCTTGGCTCCACGCTCACCATGCTGGGAATGAAATATGGCTCGCCCGCATCGCTCGCCTTCACCGACGAAGCCACGCGCGAGATGGCGCTCGCGGGTTGGCGCGTCGCCCTCGAACTCGCCAAGGAAAAAGGTCCGGCGCCTCTGCTGGAGCAAGTATTCACGGTCACCGAGGAAATGCTGAGCAAACGCCCGGAAATGCGCCGCGACGGTTACAAAGCGGGCGATACGGTGAAGGGCAAGGTGCTGCACGCGCGTTATAGCCGCTACCTGCAGCGCGTGGCGGAAATCGATCCGCAACTGGTCGTGGAACTCGCCGAAACCGGCGCGCGCTTCACCCACCATACTTCCATCGCACCTACCGGCACGATCTCGCTCAGCCTTGCCAACAATGCCTCCAACGGCATCGAACCGAGTTTCGCGCATCACTATTTCCGCAATGTCATCCGGGCAGGGCGCAAGACCAAGGAAAAAATCGACGTGTTCTCGTTCGAGCTGCTCGCTTACCGCGCCTTGATCAACCCGAAGGCGATGCCTTACTCGAATGATCCGGAGGAAAAGCTACCGGATTATTTCATCACCGCCGACGATATCACTCCCAAGGAACACGTCGATATCCAAGCGGCCGCGCAGCGCTGGATCGACTCCAGCATCTCCAAAACCGCCAACGTGCCGACCGATTTTCCCTACGAAGCGTTCAAGGATATTTATCTCTACGCTTACGAAAAAGGTCTGAAAGGCTGCACCACCTTCCGCTTCAATCCGGCGGCTTTCCAGGGTGTGTTGGTCAAGGAACAAGATTTGGAGAATACGATCTATACCTTCACTCTGGAAGACGGTAGTCAAATCAAGGTGAAAGGGAATGAGGAAATCGAGTACGATGGCGAGATACACAGTGCCGCCAATTTATTCGATGCCCTCAAAGAAGGTTATTACGGCAAATATTAATGGCTGCGGAGAAAGCCGCGATGGCAATCAAGATCGACAAAAAGATCGTCAAGTACAGCGTTTCCAGCAAGGATGCCGAACAGCAGGCAGCGGCGGCTTTGACGGCGCAGGCCGACGCCAAGACCAAGGCCAATGTTGTGCAAATGCACGAGAGCGTGCAGCGCCCGGACATGTTGACCGGCTCCACCTACAAAGTGAAAACGCCGCTTTCCGATCATGCGCTTTACATCACCATCAACGACATCATCCTCAACCCCGGCACCGAGCACGAACTGCGCAGACCGTTCGAAATTTTCATCAACTCCAAGAATATGGACCACTTCCAGTGGATCGTGGCACTGACGCGCATCATCTCGGCGGTATTCCGCAAAGGCGGCGACGTCACGTTTCTGGTCGAGGAACTACGTTCTGTGTTTGATCCCAAGGGCGGCTATTTCAAGAAAGGCGGCAAATACATGCCTTCGCTGGTCGCCGAGATCGGCGACGTCATCGAGGCGCACATGCGCTCGATCGGCTTGCTGAAAGATGAAAAACTCGACCCGCATCAAAAGAAACTCATCGAGGAAAAGCGCGCTCAATACGACGCCAACCTCAGTGTCAGCGAAGCGAGCAGCACGCCGGGCTTTCCGGAAAGCGCGTCGCTGTGCACGAAATGTCAGACCAAGGCAGTGATTATCATGGATGGTTGCATGACCTGCCTGAATTGCGGCGATTCGAAATGCGGTTGAACCGCCGTCCGCTTCTGAAAATCACTCAAAGAGATGAGGTAACGCAACGTCATGCCTAGCAAAACCAGTTCCGCCGCGAAGACCGGTAACTCGACTGCTGCCAAGAAGCCCGGCGCCAGCAAGGCGCCGGCCAGTAAGACAGCGACCGCTAAGAAACCCGTCGTCAGCAAAACCACGGCCGCGCAGCCGACTGCCACCAAGAAATCCACTGCCGGCAAGGCAACGACTGGCAAAACCCCAACCAAGAAGCCAGCCATCAGCAAAACCGCAGCCAAAAAAGCCTAGCGCGCGCTTCCACCTTGACGACTTCGCCCCGCTACTGTCCCCAGTCGTGCACTCCGCCGCCATGATTGCCATCGAAATAACCCAGCCCGGTGGCCCCGAGGTGCTGAAACCCGCCGAGCGCCCTCTGCCTGCGCCTAAACCCAACGAAGTGCTGATCCAGGTTGCGTTCGCCGGCGTCAACCGCCCCGATTGCCTGCAACGCCAAGGCCATTACGCACCGCCTCCGGATGCTTCCGACTTGCCGGGGTTGGAAGTGGCGGGCACGGTGGTTGCGCTGGGCTCGGAGGCCAAGGACTGGCGCGTGGGCGACCGGGTCTGTGCGTTGACCCACGGCGGCGGCTACGCCGAGTATTGCGTTGCGCCCGCTTCACAATGCCTGCCGATTCCACAAAGCTTTGACTTGTTGCAGGCAGCGGCGCTGCCGGAGACTTTTTTCACCGTATGGAGCAACGTGTTCACCCGTGGCCGCCTGCAACCTGGCGAAACCCTGCTCGTACACGGCGGCGCAAGCGGCATCGGCACCACCGCGATCCAGCTTGCGCACGCTTTTGGCTCACGCGTCATCACCACCGTGGGGAGCGCGGACAAAGCGCAAGCCTGCTTGCAACTGGGCGCGGACCGGGCGGTCAATTATCGCGACGAGGATTTCGTGAAAGTCGTGAAGGACTTTACCGAAGGCCGCGGGGCCGATGTGATTCTCGACATGGTGGGCGGTGATTATGTCGCTCGCAACTTACAATGCCTGGCGATGGAAGGACGACTGGTGCAAATCGCGTTTCTGCGCAGCCCCAAGGTCGAAATCAACCTCGCGCCGTTGATGATCAAGCGCCAGACCATCACCGGTTCGACGCTGCGCCCGCAGTCGGTGGAGAGCAAAGCCGCCATCGCGCGCGGTCTCCATGAACGAGTATGGCCGCTGCTGGACAAGGGCAGGGTCAAACCCGTCATCGACAGTGTTTTTGCGCTGTCCGAGGCGGCGCAAGCCCATGCCTTGATGGAATCCAATCGCCACATCGGCAAAATCATATTGCGGGTGGGCGCGAACTGAGCGCTACTCCAGCTCGTCAGCCCTCGACGCGATTCTTGCCTTTTTCCTTGGCGAGGTAGAGTTTCTCGTCGGCGGCACGCAGCAGGGCATCAGGATTGTCAATCGCCGCACTGCTGGTGCCGATTCCGATGCTGATCGTGCAATGTCCGTCCGCTGGGGTAATTTCCAATTGGGCGAGTCGGGTACGGATTTTTTCTCCGACGATGCGCGCCATTTCCAGGCTGGTCGCGGGCAACAACACGATCAGTTCATCCCCGCCGTAACGCCCGGCGACATCGATTTTGTTGCGGATACAGGCACACAGCTCGTCACCCATCTGGCGCAGTACCTTGTCGCCAATATGGTGGCCATAGGTGTCATTGATGTGCTTGAAATCGTCAAGGTCGCAGATCAGCAAGCTGAGTTGCCCGCCGTAGCGCTGCACGCGGGCGAATTCGGATTCCAGATATTTGCGGAAAAACCGCCGGCTCATCAACCCCGTGACCGCGTCATAGCGCGCGGTATCGATGACTTCCTCGTGGAAAGCATTTTCGATTTCCGATTGCCAGGCAAATTTCAGGATCGTCTTGCCGATGCCCAGAATGTCGCCATCCTGCAGCACACACTGGGTGATGGGCAGGCCATTCACGTAAGTACCGTTGGTGCTATCGAGGTCTTCCACCAATACCGTGTTTTCGCTTACCGTCAGCCGTGCGTGTTGACGCGACACATTGGCCTCGTTGAGAACGATCTGCGCCACCGTGGTACGGCCAATGACCATCTCATTCTGGTCCAGCAAATAGCGTATGGCGATATCCTTACCCGACATCACGGTCAGATAAGGCCGCTTCAGCTCCAGGGTGCGGATAAGATTCAGCTTGGTGATTTCAGTTTCATCGCTGCTCACGATGCGATTCCCCAGCTTGGGCAGCAGAGTGCTGGATGATGGCACATCTCTGAAATTCTCTTTAGTATTGAGAGACCCAGCATACAGAGTATCGATTGTGACCGCCATTCACAACCGCTTTGATCAGCAGCCCGGCTAGCTCCGCTGATCCTCGCGCTCATTGGCCGCGCGAATTCCGTGCAAAACCTGAAACGCCGTCTCCCGGGCGGTGGCGAGAAAGTCACGCAGAAACGGAAGCTCGGAATCCGTCCTGCGCGCGGCGGCGAATACCGTACACCAGAACGGCCTGGCGCCCAAGGGCCGGGCTACCACGTAGTCGCGCGCCAGGTATTCGGTCAGCACCCAACTCGGCAGCGCCGCAACCCCCCGCCGGCTGGCGACTAGCTGCATGATCATCGCGGTCAATTCGGTGGTGCGCACGGCGCGCGGCTCGACCCCTGCGGGCGTGAGAAAATGTTTGAACACATCCAGCCTACCGCGTTCGACGGGATACGTGATCAGGGTTTCGCCGACGAGGTCGGCCGGTGCTATCCAAGGTTTGGCGACCAACGGATGGGTTTTCGCCATCGCCAGCATGCCCTGATAACGAAACAGGGGCTCATAGCGGACAGCGGGATCATCGACGGGGTCGGAGGTCACGACCAAATCCGCCGCGCCCCGACTCAGGGCAGGCAGCGGCGCGAAGCTGATGCTGGTGAGGATGTCCATTTCCACTTCCGGCCAATGATCGCGGAAACTGTCTAGGGTGGGTATCAACCAATCGAAACAACTATGGCACTCGATGGCGATGTGCAAGCGCCCCGCCCGTCCCCCCGCCAGGCGTGCCAATTCACGCTCAGCAGCGGCGAACGCGGGTAGCACGCGGTCGGCCAGAGCGAGCACTTGTTGTCCCGCGGGCGTGAAACGCAAGGGCTTGGCTTTACGCATGAACAAAGCCAAGCCGTAATAATCTTCCAGCGCCTTGAGCTGATGCGACAGTGCCGATTGGGTGAGGTGTAAGCGCTGGGCCGCTTGGGCGATGCTACCCGTGTCGCGCAGCATCGCCACGGTACGCAAATGGCGCAATTCGAGAAACATGGCCGACGTTTCCGCTAGAAATCATGGTTCATTATGAATCATTTTCACATTCTTTGTGAAGATAATGAGATTGCTTCAACTCCATACTTCCGCCACAATGCATGCAGGCGTTTTTCGCCCATAGCCGGATCGTCGTCATGCCTAATCCCCGTATCGCTCAATTACAAAATTTGTTGGATCAACGTATCGTCATTCTCGACGGCGCGATGGGCACCATGATCCGGGGTTATCAGCTCAGATGAAGCCGGTTATCGCGGCGCGCGTTTCCAGGACTGGCCCACCGACCTCAAGGGCAATAACGACCTCTTGTCGCTCACCCAACCGACGTCATCCGCGCGATCCATGCCGCCTATCTCGAAGCCGGCGCCGACATCATCGAAACCAACACCTTCAACTCCAACGCCGTGGCCCTGGCCGACTATCGCATGGCCGCCCTGGCCTATGAGCTGAATCTGGCCGGTGCGCGCCTGGCGCGCGAAGTCGCCGACGCCCACGCGGCCAAGACCGGAACACCGCGTATCGTGGCCGGTGCGCTAGGGCCGACCAACCGCACGGCGAGCCTGTCGCCGGACGTCAACAACCCAGGGTTTCGCAGCATCGGTTTCGATGAATTGGCGGCCGCCTACCTCGAAGCCACGCGCGGCCTAGTCGATGGCGGCGCCGATCTGCTGCTGGTCGAGACCATCTTCGATACCTTGAACGCCAAGGCCGCGTTGTTCGCCATCCAGCAATACCGCGACCAGCACGGCATCGACATCCCGGTGATCATTTCCGGCACCATCACCGACGCCTCCGGACGCACCCTCACCGGCCAGACCGTCGAAGCGTTCTATCACTCCATACGCCATGTCCAGCCGCTCGCCATTGGCCTGAACTGCGCGCTCGGCCCTTACGAGCTGCGCCAGCATATCGAAGAGATGGCGCGTATTGCCGAAACCCGGGTCTCGGTTCATCCGAACGCGGGGCTGCCCAACGCCATGGGCGGCTATGATCTCGGCCCCGAGGAAATGGCCGAGGAGATTGCATCCTGGGCGCGTGAAGGGTTCCTCAACATCGTCGGCGGCTGTTGCGGCACCACGCCCGCGCATATCCGTGCCATCCGCGCCGCCGTGCAAGGTTTGCCGCCACGCGCGACCCCCATCCTACCGCGCGCCTGCCGGCTGGCGGGTCTGGAGGCTTGCGCCATCGGTCCGCAATCGCTTTTCGTCAACGTCGGCGAACGCACCAACGTCACCGGCTCGGCCAAGTTCGCCAAGCTGATCAAAGATGGCCGCTTTGACGCCGCGCTCGACGTGGCGCGCAGCCAGGTCGATAACGGCGCCCAGATTATCGATGTGAACATGGACGAAGGCATGCTCGATTCCGAGGCGGCGATGACGACGTTCCTGCATCTGATCGCCGCCGAGCCCGACATCGCCCGCGTGCCGGTGATGATCGACTCCAGCAAATGGTCCGTCATCGAGGCCGGCTTGAAATGCGTGCAAGGCAAGCCCGTGGTGAATTCGATCAGCCTCAAGGAAGGCGAAGACAAATTCATCGAACAAGCCAAGCTGGTGCGGCGTTATGGCGCGGCGGTGGTGGTGATGGCGTTCGACGAACAAGGCCAGGCCGATACCCTGGCGCGTAAGATCGGCATTTGCCGGCGCTGTTATCAGATTCTCACCGAGCGGGTCGGATTTCCACCCGAAGACATCATCTTCGACCCCAATATCTTCGCCATCGCCACGGGCATCGAAGAACACAACCGCTACGCCATCGATTTCATCGAGGCCGTGCGCGAGATCAAGCGCAGCCTACCCTACGCGCTCACCTCCGGCGGCCTTTCCAACGTGTCGTTCTCGTTTCGCGGCAACAACGCGGTGCGCGAGGCCATGCACTCGGTGTTTCTTTACCACGCCATTCAAGCTGGGCTCAGCATGGCGATCGTCAATGCCGGGCAGTTGGCAATCTACCAAGAAATTCCGCTGGAGTTACGCGAACGCGTCGAGGATGTGATTCTGAACCGCCGTCCCGACGCCACCGAGAGGCTTCTGGCAATCGCCGAGAAATACAAGAGCGAAGGCGGCGGCGAGGCAAAAAAGGAAGACCTCGCTTGGCGTTCGTGGCCGGTGGCGAAACGGTTGGAACACGCCCTGGTGCAAGGCATAGACGAGCATGTAGTCGCCGACACCGAGGAAGCCCGGCAGCAGACCAAACGCCCGCTGGATGTGATCGAGGGGCCGTTGATGGACGGCATGAACATGGTCGGTGATTTGTTCGGGTCCGGCAAGATGTTTCTGCCGCAAGTGGTGAAATCGGCGCGCGTCATGAAAAAAGCGGTCGCCCATCTAGTGCCTTACATCGAAGCCCAAAAAGCCGAGGGTGCGAACCGCTCTAACGGTAAGATCGTGATGGCGACAGTCAAAGGCGACGTCCACGACATCGGCAAGAACATCGTCGGCGTGGTGCTACAGTGCAATAACTTCGAGGTCATCGATCTGGGCGTGATGGTGCCGGCGCAGAAAATCCTCGACGCCGCGCGCGAGCACAACGCCGACCTCATCGGCCTGTCGGGCCTGATCACTCCGTCGCTCGATGAAATGGTGCACGTCGCCCGGGAAATGAAGCGCCTTAATCTCGACTTACCGCTCTTGATCGGCGGCGCGACCACTTCGGTCATGCACACTGCCGTGAAAATCGATCCGCAGTATCCGCACGCCGTGATCCATGTCAAAGACGCCTCGCGCGCGGTAGGCGTGGTGCAAAACCTGGTAAGCGCCGAGCAACGCGCCGGTTTCACTGTCAAAACGAAAACCGAGTACGTGCAAAAACGCGCCCAGTATGCCAACCGTCAGGATCGCAGCGAACTGCTGACGCTCGCGGAAGCGCGCGCCAACCGCACCCTCATCGACTGGCAGACTTACAATCCACCCCGCCCTAATTTTATCGGAACCAAGGTATTTTCCGATTATTCCCTGGCAGAGCTCGTCGCGCGCATCGACTGGACGCCGTTTTTCATTACCTGGGAGCTGCACGGACGCTTCCCCAAGATTCTGGATGATGCCAAGATCGGCCCTGAGGCGCGCAAACTCTACGACGACGCGCAAACGATGCTGGCGCAAATCGTCCAAGAGCGGTGGTTGACCGCGTGCGCCGTGATCGGTTTCTTCCCGGCCAATCGCGCGGCTGACGACGACATCGAGCTTTATACGGATGAGCGCCGCGATACGCCGCTCGCCACGCTCCATCATTTGCGCCAGCAAACCCGCCGTCCACCCGGAAAGCCGAATCAATCGCTGGCGGATTTCATCGCCCCCAAAGCGAGCGGCGTGGCCGATTACCTCGGCGCCTTCGCGCTCACTGCCGGCATCGGCATCGAGGCCAAAGTGGCCGAATTCGAGCGCAATCACGATGACTACCGCGCGATCATGCTGAAAGCGCTGGCCGATCGCCTCGCTGAAGCGCTCGCCGAACGCCTTCACGAGCGGGTACGAAAGGAATTTTGGGGCTATGCCCACAAAGAGTATTTCAGCAACGCCGAACTCATCGACGAACGCTATCGCGGTATCCGCCCTGCCCCCGGTTATCCGGCTTGCCCGGATCACCGAAGAAAGCGACCCTATGGCGGCTGTTGGACGCCGAAGCCAATGCCGGCATCCGGCTCACGGAGTCATTTGCGATGTTGCCGGCGGCGGCAGTGTCGGGCTGGTATTTCGCCCATCCCGAATCCCGCTATTTCGGGCTGGGCAAGATTGGCCGCGACCAGGTCGAGGATTACGCCCACCGCAAGGGCATGCCGCTCCTGATGGCGGAGCGCTGGCTGGCACCGAATCTGGTTTACGATCCGGATGAGTGACGCAGACGCAAAGCCAAGAGCAGCACCGCCCTCACGCAGGCGGCAACGAGTACGACCAAGGCGGCAATCACGACCGCTAAAAAAACCAATGACCGCAGGAACTGCCCCAGCGTGGTTGCCGAACCTTGCGCTCCCTGCCGCTGGGTGTCGGTTTCGACCTCTTTCTCTTCCATGGCATAACCTCGGTTTGATACTAAACGAGGTATAATATTGATACAAACATTGTAACATTGCAACACTTTTGATGCAATGTTACAACGTGTAACAATTCCCCGGCAATGACTACCCTCTCGGTTTCACCCACGTCTCCGACCACGCCAAGCAAGCGCTACTCGATTGCCGATCGCCGCGCACTTCCGGCCACGGTGTAGCGCTCGCGCAACGCCCGCTCAATTCGACCTGCGCGGCGCGCGCCGGGAAGAAGGTGCTGAACACCCCAATCGGGCGATTGTTGTAGCCAGGCGGCATGGTCAGAACAAAAGGTTCGACGAAATCGTACCAAGTCAGCGCGAATTGCGCGTCATCGGCAAAAACGATCTCGTTCGCCGCCGAGGGCGGCGCGCCGCGCCGCTCGAACTCGGCGCCGAGTACCGCAAGTCCAGGATCGGCGAACGCCGGGAACAGCAACGCCTCGATATTCTGTTGCAGCCAGCGCGCAACGGCGACGTTATCGCTATAGACTCGCACTTGATGGTCGGTCAATTCACTCTGTACGAACAGCGCATGGCCTGCTCCTGCCGGGCACCACAGCACGCGCCAATGGCTGAAGCGGTCGGATTGTGTTTTGCCGCCGTCTTGGCTCAGGCGGATAAAGGAATTCTCGCCGGTCATCAGCACGGCGTTGGCATCGACGGGTGGGGTCATTAGCTTCCTCATCGTTGATTTTTGGGGAGGTGAGGCGCACAAGATAACTCTCTTCGCCAAGCCGCGCTACGCTCATTCTGTTGCCGGAACGCTCAGGTTCGATGGATCGAAACCCCGCCATCGACCAGCAAAGCGGACCCGGTGGTAAACGACGATGCATCCGATGCGAGGTAAAGCACCGATTTCGCTTGTTCTTCCGGGGTCGCCACGCGCTTGAGCGCATGGAGATTCTCCACGAACGCCCAGGCTTCCGCGCTGCCGTTCATGGCGCGCCCCATCGGCGTGTCGGTGCCGCCTGGCAGGATCGCATTCACCCGAATACCCTTTGGCCCAAACTCTGCTGCGAGCGCCTGGGTAAGGCCGATCAAGCCGGCTTTGCTCGCGGCGTAGGCAGCCGCCCCTGGAATGCCGACGGTGTAGCCCACGAATGTCGAGGTGAAAATCAAAGAACCACCCCCGCGTGCGAGCATCGCTGGAATTTGATGCTTCGCGCCCAGAAACGCACTCGTCAGGTTGGTGTCGAGCGTGTCGCTCCAGCCGCGGAGCGATACCGTCGGCGTGGCTCCCATTTCACCCAGCGTGCCGGCGTTATTGAACGCGACATCCAGGCCGCCAAAGCAGCGCATCGCGGTCTCGACCAGCGCGTTGGCGAATGCCTCATCCTTGACGTCGCCCGCCAGGGCGACGGCCTCGCCGCCCGTGTCAGCAATGTCTGCGACCAGGGCGTCGAGTTCGGCTTGCCGCCGCGCGCCGACGACGACTTTGGCGCCTTCGCGCGCGAACAGCTTCGCCGTGGCATAGCCAATCCCGGAGCTCGCTCCGGTGACGATGGCAACCTTATTGGCAAGTGCGGTCATGGGCTCTCCTCAACTTCATGTAGTTGGAAACAACACCATGAAGGTATCCCTCGGCGTTGTGGCGAGCCACCCGTTTCTTGCTATTCCATCCCAACTGTAAGCTCGTGTTGGCAAGCCGCTGCCATTGACTACCCGGAAATTCTCAGATTATCCTTAAAATTCAAATGACTTCAATTCATTCCAATGTTATTACCCCTGCCTGACGTTGTTTTGGCCCTCCTCAATGCTACGGTCGTCGGTCAAGTGATCATGCTGGCCACAATGCTTGCGGCAGACCGGAAGGAACGGCGTGCACATCGTTGGCTGATTCTCACACTGTTTTCAGTCGCGCTGAATAGCGGTGGCGATATCGTTGAATTGTTACGCGTACAGCGCTCTTTTCAATGGCTGCTGCCGGACTTCTCCATCGCGCTGTTCCTGGTAGGGCCAGGGCTGTGGCTGTACTGTACGGTACTCACCGCGCGTGACGATTCATCTTATCGGATCGTGCCCCACTTCATCCCCGCGATGTTATTGGGCGCAGCCCTCACGATTGAAGTGGCGAAGCTTGGACCGCCCGAACCCGCGGCGCAAGCTCAGTTAAGCGATCTGGCCCCGCTTATCCTGATCGCCCTGCATCTCGGCACCTACGTGGTCCTCATAGTCCACCGCTTGCAGCGGACCCGGCACGCGCTGAAAAACGAGCGTTCGGCCTTGGAAGGCCGCACGCTGAACTGGTTAACCCTAGTCGCCGCACTGTTTGGTTTCGTACTATTGACCTGGGTCATGAGCGCGGCGTTTAACCTGCCACAAGCGGATGAATTGACGACCTTGCTCATGATTGCCGCGCTCGTGATCATCGGTTTGTATGGGGCGCGCCAGCGCAACGTGTTTGTCCGCCTTACCCCCGCGGATTCTTCTCCGGTGCTTCGTATTGACCCAACCGAATCAGAGCCGGATACTTCATCGGGCTCGGATGGCGTGCTCGGCGCTCTGAACGCACCCTCCACGACCGAGCCAACTACGGTCAAATATGCCCGCTCGATGTTGAGCAAGGCTGCCGCCGAAGCGCTACGCCAGCGTTTGGAGCAGGTCATGCTGACCGACAAACCATACCTCGAGAATGATCTGGCGCTCGCGGATCTGGCGCGATACATTCAAGCCACTCCACATCAACTATCACAGCTTTTTTCGCAGTACTTGCAAGAAACGTTCTATGATTATGTCAACCGCCACCGGATCGAGGCGGTTAAAGCGACTCTGGCTCGCCCGCAGTCTGACTCGCGGCCATTGCTCGAAATCGCTCTCGAATGCGGTTTCGGTTCCAAATCCGCTTTCAATAGCACTTTTCGCCGCCTCACCGGCATGAGTCCGGGCGCGTACCGCCGCTTGTCTCAACAACTCAGCAGCGATTAACGCTCTTTGCACACTGCAGAGCCATGGCTGGATGGAGCGGCTTTTTTCTTGCACCACTGGGCCGATCCAATGGGTTTGGTCTACGCCAATCGGCCTGGACGACAAATGAGGCCCATTCTTCCTATGTTGAAGGCGCTGTTCAACCTAACGCCCCATAGGAGTCCAACATGCGTTCACTGAAGCTTGTCAGTCACAAGTTCACGATTTGTTGTTTGTCCATCATGTGTGCTGGCGCACCCCCACTCATGAGCGCCAAGCAAACTCTACCCCTCCTGTCATCGCAATCGTCGGATGCAATGGCTGAAAGCACACAGACCGATCGACCATCGTCTCGCTTTCTCGCGCGCATCGTCGAAAAAGCCGTGCGCGATTACCCTGTTCCCGGTATCGTCACCCTGCTTGCGGGACCGAAAACAGAGGTGACCGTAGCGGCGGGAGTCAGGCAACGCGGCACCAACGTGGAGATGGAGCGGGGCGACTCGGTCCATATCGGCTCATGCCTGAAGGCAATGACCGCCACCGTGGCGGCGCGACTGGTTGAACATGGGCTGATCGGTTGGGACACGACCGTCGGTCAGGCCTATCCTGAACTGGCCGGGAGGGCAAACCCGGCGAACACCACCATCACACTGGAAGAGCTTCTGGCGCACCGCAGCGGTCTGACCGACGATATACCGCAAGAGCTGCAAGAGCTGGCGCTGGCATTTCAAGGCAGCGGGCGCGAAGCACGCACGCGTTTTTTGCCGGAGTACTTGGCCTTGCCACCAGGCGCTGCGCGGGGTAGTTTCAATTACTCAAACTTTGGCTACGCACTGGCCGGCGGAATGCTGGAACGGGTCAGCGGCCGATCCTACGAGGAACTGCTGCAACAAGAGTTGTTCGATCCTTTGGATATGCGCTCGGCGCATTTCGGCTCGCCCGGCTCGAATGATCCCAACATTATCGATGCACCTCGCGGTCACGATATCAATGGCAACGTGTTGCTGCCCTACCAGCAATTCAATCCCCCGATTTTAGCGCCAGCGGGTCTGTACAGCATGCAGCTCAAGGACTGGCTCAAATTCGCGCGCTTGCAGTTGGGATTACCGGTCGAAGGTAAATACCTGCTTAGCCAGGCCTCGCTCGCCAAGCTGCATGCGCCCGTCGGCGGTCCGATCAGCGAAACCGGCGATCGGTACGCGCTTGGATGGGTTATTGTCCATATCAACGGGCATGAACTATTGGCCCATGACGGTTCCAACGACGCTTGGTTGTCGCGTATCGTGATCAATCCTTCGAACCGGCGCATACTACTGCAATCGACCAACGAGTTTAGCGCCAACGCTGACAAAGCATTAGGCGAAATCGTCTCGTCCCGAAAAGGTGAGTCGCTGGCTGGTCGCCAAGCCGACGCCTATTGAGACACTTGACGGCAATCGGCACTGATCCGGAGCGCTGGGTGGTTCAGGCGCCGCTGGCAGCGTATAAAGACCAGCGAGCAGCAGGCCCAGCGCTGTTAACCTGCCAATCAAACACCGTGAGAATCGCTTTTTCCACGAAGATGACCACGCTCAGCGCTATCATCCATGCAGAGATTCATCAAGCCCACCCGCGAACAGCACCAGCATCAGCGCCCAGCAACAACCCAGACAGTAAGCGCCATGTAGGAAACCCATGCGCAACGCGCCAATCATGCCTGGCCGCCAGTGATTCATGATCACCCCCAGCGGCGAACGGCAATGGCGCGGGCAGATCTGCTTCAACGGCGTGAGCTGATACGCGCCGGCCAGGATCAGCACGCCGCCCGCCAGCAACGGATGATCGAGGTGCAGACCTGGCGCCATCATGCCGAGCGCCGGCACCACGCGCGCCAGCAGATAAGCGCCGACGCCGCACAAGCTCCACACCGCGAGATAGCCGGCGACGAATATCCAGGTCGGCGCGGCGACTTCCCCTCCTGCTCGGCGCCGCTCGACCAGCGCCGCGTAAAGCGATACCACGGGTGCAACGGCCGGGAACATCATCGCCACCATCATCGCGATCCATAGCGGCAGGAACACGAGCGCCGATTCCGGCTGCACACTCATTTCCGCCATGCCGCCATCTGATCCATCATCAGCGCATGGCGGACGATGGTACCCAGGCGCCAGCCGCCACGAGCAACAACACCGACCCAAACCGCGATGCGGGTTGCGCGTGAAGGGTAGCGGGAATCGTCCGTCATACGTGAGGTTTCAGTTCACCCGCCAATCGAACGGCGCGAAGTGTCCGTTATTGCCGCCGCTGGTATCGTTCCATTGGATGCCGAACGCACTCAGGTGGCTGCGCGTGGCTTTGGCGAGCGCCAGGCGCGGATTGGCGGGGTGCAGGGTGTTGTCGATATAAAGCGCGTCGCCCTGCGCCACCGGGCTGGGCACACCCGCGCAAGCCTGGTCGAGCACGCCCGGAATCGACACCGAGCGAGACAGGCCGTTTTTCTGGAAGTGAATGGGCTTGGCTTCTGCGCCCAGAAACTGCCCGAGCAGCGGCCCCAGCGCCGCCGGTGGGCCGCCGGCTTGGCCGCTGGCGATGGCGGCCAATGCCTGGCTCTGGTCGGGGGTGGCGCGCTCATCGGTGATCAGCCCCACCGCCCAGCCGCCCTTGCCCATCGCCTCGGGCGCGTGGGCGATGACGGCGAAGTTCAATCCGTCGAGCCGGGTGCCGCCATACTGCCCCTGTTCGATATGGAATACCATCGCCACATCGCAATGGCCACGGCTCGGCTGGGCCGCCATGTTGCTCGTGATGCAAGGGCAGAGGAAATCGCAACTGCATGTTTCGAAGTAATCGCCGCTGATCCGCCAAGTGGTCATCGCTCATCTCCTTCACTGTCGTACCGGTTATACAATGAGACTTTAACACAGCTTCGCATTCGCCAAGGAGTTCATGATGACCGCCAAATCCTTCGCTTCACAAAACGATTTGACCGACAAGACCATCAGTTTCGTCGAACTCGGGGCGGGCGCCTACGCCTATACCGCCGAGGGCGACCCCAACGCGGGCGTGGTGGTCGGCGACGATTCGGTGCTGGTAGTCGATACTCTGGCCACCCCTATCATGGCGCGGGATCTGATCCAGCGCATCCGCGCGGTGACCGACAAGCCGGTCCAAACCATCGTATTGTCGCACTACCACGCGGTGCGGGTATTGGGCGCGTCGGCGTTCCAGGCTCGGCATATCATCGCCAGCCGCGGCACCTATGAACTCATTCAGGAACGCGGCGAAGCCGATTACCAATCCGAGTACGAGCGCTTTCCGCGCTTGTTTCGTGGCGCCGATTCCATTCCTGGGCTGACTTGGCCGAATATCGTCTTCGAGCACAAACTCACGCTCTGGCTGGGCCGGCGCGAAGTGCAAATCCTGCACCTTGGGAGCGGCCATACCCGGGGCGATACGGTGGTCTGGCTGCCCCAAGACCGCATTCTATTCAGCGGCGACTTGGTGGAGTACAACGCCGGGGTGTATATGGGCGACGCCCATCTGCGGGAATGGCCCGAGACACTAGAGAAGCTGCGCGCGCTCGAGCCCGAAAAGCTGGTGCCCGGCCGCGGCGAGGCCATGCTCAACAACGCCCGCGCCAACGCCGCCATCGACTATACGCAGGGATTCGTGCGCGCAGTTTATCAGTGCGCGGCGGAGGGCGTGAAAACCGGCAAATCGCTCAAGGATGTCTATGCCGACACCCGGCGCCGGCTCGACCCGGCCTACGGCCAGATGTTCATCTACGAGCACTGCATCCCGTTCAATGTCAGCCGCGCTTACGACGAAGCTTCCGGCATCATTCAGCCGCGCATCTGGACCGCCGCGCGCGACCAGGAGATGTGGCGCGCGCTGGAAGCGAGTTGAGACGCCGCGCCGCCGCCCTCTCAGCCGTACTCTCGGTTATTGCAACAGCCTTAACTGTTTCTGGGCCTGCATGGCGGCTTTGCTATTGGGGTAGGATTCGAGCTTGCTGAGCACCTCGCGCGCGGAACTTTATCGCCGAGTTCGGCATAGATATAACCAAGCAGGCAACGCATCGGGCACTTTTTCATTGCGCGGAAAGCGTTCTCGCAGAGTCTCGAAAGACTGTCGGGATTTATCGAAGTCGCGCGTGACGTAATACGCTTCGCCCAACCAATACTGAGCGTTGCCGACCAACGGGCTGCCTGGATTATTGGATAGGAATTCTTGAAACCCTGAGATTGCCTGCTCGTAACAGCCACTTCCCGCAAGCGGCTGATCGCGGTGTGATACGCTTCTTCCTCGGAAGCCGGCGTTGATTCCGGTTGCGTCGGCATCGGCTGTTGTCTGGCGGTTCGGAATGATCGTCAGCGACGGACGCTTTGCTGTCGTCAGCCGGCAGTGGCTCCTCGTTGGGCTCGGGCTCAGGGGTGGTATCACCGGCCTGTCGAGCGCCGGTGCGGTCGTCGAGTATTTCTTCGGTGGCTCGACGGGTTGCGCCGTGCGCGCGGCGCGCTCGAGCGCACGAAGTCGCCGATCAAGGCCTGCAAGCGATCATCGCCTGCTCCTGCGCCGTTCTGGCGATCCCGCTGATACTGGTAGGTCTCGAATTCGCCGCGCAGGCTGCCGCAGCTCCTGTTCAAGCCCAACTCGATGCGATTCAGCAATTCGTAGGAGTTGCTGGTTGTCATGCGGCTTCGGCTGCCGCACTTGCCAGGGGCGCGAGCCCGAACACAGGACGCTACAAAGTGAGGCGGCGGATCATGGCTTGTCCTCGCGAGCGCCCAGTATTCAATACGCGATCTCGACCCGGCGGTTGAGGCCGTAGCTCGCTTCGTCGTGACCGGTAGCGGCGGGACGTTCCTCGCCGTAGCTCACCACATTGAGCTGGCGTGGCGACACGCCTTGCGCCAGCATCAAACGCCGCACCGCTTCGCCGCGGCGGTCGCCCAGACCGATGTTGTATTCGCGGGTGCCGCGCTCGTCGGCGTGGCCTTCCAGGGTCGCGGTAAGGGATGGGTTGCTGGCTAGGTAGCGCGCGTTGGACTCGATTACCACGCGCGATTCGGCGTACCTGATCGCTGTCGAAATCGAAATACACGGCCGACGAAGCGCTGCCGCCCGACCCACTTTGTTCTGGCCGGATAGGCTGCCGGCGCTGCCACCATAAGGAGTGGCGCTGGCGCCGTCACCCCGGGTGCCATAAGGGTTGGCGTTGGCCTCTTCGGGCGAGAGACCGCCCGGCCCAGCGGCGTTGGCGTCTTGCGCGCGCCGCTCGTTCCGCTGGTGGATGCAACCGACTGGGCAGGATGCTTAAGCACGGCGGCGACAGTCAGCGCCGTCAGCGTTTTCAGCACGATATTCATCAACATTATTCCTGTGGTGATAGAAGAAATCATGGGCTATTCGGCGACCAGGCAGGCTCGCGCACATTGCCGCCACGCAGCGCCAAACGCTGCTTGATCTTGCCATCGACCGAAACCGCCGCCAGCGTCTCGCGCCCACCTTCGGTCGTGGCGTAGAGAATCATCCGGTTATCGGGCGAAAAACTCGGCGATTCTTCCAAACCGCCCTCGGTCAGCACCCGCAACTGGCGGCTCGCCATCTCCATGGCCGCAATGTAAAACCGCCCGTTGCGTCGGTGCACCATCGCCAGATAACGGCCATCGCCGGAGAATACCGGGCGGGCATTGTAATCGCCCTCAAAGGTCAGGCGCTGGGCCTGGCCGCTGGCCAAATCGAGCCGGTAGAGCTGCGGCGCGCCGCCGCGATCCGAGGTGAACACGATGGAGCGCCCGTCCGGAGACCAAGTGGGCTCGGTGTCGATCGCGGTGTTGTTGGTGAGACGTTGAACGCCGCCGCCGCCGGCGCTGGCCGTGTAGATTTCCGGGTTGCCATCCTTGGACAAAACGAAGGCCAGACGCCCGCCATCCGGCGACCAGGCCGGCGCACTGTTGATGCCGGGCTCGGACGACACCGCACGGCGCGCGCCTGTATACACATCTTGCACGAAGATTTGCGCGCGGCGGTTCTCGAACGATACATAAGCGAGCCGATTGCCGTCCGGCGACCAGGCCGGCGACAGCAGCGGCTGGCTAGAGCGCAGGATGACATGCGGGTTATAGCCGTCGGCGTCGGCCACCGACAGGGTATAACTGAACGCCGGGCCGCGCCGCACCGCGGTGACATAGGCAATACGGGTGCCGAACGCGCCGCGCTCGCCGGTGAGCTTCTCGTAAATCAAGTCGCTGATGTGATGCGCGAGCCGTCTGAGTTCGCGCTCGCCGACGTTGAATGACAAGCCCAGTATCTGCTTGCCCTGGATCGCATCGGCCAGATCGAAGCGCACCGCATAGCCGCTAGCACCGGCACTGACCTGCCCGACGACGACATAGTCCACGCGCGCGCCGCGCCAAGCCGGGAAATTGACTTCGGCGAACGCGCTTGGCCGCTCGGGTTGTGACTGTGGCGGCAAGGTGTCGAAGCGCCCGCTTCTTTGCAGATCATCGGTGACGATGCCGGCGACATCTTCCTCCGCCGGCAGCGACGGCGCGGCGAACGGCACGATGGCGATCGGGATGGCGCCCTCGACGCCTTTGGTAATCTCGATGGTCAACTGGGCCTGGGCGCGCGCGTCGAACAGCATAAACAACAGCAGAACAGTCAGCGAGCGGACAATGCTGGCGTAAGATTTCAAGCGCTAGCCTCCAGGATTGAATTTGAATCTAAAGGATCGGAATTTTGCCATAGCTTCGGGATCGGGCGGTACGGGTAAGGGCGATGCCTTGCGCACCGCCGCAATCGCCGAACGATCGAAGCCCTCGTCGCCGCTGCTGCGCGCAATGCGCACCGAGGTGACATCGCCTTGGGTATCGAGCTCGATATGCAGCTCACACGACAAGCCCTCGCGGCTGCCCTGCGGCAACAACCAATTGCGCTCCACGTCTTGCTTGATGCGCGCGCTGAATTTTTCTACTAAATCCTGCACATCGCGAGCACGCGCTTCGCGTCCCAGGGACTCGGCCAGTTCGCGCTGCGCTTGCTCGGCCTTACGCCTCGCCTCGGCTTCTTCCGCCGCGCGTTTGGCTTGCTCTTCCTCGGCAGCGCGGCGTGCTTCTTCCGCCGCGCGTTCGCGCGCCTCGGCTTCCGCCTTGCGCTTGGCCTCTTCAGCGCGTTTGCGCTCGGCGGCTTCTTCGGTTTGTTTGCGTTCGGCTTCTTGCTCGGCCTTGCGCTTCAATTCCTCGACTTTTTTTTTATCCTCTTCGGCTTTGCGCAGTTGTTCCTGCTCCCGTTCACGGCGCTCGGCTTCTTCCGTGCGCTTACGGCTTTCTTCGGCTTTGCGCTCGGCCTCGGCGGCTTTGCGCTGCTCTTCTTGGCGTTTTTGTTCGGCGGCTTCGCGCCGCGCCTCCTCGGCTTGCGCGCGTTGCGCGGCTTCGGTGGCCTTACGCTGCTCTTCTTGGCGTTTTTGTTCGGCCGCTTCGCGCCGCGCCTCCTCGGCTTGCGCGCGTTGCGCGGCCTCGGCGGCTTTACGCTCCGCTTCGGCGGCCTTGCGCTGCTCTTCCTGGCGCTTTTTTTCAGCCTCATCCTGCTGGCGCTGCAATTCTTGCAAGCGCTGCTCTTCCTGGCGGCGTTTCTCCTCGGCTTTGCGCAGCGCCTCTTTGCGTGCGTCTTCCTCGGCGCGTTTGCGCTTTTCAGCGTCGGCGATTTTTTTGAGTTCCGCCTCGATCCGCGCCGGGTCCACCGCCACGGCTTTGATCACTTCATTGACCGGCGGCGGTTTCAGTGGCGTGGTCCTTGATGATTGCAAGGCATAAAAGAGCAGCGCGCCCACCGCGATGTGGAGCAGGACCGCCAGCACGGTCGCCGAGGAATTTTCGTAGAACTTGCGTAGGCCGTAACGCATGGGGAATAGGCCCCGGTTATGGCTCCGGCTTATCCGTGGACAGCCCGACCCGGGCCGCACCGGCTTTTTGCAACACCACCATCGCCCGCACGACGACTCCGTAATCGACGCTGGTGTCGGCGCGCACCACGATCGGGGTGGCAGGGGCACGGCTGAGGATGGCGGCGGTGCGCGCCTGCACACCCTCGGTATCCATGGCTTCGGGATTGTCGCCGGCGAGGTGCAGATAATAAGCGCCGCGTTTATCCACATCCAAGATCAGGGTGCGCACCTCGCTGGGTGGCATAGCTTCACCGCCAGCTTTGGGAAGATCGACCTCCACGCCCTGGTTGAGGAGCGGCACGGTGACCATGAAAATCACCAGTAACACCAGCATCACGTCAATGTAAGGGACGACGTTGATCTCGGCCATCAGCCGTTTACGCGCGCGCCGTTGGTTCATGGCGACCCAAAGTCAGCTATAGGCATCGAGGCGCTCGGGGGCGGCGCGCAGCTGGTAGGACTGGCGTTGCAGGATGTTGGAAAACTCTTCGATGAAGGATTCATAGCGGTTGACCACGCGGTCGACATCGGTGCTGGAACGGTTGTAGGCCATCACCGCCGGGATCGCCGCGAACAATCCCATGGCGGTGGCGATGAGGGCCTCGGAGATACCCGGCGCGACCTGGCTCAAGGTGGCCTGCTGCACGGCACCCAGCGCGCGGAATGAATTCATGATGCCCCATACCGTGCCGAACAGGCCGATATACGGGCTGGTCGAGCCCACGGTGGCGAGCGTCGGCAGATACATATCGAGATCTTCGACCTCGCGCGCCAACGCGGCGCGCATGGCACGTTGCGCTGCGCTTACCACCAGCGCCGGATCGAAATCGGGCTGGCCGCGCAAGCGCAGGAATTCCTGAAATCCGGCGAGAAATATCGCGGCCATGCCATACGGGTCTTGGTCATTACGATTGAGGCGCGCATACAGCACGGCGAGGTCGACGCCCGACCAGAAATCGTCCTCGAAGGCGTCCGCTTCCCGCCGTGCATGTGCGATCGTCATGCGTTTCTTGAAGATGATGGTCCACGACGCCACCGAGGTCAGGATCAACACCAAAAGAATGAACTGCACCACCGGGCTGGCATTGAGAATCAGTCCTAGGAACGATAAATCAGCTGGCATCACCCATGGCCTCTACGATCATTGTCGGTATGGGGCGCGCTTTAAAAGCGTCGGCGCTGACGCACGCGATCTTGATCCAGCCCCGGCACAGCACCGCGCCTTTCTCAACTTCCACCACATCCTGGCCAAACGTCAGGCTGGCGCGGCGTGCTTCACAGATCCGGCTATGCACGGCGAGCGCATCATTGAAACGGGCCGGGTAGTGATAATCCAGCGCAACCGAGCGCACCACGAACAGGATGCCCAAATCCCGCGCCAGCCGGTCCTGTTCAAAACCGAGCGCACGCAGCCATTCGGTACGTGCCCGTTCCATGAACTTGAGATAATTCGCGTAATACACGACACCGCTGCTGTCCGTATCTTCGTAATATACCCGGAGCGGCCAGACAAACACCTTCACCCCTCACCCGCCTATCGGCAATCGCCCTTGGCATTATTGGAGTGGGGCATTCTACCAGCCTCGCTTAAACCCCGCCGAGCTTAAATGATAAAAAAAGTGTAAATCCGCTTGGCGCCCTCGCCGTTGGCATGGGTGTGCGCACCCTGAACGCGTCGCGGCATCGATACCAATGAGTCTTCATTCATGCGCGCCCAGCCAAGAGCGTCGGATTCTTGAACGCCATCTTCGCGACCGCCGATGTTACAATACCGGCCCTGATCGTGATAGCGAAGGCCAAGGCCATGACCGAGTTGGACATCGAACAAGCGCGTTTCAATATGATCGAAAGCCAGATTCGCCCCTGGGAAGTACTCGATCAGCGGATATTGGACACGCTCTCCGCCATACCGCGCGAGGATTTCGTCCCCGTTCGTTACCGCCAACTCGCGTTTGCCGACATGCGTATCCCGCTCGGTCACGGTCAAGTGATGATGAACCCCAATGTCGAGGGCCGGCTCCTGCAAGCGGTGGCGATACAAGCCGACACCCGCGTCCTCGAAATCGGCACCGGCAGCGGTTATCTCACGGCTTGCCTAGCCTATCTTGGCGGCGCCGTCGATAGCGTCGAACTCTTTCCCGATTTCACCGAGCGTGCGCGCCAGACGCTCGCACGCCAGCGCCTGGCCAATATTCGCCTTTATACCGGCGACGCCGCCCGTGACTGGGGTACGGAACGCTATGACGTAATCGTACTTACTGGTTCGCTGCCGTATCTGCCCGACAGTTGGCGCCAGCGCCTTGCGATCGAGGGCCGCTTGTTCACCGTCATTGGGGCCGAACCTGCTATGGAAGCGCGCCTCATCACTCGTCATGGCGAGCAAGAATGGGTACAAGAAAGTTTGTTCGACACCGAATTACCGCCGCTGCTGAATTTCGCCGCTCCCGCGACGTTCGAATTTTGAGGAGCGTGACAGCCGCTCGAACCCCATGGAAATCGCTCGTTTCGACACCGAAACTGCTATATTAAAGCCGTCATTACAAGCGGGGGGATGTTCTTGAATATGCCTAGTTTACGCAGCTTACTGGTGTTGGCGGCCGTCGCATTCGCAAGCACCGCCCAAATAGCCGGGGCAGAAGGTTTACTCGCCGCCTACCGCGACGCCGCCGATAGCGATCCTCAATTACAACAAGCCGCCTCCAACCGGCTGGCGCAGCGGGAAACCAAACCCCAGGCGCGCGCGTTATCACTCCCGAATATCGGCGCCAGCGCTGAACTTGACCATAATTATCTTCAACACCCGTTACCCGGACAGGATTCCACTTTTTTCAGCCGCAGCATCGGCATTTCCCTCAATCAACCGATCTTCAATCAGGGCAACCGCGTGCGCCTGCGCCAGGCGGATTCGATCATCACTCAGGCCGAGGCCGATTTTCTGAACGCCCAGCAAACGCTGATAGTGCGTGTGGCCAACCGCTATTTCGGCGTGCTCTCGGCGCTCGAAGATCTCACCTTTGCCCGCGCCGACAAAGAAGCCATTGCCCGCCAGCTTGAGCAGGCCAAACAACGCTTCGCGGTCGGATTGATCACTATCACCGATGTCCAGGAAGCCCAGGCGCGCTTCGATTCGGCGACTTCGCAGGAAATTCAAGCCGCCAACAATGTTTCCAACAGCAGAGAAGCATTGCGCGAAGTCACTGGCAAAGAATACAAACAGCTCAAAACCCTTAGCGCCCGCATGCCGTTGACGCCGCCCAAACCGACCAATCCCGAAGTTTGGGTCAAACGCGCGCTGGACAACAATCCGGTCATTCAGAGCGCCGCGCAAGGCGCGGAAACCGCCCGATACAATATCGACTTGCAGAAAGCCGGGCATTATCCGACCTTGGATCTCAACGCCAGGTTTAGCGACGACGATGACAACATCGGTCAAGGCCGATCGAGCTCGCGCTCGGGTGTGATAGGCTTGAGTCTGAATGTGCCCATTTACCAGGGCGGCGCGGTAAACTCGCGCGTCCGCGAAGCGGCATATCGTCACGAGTCCGCCAAGGAATTCTTGGAGGAGCAACAACGCTCCATTATTCGCCAGGTGCGTGATGCCTATCGTGGCGTGGAAACCGCCATCGGCCAGGTCAAAGCCCTGGATCAGGCACGAGTTTCGGC
>JAXMFZ010000045.1:0-33695 GCA_046347515.1 Gammaproteobacteria bacterium | reverse complement strand
AGCTTCACCGTCACCGGCACGGGTACTGCGGGGAGTGGTGGTACGATTCAGAACATCACCAACCGCGGGGCGTCGTTCATCAGTGCTGCGAATACCAGTCTGACGAACATAAACTTTACCAATACCGCCACAGCAGCAGGCACACCTTGCGGCAGCGCGGCAGTCGTAGGCGCGAACACCGGCTGCAACGCGTCTATCAATCTGCAGAGTGTGACGGGTGTCACCTTAGATCGTCTCAACATCACCACCAGTGGACAGCAGGGCATCAACGGCATCGACGTCACCAACTTCACGCTGAGCAACAGCGCTCTGTCCGGTCTCGGCAATGCCCCCGATGAAGATGGGCTGCACTTCCACAACATGCTCGGTACGAATGCCATCACCAACACCACGATCGCGAGCAGCGGCGACGACAATGTCAATATTCAGAATCTTTCCGCCACGCCTTCGACCATCACCATCAGCGGTGGCAGTTTCAATACGGGCATCCAGGGAAGTGGGTTGCTTTTCGGGATCAGGAATACGGCGAACGCCACGATCGACATCTCCGGTGTCACCATCGACAACAACTTCAGTGGTGGCATCGTCGCCGACACCTTCGACACGGCCACGACCAAGATCGATATTAGCGGCGTTACGATCCGGAATAACAATGACGGGATTCAGATCAGCGGGCACAATGGCAATGTGCAATTCGATATTCACGACAACAGCGACGCCAGCCCTGCCAGCGGGTTAGGCATCTACAACAACGATTTTCTGGCCATCACCATTCTTAAATCGGCGTTCTCGACGGCCGGCAGGCTGGAGGGACAGATCACGACTACCGAAATCACCGTTCCAGATCAACGGCCTACGGATGCTATCCTCGTGTTTGCAGCCGGTGGCGGTGAGACCAGGACGGCTATTACCAACAACCCCATCAGTTACCGCGGCACCCAGCGCCCGATCACCATTCAGGGTGGGCAGGACGGCGCGGCCATTATGGATACGATCATCACCGGCAACACGATCGACATTCAACTGGATGGCACCAACAATGCCCTGGGCGGTATTCTCGCCAATGTGATCATCGCCACCCCCGGTGGGAACGGTAGTACTCTGTGTGCGGACATCGGAGGTGCCGGGGCGCTTGCGAACACGTTCACCTATTCTCTCGGCGGGGGTCCGCTGGCCGCTGGAGAGATATTCGCGTACGCCAACGCAATGGTGGACCAGTCGACTTCGGGTTATGCAGGGGCCGCAAACGACAATGCCGCGGTGATCACCTATTTGAACGGGCGCAACAATGAAGTGTCATCGTCGACAGCAACAAATGACAACGGCCTGTTCTCAGGTGGCGCAGCCTGTGCGGCCCCCGTCATTCCCTAACTCAAGAGAGGAGCGCAGTAGGTTAAATTCCAACCGTCATGGTGGATAAAGGGACATTGTCAAATTAGCGGGCATACTGGGGTTGGACTACGGCAACGAAAACGAAAATATCCTCACATACAGGCTATCAATCGATGGCGTTTACTAAATCTTCTTATCGGGGCGATCACAACTCCTTGAATGAGGGTTTCCGTGCAAACTTGTAGATTGTGACGATTTCGGATTCTTGAAAAATCAGATTGTTAGCGTTGTTATTTTGAGTCAAAGCAAGCTATTTCAATGAGTTGCTGTTCAGTCAGGCGGATCCTCGCGGTCGCCGAGGCGATTTCGGATGCTGACGCGGTGGCGGGTTGCCAGCGGTGCGACTGCCTTGTCCGAGCCGATGCGCCAGTGCATCCAGCTGGCGCTCCAGCACCTGCGCCTCGCGCTCGGCTTCGGCCCGGCGTAGCTCGGCGGTGATGAGTTGTTGGTCGAGCGCTTTCTGCTGTTCGGCCAGTTGCTCGCGGTCGCTCTGCGCCTGGCGGGCACGCTGGTCGGCTTCTTTGGCGAGGCGATTGACATGCACCGTATCGAACTATTCCAATCGATACGGGCTGATTGCTCGGATAAAACGTAGCCCGGATGAAGCCCAGCGGAATCCGGGAATGCTATCTGCTCATCCCTGATCGGGATCCAGCCCGGCTTGGCGCAGTAGTGCCGTAAGGCGTTCGGCGCGCTGGCGCTCCTGTGCCAACAAGTGCTCGGCGTGTTCGGCGCGTTGGCGTTCCTGTTCGGCGCGTTGGCGCTCCTGCTCGGCGTGCTGGCGCTCTTGCTCGGCGCGTTGGCGCTCCTGCTCGGCGCGTTCCCTGCCGGTGGGGATGAGCGCTCCTTCGGCATCGGTCCAGCGCAGCCAGGTGTCCTCTTTGCCCTCGAACACACCGTCCCACAGCGTCAAGCCCAGCCCTAGCGCCGCAAAGCGCGCCTCCGGCTGGCGTTTGTACACCGTGTCGCATAGCCGGTACACGGTCAAGACCTGCCCCATCACTTGGCGCAGCGGGTCGTAAATGACGTAATAACTGACCCGCATCCGGGCGTATTTGCGCTTCTTCTCCCCATCCTCTTCGCCTTCACGGTTCGAGACGATCTCCAGCACCACATCCGGCGGTTTGCCGAATTCCCACAGGAAGTACGAACGGTGGGCTTTCTGCCACCAATCCGCCGCGACCTCGACATCCAGGCTCAGGAACATATCGGGCACGATGGCGGGGTTGCTGACCTGGGCAAAGATGCCCACGTTCGCCGCCGCCAGGAACGGACGCCCATCGCCAGGCCCTGTCCAGGAACTGTACAGCGGTTCGGTGAGCAGGCGCTGCTGTTTTTCCGAGGGTAGGTTATCCACCGGAGTGTCGTCCTCCGTGATCAGATTCTCGATAGCGGGTGAAATTTCGGGCAATGTCGACATAACGCCCCTCGCGTAGCATGGGGAAGATGGATCGCGCGGCTCTGACTGGTGCGGCGCTAGCAGGGAAGATACAACCGCCGGTCTGGGCTGTCGAGCCGGAATCGTGCGATGCGGCGCCGCTGTGTCATGAGGCCGCGAACGGGTCGATTGTATTGAGGCCGGTGTCCACCCGATAATGCCACGGAAAACAGCAAGGTGATCGCATGTCGATAACGGCTTATCGCTGGCCCCAGAATGCCCAACTCGCGCTTTCCATCGTCGTCAACGTCGAGGAGGGCGCGGAGGCGAATATCAATGACGGCGATCCCGGCCCGGAGGTGGTCGATGAACTGGGCGTGGTGCTGAAAAAGCCGCTGCGCAATTTCGCCAACGAAAGCAATTATCAATACGGCCTCAAAGCGGGTGCGCCGCGCATCCTGCGCTTATTTCAGCAGTACGGCGCGCGCGCCACCTTCACTGTCGCCGCCCTGGCGTTGGAGCGTGCGCCTGGCCTTGCCCGCGCCATTGTTTCCCAGAATCATGAGGTCTGCGCCCACGGCTATCGCTGGGTGCATCAGTTCCGCTTGAGCGAAGAGGAGGAGCGCGCGTTCATTGGCAAAGCCGTGGAGTCGATCCAGGCAACGACCGGCGCGCGCCCTTACGGCTGGCTGTCGCGCTATCTCATCACGCCCAGCACGCGCGGGCTGCTGGCCGAGGCGGGCTTCGCCTACCACATGGACGATTACAGCGACGATGCGCCATTCTGGGAGGTCGCCGGCGGCAAGCCGATCGTGGTGATGCCCTACGCGCTCGACAGCAACGACATGAAATTCTGGATCGCGCCCGGCTACACGCCCGCGCAATGGCTGGAATACGCCATCGACACCTTCGAGGTACTGTACCGTGAAGGGACCAATGCCCCGCGCATGATGTCGCTCGGTGTGCATTTGCGCATCATCGGCAGACCCGGGCGGATCGGCGCATTCGAGCGTTTTCTCCAGTACGCCGCCGCCAAGCCGAAGGTATGGATTGCGACGCGCAAGGAAATCGCCGACCATTTCGCCGGTCAGATTCCCGCGCCCATCGGAGCCACGCCATGACCCAAGCCGTCGCTAGACTCGCCCAGCACGTCGTTACGACGCGCTTCGAAGATTTGCCACCCGCCGCCATCGCCGCCGCCAAGGTTTTTTTTCTGGATACGCTGGGGGTATGCGTGGCGGGCACCAGCGCGTCTTATGCCGCCGAAGTGCGCGCGGCGGCCTATGGCTGGGGCATGGGCAATGACGCCACCGTGCTCGGTCTGGGCGAACGCCTACCAGCGGCCAACGCCGCGTTCGTCAACGCCTATCATACCCATTGCCAGGAATACGACAGCGTCCATGAGCCGGCAGTGGTGCATGCGCTCGCCACGATTCAATCCGCGGTGCTGGCGCATGCCGAGAAGCGCGGCGGCATACTGGGCAAGGATTTGTTGCTGGCACTGGCGCTCGGTGTTGATGTAGCGGCCAGTATCGGCATGGCGGCGAAGACCGGGCTCAAGTTTTTTCGCCCCGCCACCGCCGGTATTTTCGGCGTTGCCGCCGCGGTCGGTAAGCTCGCGCGTCTCGATGTCGCAGGGCTGATGGATGCGTTCGGACTCGCGTATTCGCAGGCCGCCGGCACCATGCAGGCGCATGTCGAGGGCAAGCCGACGCTCGCCTTACAGATCGCGTTCGCGGCGGCGGCGGGGATGCGCGCGGTCGATCTCGCCAAAGCCGGATTTCCCGGCCCGCACGATGTGTTGGAAGGGCCGTTTGGATTTTATCGCCTGTTTGAAGGCGCAGCCGACATCGAACCGGTATGGGCCGAACTCGGCAAGGTCTGGCGCATCACCCAAGTGAGCCACAAGCCGTTTCCGGCAGGGCGCGCCACTCACGGCGGCATCGACGGCATCATGACGCTCAAAGCCGAGCACGGTGTACGCGCCGAGAATATTGCCAAGCTCACTCTGCGCGCGCCACCGCTGATCCATCAACTGGTCGGTCGCCCGCTCAAGGCCGACATGAAAGCCAACTACGCGCGACTGTGTTTTCAATATGTGGGCGCCGTGGCGCTCAGCGGCGACAGCGTGGAGGTCGCCGATTTCCGCCCAGAGCGACTGCAAGACCCGGCGCTCTTGAGCCTTGCAAACCGTATCGAAGTCGTGATCGATGGTAATCCCGACCCCAACGCGCTCAAGCCCCAGACCGTGGTCGCCAAGCTCAGCGATGGCCGCGAGATTACGGTGGACGTGCCCGAGACCATCGGCAGCCCGGCCAAGCCGCTCAGCCGCGAGCAGCACCTCGCCAAATTTCGCCGCTGCCTGGGCCATAACGCCAAGCGCCTTGCGCCAAACACGGCCGAGCGGCTGATCAGCCTCACCGATCGCCTGGATCAGCTATTCAATAGCGAAGACATCATCCAGGCGCTGAAGCCCGCATGAGCATGGCGAATTACTTCGATGCCTTTGATACACTTGCATTATTGCGCGAATTCCCCCTCGGCGACGCCTTCGTTTCGACCTTCAAGAGTCTGAGCCGCGATGAACTGCGCCTACGCCAGGAACAGCGTTTCCGGCGCGTGCTGCGGCGGGCGTGGGAAATTCCGTTCTACCAGCGCCGCTATCGGGCCGTTGGGCTGGAGCCTGGGGACATCCGCGGTCTGGACGATATCGGCAAGCTGCCGACGTTTGCCAAGGCCGATATCATGCGGAGCATCGAAGAACATCCGCCGCTCGGCGATTTTCACGGTTGGCGGCGCGGCGAACCGGTAGTGCTACACACTACCAGCGGCACGACCGGCAAACCGCAGGCCTTGCTGTTCGGCCCGAAAACCCGTGAAATCCAGAACCTGCTGTTGGCGCGAGCCTACCTCTTGCAGGGTTTGCGGGCGGACGATGTGGTGCACTCGGTCTACGGCTTCGGCATGATCAACGGCGGCCACTACGTGCGCGAGACGTTTCTGCACTGGACAACAGCGTTGTTTCTGCCCGCCGGCACCGGCAACGAGACGCCCTCCGCGCAGCAGGTGCAACTGCTGCGCGATTTTGGCGTCACCTGGATCGTGGGCTTCGCCGATTACATCAAGCGCCTGGCCGAGGTTGCGCATGCGCAAGGCATCGTGCCCGGGCGCGATATCCGGCTGCGCACGATCAGCGGCCATCTCGGGCGCGAGAATCGCACGGCGCTATCCAGCCTTTGGGGTGGAGCCGAAGTATATGACTGGTACGGTGTGGGGGATACCGGCATCATCGCTTGCGAAGGCCCGGATCGCGACGGCCTCTATGTTTTCGAAGACGCTCATTATCTGGAGCTTCTCGACGTCGAGGGGGGCAAGCCAGTTGCGCCAGGAGAGTCCGGCGATATGGTCGTCACTGTACTGTTCAAGGACGATGTCTACCCGATGCTGCGCTTCAACACCCATGATGTGTCGGCGTTTGCCGCCGGCGCGTCGGCGCTCGGTTTGAACCTGCGGCGTATCCAGGGTTTCCTCGGGCGCAGCGACAATATGGTGAAGCTGCGCGGCATCAACATTTTTCCGCAGGCACTCGGACCGATGCTGGAGGAGCATCCAGCGTTCGCCGGCGAGTATCTCTGCCGCGCCGAGCGCGATGCCGCCGGGCGCGACGATCTGACAGTGCTCATCGAAGTAAGAGCGGATACCGGAGACGATGCCAAGCTCGCATCGGCGTTCCGGATGCTGTTGAAGAACAAGCTGGGCATCGCGGTCAAAGTCGAACTCGCCGCGCCTGGCGCGCTGGCGGCGCTGACCGGCATCGAGTCACGCCAGAAACCGATACGCTTGATCGATGAACGAAAATGAAGACAAGTTCTCTGCTTCGGCATGCGGATTGCAACTTCAAGATACGGATAGATTCCACCCAGAAGAATGGACTTATGGTCGCTCAAGATTGTGTTGTTGATGCTGCTTGGAATGGCGAAAGCAAGGGTTGGGTTGCCACTATTGGCGATGATGAAGTGCCGGGGATGGTTACCCGAGCTGACAATTTTAGGACGTTGATGGACGAAATTAAGGAGTTGCTGTACGAATTTGCGGAGTCAGCCTGCCCCGAGATCACGATTCATATTCATTCTGGTTCGTGTGCGCCGCTCAGCAAGAGGCCGTTCGCAGGGAACGGGTAGGGCAGCAATAGCCGCCCTACCGCGCCGGTGAGGTTGCAGCCCGGAGAAGTGAGAGTTGCAACCCCAGAAAGACTTACTGGCTGTATTTCTGGATGGATTCATAGCCGCATGATGTTATTGGTAAACAGGCTTTGAAACATCGGTGTGGCTACCCATGTAGCTACCCACAAACGGGGCGCTAGGGCAGGGAATGAAGGCTACTGATTCATCAGATACAACACCTGCTCGGCAAGATGACGCTCACCCGCCGATAGCCCGGCATCGCCCGCCTGCGCTCGCAAGAGCGTGGTCAGCCGCGCCGAAACTTCTTCATCGCTCATGCCGCTGGTGTCGATGCCGGCGTCGGCCAACTGCACCCGTTCGAGCGCGCGTATCTGTCTATCGAGTTCAGCATCGCTCAGGCGCGAAAGCGACGACGAGCGCCGCTCCAGCTTCACAATGCGTTTTCCCAGGTTCAGGTTCATACCTCCCCCTCGCTCACTCGCGCCTCCAGGGCTTGCAAGCGCTTTTCTAGTTCATCGACTTCGACCAGCCGGGCTTGAGCAGCCAGCGCCCCGATCAGCGCGCCAGCTTCCACGGGACTCAACACACCCTCGGCCATCGCACGCAGCAGGGCTTGGCCTTGCTCGGTGAGCGTAGCTTTCACCGGGAGCGCCAGCGTCACCGGTTCGTCCTTGGCCCTGATGGGTGGCGCGATCCGCTCCAAGCAGAGCCTGAGCGCCGTGGTATCACCTTCGAGGGCAAGGTCTACGGCTTTCTGCATCAGCGCCGGTGCGTGAGGCTCCAAGAGCTTGCGGTAGACTGTGCGCTTGTCTTCGGAACCTTGGGGGCGTCCGTCAGGGTTGCCCGATTGGCCTTTCTTGAATGCCATTGAAATTGGATTGTTTACAACAATTAACTATCCACCGAGTGCGGAACGGGTTGTTAGGCATGGCGGGTGGTCTCCTTCGAGGTCGCGCGGACATGCGCTTCCAGCGCCGCGATGACCACCGCGCGCAAGGTAACGCCCTGCTCGGCGGCGCGTACCTTGGCGGCACGATAGAGCGCCGCGGGCACCTCGGCCAGCACGCGGCGGGTGGCCGCAGATGGGGCACTCGTGGACTGAATCATGGCAATAAACTATCACAATTTTGATTTGGATAGTTTATATAAAACATCAGGTACAGTAAAGGCTTACCGGTGGCAGCGATGCCTGGCACGGACTTTGTACAGTCTTCCATCCGTAGCGCAAGGACGATGTGAAAACCGCACGACAGGAGTGGATCAGCATGACAGGGACCGCCATTGGCAGTGACAAAGCGCCCGAGCTCGGCGCCCGCAGCGACAAAGTGGTAGCGCTCCGCAAGGAATCGATAGCGCTCTTGCTGGAGATGAATCGCACGCTCCAGAGGTTGTTGGATGATGATAGCGCCACGCTGGTAATGCCCACCCGTCAGGATGATGATGACGGGCCGGGGCATGGAGGTGCGCAAAGGTCACATCACTGATCGCGCCGGACTGTGCCAATTCGCGTCGAAAAGGGACGATGAGTGCCCCCATTTAGCCCGCCGTGGGGTGTGAGCTGGGTTCACATCCTTTGCGGCGCCCCTTCTTCAAAAAGGGGTATGGCGTAGTCATCTATCGCCGATCCGACCATTCTGCAAATTTGCCGATTGAAAGGGGACAGTGCGTCAAGGGCCTGTCGTGCCCACCGGGTAGCGCTATAGCCGCTTATTGGAGCAGGAGTGTCTTTCCGTCAAAGACGCTAGAAGAACTCCCCATGACGCTGAATCCGTTCCCAGATCGCCTTGGCTTGAGTGCTAGGGTCTGGCGTAGGCGCTTCTTGTTGCACGGTTACGTCGCATAGGTCGTCAGTCTTGCTCGGCGTTTGCTCAGCGTTCGCCATAAACACCTGGCGGTCGGTATCAGTGGCAAAGTGGTAAGTGAGGTCATTGTCACGAACGGTGAGGGATAACAGCGCCTCGCTGGCCGCGGTTGGTGCGTTGATGAGTGTGCTCAAAAGAGCCACGATGGCGGCGATTTTCACGGTGAATAACTTCAGGGTGCAGGAAATCGCGCACTATAGATGCACTCGCGCGCTGGCAAAAGTAAGAATTACGCGCTTTTTTGGGTAGTTTTTACTATCCAGTGTGGCAGGGGGCCGGCTGTCGAACCAGGCGGCCGGAAATCAGTGCGTCAAACATGGTTGCTATCTCCTGAGTTTTGCGCCTTACAGTGGTAATCAGCCGCCGCTGCAAGCACAGGTCGCGCCGGATCGGGGGCCGATCTTGCGGCTATCGGCGCCGAATCTACAGGCTTCTGACTGCTATTGGTGCGTTGGGCGCAAAGGTTGTCAGCGCGCTTGATGCACGCGCGCATCGTCACGATAGCGCCCGGCTCAACCGGCGAACTGCCGCTTCGAGCTCTGCGATCCGCCGATCCTGTGACTCCACGACAAGCCGAAGTGCGGTGATGGGTGAACCGCCCCCAGCGCCGGCGCGGTTGGCACGATGCCGACGCCAGCAATCCCAGCAGCGCACTTGCAGCCAGTTGCCAGGCGTGAAAGAGGCGGCGCATGTCACACAGTGCCGGTGCGCGACATAGCAGGCCGGGCACTTGGTTTGGTTGCGCCGCTCTTGCGTGAAGGGCCGCGCACATTGCACGCAGTGGAACATATCAGCGGCCATCGGCTGGCTCCTGCTGAATCGCCCGGCGTTCCTCTTGCGCTTTGCGGACGGAATCGTGCGTGTCGCCGTACTCAACCGTCAGCGTCGCCCCCGCAAACTGGGCTGGCCTCGGGTGGCAACGCCCGCATTGCCAGGCGCTGGCCTCGGCATCGAGCCAGTAGCTTGACCAGTGGCAGGCGGGGCATGGACCGGACGGCTCGGGGGGTTCCGGTGCTGGCTGCGGCTCCGGTGCTGGCTGCGGCTCGGGTGTCGGCACCGTGTACCAGCGTGCGCCCTTCGGCGGGTTCGGGTGACAGCTGACGCAGCGCCACGGCCCGCCCTTGGTTTGCCAGTAAACGCCATCGTGGCACGCCGGACATTCGGCGGTGGGACGGGCGTCGACCAGCACCGCTAGCAACGCAGCCTTGTGCGCCCGGATGGCTTCGCGGTCGGCGGTGGTGAGTGCGGCAGATGGTGTGACGATGAGCTTGTCGTCCTCAATGCGCAACTGCATCCCGCGGGTTTGCAGATCGGCGAGAAGGGTGACCGCCCCCGAGGGGGACGCGGGGGACGTAGGGGACGTTCTTTCCGGATTCGCGCCCTTATGAGCATCGTTATATGTCTGCGATGCCGAACTCAGCGTCCCCTGCGTCCTCACGTCCCCCTCCTCCGGCGCGCGCGCGCGTGTAACCATGTCCTCGGCGTCCACTAAAACGCCTCCTCTGCGGTTTCGGTCAGTGCGGCAGCCATGTCTGGGACAGCGCCAGCGGGGGCGAGCAGGCCAATTCCGGCCCACTTGCGACCGCCTTTATGTCCCTCGGCTTCTACAAAACCACGGTCTTGCATCCGTCGGCTCAAGTCGCGCTGCGACATCGGATGCTCGCCGTTGTCGTCACACCAGCGGGTATAAGCCCGGTAAAACTCGGCCTTGGCGACTTTCAGGCCAGGCTGGATGACGCAGCAATCGCCGAGAAAGTTCTGTATCACGTCCATCTCCTTGCGATAGTCGGCGGTCGCGGCGATTACCTCATCGGGTGGCGCTAGTCCTTGCCGTTGCCACGCCAGACAACCCTGGACGCACCAATTCAAGATGCCGGGCAGTTCGGCAAGCAGCTTGTCCTTGAGCCCTTCGTCGCGCTCTTCCTTGGTGAAGACTTTGGCGAACGGCACCAGATGCACCCGGCGCCAGATCGCGTGGTCGGTGCCTTTGATGGCAGGCTTGTGATTGGTAGCGAGGAGCAATTTGAACGTCGGATCGAATTCAAAGAAATCCTGACGCATCAGCCGCCCTTTCATGGTGTCGCCACCCGTCAATTGCTTCACGCGGTTTTCATCCAAGCGCCGGCCTTCGCCGGTTTCGACCGATACCACCAACCGCGCGCCGCGCAAGTCGGCGAGCTCGGTCGGGTGGCGGTCATGTTTGCGCGCGATCAACAGATCAGGCGCGGCCATGCGCGCATACTCGTTGCCGAGCACGGCTAGCAGGATTTCGAGGAACGTGCTCTTGCCGTTAGCGCCGATCCCATAGAGCAGATCGAAACATTGCTCGCGGACATCGCCGGTCAGGATGTAGCCGCAGAGCCGTTGCAAGTAGGCGATGAGCGCGTCATTGCCCCGCATGATTTCAGCGATGAATTGCACCCAGCGCGGACAGACGGCGCCGGCATCAAACGCAATGGGCGTGGTTTTGGTAATCAGGTCGGCGCGCTCGCCGGCCCGAAAGGCGCCGGTGCGCAGATCGATCACGCCGTTCTTGACGCCGAGCAACAGCGGATCGGCGTCCAGGGCCTTTTGGCCGATCATGGCGCCCGGTTCGGACTTGGCAAGCTCCAACATGGCGCAGATCGACTTCAGCGACAGTGAACGCTTGGCGTGGGCGGCGATCAGGGTGGCGGTGTCGGGGTCATTCACCCGTGCGGCCTCGGCATAAATGGCGAGCGCCACCTGGCGCGCCTGGCGCATGATCGCGCCGCTATCATCGCGCTGCCAATGATGGCCGGTAAACACAAACCAGCGTCCGAATTCATGGACATAGTGCACATCTCGCCCATACTGGTCGGCGAAACGCTTGGCGTTGCCGGTGTCGGTCAAGGTGCTTTCCAGCGGTTGCGCATCCGACGCCGGCGCCGCACTCGCCATGGGCATCAGCAGCGTGTAAGTACAGCTCGCGCCATGCGCCAGGCTGTGAATGCGGGGATGGCCGTTGTTCCAGTAGAGCTTGGCTTTGCCGGGGCCGTAGTCCGGCTCTTGCGGATCGGCCAGCGTCCAACCATCCAGGCGAGGGCTGACTTCCGCCACGCGCACCCGTTCGCCGTTGTCGAAATACAGCAGATGCTCGGCGGTGAGTTCGTCGCGCTCGGCACGGGTGAGGCGTTCGGTGACTTCGCGCTGAAGATCGGCCTCTAGGAGGCCGGGCGTGGTTTGTCGAACGTAAACCTCGACGGTGCGGGCCTGCTGAGGCTTGAGCGCGCTCTTTGCGTCGGCGATCCGGCGCCGGCAACGTTCGAGCTCCTCGGCGCTGGGCGGCGGGATGGCGTCGAGGTCGAGCGGCGGGCCTTCGTGCAACTCTGGCGCGGGGCGGTCCTGAAAAAACGGCAAGCGCCCATCGATCTGTGCGCCGGCGACGTAATCCAGGCGCTCAGGGCTGAACACCGATAGATCGATGAGGCAGCGCTCCAGAATGGCGGCGACGCCGGTCTGCACATTGGGGGATGCGAGTTTGCAAAAGCCGTGGCCGGCGAGCCATAGCCGGACTTTGAGCGTTTCCCGAAACCGCGCCACGTCGCCCACCGCAATGAGGTAGACGTGTAGCCCTCGCGGCGCGGCAAGCCATTCACCGGTGGCCCTGGCGCGGATGGCGCTTGATGTGCTGACGGTCGCAAGCCAGCCGGCGCCACCAAGCGCAGGGAGAATCTCGGCAAGCATCGCCATGAGTTCGGCGGCGCTGTTGACCGTGGTCGGCGCGCTCGGATCGGGGTCGATGTCGAGCATGATCAGGCGCGCATCGGGCGGATACTCGAAGCATTGCAGGGTGCGCGCGATAGTGCCCGGTGCGCCGGTGAATTTGTCGGCGGTGACGAGCTTGAACCGATCGCCCGGTCGGCTTCCTTTGGGGATACCGTGGATCAGTGCTTGCTTGGGTGTGACGTTCAACAAAAGCGTGCGCAGCCCTTCCAGTCCGGCTACCGCGATAGGCTCAACCCGCCCTGCCGAAATGCCGAGGGAAGCGCTGACATCTTTGACGGGGCGGCCTTGGGCATCGGCGACGATGCGCTTGGTGGCGCGCCCGCTGGTGGCCGTGAGCAGGGACAGGCTGAATTGCTGGTCAAGGGCGCTCATCAGCGTCGCCTCCATGAGCGCTTCGGGCGGCGCGTGGCGCGGGAAGGCTTGACGGTGGCCGGTGGACGTTTCTTCGGCTTCAGTTTTCGGGTATTCTTCACTTCGTTCGATTCCTAACTTGATTGAACGTTGCCGGACTTGCGACCGGCGTTGCTGCTGAAATCTTGTTGCTGTCCCCCAGCCCGCGATGCCCCCAACCATCGCGGGCTTTGTCGTTTTAGGTGGCCTCCTCGGCTTCGGGCGCGGCCTCACATGCCGCCTCAAGCGCGGCTTGGTGCTTCCACGCAGCCGCCGCCTCACCTTCGTCCTCGAAAACCAACCGTTGCAGCAGATCGCGGCGGCCCTCGATGTCGGTCGCGTTATCGAAACGCCATTCGGCGACCAGTGCGCCGGGGAATTCGGGCTTCAGGGCTGTCAATGCTTTTTCGGCGGCTGCCAAGGTAGAGTAATAACGAGTCAGCACTGCCGTGCGGAGCTTGCCAGTCGCGGGATCATCGACGTACAACGCCACTGCAAAACACGACAACGTGTAGTCAAGGCCAGGCGGCGGTGGCTTGCGTAGCCGCCTTGAACAGATTTCTTGCACGCCGGGCAACAGGTGCCTCGGGATAAATTCTTGGGCGAATGTGGTGAGGTTGACTTCATCATCAGGATCGACGATGCAATGGTTATCTAGCGGCTTTGTGCTGACGACCTTGCCGGCATCGATGGCGACCAGATACCGACGATGGCCTTTCGCGGCAACGCGGATGGTGGCGGTGACGGTGCGGGGTTTGGCGGTCGATTGTGCGGGCGCAGCATTTGCGGCACGCGGCTTGCTTCCTGTAGAATGTTGCTTACTCATGATGCTTACTCCGATAGTTGCTTCGTGGGTATCGAAGCGCCAAGGTGCTGGTAACACCGAGGCGCTTTTTCTTTGGGCCATCGTCAGCCCGTGGCCTTTGCCGCCGTCAGCAGCATCAAAATTTGCGCGTGCATACTGCGGTGCTCGGCTTTGGCCTGTGCCCGTAACCAGTTGCGTAGATCGGCGGGTAGCTTGAGCGTTACCCGGTACAGCGTCTGCTCTGCCATTGTCCTTCCTCGTCAGTTGTTGCCGGTTTTTTACCACTGATTCAGTGGTAACACTAGCAACATTAATACAATGGTAATTCAATGTCAATATGCCGCTAAAATACCATGCTAGAATCTGCGGCATGGCTCGGCACAACGAAATCAAACGATCAGAGATACGCCTTCCGTTCGCGCTGTACGAGCGTGTGAGGGCGTTTGCGGACGGCAAGCACATCAGCCTGAACGATGCGTTGATTGAGCTACTGACGGGGGCGCTGGATAGCAGAGAGCAAGCCGAGGGGGCCATCACCATTGACGAGCTCGCCGTGCGCCTGGCTACGGTCGAAGCGCGCTTGGCGGTCATCGAGGGCGCGACGCGGCGGCGGTAGGGATCATGCGGCGCTGTCGGTCGATACTTCACGACGCTTGCGCTGGCGGGTTTGACCGCCACGGCTGGAGCGCTCGCGCCAGGTCTCGTGGGCATCGGTTGCAGGGGGCAAGGCGGCCAACACTTTGCGGAGTTCGCCGACGTTCCAGGCCGTTACGCCCGGCGATAGTTTTCTGGGTTCTGGCAGCGCGCCGCTCTTGGAGCGTCGCCAAACCGTCACCGGGTCACTCGCAATGAGCGCTGCCACCACATCCACTCGCACGTACGCGGCGTCGGGCAAGCGGTCAAAGTTCGTGAGCGCGCGGGGGATTTTTTGCAGGGTTGCCATGCCGATTTGCACCATGAAGTGGGTGTATTCGGCATGAATATGAAGAGTTCGCCGCGCCTTTAATAGGCGTCACGATTATCTTGGTGTATTGATTGAGTTTTATGGTTTATACAATTGATTTATAATGTATTTTATTAAATCGTTACACTTAATCATTACGGTGTTTTGATTTCTTGGGCTTGCGCCCTGCCGCTTTCCACTGGATACGGCCTGTTTTCGCGATGGCGCTATCCCAGGCTCGATCAAAGGCGCGTGTACCGACGTTGAAGCGTCGCTGCGCTTCTTCTCGATAATGGGCTTTCGGATGGCCCGGGTTTTCGCTGGGCTTCATCATTTCTACTAGCCATTTGCAACATTCCGCTTCCTGCACGGCAGTCCTCCTTGACGGGTGGGGGGCCGTGGTCAGATCGTCGCCCCGTCGCATCCTATGCTCCTCTTCAAACTCTCTGGCGCGCGCTCGAAGTGGCTTGAGACGATCCTCTTTTGTTGCAAGCTCGGTGATGGTGTGCGCAGAAATCGCTTCCCATTTGGCAATCTCCTTATCATTCTCTATCCATTCGTTATAAAACGCCGCGTCACTCGCGCGCGCTGCTGCATTCGCGGGATCGTGTTCATAATCATAGCTCTGTGCCAACCTGCGCCGCTGCGCGGGCGTCAGACTCCTCCAGGATATGACGAAAGCGCGCTTGACACGCGCGCGCTTATCTCGAGGTAGTTTGGTAAAAGGCTTGTTGAACCAGTTTTCGAGTGCCGCGACCAGCGGCTCGTATTCCGCCATACAGCGCCCCCTTGCGACGCGCGCCCCTGAGTCGATGCCGCGCCAGCCGGGCCAGGGTGTCCCGGCTTTTCGCCCCGTCGAGCTAGGCGCGGCAAAGCGTTACACGACGGCTTTTCGCATCGGCGTCACGTTCCACTCTTGGCCCTGCTCGATGGCATCCAGCAGTACGGCCCAGCGCTCCAACGCAACACGGCGCTCATCGATATAGTCGTGCTGGTCGTAGACGGCGAGTAGCCCCCCGAGCGAATGATTCAGGCAACGCTCGGCCACGATGACGTTCACACCGAGCGCCCCGAGGTAGCTACGCGCCGTAGAGCGAAGATCGTGGGCAGTGACTTTGCGAATACCGGCGCCGGTGCAAGCGCGCGCCAACGCGAAGTTAAGCGTTCCTTGATTGAATGGTTTATCGTGCGCCACGCGCGAGGGCAGAACGACCGCTGATCCACACGCGAGCATTTCGAGCTTGCGAAAGCATGTCACGGCGGGCGCGGTGAGCGGGACTACAAACCCGCGGCGGTTCTTGGAGTGTTCATCAGGGATGCGCCAAAGCCCTTTGTCAAAATCGACATGCTCCCAGCGCGCCCTGGCGAGTTCGCCCACCCGCACACAAGTGAGGAGTAACAACTGTATGGCGGTGGCGTTGCGAAGCCCTACGCTTGGGAGTGCGCGTAACAGAGCGGCGAGTTCTTCCTGGTTGAACATGATGCGGGATTTCGCCTTACGGGTTCCGGCGATGGCGGAAACCGAAATGCCGGCGACGGGGGAAGTATCGACCACGCGCCGGGCCATGCCGTGTTTATAGACTTCGCGCAGCGCGATCGCGATGAAATTCGCCATGGCGATGGACCGCTCCCCTACGGCCTCGACGATCTGCACGACATCGGCAGGTGTGACATCGCGAGCGGGTAACTTACCGAGCGCCGGGAGGATCAGGGTTTCAATATGCTGGCGGCGGGCAGCGGCCGTTCGTGCGGCCAACTGCGGGGTACGCTTGCGTAGATAATCCTCGGCAAGCGTTTCCAACGTCATGGCAGCGGCTTGCGTGTGCTTGACCGCCTGCTTGTCGCGGGCCACATCGACGCCTTGGCTCACCTTGCCCCTGGCGGCGTTCGCAAGTTCCGGCGCCGCTGATAGCGAAATTTCAGGGTAGCGCCCCAGTGTGAGTTCGCGCCGCTTGCCACCGAAGTAATAGCGTAGCGTCCAGGCGGCGGTTCCCTTCGCGGAGAGGGTAAAGGTCAGTCCATCACCATCGGCCTTGGCGAGCGGCCTGCGTGCCCTAACCCAATGGCGTAACTGCGTGTCCGTCAAAGCGCCCATGCATCACTCCCAGTCAACGCGGATCGCTAGCTACCTTCGCTAGCTACCCACCTAGCTACCCACATTGTACGCGATGGGATGAAGTGACGTGAAGTGAAAAGAATACGAGTTTTGAGGGAATCTAAGAATTTACGGGTGAGGTTGCAGCCCGGAGAAGTGAGCTGCAACCCCAGAAAGACTTACTGGCTGTATTTCTGGATCAGGCCTTCGACCTTGTCTTTGCCGATGGCAATCGTGTTTTTCAGCACATCCTTCCAGTCTTTGCTGGAAGGAGGTTGCGCCTGGCCGAGCGTTTTGATCAGTTCGTCCTGATCCTTGCGCTCGTTGCTGCCTTCCTTGAATTGGCTGGGGTCGCCGGTGAATAACACCACCGGCGTGCAGGTGGTCTCGATCTTCTGCGCTTCTTTACCGGTGAGCTTGCTCAGCATGCCGACTGGGGTTACCACCACTTCCTGTGGCTGATAGACCGCCTGGCCGCCGATCTCGCGGCGCAAAATCTCGCGGTTGATCACCGGAATGAAGTGCAGTTTAGCTTCGTTGATCGCTTTGAATACATCGTTCTTGGTGTTGGGGAATTGCACGATGAACGCGAGCGCGGCGTCGCCCTTGGTCACGGCTTCCACCGCTTCCAGTGCGCTGCCGTAATAAGTGACTTTGCGCAACTCGGCGAGGCCTTTGTCCAACGATTGCAGGTACTGGAACGTCGCGGTGGCGCCGCTCTTTTCCGGCGGCAGCGCGACCGGCATACGCGCGGCCAGGCCCTTGAGGCTGGTGACAGCGGGATCGGATGTGACCGCGTACAGGCATTCCAGGCCAATATTGGGATTGATGACGGTCAGCTTGCCCGCTGCCTGCTCGGCGCGCGCGGCGACGATATCGAATTGGCCGATTCCCACGTCACTGGGTTTGGCGAGCACTTTATCGACGTTGTCGCCGGTTCCCTGGCTGATCGTGCATTTATGCTCGAAATATCCTTTCTTTAGGGCTTTCTCGACTTCCGGGCAGAAGTCTTTGGTGTAGCTGCCGGTTTCCGAACCGGCATGGATCGATTGCGCCATGACGGCTGGCGCCGCGCCAGTTGCAGCCAGTGCAAGCGCCAAGGACAGATTGCGAAGATTGCTCACGTCTAACCCTCCGAGAAGTGATTTGTGATCGATTCATTGGCAACAACACGGGTAGCTTTTGCCATGGATGGCAAGGCTTCATTCCATAACGGCTACAGTGTAAAGCATTGCCCAGGTAAGCGCCTAGACGGCGGTTGAGGTGCCGTCACAGGCTGGTTCGGGTGAGGAGGCGCCGATGCCGCCGCCGCCGCGCGCCGCGCGATGGCCGTGCGATGTGATATCGTGAAGAAGAGGCCGCATGGCTCACCAACACGAGGTCATAAGCAATGGATCCTAGAGCAATTCTTGATCAATTATTGCAATCCGGCAATACCTTGCTCAACCAAGGGCTGGGCAGCGCTCAACAGCAGCCCGCCAATCCCGGCTTTGGCGAGGAGACGGCGCCAAAGCCGCTCGGACCGCCACAGCCGCCCGGTATGATGGGTCAGGGCGGTTTATCGGGGTTGGCCAAAGGCGCATTGATCGCTGGCGCCATCGGCATGTTGCTCGGCACCAAGGCCGGACGCACGATCACCACGACCGGGCTCAAAATCGGAGGCGTCGCGGCGCTGGGTGGGCTTGCCTATCAAGCCTATCAGAAGTGGCGCGCGGGGCGAGGCATGACGCCGACGGCGGAAGGGCGCAGCAGCGCCGTATTGACCGGTGCCGCCGCCAGTGAACGCAGCATGGCGTTGCTGCGGGCGATGGTGGCGGCGGCCAAGGCCGACGGGCATATCGATGATCAGGAACGCGCCCGTCTGAAGGCGCAACTCGAACGAATGAACCTCGACCAAGCGACGCTCGCAATGCTGCAAAAAGAACTCGACAAGCCGCTCGATCCCCAGGATATCGCGGCGGGTGCCGATTCGCCCGAAGCGGCTGCGGAAATTTATCTCGCATCGTTGGTGGTGTTGGATGTCGATAATGTCATGGAGCGCGCCTACCTCAAGGAACTCGCCAGCGCTCTCAATCTATCGCCCGACCTCGTGCAGCAGATCGAGGCCGAGGTTCGCGGCTAGGCGGTTACATGGGTGCCAAGCGCGGCGCACGGGCTCGCGCCCGCGAAGCCGCGGCGTCTTTCACGCTATAGCGGCCTACCTGGCAGCGATTGCACGCCGTATTGGGCGTCCCATTTGTCCTGTACCGCCTGGAGCATACGCATCGCGGGCAACACTGAACGCCCGCTCACGCGCGGTTGGCGACCCGCTGCGAGCGCCTCGATGAAATCTTGCGTCAGCCGCGCGCATACGGATTGTTCGCGTTCGGAAACCTGTTCGCCGGCGCCGGTCGCGAACAAGGATTTGAAGATATCCAGCCGGTACGAGTCGCGATTGGTGACGATCAGGATGTCGAACAAACGTTCGCGGCCGTAATACGACCCCGTCACCACCAGTGATTGATCGGTTTCGGTTTCCGCCGCGATCACGGTCTCCATCGGAATGCCGGTGCGCGCATCGACGGCGGGCATGAAGCTATACGCGGCGCGCAGCGGCGTGCTTTCCAAATCGAGCATCCACAGCCCGAAGTCGAGCAAATGGGTGATGTGGTGCCACAGCAAATTGTCGGTCCAACTGCGCCGGTATCCTGTCACGCCGACGTTTTCCAGACGATGGATGAAGAAGCGCCCAGCGTAATGGCGGATGTGTTCCTGGCCCGCCCTGATGCGCTCGCGCAGCGGCTCGAAGCCCGGCTGAAAGCGGATCGGATGAACGATACCGAGCGTGACCTGGCGTTGTTCGGCGGCCCGCACCACGCGCTCGGCGTCGGCGATGTTCATGGCGATGGGGATTTCCACCAGGGTCGGCTTGCCCGCGGCGATGCACGCGAGCGCGGTTTCGGCGTGACATTCGCTGGGATTGGCGATGATCGCGGCGTCGATGTCAGAGTCGGCCAGCGCCTCCTTGAGGTCGACCGTCCATTTGCGATAGCCGAAGCGGCTGGCAAACTCGGCGGTTGGCTCCGGGCGCCGTCCGACTAGGGTATGCAGGCAGACATCGAGCGGTGCCAGGGCTTCGGAATGCCAAGTTCCCATCATGCCGTGGCCAATCATCAGGATATTCATCACAGCTCCTTATCGAGTGATCCATTCGTCATAAGAATATGATAAAAACAGGTCGCGGAATAACGATTTCATCGCGCGTGGTGGTGGATCGGTGGCTAATACGCGTTGCGGCTAGGCGCTGCGACTGATCGCGTTCGCGGCTATCACAAACGTGGAAACGACGCGATTGCGCCCCGCGGCTTTGGCCTGATAGAGCGCTTGGTCGGCGCGCGTCAGCAGTTCACGGGCGGTCGTCTTGAGGTCGGCGGCCTGCGCCTCGGGCAGGGTAGAAGCAATGCCGATGGAGGCGGTCAGCGTCGTTTCCTGGCCGCTGATGATCATCGGTTTGGCGATCGCTTTACACAGCCGCTCGGCCATGTGCTCGGCTTCGGCGCCGGCGGTGGAAGGCAATAGAACGGCGAATTCCTCACCACCATAACGGGCGACGATATCATTCAAGCGCAACTCGGATTGCAGGCGCTGGGCGATTTCGATGAGCACTTTGTCTCCTTCCAGGTGGCCGTAAGTGTCATTGATTTTCTTGAAATAATCGAGATCACAGAATAGGCAACTCAACGATTTGCGGCTGCGTGCGGCGCGCGCGATTTCTTCCGCCAAGCGTCTTTCCAAATAGCGGCGGTTGTAACAGCCTGTCAATACATCGACATAAGTGCTGTGCAGCAAGCGCTCGCGATTCAGCGCGTTTTCCAAGCATACCGCAGTCACCGTGCCGAGATGACTAAGAAAATCAGTCGCCTGATCGTTGCTAAAGCGCGCCCTATCCTGGCTGCCGAGGTTGATCACACCGAGCAATTGTTCCTGGCGGCGCAGCGGGAGCAGCGCGATGCTGCCGAGCTCGGGGCGCGGGGAGAACAGGCGCCGGTGGGCGGTGTCGCGGTACGGTCCGAGCAGGGGAGTGCGCAAATCGCGATAGACGGGAGAATAGGCGTTCAGATTTTCGACGAACAGCACCGCGGCGAAATCGGCGGCTTGCGCGCCGTTGCTGCCCAGCAATTTGCGAATTTCGCGGTGTGGATCGTCGAGGATGAGGCTGACCGCGTCGAGTGCGAAATCGCGGAGCATGCCCGGCGCCAGCACGTTGAATAGCTGCGGTAGCGTGGAAGCGCTGAGCAACGCCAGTTCATAGGTTTGGAAATTCACCAGCAATGCCTGATTGGCGGCGACTTTGGCGTTGAGATCGCGTAGTTGTCGATGGAGACTCCGGTTGACCGCCTTGAGGTCTTCCATAATGCCGGGAGCGTTCAGGCCGGCTCGCTGCGGGGATGCGCGGAGCCGCTGTAGAACTGTGGCCAGAGGCTCTTCACCACCTCGCCGTCGCTGGCGAGCGCATGGCAGGTATCCAGAATCTGCGGTCTGCCGTGGTCGGGGTTCGCGCGGGCACGCTCCTCACGGCGCGCGAACAGGGTTTGATACGCGGTGGTGGCGAGCGGGCCCAGCAGTTCCGTGAGGTGGGTGCAGCCCTCGACACCGTTGAACAACTGCTTGATCTTCAGGCCCCAGCCGGGGCCGATGCTGAGGCCTATGAGTCGTTGATAACGCGTGGTGATCAGCGGACAGACCTTGAACGGCGCGGCGTCGGTGCTGGCCACGGCGTCGTGGATCTTGAGGTCGTCATCGACGGTGATGCGCAGCCACATTGCATGAACGGGTTCGCCGGCCTTGACCTCGCCACGGTCGCGATTGCTGAAAGCATAGGTTTTGCTGTCAACCAGATGGCCTTCGATATCCCACAAACCATCGTCGCGCTCATAACCCCGCAGGATCACTTGGCGGGTGTGCGACAGTTTGCGGCGGGTTGGGTCGGGTAGGGGCATGGTGATCAGTCGTTATGGCGGTTGCGCTGGCCAGCGGGTGCGGCGGGCGGACAGTCGAGCCAACACCAGCCGTTTTTCAGCCGGCGTGAATCCGCTCCAGCCGGCGATTTCGGCAAGGCTGCGCAGACAGCCCAGGCAAAACTCCCGGCTGGCGTCCAGCGTGCAGAGGTTGACGCAAGGCGAGGGCGGATCGTTGCATGATTCCATCGTTGCATGAGGTCGGTAGCCAGCACAAAATGCACTTATGATACTGAGTGCCGCGCAGCGAATCCACCTGCTCGCGGGGCTTCAGGGCGATCACGCCATGAGGCTGGGGTTACAGATAGGCCCGGCGCGGCGAGCGTCGCCCAGTAAGGGCCGGCGAGATTGTTATACTGATGGCGGAAATTTATCCACTGCGCACGATCCGGTAAACGGTAAACGAGAATAATGACAGCCATGACCATCGCCAACTTAGAGCATGCCGATCGACTGATAAAGGAGGAAGACGAATCGCTGTTTCGGAAGATCTTCGAGCGCTCGAGCGACCCCATTTTGGTAATCGACCCCAACAACGATCTGCTCATTGACGCCAATCCGGCGGCCTGCGAAGCCTTGCGCTGTAGGCAAGACGAGCTACGGGCAGCGCCGCTATCAGCGCATTTTCCGAACCAGCGCGAACGGCTGGCGGCATTTTTCGAGCGCGTTGTGCAGGCCGGCCACGGGGCGCTGAACAACGCGCTGTTCGGCGGCGTGGCAACCTCGCCAGTCGATCTCTCGGCCTCGGTGCTGGACTTCAGCGGCGAGCGCTATTTGCTGCTGATTTTGCACGACCTGGGCCAGCGCCAGACGGAGGAGCGGCTGCTGCGGACCATCGTGGAAGGCACGGCGGCGTTGACGGGCGAAGAATTTTTCCGGGCCCTGGTCAAGAACCTCGCCCAGGCGTTGGAAGTGGACTACTGCTTTGCCGCCGAATTCACCGATGTCAAGACCCGGGTGCGTATCCTCGCGCACTGGACCCCGGGCGGTTTCGTCAACAACGTCGAGTTCAACCTCGCCGGTACGCCGTGCGAGGCGGTGCTAAAGGGCGAGATCCGCCATTATCCGCACAATTTGTCCGCGTTGTTTCCCCAGGACAACTGGATGGTCAAGATCGGCGCCCAGGGCTATCTGGCGATTCCGATGATGGATCCGCGAGGCAATGTGCTGGGGCATTTGGCGATCGTGCATACTAAAGCCATGCCGATAGCGTCCCGCGACCTCTCGATTTTCCAGATCTTCGCGGCGCGGGCGACGGCGGAGCTATTGCGCCAGCAGGCCGACCGGCAGCGCCAGGCGGCGGAGCGGGCGCTGAAGGAATCCGAAGAGCGGCTCGCCAACATCCTGGCCTCGGCGCTGGACGCCGTCATCACCTTCGACGAAGCGCACCACATCGTACTCTTTAACGCCGCCGCCGAGAAAGTCTTCCGCTGCGCCGGGGGGTGGGCCAAGGGCCAGCCGTTCGACCGGTTTCTCTCCAAATCCTTCCGCAGCCTGCTGGCGCGGCACTTGGAAGGGCTGCGCGCGGGGCGCGAACACGAGGGCCAGTTGTGGGCGCCGGAAGGGCTGACGGCGGTGCGCGCCGACGGCGAGGAATTTCCCATCGAAGGGACGATCTCGCCGATGCAAGCGAGCGGCAAGCGCTTCTACACCGTGATTCTGCGCGACATCAAGGAGCGCCACCGCGCGGAGCAAAGCCTGCGGCTACTGCTCCAGGAAAACCGCTACCTGCAGCAACAACTGAGCGAAGACCAGCGCTTCGAGAACATCGTCGGCCACTCTGGGGCGATGCAGGCGGTGTTCGCCAACCTGCAAAAAGTGGCCGGCGGGGACACCACCGTACTGCTGCTCGGCGAGACCGGCACCGGCAAGGAACTGCTCGCGCGCGCCATCCACAACTTGAGTCCGCGCAAGGACAAACTCTTGGTGAAGATGAACTGCGCCGCCTTACCCTCGGAACTCATCGAATCGGAGCTCTTCGGCCATGAGAAAGGCGCTTTCACCGGCGCCACCGCCAGCCGCAAGGGGCGCTTTGAACTGGCCGACGGCGGCACGCTGTTTCTGGACGAAGTGGGGGAACTCTCGCTCGCGGCCCAGGCCAAGCTCCTGCGCGTGCTACAAGAGCAAGAATTCGAACGGGTCGGGGGAAGCCAACCGATTCGGGTGGATGCGCGGGTGATCGCCGCCACCAACCGCGACCTCACCGAGATGGTCAAAGCCAACGGCTTTCGCGCCGACCTCTACTACCGCCTGAACGTGTTCCCGATCCGCATCCCCCCGCTCAGAGAGCGCAAGGAAGACATCCCCGTCCTCGCGCGGCACTTTCTCAACCACCTCGACCGCAAGCTCGGCAAAGCCCTGGGCGGGCTCTCGGCGCGGGCGCAAGCGCGGCTGCTTGGCTACGGCTGGCCGGGCAACGTGCGGGAGCTACAGAACGTGATCGAGCGGGCGGCGATTCTCGCCAACGGGCCGGTGGTGGAGATCGACGATGCGCTGGATATGCGGCTGACGGGCACGAGCGTGGCCGAAGAGCCGCTCGGTGGGACGCTGGAAGCGGTCGAGCGGGGCTACATCCTCAAGGTGTTGGAGGGGGCCAACTGGATGATCGAGGGGCCGCAGGGGGCGGCGGCCACGCTCGGGCTGCATCCCAGTACCTTGCGCTCGCGGATGCAGAAGCTCGCGATCAAACGACCCAAAGCTTGAGACCGACACGCGCCGCTTCAACCCATCGCCTACCTTACCGCATAATAACGCGCCCTCCACTCCGGGCGATACGACATTCCACCGATCCGCGGCGCCGCGATGCCTACCAGCCAAAGCCGGTATTACGGGCTATTTTTCGTCATGAGCGCGATCTGGGGTATTACCTGGGTCGCGATCAAAGTCGGCGTGCAGCATGTGCCGCCGCTGATGTTCGCCGGCAGCCGCTTCGTGGTCGCCGGCTTGATCATGCTCATCTGGCTGCGGGTTTCCGGCCAGCGCTTGAGCGTGCGCGGCAACAGGAGGCAGATCGTGATGATCGCCCTGCTGATGATCACCCTCACCTATGCAACCCTGTTTTGGGGTGCGCAATACGTGGCGACCGGCCTCGCCTCGGTGATCAATCTGTCGCTCAGCCCGATCATTCTGTCTCTGCTATCGGTGGCTTACGGCCAGGAGCGCCTGCGTGTCACCCATCTGCAAGTCATCGCCCTGGGGGTGACGGGGTTGCTGATCTTGTTCGGCCCGCAGATCGCCTTCGGGGGTGATGGATGGGAAATCCTCGGCATGCTGGCCATCGCGTTCAGCACCTTGGCTTACTGCTGGGGCACGGTGATGGGCCGGCCCGTGTTCCAGCAGAATGCGCCGCTGCTGATGAGCGCGGTGAATACCCTAATCGGCGGCGCGACGCTGGTGTTGATCTCGCTTTTGGTCGAGCCGGCGGGATTGGCGAGCCTCGCCGCGCTCGGCGAACCCAAGGTGTTGGCGAGTTGGCTGATGCTGGTGATCTTCGGCTCGCTGGTGGCATTCACGATTTATCTCAAACTGGTGCGCGATTGGGGTGCGTGGCGGGCTGGGCTGTACGCGTTCGTGTCGCCGGTGATCGCGGTGGCGAGTGGCTCGTTATTATTGGGCGAGCGGTTGACGCTCGGTTTCGTGGTAGGGGCAGCGTTGCTGCTGGCGGCGGCGTGGATTGCGCTGAAAAAAACGCCTTGATCAGGCCAGTGCGGCTGGCGCGCGCGCGAATCGGTTCGGCAGGACGGCGTCAGTGGCTCCATTCCTGATAACGCTCGGGTGCATAGCGAGCGGCGAGCAAACCGGTGGCTTCGGTGACGTTAATGGCCTGCACCAGTAGGCCTTCCTGCCCATAGGGTAAATACGCCTGGCACTGGCCGGAGGGGGCGATGAGGCTGGTCGCCGATTCTTGGAAACGCAGCGCATAATTGACGCTGGCGAAGTAAATGGCGTTCTCCCGGCTGCGCATCATCATCGCCTTCTCGTAGTAGGGCGACTCGGCAGCGCCCCACTGCGTCAGACGCACGCCTTGCTGATCGCTCCCGGTGTGATGCGGATGAAAGACGATTTTGGCGCCGCGCACCGCCGCCCAGCGCACCGTTTCGGGGTAGCGCCAGCCCTCATGGCAAATCGCCACGCCGAACTTGACGCCGTTGACCTCGAAGATGCGCCGGGTATTGCCGGGCACATAGAATGAATCCTCGCTCGGGTCCAGCTGGTTCTTGGTTTGGTATCCCTGAATCTGGCCCTGGGCGTCGATGACGAAGGCAGCGATCTGCCGGCCCGCTTCGGTGAGCTTTTCTATCCCCAGGATGGCGGCCACCGCATAGGCTTTTGCCCACTGCGCCGCAGTCTGGAGCACTCGCTCCTGCTGCGCCTGATCAAAGGGCAATACCGCGAAATCCTGGCCCCGCAAACCGGGGAGATACGCTTCCGGGAAGCATACCATCGCCGCGCCCTGGGCCGATGCTTCGGCCAAGAACCGTTTGATCTTGTCCAAGCCCTCATCGACGGTCGAGGCTACACGGGGCGATGCCAGGGCGATGATCATGGACGAGTTCCAATGCACATCGGCTGAAGCGATGGAGGGTTTATCCAGCCGCTGCACGCAGAATGGTGCGGTGGCGGAGGTAGTGATTGATTCGTGATTCCCAGTCCTGCATGAATTTGCGATAAAACTCTGCCGTGAATGCACCGACGAATGCGTCGCCTTGCGGGCCGAGGCTGGTGTGCGAGTAAGTGATTTCGGCCTCCGAACCGCCGGCCCTGGGTCGAAGTTGAATGGTGAGTCTGCAAGCAGTGACAGCGGGCGTGATCTTGAGCATCTCGATGAAGCCTGCTGCGGGTTCATGACGGGTGATATACCAAATGGCGTCAATCGGGTCCGCGCGAGTAGTGAAGACACAGTCGGGCTCGGCAACCCCGGAAGCCGAGATGACCGACAATGGATCCCAACCCTCGATCCAGTCCGCCTCGCGCACCGGACAGAGCAAGGGAAACACCGCAGCCGGCTCCGCGATGAGTTGCTGTGTGTAACATCGGGTGACGCGGTTGGGTTTGGTGATGTGCACGGGATTTCCAGGATAGTTCGGGTGGTCTTTGGTAGCGCTGGAGTTTGCTCGGGAGTGACGCGAAAGATGACGCCTCCGTACTCGATAGCAACCTCGTCGGATGATGCTATTTGCCATTCTATTCGAGTCCACAAGCCCTGCCTAGCAGTCTTATGATGGCGCCGCAAATAAAATACGTCCCAACCAACCCTGGAATAGCCAAGTAAGCAAAAGCGCTCGATGATGGCTCATGCCTCAGATGATCGCGTACCGACAAAAAAGGAATGACATTGATGGCATGATAGTTGGTCATGGGATAGGGCAAGAATAAAAGCATGGACGGAGCGCCCAGAAAGAAAAAGAGTCCGCCATCGCCCAATGCTTGTGCCAGCCCCATGATGACAATATACTGCCAGAGCGCATATTGAGTTTTTTGTATAAAATACCAAATGATAGAGAAAATGATCACATAAGCTGGCACGGTAAACAGCAGATCAAGCCCATAGCGAATCAATCCTTGGATGAAAGAAATATTCCAATCAATCCGTAACGATGGAAAAACCGGCATGGAAATCATATGAAAACCTTCCACTACCGCTGCCAATACAGTACCTAAAGCAATGAATCGTAATTTTGGTGAAAGCCAGAAAAAGCCATTCACTATCCTTGAACGCAATGCGATTTGACCCAAGAGAAATACAATCACTAAAAGCCGAGTGATGCTCTCAGATGAGAAGCCAGATAGAGCGATTGCCGAGCAAATGGCAAGCGTTGCCCAGAGGCAAAACAGCGCCGGCCAGATTCCAATTGCTCTGTCATCGGCTGCAAATAAATTCCGCATATCATGCAGCCCTTTGATGTCTACCTAGCCCGGTATTCGGGTTAATAAGAAGAGCCAACGATAGTGTTCCGCATTGAAAATCGAGAATGTCCGTGTAAAACGTTGCGGACAGAGCTGACTCCGATCTAGCCAAATGGCGACGATCATTCCATCGGCCTGCCATGCAGGACATTCCGGATGGCTTCGATGCACTTGGCTTTCGATGCGAGCCGAATCGTGTCATGATCGGTTTCCGGCATCTGGCGATTGAGAATTTTCGTCTCTTTGGAACTGGGAATGGCCGGAGCGCCATGTGAATCGCCCATTAGCGTCGTCCTCATCATTACCCACAAATCAACGCCGAACAGCGCTGGCGATTTCCAGCGTATCCAACGCTTGCTGTAACACCCTGTAACCGCGCCACAGCGTCTCAGCGCCTGGCTCGCCGTCGCCCTTGCGAGCGAGAAATCCACCCAACTGCGCTAGCATTCGCGTCACCGTCCGTAAGGTCGGTGGCTTCGGCGGCGGGCGCTGACGTTGCTGAAGCAGATAAATCGTCTGCCACTCCTGAGCGCTAAAGACCTGGGTACAGGCCGCCTGCGGCTGCGCGCGTGCTGCTTGCGTAATGTGGTGAATCCGCCAGGCCACGATCAGATAGATCGCGATACACTTCTCTAGCCGCTCGGGCGTCTCCAGGCGCAGCTCTTCGATCTGGCAGCCCTGCTTGAGGATGCGAAAGTACAGTTCGATTTCCCAGCGCGCCCGGTACCACCCGATGAGCGTCTCAGCGGCGGCGAAGTCCTCCACCACTAGATTCGTCAACAGCATCCACTCCAGCGCCGCCGCGCCCTGAGGGGGCTGGTCCTCGTTGACATGAAGGGCGGTGACGGTTACCGGCGGCAGTTGGCCCCCGAGCCGCCGCGCGCGGTTAAACGTCACCGTCTGCACCCGCACGGTAAGCTGTGCCGTGCGCGCATGTCGCCCCGGTTGTCGAGGCACCTCGATCTCTAGCTGCCCCAGCACTGCTGCCCCGCGCAGTCGCTCCCATAGATACGTATCCTGCGGCGCGGCGGCCACGCGACGGTTACACTTCGCTCGAATGAGATACACCGCGCGCTCAGCCTCCAACCGCGTGGCGCTGTCCAAAAACCATTCGTGGATGTCGCCCTCACGGTCGGCGATGTTCACCACGAGCGTTTCGGGGTAGAGCCGCTGCACCGCGCAGGCGAGCTCGTAGCCCAGCAGCCACCGATAGCTCTCCTTGGCTTCAATGGGCCGCTGGGCGCGTAGATGCCCCACGGCTTGCTCGGGCCGCTGCCAGAAGTGATGACCCAACACCCCCAGATTCACCCGCTCAGGCGTAAAGGCCACGCTCGGATGCAGCAAGTATTCGTCTTTGACTGTGCGGCGCAGCGTCCCAAAGCCGTGGCGGCAGTGATCTTTCAGATACTCCAGAAAGGTCGTATCTTGGAGCATCAGCACAATCGGTTCAGCGCTAATGCGTTGCAATGTCGCCCGCGCGTGACCGTCGAGAATCTCGACCGCACCGATGCGCTCATTACTCAATAATCGATACGCTGCTTTGGTCTGCGACCACTCGACGCAGGCCGCCGGGATGCTCTGTGTCGGGCGCTCGCTCAGTTGCTCCAACACCAATGTCAAACGCCGCTTGAGGCGTTGATCGGGCATCCACCCTGCTGCCACTTCTGCCGCCGCCCAGCTCATACTATCCCGCCTCTGTCATGTCTACTCCTGCAAAGAGTACTTGATCTATAAACTATTTTCAGGGTTGTGGGTAATGCTCAGAGCGTCGTCTTATACGTGAAGAAATTCAGGTTGACCGCGACATTCGACGGCACGCTCCTATCCATGCGGCCGGAATTCTCGCCGTTCGCCACGTCAACCGTGATGAGCAAATCGACTAGGTCGCGCGCGATCCGATGGCGAAAAATCGCTCGGCACAAGTGTAGGGCGTTCATTCCGCCGGCGCTATAGCCGTAAATGATCAGTTTGTCACTGAGGGGATTCCTGGATCACGTAATTGATCGCCGGGTTTACGAGGCTGTTGCTGTCGTTAGTCCCTCCCCATCCAGTGAGTTTGATAGGATTTTTTCCCTTCTCACGGGAGATTTCGTTGATGATGTCGTCATCCGTTTTTCCATCATTTGGATTAAGCCTGACTCCCATCATTCCTGGGGTCGCGCCGGAAAAATACAGAATGATGCCGTTCGTCATGGGATCTTTCCTCGTGAAAAAAATAGTAGGCAACTCTTGGAAGTGGTTGCCAAACTCCTACGCTGCCGAGGAAATCATTCTCCAGCGTGGCTCGGCATTTACCCGAGGCGGAGCACTGGAAAGAAGGATCGGGCTTGACTCCGCACGTGCGCGCAACGGTTTGGCGGAGTTGCATATGAACACCCAAACGGTCGGTACCCTAGCAATGCTCCGTGATACGTCTGCCTGCGAGGTAGTAGACTGTGACCCCCGACATTCGTGTCGGGCGGCCAGTTGCGAAAAAGCCTGGAGACCCAATGCCAAGTCATGACAACACGCCCATCGCTGCGGCGCTCGGCGTGCCGAAGACCCGGAAATCCGGTTAGATGGTATTTTTCGAGAACGTCTCGGCGGGAGTGCCTTGATGAAACAGCATTTGCCAGCCATGCTCGGTCAATTGCCACAGTGATGAGCGATTGGTGTAGCGCTCGAGTTTCCCCTCGGGGTTGAGGTGTGCCGACCGGTAAGTGAGCAGGGCGTATTCCTTGGACAGCGGCTCTACCTGAAAGTCTTGCGACCATACCGCATACGTTTGCGGATGGTCGGAGAACTCGGCCAGTATCTCGGCCTTCGCATAAATGCGCCCAGACCGGCCAAACTCGCGAAAACGCGGATGCAAAAGGCCATCCAGCTTTCCTCTATCGCTGCGCACCTCTGGCCGATGCAATGCCACTTCCAGAGTGCGGAGGGTTTCTATAGCCAATTAACCAATTATTTATACATTTATGGTAGTACGGTTGCGCATAGGAGGTGACTATGCGTTGCAGCAAAGATATTCGGAAAAGGGTTTTGGCTTTTATTGCAGAGGGCGGCAGTAAAGCGGAGGCTTCACGGCGATTCAAAGTATCGCGGGCAAGCGTGTATAACGGGCTGTAGAAGGATGATGGATTAAGGTATGGCAAGCCGGGACCCCAAAAGCCACGCAAGATTGATAACGATGTGTTGCGTAAGGCCATCGAGAAAAGCCCTGACCGGATGCTGAAGGAATACGCCAAAGAGTTTGGCGTCAGCGACGTGGCGATCTGGAAGGCGTGCAAGCGGCTGGGACTGCCACGAAAAAAAAGACGTGGCGGTACTATGAAGCGTCGCGCCACCACGCCTACCGGCGCCGGTATCTGAAGCAATGGGCAAAGCGTGTTATCGCCGGACAGCGTGACACACTGGTTTATCTCGATGAAACCGGCTTCGATCTCACCGCGGCACGGACGCATGGCAGAGCGCCGCGAGGGCAGCGTGTCTACGGCCTACGCTCCGGCAACCGCAGGCCGCGCACCTCGCTCATCGGCGCACTTGTAAGAGGAAAGCTCACCGCGCCCATGTTGTTCTCAGGAACGACCAACACCGCCGTATTCAACCAATGGCTTGAAGAATGCTTGCTGCCTGCCATTGGCAAAGGCATGACGCTTATCATGGACAACGCCATCTTCCACAAGTCACAAGCTACCAAAGACATCGTGCATAAGGCCGGCTGTTCGATCCTTTTTCTGCCGCCCTATTCGCCAGAACTCAATCCCATCGAACAAACTTGGGCCAATCTCAAGCGCGAACGCAACTACAAACCTGAAATCTCTTTGGAGTACCTGATTGAAACGTCTAAATATTAAGTTAATTGGCTATAGCTGTACGGCAGAATGAACCGGCCCATCATTGACCGATCGGGCCATGTTGAGCCGCTCTTGGAGCAAAACCTGGGCGGTGAACGCCGCTCAGGGCCGACCCAGCATGAGATAAAACGAGTTCTCGCCATCGCTGGCGACGCCATACCCCAGATACAAGGGTCCGAGCAGGGTATCGGCGCCGATGAAAGCGCTGACCGATCCTTTCAAATGATCGGCGTCGATATCGGCGACGGCATTCCAGACATTGCCCAGCTCTAAAGCGCCACCGGCGTAGACATTGCCGCCGAAAGTGCCTCCCAGTTGCGCGATTTTTTTGTAATAGGCCAAGCCGCCCAGGCCGGCGTACTGGCCGCGCAACTGCCCGGTCCGATAGCCAGACAGATTGAGGAATCCACCCAGGGCGAACTGGTCGTACACCGGCAAATCGCCGCCGACCCGACTGCCGAATCGCAAGCCTGCCGTCAACGTGTGATCACCGCTGCTGAAGGCGCGCAACCACTGTCCTTGAAGCTTGCCGTATTCATCGTCGGCGCCGAGGGCATCGCGGGCGAGGTAAAAGTCGAGGTCGAATCTGCTGCCACGCCTGGGAAAGGTGGTGCTGTCGAGTTGGTCATAGCGATACCCAATCGTGAACGCGCCGGTCTGGATATCGAACGACGGCAGATCTTCGGAGCCAATATTCGGGTCGGCCTGCAAAACACCGCGGCGTAAGCCGAAGCGCCATTCGCCACCGGCACCGAGGTCGAGGCCGAGGTCTACGCCGAGATAAGCGCTATCCACATCGTACTCGGCGATCCTGCGCCTGCCTCTAAAGATGTCGATATCGTGATTTTCGTAGACAAACCGCGGCGCTAAAAACCAGGCGCCGCTGGTGCTGAGCGGTTGATACCACTCGGTGCGTAGAGACTGATCGGAACCCAGTTGTACATCGGTCTGCCATTCCGCGCCCAGGTCGTTGAGCCAGGTCCGGGTGTAGCGGGCCAGAAAATTGAACTGGGTGTCGTTCTGAAAATCGCTGGCCAGTTCCAAACCGAACCCCAGGTAATCCGGCCCCCAGGATTTTTCGAATGCGTCGATGAGCAACTCGCGCCTGCCTTGCTCCTCGACGAAGTGATACTTGACCCGCTCGAAATCGCCGCGCCCGTATATCCGCGCCAGGTCTTCCCGCAAGATGCGACCGCCCAGCGGCTCACCCGGCCGGGTCTTGAGCAGCGACTCAATCACCGCCGGGTTGACCCGTTTGGTCTGGCCGATGCGGACCGCATCGATGCGCTCCGGCGCCAGGGTATTCTCCAGATGCTCGAAGCGCGCATGCCAAGCATGGTATTCGGCTTCCGTGAGGCTCAGGCGCTGGAGCCGCGGCGCCGCCTTGCGGGCGGCTTGTGCGCCAATCGCGACGGCTTCCGTGGCGCGGGCGAAGTCGGCGGCGGTAATATCGCCCAACTCCGGTAGAATCGTGATATCGGTTTTTTGCAAACTTGCCAGCGACGTCTGTACGTTCTGCTCGGTCAGAATGGCGATCATTTGCGCGGTCACGCCGAACACCGACGCCAGCGCCTCGCGCTTCAGGAGCGGCGTACCGAGGTTGACCGCGATCACCCGATCGACCCCCATGGCGCGCACGATGTCCACCGGTAAATTGCGCACCAAACCGCCATCCACCAGCAAGCGCTCGCCGATTTCAGTCGGCGCGATGACGCCCGGAATCGACATGCTGGCGCGCATCGCGCTCTCCAGATCGCCATCCTTGAAGACCACCATCTCGCCGCTGACGAGATCGGTCGCGATCGCCCGAAACGGCACGGCGAGCTGATCGAAATCACGGGTCGCGGCGGCGCCCGTGGTCAATTGGCGCAGAAACAGATCGAGCTTTTGTCCGCTGATCGCGCCTTGCGGCAACAACACGCCTTTTGTCCCTACGCCGATCGATAAAGGCAGGATCTTGCGCTCATCCTGCTTGCGGCGATTGGAATAGAACTCGCGCGCCGGGGCGTCGGTAAACAAGTCTTTCCAATCGAGGGTGGTGACGATGGCTTCCATCTGCCCCGGCGACACGCCGGCGGCGTAGGCGCCGCCCACCACGGCGCCCATGCTGGTCGCGGCGATGGCGTCGATGGGGACGCGCAGCTCCTCCAACACCTTGA
>JAXMFZ010000044.1:0-34329 GCA_046347515.1 Gammaproteobacteria bacterium | reverse complement strand
TATGAATTTCCAGGGCGATCCGCGCGTGCTCGACGCTTATTTCGACTTGCTGAAGCGTTTCCGCAACCTCCGCGATAGCCTCGACATCCCGTTTCCGCTGCAAGCCGAGCACGACGAGGCACTGGAAATCGCCTGGGTGGTCCAAAATGATCGCACCGGCACCATGCACTTTTCGCCGGGCTACTTCCGAGCAGCCGATAAAGCCGTGCGCACCGAAAAAATCGTCCACGAACGTTCCCATACGATATTTCGGATAGGCCACGAAGGCATGATTCCCGGTGGGGAAGTGGATTTTGATCGCAAGCCCGAAGACGACAACGGCTTGACTTATGTCCAGGCGATACGCAATGCCTATTGCTATGGCTGGCTGGCAACCGTGCTGCAACCCGGCTATCGACGTCTGGAGTGGTAATTGGCGCGATCGATCGGCTCGGCCATGCCGTATGAGGATACAGTCGCCAAGAGATTCAACGAGATGATTGCTCGGTTGCGCCGACTACCGCCATAATAGCCAGCCTAAGACGAGTCACTCGCCAGCCGGGAGTCAACCGCGTGCCATGGTTTTTTCGCTCGATGGTATCACTATGCCATTGAGCGCTCTTCCCTACCTCATCGCCGGGTATTTCGGCATCAGTGTGTTCGCGGTTGCCGCCCAGGCTTGGCCCCAGCGCAGCCGCGCGGTGTATGGCGCGGCCCTCGCCCTGAGCGCGCTGCTCCTGCTGCTGTCTGGCATCCACTTGCTAACGGCCGCCGCGCCCGCCACCCTGGTCCTACCGCTCGGTCTGCCTTGGCTAGGCGCGCATTTCCGCCTCGACGCGCTGGCGGCGTTCTTTCTGGTGGTCATCAATCTCGGCGGGGTCATGGCCAGCCTATACGCCATCGGCTACGGCCAACACGAACACGCGCCGGGCCGGGTGCTGCCTTTCTTTCCGCTGTTTCTGGCGGGTATGAATCTGGTACTGCTCGCCGATGACGCCTTTACGTTTTTGTTGTCCTGGGAATTCATGTCGCTGTCGTCCTGGGCCTTGGTGGTGGCGCACCATCGCGAGCCCGCCAACACTCGCGCCGGTTTCGTGTATCTGTTGATGGCCGGGTTCGGTACTTTCGCGCTGCTACTCGCCTTTGGGCTACTCGCCGGCGCCGAGGGCGGCTATGCGTTCGCGGCGATCCGCGCCGCCCAATACGCGCCCGCCACGGCCGCTTGGGTATTCCTATTGGCGCTGATCGGCGCGGGCTCCAAGGCGGGCATCGCGCCCTTGCACGCCTGGCTGCCGCTCGCCCATCCGGCGGCCCCTTCCCACGTTTCGGCGCTGATGAGCGGGGTGATGACCAAGGTCGCGCTCTACGGCCTGATCCGCATCGTCTTCGACCTCCTCGGCGAGCCGGCCTGGTGGTGGGGTGAAATCCTGCTCGTGTTGGGCGGCGCGAGCGCGGCGCTCGGCGTGCTGTACGCGCTGCTGCAAAACGACCTCAAAGTGCTGCTCGCCTATTCCACGGTCGAGAACATCGGCATCATCGCCATCGGCCTGGGGCTGGCGCTGGCGTTCCAGGCCAACGGCCTGCACACCAGCGCGGCGCTCGCGCTCGGCGCGGCGCTTTTGCACGCGCTCAATCATTCGTTGTTCAAGAGCGCGCTGTTCTTCGGCGCGGGCGCGGTGCTCGCCGCCACCGGCGAGCGCGATCTGGAACGCCTGGGCGGGCTGATCCATCGCTTGCCGCGCACTGCGTTCGCATTCCTGATCGCTTGCGCGGCGATTTCGGCGCTGCCGCCGCTGAATGGCTTCGCCTCCGAGTGGTTGACGTTTCAAGCCATCCTGGTCAGCCCCGAGCTACCGCAATGGGGGCTGAAATTCTCGGTGCCGGCGGTCGGTGCCTTGCTCGCGCTCGCCGCCGCGCTTGCGGCCACCTGTTTCGTGCGCGCTTTCGGCATCGCTTTTCTGGGCCGGCCACGCTCGGCGCAGGCTCGCGACGCAGTTGAGGTGGAACCCTCGATGTGGATGGCGATGGGCATTCTCGCCGCGCTGTGCTTGCTCATCGGTATTCTGCCGGGACTCGTACTGGATGTCCTGGCCCCGGTAGTCGCGAGCCTCGGCCCCTCGGCGACTCTGCCGCTCCAGTCCGGCAACGCCTGGTGGTCGCTGGTGCCGCTGGCGGCCAGCCGCAGTTCCTACAACGGCTGGCTGGTGCTGGTATTCATGCTGGTCTCCGGCTGGCTGACCGCCTATGCCATCCATCGCTGGGCGTCGCGCGAAACCCGGCGCGGCGCGGCCTGGGATTGCGGCTTTCCCAACGCCAGCCCGCTGACGCAATACACCGCCGGCAGTTTCTCGCAGCCGATTCGGCGCGCGTTCGGAACCGTGGTGTTTCAAGCGCGCGAGATCGTGTTCATGCCGCCCCCCGGCGATATCCGCCCGGCGCGCTTCGAGGCGCGGGTCAAGGATTGGATCTGGGACAGTCTGTATGCGCCCATCGCGCGCCTCATCGGTTTCGCCGCCGAGCGCCTGAATGTCTTGCAGTTCCTCACCATCCGTCGTTATTTGACGCTCACCTTCGCCGCCCTGGTCATCCTGCTCGGCGGGCTCGCGCTATGGCGCTAGGCCTCGAGTTTTTCGCCGCGCTGCTGGCCCAGGGCCTGCAAATGACGCTGGTGTTGGCGCTCGCGCCGCTGCTGCTCGGCTTCGTGCGCAAAGTCAAGGCGCGGCTGTTGCGCCGCCGTGGCCCGGCGCTAATCCAGCCCTATCGCGACCTGCTGCGGCTGATCCGCAAGGAAGCGGTGCTGGCGGACAATGCCTGGCTGTTCCGGGTTTCTGCCTTATCTGGTGTTTGCGGCGATCTGGGTGGCGGCGGCGCTGGTGCCGACTTTCGCCACCGGCTTGCCGTTCAGTTGGGCCGCCGACATGATCGCCATTGTGGCGCTGCTCGGCAGCGCGCGGTTTTTCCTCGCCTTGGCCGGCCTGGACGTGGGCACCAGCTTCGGCGGCATCGGCGCGAGCCGCGAGATGATGATTGCCTCACTGGCCGAACCGGCGATGCTGATGATCGTATTTACCCTCTCGCTGCTGGCCGGCACCACCCAACTGTCGGATTTCATCGGCACCATCCTGGCGGGCCACATGGGCTTGCGTGTATCGCTGGGCCTGTCTTTCATTGCGCTGGTCATGGTCATGATCGCCGAAAACGCGCGCATTCCGGTGGATAACCCGGCCACCCACCTGGAACTCACCATGGTGCACGAGGCCATGGTGCTCGAATATTCGGGCCGCCACCTGGCGATGATCGAGGCCGCCAGTGCGCTCAAGCTCTTGCTTTATCTCTCGCTCATCGCCTGCTTGTTCGCGCCGTGGGGGATGGCGACCGTCGGCGCCGGCCCGCTCGCCTATCTGGTCGCCCTCGCGCTTTATCTCGCCAAGCTGGCGGTGGGCGGTTTTCTGCTCGCGCTGTTCGAGACCAGCATCGCCAAGATGCGCGTGTTCCGCGTCAGCGATTTCCTCGGCGCGGCGCTGATGCTGGCCGCGCTCGCCATGCTATTCTTGTTCGTGACGCGGAGCTTTTGATGGCGAATCTCGCGTTCGACATCACCCATTTGCTGGCCGGCGCCATGCTGGTGCTGAGTTTTCTGTTGCTCTACCAGGACCGCGTGTTCGGCCTCCTCAACGTGTTCGCGCTGCACGCCGGGGTGCTGGCGCTGGCGGTGGCCTGGCAAGCCTACATCCAGCAGGCGCCGCATCTTTACATCACCGCCGCCATCGCGCTGATCATGAAAGCCATCATCATTCCGGTGGCGCTGCACCGCATCGTGCTACGCCTCGGCATCCACCGCACCCTGGAACAGGTGGTCGGCGTCGGCCTCACCATGCTCGCCGGCGCGGCGCTGGTCGCGCTCGCCATCGTCGTCATGCTGCCGGTGCGCTCGCTGGCCGACAATCTGGCGCGCGAGGATCTCACCTTTGCGCTATCGATCCTGCTGCTCGGATTACTCATGATGATCACCCGCCGCAACGCAGTGAGCCAAGTGGTCGGCTTCATGTCGCTGGAGAACGGCTTGATCCTCGCCGCCACCGGCGCGCGCGGCATGCCGCTGGTGGTCGAAATCAGCGTCGCATTCTCGGTGCTGGTGGCGTTCATCGTGATCGGCGTATTCTTGTTTCGTATCCGCGAACGCTTCGATACCGTCGATGTGCAAGCCCTCGACGCCGCGCGCGGTGAACGCTGATGAACTTGAACCCCGATCATGCCCTGGTCGCGGTGCTGACGACCCCTGCCTGTGCCGCTGCGCTGCTCGCGCTGCTGCCCGGCTACCGGATCGGCGCGCGGCTCAACGTGCTCGCCACCTTGCTCACCCTGCTCGCCGCGCTCCAGCTCCTCGGCGTCCGGCCTACGCCCGGCCTGTATTTGCGGGTGGACGATTTCAACGTGTATCTCATCGTCCTCAATACCCTGGTCGGCTTCACCACCAGCGTGTTCAGCGCCAGCTACATCGCCCACGAGCTCGATACCGGCCGACTCACGCCGACGTACTTACGCTTCTACCACGCCATGTACCAAGTGCTGATGTTCGCGATGAATCTGGCGCTGGTGGCGAACAACATCGGCCTGATGTGGGTGGCGGTGGAGCTGGCGACGCTGACCACCGTGCTGATGGTGGGCATTTACCGCACCCACGAAGCCCTGGAAGCGGCCTGGAAATACTTCATCCTGGGCAGCGTTGGCATCGCGCTGGCGCTGTTTGGCACCATCATCGTCTACCTCGCCGCGCAGCCGGTGGTGGGCCAGGGCCTGCCCGCCATGGCCTGGGACATGCTGGTGTTCTACGCCAAGGATTTCGACCCGGCGCTCCTCAACCTCGCGTTCGTGTTTTTGCTCCTGGGCTATGGCACCAAGGTGGGCCTCGCGCCGCTGCACGCCTGGCTGCCGGACGCCCACGCCGAAGGCCCGACCCCGATCTCCGCGGTTCTCTCCGGGCTGTTGCTCAACGTCGCGCTGTACGCGGTGCTGCGCTTCAAGATGTTGCTCGCCGCCAACACCCAGGCGCTGGCCCCGGGCCCGCTGATGGTATCGATGGGCCTGGCCTCGCTCCTGTTCGCCGCGCTGATGCTATACCGGCGGCGCGATATCAAGCGTTTCTTCGCCTACTCCTCCATCGAGCACATGGGCATCATCACCTTTGCCTTCGGCATGGGCGGGCCACTCGCCAACTTCGCCGGGCTGCTGCACATGACCTTGCACAGCCTCACCAAGTCGGCGATCTTCTTCGCCGTCGGCCATATCGCCCAGGTCAAGGGCACGCAAAAAATCGCCGACATCCGCGGCCTTACCCATACGCATCCAGTGCTGGGTTGGGGTCTGGTGCTCGGTGTGGTCGCCATCGCCGGCCTGCCGCCGCTCGGCATCTTCACCAGCGAATTCCTGGTGGTGACCTCGACTTTCGCGCGCACGCCCTGGCTCGCCGTCATCCTGATTCTCGGCCTGCTGATCGCCTTGGGCGCGCTGTTCCTGCGCTTGAATAGCCTCGCGTTCGGCGAACCCAGCCCCGGCACGGCGCCGGTCGAGGCATCGTACGTGCCGCTGTTCGCCCACCTCGGCCTGGTGCTGGCCGCCGGCATTTATCTACCGGCGCCGTTAGTCGAATGGTTCCAGCACGTTGCCAAGCTGTTGGGATGAACGCGCCATGACCGCCCAACTCACTCCGCTCCTCGACCTTTTCAGCACCGCTCGTCTCGCGCCGCGCACCGCTCCGTGGCCACGCTAAGCCGTCGATGAGGATACCTGGGACCGCGCCGCGCTCTGGCTCACCCTCGGCGAGGGCACGCTGCTCAGCGTTTGGGGCCACGGCGACCACGTGCACATGGCGCTCCGGGATAACGCCGCCGGTAATATCGCCATCGCCAGCCTTGCCTGCGCGCGCGGGCGTTTCCCCTCGGTCAGCCGCCACCATCCGCCGGCGCTCAGGCTGGAACGCACGATTCAGGATTTATGGGGCTTGCGCGCTTTCGCCATCCCCGACGGCCGGCCCTGGCTGGATCACGGACGCTGGCCCATCCAAGCGCCGCTTGGCTTGGCCACCTCGGTCGCCGACGCGGCGCCCTATGAGTTTTTACCGGTGGAAGGCGCCAGCCTGCACCAGATACCGGTCGGCCCGGTGCACGCCGGCATCATCGAACCCGGCCATTTCCGCTTCACCGCCAACGGTGAAACCGTGGTGCGCCTGGAGGAACGCCTGGGTTATGTCCACAAAGGCATCGACAAGCTCATGGCGGGCGCCGGCATCGTGCGCGCGGCCAAACTCGCGGGGCGTGTCTCGGGCGACAGCACGGTGGCTTATGCGCTCGCGTTCGCGCGCGCGATCGAAGCCGCCAGCGGCCTGGAGCTACCCGAGCGCGCCCACTGGCTGCGCGCGCTGATGGCCGAACTCGAACGCCTCGCCAACCATTTCGGCGACATCGGCGCGATAGCGAACGACGCCGCGTTCGCGCTCATGCACACCCACTGCGGCATTCTGCGCGAGCAGGTGCTACGCGCGGCGCACACCTGCTTCGGCCAGCGCTTGATGATGGACTGCGTGATCCCCGGCGGCGTCGCGCGCGAGCTTGCCAACGAGGGCATCCCCACCCTGCGCGAGTTGATCAAAGATATCCGCCGTTCGTTCCCGGAACTCGTCGAACTCTACGACAACACCGCCTCGCTCCAGGATCGCACCGTCGGCACCGGCATCGTTTCAACCGCCCTGGTGAATCAATATGGCGCGGGCGGCTACGTGGGCCGCGCTTCCGGGCGCAACTTCGATGCGCGCCGCGATGTCGGTTACGCGCCTTATCATCGCCTCAATTTTGAAGTGCCGCTGCGCGCCGAAGGCGATGTCGACGCGCGGGTGTGGATCCGCATCCGCGAGGTCGAAGCGAGTACCGCGCTGATCGAACAAATCCTCGGCCATCTCGCGCCCGGTCCGATCCGCGAACCGCTTCCCACCCTCGGTGAAACCCGCGAAGGCGCGGCGCTGATCGAGGGCTTTCGCGGCGATATCTTCGCATGGCTCCGAATCGGGGTGGACGGCGCCATCGAGCGCTGCCATTTGCGCGACCCCTCTTGGTTCCAATGGCCGTTGCTAGAGGCCGCCATCGAAGGCAACATGCGTCGCCGACTTCCCGCTCTGCATAAATCCTTCAATTGTTCTTATTCCGGGGCTGATCTGTAGACCACTCTTATGCGTAAACGGCTGTTCAAGAATCTCCTCCAAACGCCGGTCACCATCCCTGCCCCGCCCGCTTCCGACCAGGCGCTCGCCGAACTCGCCCAACAAGTCGAACGCGCCGCGCGCCGCGCGCTCGGCCACAGCCTCGCCATCCGGGAGGTGGACGCCGGCTCTTGCAACGGCTGCGAACTCGAAATCCACGCCCTCAACAATGCGTTTTACGACCTGGAACGCTTCGGCATCCGCTTCGTCGCCTCGCCGCGCCACGCCGACGTGCTGCTCGTCACCGGCCCGGTCACCGCCAATATGCGCGAGGCGCTGGAGCGCACCTACCGCGCCACGCCCGACCCGAAATGGGTGGTGGCGGTCGGCGATTGCGCGGCGGACGGCGGCCTGTTCCAGGGGAGTTACGCGATCGTGGGCAGGGTGGCGGAGGTAGTGCCGGTGGATTTGCATATCGGCGGCTGCCCACCGACGCCGATGCAGTTATTACAGGGGTTGTTAGCGCTGTTGCGGGGGCAGATGAAACGCGGCTGATGGAGTATGGGTGCGACGCTTGTTTTGTGCGGATCAATGTGCAACCATCTGCACATGGCTACCAACCTTCAAATCGACCACGATCTCATTCAAGAAGCGCTTGAGTTAGGCGAGCACCGAACCAAGCGCGCCGTCGTTGAGGAAGCGCTGCGTGAATATGTTCAGCGCCGTAAACAGCTCAAAATCCTGGAACTGTTCGGTGCGATCGAGTACGACGAAGATTATAATTATAAACAGCAACGCCGGAAAAAATGAAGGTTATTGTCGATACCTCGATATGGTCATTGGCACTGAGACGGAATCAGACAGCAGACGATCCTCATATCGCTTTATTTCGAAAACTGATCGTCGGCGGGCGTGTGGCGTTGTTGGGTGCCGTCCGCCAAGAAATACTCTCTGGAATTCGTCATACTGAGCAATTCGAGCGTCTGAAGACGTACTTACGGGCCTTCCCCGATCTCGATCTAGGCATGGATGATTACGAGTTGGCAGCAGAGTTTTTCAACACCTGCCGAAACAAAGGCATCCAAGGCGCGAATACGGATTTTCTAATCTGTGCGGCTGCAAGGTGCAGAGGCTATGAAGTTCTCACAACCGACAAAAATTTTGCGATCTTCAGCCGACATATACCCGTGGCGCTGGCTAAGCCATGAGGGGCGAGCTTGCGGGCGGGTGAGCGAAGTTTGATCCGGCGCATGTCAACCAAGCGGCGGAATACGGCCTCAGGGCCTCTTCCGCCCTACCGCGCTGCCCACTCCGACGCCGATGCAGTTACTACGGGGATTGTTGGGGTTGTTGCAGGGACGGATCAATAAAGCCCGCGACGCAACCGGATAACCCGCATCGTTCGATTCACTTTTCGGTTTTGCCGCCGCTGCACTCGCAATATGGCCCCTGGTTGAACCGCCCGCCGCCACTCAATCGCACCCGGCTTTCGCTGTAACCTTTGAGCGAGCATTCCGCCCTGCATTCTCGAATGTGGCTCCACCACGTAAATCCGAGATACATCAGAAAAGTGGCTCCGCCAACCGTCAGAAGCCAGCGGAGAACCCTGCGCTCACCATCGGTCGTCTCGCGAGTGGGTTTCATGAGATATCGAGGCTATGCCACATCAAATCCGGGCAGGCAGTGTCGTGGAATGTCAAAAATAGGGGCTTTCGGTGAATTGCTGATGATCCCAAAATTTCGCATTCGGGACGTAAGTATTCAGCAACTCCGTGTGCTGTTTGACTGTGGTCGGTCGTTTTTTCCCCTGTTTGCCGCGGTCCATGACGCCTTGCAAATAGCCGCGCAATTCTTGTTCCCCCAGGTCGGGCATGATGACGCCATCCGCCCCGCAATCCAGGGCACGCATGGCGGCCCGTTCGACGTTGTAATCCCAGGCTCCGTATAGGGCGATGCCGGCGCCGGGGTAATACTCCCGAAACAGGCTGATGGCTTTGCCCGCCTCGCCCGGAAACGCCATGCGCGAAATGGCAACGATGCCCGCTGCCTGGCGTTTTTCCAGTAAATCCGCCAATTCGTCCAGAGTCGTGACGGCGGCGCAGCCCAGCGCAGCGCCGTCTACCAGAAGGTGCGCCATGTCGTGGGCATGATGGCCGTATGCGATCAGGGCTTTGGGTGCGGACGCGCCATTGGGCGAGTGAACATCATGGTGGCCTCGGCCCGGCTTGATCGACAACCCAGCGAAAAAGCCCATGGCGATGAGCACGACCGCGACGACCAGAAGTATGAGCATCAATGATTCCTTTCGCTGCGGAGGATAGGCGTTCCAGTTTACAATGCCGAGACCGCAAAAAGGGATAGCCATATGCCTGCCGATCACTTGCCCGCGCTCGCCGCCGAACTGATCCGGACGCGGCGCACCATCGAGGAATTCAAGCCCGAACCCGCGCCGCGCGAAGCGCTTGTCAAAGCGCTAGACTTGGCGCGCTGGGCGCCCAACCACCGCCTCACCGAACCCTGGCGATTCTATCTGCTGGGGCGCGACACGGCGCAAGCCATTGCCCGCCTGAATGCCGAACTGGTGACCAACAAGAACGGCCCCGCAGCGGGCCGCCAGAAACTCGAACGCTGGCTCGCGATGCCGGGCTGGCTGGTGGTGACTTGCAATCGCTCCGACGATGCACTGCAAGCGCGCGAGGACTACGCCGCTTGTTGCTGTGCGGTGCAGAACTTCATGCTCTATCTGTGGAGCGCGGGCATAGGCGTGAAATGGACGACCGGCGCCGTGACACGCGACCCCCGATTCTATGACCTCATCTGGGTCGATCCGGCGGCCGAAGAAGTAGTGGGGCTGTTCTGGTACGGCTATCCGGCGACGATACCGCAGACGCCGCGCAAGCCGCTATCAGAGGTGATGGTGGAGCTGCCCTGATGCTGGATCTCATCATCCGCCGCGCCAACCTGCCGGACGGCCGGCACGACATCGATATCGGCTGCCAGAACGGCGTCATCGTCGCGGTTGCGCCCACCTTGGCCGCGCAGGCCGAACGCGAGATCAACGCCCATGGCCGGCTCGCCACGCCGCCGTTCGTGGACAGCCATTTCCACATGGACTCCACGCTGAGCTACGGCCGCCCGCGCGTCAATCAATCCGGCACCCTGCTGGAAGGCATCGCGCTATGGGGCGAGTTGAAGCCGACGCTCACTTTCGAGGACATCAAGAGCCGCGCCCACGCGCTCTGCCGCTGGGCCATCGCCAAAGGCAATCTCGCCATCCGCAGCCACGTCGATGTCTGTGATCCCAAGTTACTCGCGGTCGAGGCGCTCCTGGAGGTGCGCGCCGAAATCGCGCCGTATCTGGATTTGCAACTCGTGGCTTTCCCGCAAGACGGCTATCTGCGCCGGCCCGGCACGCCCGAGTTATTGCACCAAGCGCTGGACAAGGGCGTGGACGTGGTGGGCGGCATTCCGCACTTCGAGCGCACCATGGCCGAGGGCGCGGAATCGGTGCGACGCCTGTGCGAGATCGCCGCCGCGCGTGGCTTGCGCGTCGATATGCACTGCGACGAATCCGACGATCCGTGGTCGCGCCACATCGAGACGCTCGCCTGCGAGACCCAGCGCTTGGGGCTGCAAGGCCGCGTCACCGGTTCGCACCTCACCTCCATGCACTCGATGGACAATGACTACGCGTCCAAGCTCATCGCCTTGATGCGCGAAGCCGAGGTCCATGCGGTGGCGAATCCGCTCATCAACATCACCCTGCAAGGACGGCACGACAGCTATCCCAAGCGGCGCGGCATGACGCGTGTGAAAGAATTGCTCGCCGCCGGCGTCAACGTCGCCTTCGGCCACGATTGCGTGATGGATCCGTGGTACTCGCTGGGAAGCCACGACATGCTGGAAGTCGCGCACATGGGCTTGCACGTCGCCCAGATGACCGGCGTGGCCGAGATGCGGGCGATGTTCGACGCGGTGACCGTGAACGGCGCAAAAGCGCTCGGCCTGCAGGGTTATGGGCTGGCGCCGGGCTGCAACGCCGATCTTGTGATTGTGCAAGCCACCGACCCCATCGAGGCGCTACGCCTGCGGCCCGCTAGGCTCTACGTCATCCGCCGTGGGCGGGTGATCGCCGAGACCGCGCCGGTGAAAACCCAAGTCAGCATCGGCAATCACACCCGCATGGTCGATTTCAGCCATCATTCTTGATCGCCGCTCAAGGGCTTTCGAAGCCGTCGCGCAGAAGCGCATCCCCCTTGACGGTGATCGTAAACGCCTGCGGCGCGCTGGTGTCCACGCCGCCGCTGATCACTCCACCGGAATCCTTGACCCGTACCTGGAAAGTGGATGAACCATTGACGCCGAGCGTGGACGTATAGGTGAGCATGCCATTGGCCGCGACGCTGGGGCCCCCGCTGAACAGCGCGGGGTTACTCACGTTGCTGACCGTGTAAGTGGCGGTCTGGCCCGCTTCGCCGGGAGCGCCGGGGTTGAAAACCGCCCAGTTGGGAATGAGTTGCGCACCGGCGTCCTGATTCACCGGCGGTGGGTCGCTCGCGGTGAAGCTGGGAGCATCGTTGACGGCATTGACCGTGATCGTGAACGTCTGTGGGCTCGATGTATCGATCCCGCCATTGGCGGTACCGCCGGAATCTTGCACGGTGACCGTGAAAGCCGAACTGCCATTGGCATTGGGCGCGGGCGTGTAGCCGAGCGTACCGTTGGCGGCGACGCTGGGGCCCGCGCTGAGCAACGCGGGGTTACTCACGTTGCTGACCGTATAAGTGGCGGTCTGCCCCACTTCGGCGGGCAAGCCGGGGTTGAAACTCGACCAGTTGGCAATGGTCTGCACGCCGGCGTCTTCGTTCACCGGCGGCGGGTCGGCGGCGGTGAAGCTCGGTTGCTGGTTGGGACTGGAACCATTGGGATCGAAACCGGTAAGAGTCGTAACGCCGGTGTTGCCGGAGTCCAGCCAATCGCTGACCCGCGTCGCCGAGGTGCCGCCGCCCGTCCACGATACCGAAAAACGGCCATAGTAATCGGAAAGATTGTTGCCCGTCGCGCCGCACGCCGAAGGGCCGCCATGCAGTTGCCCGATGAACAGATGCTGGGCGTTGTAGAGCGGCGAACCCGAAGAGCCGGGTTCGGTCACGCCCGCCGGGATGGTGAGCATGGGGTTCGGTGGAAAGACCGGCGTGCTATCCCAAAACGCATGCACATGGCTGCCGTCGCCGGGGCTGGTCGAACCATTGTAGCTGGTGGTGGGCATCGCGGATTCGGAAAAGGTGATGCGCTTTTCATCGGCATTGGGATGATGGATAGTGGCGCATAAGCTACCCGCGGAGCATGGAAAATCGCTGGTGGAGCGATCCCAGCCAGCCCAGTAAAGATTATACGCCGGATTGGCCGGGTCATCGAGTTCCACCAGGGTGAAATCCGACGCGGCGTTGGCCGCGCGAAAGTTCGAGCCGGTATTGAATTGCGTGAGCGATCCATTGCCCGTCTGGCCGCTGGCGGCGCTGCCCGGTGTGCGGCAGGTCGAGTTCTGGTAGTTCCAAAACACCACCAGCGACGGCGCGTTGCCAGCGTTGATGCCGCAGTGATTGGCGGTCATGAAGTACATTTTATGATCTTGCGCGGTATTGTTGAGCAGCGATCCGGAGCAAAATCGAGAGCCGCCCGTGGAAATGACGCCGACCGCGCGCATTTCGTTGCGCCAGGGGTCATCGGCGGCAAGACAGGCGACATCCATGTTGCAGGAGCCCGATTTGTCGATGGTCTGACCGAAGCTTCGATAACCCTGGCCGATCTGGCCGAGTTCCAATTCGAATGGCGATCCCGCCGGAACCGTGAGTTCGATCACCAGTTCACTCCCTAGAATCAGCGGCGTCCAGAGCTGGCCGTGGGTTTCGTTGTCCGCCGCTGTGAATGGCCCCCGAACCTGGCTGAGATCGGGCGAATACACGAACAGGCTCGCGCCTTCCGGTAATCGATAACGGGTGAAGCCGAGATTCAGCGACACCGCGTCGGGCGCGCTGATCCGATAGCGCCACAAGCGGGTGGCGGCGTCGATGGTCTCCCAGGTCCCGGCGTTGTCCGGCGTGACGCGGACGGCGACCGGTACGGCGTAGCGGGGCGCCAGGCCCCGCGCCTCATCCACGGCATCCTGGTCGGCGAGCGCAGCGCTATCGAGCGCCGGCAGACTGGTCGATTGGACTTGAGACAGCGGGAGAACCGCCGATTTGGCCGCAGTGGGCAGTGGATCGGCGGCGAATGCGGGGGCAAGCAGCAGGCAAAAAGCGGCTGCTATGGCAACGCCGAGCGCGCTGAATGAATGGCTTGGGGTCATAGCGACTTGATGAACACCTTGGAGCGACGCTGAAAGTTATACATTTCCTGGCGTTTGACCGGCAGATCGGTGAGCGCGGCGGGCGTGAAACCGCGCTCCTGGAACCACTGGGCGGTCTGGGTCGTGAGCACGAACAGGCGCTGCAAGCCCTGTTTGCGCGCCTTGTCCTCGATGAAGCGCAACAATGCCTCGGCGCGGCCACCATCGCGATAATCGGGGTCGATAGCCACGCACGCGAGTTCGCCGATATGTTCCTCGGCGAAGGGGTAAAGCGCGGCGCAGCCGATGATGGCGCCGTCGCGCTCCACCACGGTGAAGCGGTCGATTTCGATCTCCAGCAGTTCGCGCGAGCGGCGCACCAGAATCCCGGCGTCTTCCAACGGGCGCAGCAGTTCCAGCAGGCCGCCGACATCGTCGATGGTCGCCATCCTAAGCCCTTCGTAAATATCGGCGCTCACCATCGTGCCCACCCCGTCGCGGGTGAACAGTTCCAGCAGCAACACGCCGTCCACGGTGCGATTCAACAGGTGCGCGCGGCGCACGCCGGAACGGCAGGCGCGCACTGCATGGCCGAGATGGCGCGCGCTGTCCGGCGCCGAAGCGGCGCTATCCAACAGGTGCTGGGCGTAGCTGGGGTTGATCTGGCGGATCAGAGTGCCGGATTCGTCGGTGAGATCGGGGCCGTCATAAAGCAATAACAGCTTATCGGCGCGCAGCGCACCGGCGGTGGCGGTGGCGACGTCTTCGGCGCTCAGATTGAACACTTCGCCGGTGGGCGAAAACCCGAGCGGCGACAGTAATACCAGGGCGTTGCTGTCCAGCCATTTTTCGATGGCGTGGTTATCGATGCGCCGCACCTCGCCGCTCAAGCCATAATCGACGCCATTACGCACACCGAGCGGACGCGCCGTGACGACATTGCCGGACGCCACGCGGATGCGCGCGCCCTGCATCGGCGAGTTGGCGAGGCCCATGGACAGTAGCGCTTCGATGCGGATGCGCACGCTGCCGATGGCTTCCTTCACATACGGCAGGGTGTGTTCGTCGGTGATGCGCAGCCCGTTGTCGTAGCGCGGCTCTTGGTTCGCTTCGCGCAGCCGCGCGTCGATCTGCGGATGCGCGCCGTGCGCCAGCACCAGCTTCACCCCCAGGCTGTGCAGCAGGGCGATGTCGTGGATCAGGCTGTCGAAGCGCGGCGCGGCCACCGCCTCGCCGCCGAAACCGACCACGAAAATCTTGCCGCGATGGGCATTGATATACGGGCCGGCCTGGCGGAACCAGTTGACGAAAGCCTGGGCGTCCACCGCTGCTCAGACGACGGCGACCGCGATTTCGCCCAAGCCCTCGACCCCACCCTCCATGCGATCGCCGCGCTTGATCGCGCCCACCCCCGCCGGCGTGCCGGTGAAGATGAGGTCGCCGGCGGCGAGCGTGAACAGCGCGGAGAGGTGGGCGATGATCTCGGGCACGCTCCAGATGAGTTCGGAGAGATCGCCACTCTGGCGCGGCTCGCCGTTGACCTTGAGCCAGATCTTACCGGCCTTGGGATGGCCGACCTGGCTCACTGGATAGATCGGCCCGCAGGGCGCGGAATGATCGAAACCCTTGCCGACTTCCCAGGGCCGCCCGAGTTTTTTCGCTTCGCCTTGCAGGTCGCGGCGGGTCATGTCGAGGCCGACGGCGTAGCCGTAAATGCAATCGAGGGCGCGTTCGGCGGGGATATCGGCGCCACCCTTGGCGAGCGCCACCACCAGTTCGATTTCGTGGTGGACGTTGGCCGAGCGCGAGGGATAGGGGAATTCGGCGCCAGCGGGCAGGATCGCGTCGGCGGGCTTCTGGAAGAAGAACGGCGGCTCGCGGTCGGGGTCGTGGCCCATCTCGCGCGCGTGTTCGGCGTAGTTGCGGCCCACGCAGTAAACGCGCCGCACCGGGAACCGCGCGTCGGTGCCGACCACGGCGAGGCTGGGAACAGGGGGAGCGGCAACGACGGTTTTCATGATTTTTTCTCCGTAGGACCGCCGGCCTGGGTCCAGGCATTGAAGCCGCCGGCGACGTGGGCGACATTCGTATAACCCATATCTTTCAAAGTTTTGGCCGCGAGCGCCGAGCGCCCACCGGAGGCGCAGTACAGCACCAGTTTCTTGTTCTGGTCGAAGGCCGGGTTGTACATGGGGCTGTCCGGGTCGGCGTGGAATTCCAGCAAGCCGCGCGATGCGTGGGTCGCGCCCTTGATGCCGCCGGTCTGCTGAACCTCGGCTTTGTCGCGGATATCGATCAGCGCCACCTTGGGATCATCGACCAGCTTGATCGCATCGGCGACCGAGAGCGTTTCGATGGCGGCGTTGGCCTCCGCCAGCATTTGCTTGAAACCGCGTTTGAGCATGGCAATCTCCTAGTGCATGGATGAGCGCTCATTAAATCAGATTCACGCGGCGCCGCGAAACCGTAGTCCGCGGTTACGCGGAACATCGAGATGCTTTTACCGAAAATTTACCGCTTTTTTATGACTGCGCGCGCCCGAGTTGCGTAAACTGGTGGCGCCTGTGTGTTCAACCGCAACCGTGGAGGTCGCCATGCCTGATAAAAAAGTGAAGCTGTCGCCGTTCGAGAACGGTATGCCCGGTCTGCACCTGATCATCAACCCGCAGAAGCCGCTGCCGCCGGAAGCCCGCATCTACCGGCAATTCATGAATCACAATTTGGTTCTCAGCGACAAGGAATTGCAGTCGCTGATGAGCGGTCGCGACGAGGGCATCGCCACCATCAACAACCTGATGGGTAAACTCATGCCCGGCTTCAGCCTCGATACGCGCCTCAAGTTTTCCACCCAGATCGCCGACGCCCTGTTCGACAAAAGCCTGTCCGCGCAGTTGGCGCGCGAAGCGCCGACGACGCAGGAGCTGCTCAACCAGCGCGACGAGACCTTGAAGCAAATATTCCAGCAGTCGGTACCGCCCGGCGACAGCCGGGGCCAGCCGCCGACCCTCTTACAGCAAGTGCCGGTGGGTGTTTCCCTCACGATTCACTTTTGATGATCGGAGCGGCGCGGCGGCTGAGCAAAGCGGCCGCGATGCTTTCCCACTCTTGCGCGAGCGTCAGCCGGGCAACCGGTTTGCCGGCGCGGGCGTACCAGTAGGAAGCGTTGCCGAGATCGCCTTCCTTGCGGTGCAGATAGGCATGGACCCAGGCACCGTCAACGCCTTCATTGGCTTGCGCGAGTTGATGGGCGGCATGCCAGTCGCCCTTGCCATCCTGTCAGAGGGCGGAAAGCGCGAGTCCGAGGCCGGCGGGCGGCGCCGCCTGGGTGAGGCTGGCTTGAAATTCGGATAGCGTCATGGGTAAACTCCGGTGCAGGCGCGAAACTCCGAAAGTATACGCACGCCGCGGCGGGCTGACGAAGCGCATCCCTGCCGCGCCGCAGCCGGTTCAGCCGCCGAACTCCTCGACGTTGCGCGCCAGCGCGTAAGATTCATCCAGCAGCTTGCGTTTGACCATCCACGCGCCGATGCCGGATGGTAGCTCGAAATCACCCACCAGATCGGCATCGAATACCAGGCGGGTCTTGCCTGCCTCGGGGAGCAGCCGATAGCGGGTCCAGCCCGCGCGAAAATCGCTGCGCGCCGGGTCTACCCGCGCGATGATATCGCCCGACGGCAGGGTAATGACGTCTTGCACCCAGCGATAGCCGCGGCAGAAGAACAACACGCAGGACTGCGACACAACCTGCATGCGCACTTTGCCACCTGCCCCACGCGCCAGGATATCGACCGTCTTGATGCTGGGATTGAGCCGCGCCAGATTGCGATAATCGGTGAGGATCGCGCGCACTTTATGAACCGGCAGCGCGATCATGACCTCGGTATGGGCGACGAAGCGCCCATCGGCCTGGCTGATCGAGGCTTCGCCGAGTTCGTCGCCCAAGCCAGTGAGCGGGAATGACGCCGCCGTCAGCATCAGCAGCGAGGCCATGGTGTGTCGTAGTGTTTTCATCGCTTCCCCCATCCAGATCATGGATCATGGTGGCAACGATAAAGGCGCCGGCCCAAGCAGTCATAAAGAAACGGTAAAGCTTCGCTAAAGAATCGGTAAGCGGCGTTGAATTACGAAAATTTTACCGCTTTCTTATGACTGCTTCGCGCCTGCTGGGTACTCTGCGGCCTTCTCAACTTCAAGGCCAACAAGGAGGCCATCATGTTCTCATCGAATCCCGCACCTGGCTCGCTCCAGGAGAACGCGTCATGGGCATAGAAATCACCGCCATCGACACGCGCATCGAAAAACTCAGCCTACCCGCCCTGGCGGGCGCTGTCGCGTTTCTGCAACGCACTGGCCCCCTCAATACGGGGCTGGTCGGCTTATACGCCGGCCCTGTGATAGGCGGCGCGGTCGCGGCTTACAACATGATCGCCGAAATGCCGGGCACGGTGATCATGGTCGATACCAACAGTATGGTGCAGAATGTTCTCGGCCGCCTGGGCTTTTTTCGCAAGCTCAACCCCAATCGCAAAATCAGCCGGCTCAATATTTTGGATCATGGTAACCCGAAGAGCATGGAAATCGGTTCGGATGAGATCGATGACACGAATATCGGTTCTTTCGCCAAAGTGCTGGGGCTGCTGCGGGGTAACTTCGACGACGACGGCATCGTCCACCTCCAGAACTGCGAGATCGGCAATAACGAAAAGCTGATCACGGCTTTTGCGCGCGCCGTCGGCGTGCCGGTCTATGCCGGCACGGGCAAGCAAAACAGTGTCGCCAGATTCAATACGGGACAATATGTGCGCGCCAATCCCGACGGCGTCGTTGACCGTAACGTCGGCAGACCCTAGCGCCTGATGCTTGCGGCTCCTCCGCCTTACAACCAGCCGCGCCGCTTGAAGTAGAGATACGGCAGGATGGCGGAGATGACCATCAGCACCAGCGCCCAGGGATAGCCGACCTTCCAGCTGAGTTCGGGCATGACCTGGAAATTCATGCCGTAGATGCTGGCGACCAGCGTCGGCGGCAGAAACACCACCGCCGCCACCGAGAAAATCTTGATGATGCTGTTCTGTTCGAGGTTGATCATGCCGAGCAGCGCATCCAGCAAAAACGTGATATTGCTGGAGATGAACGCGGTATGGTCGGTGAGCGATTGCGCGTCGCGGATCAGGGTTTTGGCGCGCGAGCGCAGCTCCTTGCTGGCGTTCACGCCCTCGGCGAGCGTCATGAAGCTCATCATCCGCCCGAGGCTGATCAGACTCTCGCGCGCTTTGGCGGTGAGGTACTGGTTGCGCCCGACCACCGCCATCATCTGCTGATAATCGCCGCCGGACAGGCGCTGCGGTTTGCCGGACTGGCGGATTTCGAAGATCTCGCGCAGCAGCGAATCCATATCGACGCCGACCCGCTCCAGGATATCCGCTAGCCGATCGATGATCGCCTCCAGCAGGCCGATCATCGCGGTCGCGCCGCTCGCGCACTGGGCCGGCTGGCGCTCGATGTAAGCGGAGAAGGTACGGAACGGGCGCGGTTCGACGTAGCGCAGCGTCACCAGGCGCTGCCGGGCGAGGATGAAGGTGATGGCGGCGCTCTCCGGATGCGGGGTGTCGGCCTTCGCCATCACGGTGGCGGTCATGTAATGCACGCCGTTCTCCTGATAGAGCCGGCTGGACGCCTCGATTTCCTGCATTTCCTCGCGGGTTGGCATCTCCGCGCCCAGCACTTTCTCGACCAACACCTCTTCGGCGCGCGTCGGCTGGTAGAGATCGAACCAGACGGCTTGCGCCGGCAGGCTGCCCGCTTCGGCGTCGATGTGCTGCCAGCGATTCTGGTCGGACAGGAATACTTTCAGCATTTCCCCTCTCTTGTCAGGACGATCTACAATGATTGACGAATCCCATCAGCCGGAGAATACCCTCATGGCCCTCGCCCAGCCGCTTGCCGACGTCTCCCATCTACCCCTGGAAAAAGCCGAACGCGAACTGCGCGTGCAGCTCGCCGCCGCCTACCGCCTGGTCGATTATTTCGGCTGGACCGAATTGATCTACGGCCATCTGACGGTGCGCGTGCCCGGCCCCGACAACCATTTCCTGATCAATCCCTACGGCCTCAACTACGACGAAGTCAGCGCCTCGAATCTGGTCAAAGTGGACATCAACGGCAACATCATCGGGCGCAGCGATTACCCGGTATCCATCGCCGGCTTTATTATCCACTCCGCCATCCATATGGCCAACATGGCCGACAACAAATGCGTGATGCACACCCACACCCGCGCCGGCATGGCGATCGCGGCGATCGAGGAAGGCTTGCTGCCGGTGTCGATGGCCTCGACGGCGCTGTTCGACCGCATCGCTTACCACGACTACGAGGGCCCTAGCCTGGACATCGGCGAGCGCGAGCGCCTGCTCGCCCACCTCGGCGACAAGCGCGCGATGATTCTGCGCAACCACGGCCTGCTGGTGGTCGGCCGCACCATACCGGAAACCTTCTTGCGCTTGTATCGGCTGGAGCGCGCCTGTCAAATCCAACTCGATGCGGCCGCCGCCGGCACGCTCAATCTCATTCCCGACGCCATCGCCGCCCAATCGGGCCGCGATACCGATGCGTTCTCGGCGCGCGAGACCAATCAAGGCGTCGGCGCCATCGAGTTCGCGGCGTTGATGCGCAAGCTCGACAAGATCGACCCGTCGTATCGCACTTGAGCCGCCCATGACTTATCAAACCCTGCTGTTCGACCTCGCCGACGGCCTTGCCATCATCACCCTGAACCGTCCCGCCAACGCCAACGCCATGGATGGGGCGATGATCCGCGAGTTGATGGACGTCGCCATCCGCTGCGACGAAGACGCCGCCATCCGCGCGGTGTTGATTACGGGCAACGGCAAATTGTTCAGCGCTGGCGGCGACCTCAAGGCATTCGCCGCTTTCGGCGGTGACATCGGCCCCAAAATCAAGGAGCTCACCACTTATCTGCACGCCGCGATTTCGCGCTTCGCGCGCATGGACGCGCCGGTGATCGCGGCGGTGAACGGCATGGCGGCAGGGGCCGGCATGAGCCTGGCGCTCGCCTGTGACCTCGCCATCGCCGCCGAATCGGCGCAGTTCACCATGGCGTATACCGCCGCCGCCTTGTCGCCCGACGGCAGCGCGAGCTATTACCTGCCAAGATTGGTGGGCCTCCGGCGCGCGCAGGAGCTAATGCTTACTAACCGCCGTCTGTCGGCGCGCGAAGCGCTGGAGTGGGGCATGATCAACCGCGTGGTGGCCGATGGCGACCTCATGAGCGAGGCCCGCGCGTTCGCCCAATCCCTCGCCCACGGACCGACGCTGGCCTACGGTTCGGTCAAGAAACTGCTGTGCGAAACTTTCAACCGCCCCCTGGAAACGCAGATGGAAATGGAGTCGCGCGGCATCGCGGCGATGACCCAGACCGCCGACGGGGGCGAGGGGATCGCCGCGTTCCTCGCCAAGCGCAAGCCGGAGTTCAAAGGCCGCTGAGCGGCATACGCCTATACTGCCGTCATCATCCGCGCGCGGCAGGTCGCCAATACCTCGTCGGCGTCGCGTTTCCACCAGTGGTTGGCAGAGAATATCTCGACCTCGATCCAGCCCCGATAGCCCGCGGCTTCCATCCAGCCGCGGATGCGTGGAATATCGATCACGCCGTCGCCCATCATGCCCCGGTCGAGCAACCGATCGGTGGTCGGCGTCAGCCGATCGCACACATGGAATCCCAGCAGGCGCGGTCCGGCGCATGGTTGCCCCCAGCGCCGGATCCCACCACGCATGGTAGACATCCACCACCACGCCCACGCCCCGCCCGAGTTCATCACAGATATCCAGCGCTTGGGCGAGAGTATTGATGCAGGCGCGATCCGCCGCATACATCGGGTGAGGGTTCGATGGCGAGCGGCATGTTCACACTGCGGGCGCGGGTCAGGGTGGTGGCGATGCCGTCCGCACCTGCTGGCGCGCCCCGGCAATATCGCCTTGGAACCGGCTGGCAGCCGCCCGCTACCAGCACAAGGCAGTGCGCACCGATGGCCACGGCTTCGTCCAGTGCGCGGCGGTTGTCATCGAGCGCCGCTTGCCAGCCCTTGTCGGCGGCGAAACATGCCGCCCGGCGCAGACTGGAAACCGCAAGGCCGTGGTCTTCGATCATGCGCGCGGCCGCGCGCACGCCGCATTCGCCGAGCTTGTCGCGCCACGGCGCGATGGCGCGGACGCCGTAGCGGCTACAGCCTTCGATGCACTGGCGCAGCGTCATTGCATCTTCACGGTGGCGGTATTGAGCGAGAGCTGGGCGAAGTCCTGGCCACCGCTACGCCTCGATGCCGTACAGCGCCAAGGTTTACCATGCGCGTAGCGGCAGTTCGGGGTCGCGCAGCAGCCCGGCGCGGTCGGCGAGGCGGAAGATGTCACTGAGATGCAGCGCCGAGCGCGCGCTTTGCTGGCCGCCGACCATGGCGAAATGATGCTGATGGCGTTCAGATACGCCATGAACACCACGCCGGTCTTGTAGAAGCGCGTTGGCGCTTGGAAGATATGGCGCGACAATGGCACGGTCGCTCGAAAATCGCGTAGTAGAGGCCAGATCGCCCTGCGCCAACGCCGCCAGCGCGGCGCCAGCGGCAGGCGCGATAACGTCGAAAATCCCGAGCAGCGCATCCGAATACGCCTCGCCGTCGCCGGCGATGAGTTCCCAGATGATGGAAATCGTCGCCCAGGCCATCCACTGCACCCCGGCGGCAAGCGCCGGCGCATAGCGATCTCTTTGCCGGCGTCGAGCAGCGAAATCTTGATACTTATCGATCTTGGCGGCGTTGGTGCGCAACATTTCGAGGCACGATTCCATCGCCTGCCAATGGTCAGCGTGCCCCCGGTAGCCTTGCAGCGCGGGTCGAACATCTCCCTAGCCAATGGATGATGACCGGCTCGCGCACTTGGCTGAGGATGTGGCCGTAAACACGCTGATCATCCTCCGGCGCGTGCGCGCAAGCGGCCAAGCGCCCGGCTCGCCATCAGGATGATGCGCCCGCCCGCCGCTTCCACCGCCGCGCATTGCTCTTCATAGGCCGCGATCACGTCTGCGAGGTGGTCGCGGCGTTGTAGACGAGGTGATCAGTGCCCGCGCCGCAACGTCCGCGCGTTGCCGCCATGAGCGCGTGCTTCCGCCACCAAGCGCCGGATCAGTTCCGGCACGCCGGCCAATCCGGGCCCATGCCACGCTGGGCGGTGTCCATCGCCTCCGCCACGCCCAGGCCCAAATCCCACAGATAACGCCGATACGCAGGCTGTCGCGCTGACCGATGGCGACATCAGGCCAAGGATTATGGTCGGCCAGCGGATCGGCGACCACATAGGCGGCGGCGAACGCCACCCGGTTAAGCCGTGGCTTTGGGCCACGCGCGCGGCGCCCGTGGCGTATAGCTTTCGAGCTTACAAGCGGCGGTGGGCAGTTTGAGCTTAGGCATGATGGATTTCTCTTACAGGCACAGGCCGAGGCCACCGTCGATGGCGATGGTCCACAGTAACGTTATAGGGCAGCGCCCCGCTCGCCAGTGCGGCGACCGCCTGGCCGACGTCGCTCGGCCTTGTACAGCAGGCACGCCGCCCTCGGCAATGAAGCGGTCGTACTTGTCGTAGGGCAGGGTCATGTCGGTGGCGATGATGCCGGGGCGGACTTCATCGACGCCGATGCCCGCCTCGGCGAGGCGCACCCGCGAACAGTTTGCTGGCGAGCATGGCGAGGCCGGCGTAGCCAATGCAGTATTCGCCACGGAGGATGATCGATACCGCGCCGGCGTTGAATGACGAAATCACCACGATGGAACGGTGCTTGCCGGGCAGTGCTTGGCTTGCAAGCAAATGGCGAGGCGAAGCGCTGGGTGAGGAAGAAGGTGCCGCGCAGATTGACATCGAAGACAACGGTCGTAGCACCGACGCCCACCTCCAGGAGATCGCCGCGCGCCAGCACCGACACGCCGGCGTTGTTGACCAGGCAATCGAGCCGACCGCCGTGGTTCAATGCGCTAGCGATGATCTTTTCATGGCCGTCGAGGTCGGCGATATCGCCCAGCGCCGCCGCCGCGCGCCTCGATGCCGCGCTTCTTCCGCGGAGTCGGGGCCGTCAGCCAGGTCATTGACGACCACATCGAAGCCGCGCTCGGCCAGCGCATAACCGATCGCCCGGCCGATGCCGCGCCGGCCACCGGTGACGAGCGCGACGGGTTTGGTAGACGTCCTGCTTCATCGATCTCCTCAAATCCCCCCACTTCGCCACCCCCCTTTGCTAAAGGGGCCACGGGAGGACGCCCATCATGGATTCAGCAACTCGCGGGCGATGATCAGGCGTTGAATCTGATTCGTGCCCTGCGCCAAATTTGGGTGATCTTGGCGTCACGGTACAGGCGCTCGACCTCGAAGCCGCGAATATAGCCGCTGCCGCCAAAAATCTGCACGGCGTTGGCGCTATGCTGGACGGCAGCATCGGCGGCGAAGCATTTCGCCATCGAGCAATCGCTGTGGCCTCTCGCCGCGCGCAGGTTGTCGGGCGGCAGCGAGCGTCAACAGGCGCTGACACCGTCTTTCGCCATATCCGCGAGCATGAACTGGATGGCCTGGAACTCGGCGATGGGTTTGCCGAACTGGCTGCAGATGGCAATAATCGAGGGCGGCGTTCAGCGCCGCCTGAGCGATACCGACGGCGAGCGCGGCGATGCCGATGCGGCGCTGTCGAGCACCCCCATCGCCAGGATTTGAAAACCGCGATTTTCCGGCCCGAGCAGCGCGTCTTCCGGCAGTTCGACGTCATCGAAGTGCAAAGCGCCGACCGGCGACGCACGCTGGCCCATCTTGTGTTCACGCGCGCCACCTTTGACGCCGGGCAAATCGGCATCGACCACGAAGATGCTCATGCCGCGTTTGCCGGAAAAATTCTTTGTCGGTGCGCGCCAGCAGGATGATGAAATCGCATACCGGTGCATTGTGGATCAGGGATTTTCGCCGTGCGGCGCCAGCCTTGGCGGTGCGCTCGGCGCTGGTGCGAATTCCGGAAACATCGGAGCCGGCGCCGGCTTCGGTGATGGCATAAGCGCCGCGGGTTTTGGCCTGTAACAGGCCAGGTAAATAACGCTGTTTTTGCGCCGTGGTTCCGTACTGGCTGAGCAGGCTGGCGAGCAGTTCCACCAATCCGCATTGATCGGCGACCGAAGCGTAACCGCGCGCCAGTTCCTCCATCACGATGGCATAGGCGACGGTATCCATGCCGACGCCGCCGTCCTCCGCGGGAACGGTGATGCCGAGCAAGCCTAGCTCCGCCATCTGCCGGTAAATCTCGCTAGGAAAGCGCTCGGTTTCGTCGAGTTCGGTGGCGATGGGGCGGATCACCTGGTCGGAGAAGCGCGCCGTGGCGGCGCGTATCCGGGCGTGATCGTCGGTCAGCGCAATCATCTCGAATAAGCCATTTAGTAACTATACAGTTAGTTAATCATTTGCATACAATGCTGTCAATTGCCGAATCTTGACATTGATGGCCCTTGGACTATACCCAAAGCGTCGATGCTATCCGACCACCACACCATCAGGAGGACGACCCATGTCAGACTTAACCCACAAAATCGCCCAGAGCTATCTTTCACGCCGCCGTTTCTTGCAATCGAGCGCGCTCGCGGCGGGCGCCCTCGCCCTGCCGCGCGGCGTGTTCGCCGAGAGCAAGATTACCGTCGTCAATTCGATCCGCTCCCTGTCCAACCCCTACCATGCGACCTGGAACCAGGGCGGCGAAGCGTTCGCCAAATGGGCGGGCGCCGATTACGTCACCCTGGTCACCGAGGGCAATAGCGAGAAGGGCATGGCCGATATCAAAGCCATCATCGCCAAGACCGGCGGCAATATGGTGTTGAACGTCGACCCCAACGAAAGCCCGGACGCCCGGCCCATCGTCGAGGAATGCCGCAAGGCCAAGGTGTTCGTGGTCACCCAATGGAACAAGCCGAACGACCTCCATCCGTGGGATTTCGACCCTTATTACGCGGCCCATATCTCGTTCGACGGCAAACCCAACGGTAAGGCGATGGCCGAGGCGCTGTTCAAGGCGATGGGCGGCAAGGGCGGCATCGTCGCGCTGGGCGGCATCCTCTCCAACATCCCGGCCATCGAACGCAAAGCCGGCCTGGACGCGGCCTTGGCGGCCAACCCCGACATCAAGCTGCTCGATTTCCAGGTCGCCAACTGGGACCCGAATAAAGCCCTCGAAATCACCCAGGCCTGGCTCACCCGTTTCGGCGACGAGATCAAGGGCATCTGGGCGGCGAACGACGGCATGGGCATCGCCGCGCTCGAAGCGCTGCGCGCCGAAAAGCTGGCGGGCAAGGTGCTGGTCACCGGCATCGACGGCATCAAGCTCGCGGTCGAAGCGGTGATGGCAGGCGAATTCGCCGGCACCGTCGCCTGGGATCCGTACTGGCAGGGCAGCATCGGCTTGTCGATTCCGTATCACGCCAAGCTCGGTAAATTCGACCCGGCCAAGGAACCCAAGGAACATCGCGAGTTTTACGGCACCGGCATCGTCATCACTAAAGACAACGCCAAGGATTTCTACGAAAACAACGTCAAGAACTCGCCGAAGCTCGATTTCGCCGACATTTGGGGCCGCGTGTCGGGCCAAATCAAGTACGGTTGATGGTTGCTCCCGCGGGCTGGCGCCGCTGGCGGCGCCGGCTGGGCTCGTGGGCGCCGGTGTTGGTACTGATCGCGCTGTGCTTGTTGATCGGCCTGGTCAACCCGAATTTCTTCTCGGTCCGCAACCTGGTGCGCATCGCCAATGCCGCCGCCATCCCGCTGATTCTGGGGCTGGGCGCGACGTTCGTGATCATCATGGGCAGCGTCGATTTGTCGGTCGAAGGAGTGGTCGCGCTCGGCGCGGTGGTGTTGAGCCTGCTCGTGCTGAACGGCGTCAACGCCAACGATTTCGGCGTGTTCGGCGCGTTGCTGGTGCTTCTGCTCGGAGCGGCGATGGGCTTTCTGAACGGCCTCGTCCATGTCGGGCTGCGCATTCCGTCGTTCATGGCGACCCTCGGCATGTGGTTCGTCGGGGTCGGCGTCGCCAACGCCATCCTCGGCGGCACCACGGTGCGGGTGAATGATACCCTGATCCGCGCGCTCGCCCTGGAACGCTTCCTGGAACTGCCCATCGCCGTGTGGGTGGCGCTGGCGGCGCTGGCGGTGGCGTACTTCATCCAACGCTTCACCCGGCTCGGGCGCTATATGTACGCCATCGGCGGCGGCGAGGATCTGGTCGCCCTCTCCGGCATCGACATCAAGCGCTGCCGGGTCTGGATCTTCACTATCGCCGGCGTGTTCTACGGCCTCGGCGGCATCGTCGCCGCCGCCCAGCAGGGCGCGGGTTTTCCGCTGATCGGCCAGGGCCGCTTGTTCACCACCATCACCGCCGTGGTGGTCGGCGGCACCGCGCTGTGGGGCGGCTCCGGCGGCGTGCTGCAAACCCTGGTCGGGGCCTTGATCGTCATCGTGCTCGGCAACGGCATGGTGCTGATGGGGATTTCCCCGTACATCCAGCAAATCGTGCAAGGCGCGTTGATCCTCATCGCCGTGGCGTTTTCGGTCGATCGCGCGCCTGGGGATCGTCAAATGAGCGCCCTGTGCTCGCCGTGCGTCATCTCGGCAAATCTTTCCCCGGCGTGCAGGCGCTCAAGGACGTATCCATCGAGGTCCGCCCCCACGAAGTGGTGGGCCTGGTCGGTGAGAATGGCGCCGGCAAATCCACGCTGATGCGCATCCTGGCCGGGGTTTACCCGCCCGACGCCGGCGTGATCGAACTGCACGGCGCGCCGGTGACGCTGAAAACCCGAGCGACGCCGCCCGCCACGGCATCGGCATGGTGTTCCAGGAGCAGTCACTGCTGCCCAATCTGACGGTTGGCGAGAATATCTACCTCGGCTCCGAGCGCGAATTCACCCGCTTCGGCATGATCCGCTGGTCGGCGCTTTACGCCGCCGCGCGCCGCCAACTCGCGAAAGTCCAACTCGACGTCGATCCCGCCACCGTGACCGCGGATTTGGATTTCGCCTCGCGGCAGATGGTCGAACTCGCCAAGGCGCTCACCCTTGAAGACAAGAACGCCGGCCATCTGGTCATCCTGCTCGACGAGCCGACCTCGGTGCTGGAGCAAGCCGACATCGACATCCTGTTCGCGCGCGTGCGGGCGCTGAAAGTGCGCGCTTCCTTCGTGTTCGTCTCGCACCGGCTCGACGAAGTGCTGGCGCTGAGCGACCGCGTGTACGTGATGAAAGACGGCGCGGTGGTGGCGGAACTCGAAGCCGCCCACGCCGATACCCATCAACTCCATCAACTCATGGTCGGGCGCGGGCGGCGCCGAATACTACCGGGAATCGCTGCAACAAGCGGTTCGCCCCCAGGTGCTGCTGGCGGCCGAGGGACTCGGCCTCGCCGGCGAGTACCGCGACGTCGGCTTCGAGTTACACGCCGGCGAAGTACTCGCCATCGCCGGGGTGATCGGCTCGGGCCGCGAGCCCTGTGCCGAACCTTGTTCGGCTTCCACCAGCCGCACAGCGGGCGCCTCCTGCTGGATGGTAAACCGGTGCAGTTCGCGTCGCCGGCGGATGCGGTCGCACGCGGCATTGGCTATATCCCGCGCGAGCGGCGCGTCGAGGGCCTGGTGCTGTTTCTCGCGGTCGCGCCGAATATGACGCTCGCCAGCCTCGGCCAGGTCATGCACCGCGGCCTGATCGCCCACGGCGAGGAGCGCAAACTGGCGCAGAACTGGGTCGAGCGCTTGCGCATCCGCACCCCGAGCATCCGCACCCTGTGCCTGAACCTGTCCGGCGGCAACCAGCAAAAGTCGTGCTCGCCAAATGGATGAACGCCAAGGCGCGCATCGTCATCCTCGACCACCCCACGCGCGGCCTGGACGTCGGCGCCAAGGAAGAAGTCTACGAACTGGTGCGGGCGCTCTGCGCCGAAGGCGTCGGCGTCATCCTCGCCGCCGACACCTTAGAGGAAACCATCGGCTTGAGCCACACCATCCTGGTCATGCGCGACGGCGCCATCACCCAGCGCTTCGACGCCAGCCCCGGCCACAAGCCGGAGCAGGTCGAACTCATCGAACACATGGTCTAGGACAGGGCAAGGCGCATGAGATTACGCAACGATTATCTGCGGCCGCTGATGCCGCTCGCCACGCTGATCGCGCTGGTCGCCATCGTCGGCTGGGTGACGCCGGAATTCCTGACCACGCAAACGCTCCTGGTGCTCGCCTCCGATACCGCCACCCTGTTCACCTTGGCGACCGGCGTCACCTTCGTCATCATGCTCGGCGGCATCGTTTATCGATCCAGTCGGTGGCCTCGCTCGCCAGCGTGGTGGTCGCCCTCGGCCTGCCGCGTTTCGGCTATCTCGGCTTCGTGCTGGCGACCCTGGCCGGCGCCGCCGCCGGCCTGTTGTCGGGCTTCGCCCACGTCAAGCTGAAGATACCGTCGTTCATCGCCACCCTCGCGGTCGGCGGCATCGCCGCGGGCGTCGCGCTGCTCGCCTCCGGCGCGCAAGCCATCACCATGGGCGAGGCCGAGCGCGCCTATGTGCGCTGGATCAGCGGCGTGAGTTTCGGCATTCCGCATGAAATCTTCATCGGCGCGGCGGTGCTGGCGATCAGTTGGTTCATCCAACGCTACACCGCTTTCGGGCGCTACAGCCAGGCCATCGGCGCCGGTGAACCCGCGGCTTTCGCCGCCGGCGTCAAGGTAGATCGGCATAAGATCATCGCTTGCACACTGTCGGGAACACTCGCGGGTTTCGCCGGCGTGATCCTGGCCGGCCGTTTGGCCAGCGGCTCGCCGACGCTCGCCAACGAATTGCTGCTGCCCGCCGTCGCTGCGGTGGTGGTGGGCGGCACTGCGATCACCGGCGGCGTGGGCAGCGTGTTGCTGACGCTGATCGGCGCCCTGATCATTTCGGTGGTGCGGATCGGCATGACGTTTATCGGCGTCGATATCTTCGCGCAGCAAATCGTCTTCGGGGCGGTGCTGATCGTGGCGGTGGCGCTCACGATTGATCGGAGCAAGATTCCGATCATCAAATAGCGCTTCTGCCCCCAATCAAATCGCTGGCTTTCTCGCCGATCATGATGGTGGGCGCGTTGGTGTTGGAACTCACCAGGCTCGGCATGATCGATGAATCGGCCACCCGCAAACCCTCGATCCCGCGCACCCGCAACTCGGGATCGACCACCGCCCCTTCATCGACGCCCATCTTGCAAGTGCCGGCCAGGTGATACGAAGTGCGCCCGTACTGGCGTGCGTATTCTTCATAATCGGCTTGGCTCCGTACCTGCTCGCCGGGGAAATGTTCTTTTTTGATGTAACGCCCAAGCGCGCTCTGCGCCATGATTTCGCGGCTGAGCTTGATACCCTCGACGGAGATTTTCAGGTCATAGGGATCGGCGATATAGCCTGGGTCGATGAGCGGCGCATCCAGCGGATTGGCGCTGCGCAGCGTGACCGAGCCGCGGCTCAGCGGGCGGACGAAGTAGGAATTCAAGGTGCAACCCGCCCCGCTCGGGACCGGCGGCACGCCGGCCTCGACGCCGGCGCCCGGCAGGAAGTGGAATTGCAGGTCGGGCGTCGTGGCGGATTTGTCACCGTACCAGAACGCGCCGCCCTCGGCGATGTTCGAGGTCACCGGGCCGCTTTTGAAGAGCTTGTATTCCAGCCCCGCCAGCAGCTTCCAATGCGGTTTGTGGTAGCGATCGAGGCTATAAGAGCCGGTGATTTCATAGACGATATCGATGTCGAAATGATCCTGGAGGTTCTGGCCGACGCCGGGCAAATCGTGCGCGATTGTGATGCCTTGGGTGCGCAAATCGTCGGCGCGGCCGATGCCGGACAGCATCAAGAGCTTGGGCGAGCCGACTGCGCCGGCGGCGACGATCACTTCGCGTTCGGCGCGCGCGGTTGCGGTTTGACCGCCGCGCAGGTACTCGACACCGACCGCGCGCCGGTTGTCGATCAGAACTCGGGTGGCGAGGCAATCGGTCAGCACGGTGAGGTTGACGCGGCCTTGCGCCATGCCGAGGTAAGCGACCGCCGCGCTGCTGCGCCGCCCGCCGCGTTGGGTCACTTGATAGAGTCCGCAGCCCTCTTGCTTGGCGCCGTTGAAATCGGCATTGTAGGGAATGCCGGCTTGCTGGCAGGCGCGTACGAACGCCTTCGTCAACGCGTTCGGACTGATGAGATTCGACACCCCCAGCGGGCCGTCGCTGCCGTGATAGGGGCTGGCGTAGAGTTCATTGCCCTCGGATTTCAGCAAATACGGCTGGACATCCTGAAACGACCAACCCGCGCAGCCTTCCTTCTGCGCCCAGCGGTCGTAATCCGCCGCGCAGCCGCGCGTGAACACCTGGGCATTGATCGAACCGCCCCCACCCAGCACCCGGCCCTGGGCCAGGGCGATGGCGCGGTTCTTGGTCTGCGGGCGGGGCATCGACTGATAGCCCCAGGTGAGATTGCCGCTGGTGATCTTGAAAAACCCGACCGGCATGTGGATGTAAGGGTCTTTATCAGTCGGTCCGGCTTCCAACAACAGCACCTTGACATCGGCTTTCTCGCTCAGCCGCGCGGCGAGCACGCAGCCGGCGGGGCCGCCGCCCACGATCACGTAATCGTACATAAGATCATCCGTCTTCCGCTCGTTGTTATTCAGGGTTCCAGCGGCTCGACCGGCCTCAGTCCGGTCGCAGGCTGGCGATCACCGTGCGCTTGATCTCGGCGCGGCGCCGTTCCAGGGCGGCGGGCGCCATCAAGTCAAAGTCGGCGAGGATCGTCATCGTATAACGGTTGGTAAGGTAGTAATAACCAAGCGCGGCGATGGAAATGGCGAGTTGCAAGGGCTCGACGCCCGCGCGAAACTCGCCGCTCCCGCTGCCGCGTTCGAGAATGCCTTGCAGCAGGTGGAGCATGTCGCTATACATGGCGGGCAGAATCTTGGATTTTTTCAGATGCCGCGCTTTGTGCAGGTTCTCACTGTTCACCAGGGTCAGGAATTCCGGATGCTTGAGGTAATAATCCCAGGTGAAATCGACGATGCGTTCGATCGCCGCGCGCGGCGGCAAATGCTCCAAATCCAGCGCCCTCTCGGCGCTGCGGAGTTGGCCGTAAGCGCCTTCCAGCACCGCCAGGAATAGGCCCTCCTTGCTGCCGAAATAATGGTAGAGCATGCGTTTGTTGACGCCCGCGCGCTCGGCGATGCGATCGACACGCCCCCCTCCCAGCCCCTTGCCCGCGAACTCTTTCAGCGCCGCCTTCAGCAGACGTTGGCGCGTGAGCTCCGCGTCGCGTTTTTTCGGTTTGCCGGACTTCGCTTGCATTGACTCCACGCTGGATGGACAGTGGCATCGGTGCTTGTTATCTTATTGCACTATCTAGTTACTTACAATCTGGCGCTGTGCGAGCACCCACGAAACTGATCCATGAACGCCAAAATCATTGCATTCGATGATGCCGCCAAGCGCATACCCAACGGCGCGACCCTCACCGTCAGTGGCTCCAGCGGCCTGGCCTGTCCCGACAAAATGCTCGCCGCCATCGGCGCGCGCTTCGCCGCGAGCGGCGAACCGCACGGGCTGACGCTGATCCACCCCATCGCCGCCGGCGACATGTACGGCATCAAAGGCATCGATCATTTGGCCCAAACGGGGCTGATCCAGCGCGTGGTGGCGGGATCGTACCCAAGCGGGCCGTCGGCGCTGCCATCACCCACGATTTGGCAGATGATCATCGCCGATGCAATCGAGGCTTACAATCTGCCGAGCGGCGTGCTGTTCGACATGCACCGCGAGGTCGCCGCGCGCCGCCCCGGCGTGCTCACCAAAGTCGGGCTGGATACCTTCGTCGATCCGCGCCGCCTCGGCGGCAAGATGAACGCGAAAACCCGCGAAGACCTGGTCCGCGTCGTCGAGTTCAACGGCGAGGAATGGCTGCATTATCGCAACCTCGCGCCCGATGTCGCGATCATCCGCGCCACCACCGCCGATGAGAACGGCAACCTCTCCATGGAGCACGAGGGCGCGTATCTGGGCGTGCTGGATCAGGCGTTGGCGGCGCATAACAACGGTGGCATCGTCATCGCCCAGGTGAAACGCGTCACCGCGGCGGGCACCATTCCCAGCCAGCGCGTGTACGTGCCCTCGACGCTGGTGGACTATGTGGTGGTCGATCCCGACCAGAAACAAGCCACCGAAACCCCCTACGATCCGGCGATCAGCGGCGAAGTGCGCAGGCCCTTGAGCGATTTCGCGCCAGTCGCCTGGAACAGCGACAAGATCATCGCGCGCCGCGCGGCGCTGGAACTGCGCCGGGGCGACGCCATCAACCTCGGCTTCGGCATCTCTGCGCTGGTGCCCGGAATCCTGCTCGAAGAAGGCTTAGCCGGCGCGGTGACCTGGGCCATCGAGCAAGGGCCGGTCGGCGGTATTCCGCTCACCGGCTTCGTGTTCGGCTGCGCCGCCAACGCCGAGGCGATCATGCCCTCGCCGCAGCAGTTCACTTATTTTCAGGGCGGGGGCTTCGATTGCAGCCTGCTGTCGTTCATGGAGGTGGACAGCGAAGGCAGCGTCAACGTCTCCAGGCTCGGCGCCAAACCGCACGTCACCGCGGGCTGCGGCGGCTTCATCGACATCGTCGCGCACGCCAAGAAACTCGTGTTCAGCGGCTATTTCAGCGCCGGCGGGCTGGAATTGAACATCGACGACGGCCGGCTGAAGATCATCAAGGAAGGGCGTTTTCCGAAGCTCGTGCCCCAGGTCGAACACGTCACCTTCAGCGGCCGGCGCGGGCGGGCGCTGAAGCAGGACGTCACCTACATCACCGAGCGCTGCGTGCTCAAGCTGCTGCCGGCGGGACTCACCGTGGTCGAGGTCGCGCCGGGCGTGGAACTGGAGCGCGACATTCTGCGCCAGGTCAAGATCGATTTGCGCGTCAGCGAATCGCTACGCACCATGGACGCGCGTTTGTTCGCGCCCGCACCCCTGGCATTGCGCCTATCCGAACCGAACTAAGCCCATGACCGAAGAGTTGATCCAATTCGCGGTGCAAGAGCGCATCGCCACCCTCACCCTGAACCGCCCGGCCAAGCTCAATGCGCTGACCATGGCGATGCTGGACGGCATCGATGCAGTTCTGAAAACCATCGACGCCGATCCCGAATGCAGAGTACTGGTCGTTGCCGCGGCGGGCGGCAAAGCGTTCTCGGCAGGCGCCGACATCCAAGCCTGGGGGCCGCTCGGGCCGCTTGGCATGTGGCGCGAATGGATACGCCGCGGCCACCAAGTGTTCGAGCGCCTGGCGGGGCTGCGCCAGCCGGCCATCGCCGCCATCCAGGGGATTGCCTTCGGTGGCGGGTTGGAACTCGCGCTCGCCTGCGACCTGCGCCTGGCCGCCGACAGCGCGAGCTTCGCGCTGCCGGAAACTACCATCGGCGCCATCCCCGGCTGGGGCGGGACCCAGCGCTTGCCACGCCTGATCGGCGCGGCGCGCGCCAAGCAGATGATCTTCACCGGCGCGCGCATCGACGCCGCCACCGCCCTTCAGTGGGGATTGGTCAACGAAATTCTGCCCGCCGCCGAACTCCTGGCGCGTGCCCAAGCGCTGGCGCGCCAGATCGCCGCCAATGCGCCGATCGCCGTGCAGACCGCCAAGCAACTCATCGACGCCGCCCATCCCTCCACGCCAGGCGCGACGCTGGAAGCGCTCGCGAGCGCGGTCACCGCCGCCAGCGCCGACGCGGCGGAAGG
>JAXMFZ010000043.1:0-35840 GCA_046347515.1 Gammaproteobacteria bacterium | reverse complement strand
CCGCGCGCCAGCGCGTGGCGCTCGCAGTATCCGCACGGCGCAGCGCGGCATCGCGTTTCAGGTTGCCGCTGATGTGCAGGCTCGTGGCAGCCACGCCCAGTGCCTGAAAGCGTGCATGGTCGCGTGCGCTTTGCGCAACAACGGTTTGGTAGTGTTCCAGAATGGGCGCGAACAGCGGGCGCAGCAACTGATAATGACGGAACGCGCAATCGTCGAGCCTGGCATTGACGAGCGCCAACGGGATGCCGCGCGCGGCGGCAGTGGCAATGAAATTCGGCCAGATTTCAGTTTCCGCAAGCATAATACAGGCGGGCCTGATGACACCGAGCGCGCGCCGGCAGAGCGCGGAGCAATCGAGTGGCAAGCAGCCGACCACGTCGATTTCGCCAAACCGGGCGATGGTGCTGTGTACTTCCCGGGCGCTGGCCGTAGCGAAAATACGGAGCTTGGGATGATCTGCCTTGATCCTTTGCAAGAGCGGGCGTAACGCCAACCATTCGCCGAGCGCGGCGGCGTGTATCCAGAGAACCGGGTGGTGGCGCAAGGGTTCAATGCCGCTCGGCTGATAGAGCGTCAAGCGCTGGCGTGCCCGCCAGCGCTGAAAGGGATTGCTGAAACCGGTGCCCTGCCACAAACCGGCGATGGGCAAGACCAGATAGCCAAGAGCGCTCCAGAACCCGCTAGGCCAGAGCGTTCGGAGCCAGGTCATGAAGCAGCCGCTATGGCATCGGGCTGATGCGCGTTTGCAATGCCCGCCCATTGCAGGATGCAGCGGGCGGCTCGGGCGATCGCGCCGGGCGGTCCGATGCGCTCCCGCAAGCGCCGGTAATCATCGAGCTGGCTTGCGCGCGCGGGTGCTTGGTCTGGAATCAGCTGCAAAGCCGCGGTGGAGATCGCTTCGGGGGTTGCCCAAAACAACAGAAATTCGGGGACGATGGGGCGCTGCATGATGTGATTGATCAGGGTCAGATTGACCACATCGGCCTCGGTCATGCGCAGCAGATAACGCCCCAGCCAGATATTCGCCTGCTTCAGCCGATACACGGCGACTTGCGGTACATCCTGGAGGGCTAATTCCAAGGTCACCGTGCCGGACTTGGTGATGGCGAGGTCGGCCGCGGCGATGGCGAGGCCGGAGGGAGGATCCTCTTGATCGGCGCCATCGAGCACGGTAAGCGCCTTTGCCAATGCCGGATAGCGTTGGCAGCTATCCGCCAGAGCGCGGATCAGATCGCGGCGCAGGAAAGGCGAGGCCAACGGCAGCAAAAAGCGTAGATTCGGTTGCTGCGCCAGCAGCCGCGCACTGGCGGCGGCAATGGCAGGCCACACCAGTCGCCATTCTTGGGTGCGAGACGCGGGCAGCAGAGTGACGATACGTTGATCACCGGCAATGCCGAGGCGCTGGCGCGCCCCGTTACGGTCAATGCGTCTTGCCGAGACGATATCGCGTAGCGGATGGCCCACGGCTTCGACCTGGCAGCCGATGCCGCGATAGAATTCCGCCTCCAGCGGATGGGTGGCAAGCACGTAATCGACGCCGCGGGCGATCTTATGGCTGCGATCCAGCAAGCCGTTACCTTTGGTGCTCCATACCCATTCCTCAGGCGGAATGTAATAAATGATGGGCGCCGGAAGCCTCCCGTGCAGAGCCGAAGCCAGCGGAATATTGAGGCCAGGATAGTCGATCAGCACCAGCGCGTCGGGTGGTTCGGCGGTGAGCGACTGGCGGGCGCGCCGACCAAGGCGCAGGGTAGGCAGAACATAGGGCAACGCTTCAGCCAATCCGACTGCGCCGAGTCGGGTAGTGTCGGCGATCAGCCGCGCACCCATGGCTCGCATGCGCGCACCGCCCAGGCCGGTCACTGCGATTTCATAGCCACGCGCGGCGGCTTCCCGGCGCAACGCCTCGATTAAGTAGCCGCCGTGCAGGTCGCCGGATACTTCGCCGGCGCTGATGAAGATCCGAATAAGACGCGTGGCGGGCAAAGCTAAACCGCCAATCCGGGATAGAGCGAGGGCTCGCCCGTTGGGCGGGTCTTCCAGCGTGGATGTAGCCAGAAATAGCATGTTTTGTGGGCGACGATCAATGCCTCGAAGTATTCATTGATCGCGCGCAGACAGCGTTGTTCGTCGACGGGAAGGTTGGTAAGCCAGTGTGTCAGCGCGCGATGATGATGACCTTCGCGTATATCAGCCGTGCAGACTACGGCGGCGCCCGTGGCGCGCATGAGGTGTGGCAGGCCGCGCATGGTGGCTGCGGGTGTACCAAAAAACGATACGAAACAGCCGTCGATGGCGGCATTCTGATCGATCATCAATGCGAGCGTCTCGCCGCGCCGCAACGCCGCGAGCGCGGCTGGAAACGCGCGCCGCCGCGCGATGACCTTGATTCCCCAACGCTCGAACAGCAATTGGTTCATCAACCGATCCAGCCGTGGGTTGTCGAGCGGGCGTACGATTACATTCACGGTATAGCCTTCAGCAGCGGCGCAGACCAGCGTCCAGTACCAATTGCCGAGGTGCGCCGAACAGGCGATCACCCCGTGGCCGGCGGCGACCGCTTGTTGGTATTCAGCGTAACCAATAGGGGACAAGGTATAGCGAGCAATGGTCGCTGGCGACTGATGGGCGAGCGCAACCATTTCGTACAGAGTTTGCAAGAAATGGCCGAAGGCGGCTCTGGCGATGGCGGCGGCTTCTCGGTTGGACAAATCAGCGCCGAAAGCGATGGCGAGATTGGCGAGCGTAATGCGACGGTAGCGCGGCAAAAGGTAATAGAGAATGATGCCGAGTGGCTTGCATAGATCAAGGCCAAGCCGGTAAGGAATGCGCCGCACGATGGGAAGTAGGGCGGCGACCGGCAGATATTCGAGCCAGATCAGCCACGCCGGTTTACGCATCGGGCGGGATTTAGCCAACCGCAAAAACGCGCTGTACTCTGCGCATTAGGCCAGCCGCAGGCCATTGGCGACGGGCTGATCCGGTACGGCTAGCACCACCGCGCCGTCATCCCGCACAAAACCCGTGATCAGGCACTCCGAGAGGAACGGACCGATCCTTTTGGGCGCGAAGTTGACAACGCCGATGACTTGTTTGCCGAGTAGCTGATCGGGCTGATAAAGGTGGGTGATTTGCGCGGAAGACTTCTTGATTCCGGCTGCGCCAAAATCGACTCTGAGCTGATAAGCAGGCTTGCGCGCTTCGGGAAAAGGCTCAACGGCGATGATGGTGCCGACCCGAATCTCGACTGCTTCGAAATCGCTCCAGGCGATGGGCGTGCGCTCGCTCATTGGCGCACGCCATCGCCAAGGCGGTTAATGGGCGCGTACATTCTCGGTAGGTTTACCGGTGCCCGCGCCATCCGCGCTCGCGCTATCCGGACTGGCTGCGTCTGGCGGCAAGGGAATCGGCATGCGTTGCAGCGCGATTTCCAATACCTGGTCGATCCAGCGCACGGGACGGATGTCGAGCTTGGCGAGGATGGTCTTAGGAATATCCGCCAAATCTTTGCGGTTTTCTTCCGGAATCACCACGATGGCAATGCCGCCGCGATGCGCGGCCAGCAGTTTCTCTTTGAGGCCGCCGATGGGCAACACCTGGCCGCGCAGAGTGATCTCGCCGGTCATGGCGACATTCGCATGTACGGGAATTTTGCTGAGGGCGGACACCAGCGCCGTACACATGCCGACGCCCGCGCTCGGGCCGTCCTTGGGTGTTGCGCCTTCCGGCACATGGATGTGGAAGTCATACTTCTGATAGAAACCAATGTCGATGCCGAGCGTTTGCGCGCGGCTCCTGACCACGGTCATCGCCGCCTGAATGGATTCCTGCATGACATCGCCAAGTTGACCGGTATGCTGGAGCTTGCCCTTGCCCGGCACGAGTGCGGCTTCGATGGTGAGGAGTTCGCCGCCGACCTCGGTCCAGGCTAGACCCGTCACTTGGCCGACTTGATCTTCCTCCTCGGCGAGGCCATATCGGAAGCGTTTGACACCGAGATATTTCTCCAAGCTCGTGGCTTTGACGACGGTTTTCGCTTCCTTGGGTTTCAGGGCAATTTCCTTGACGACTTTACGGCAGATCTTGGAGATTTCGCGCTCCAGATTGCGTACCCCCGCTTCGCGCGTATAGTAGCGGATGGTACCGCGGATCGCGGCTTCTCTAATCTCGATCTCATCGGGTTTGAGGCCGTTGGCCTGGATCTGCTTGGGCAGCAGATAGCGCACCGCGATGTTGACTTTTTCGTCTTCGGTATAGCCGGGGATGCGGATGACTTCCATGCGATCCAGCAGCGGCGGCGGAATGTTCAAGGTGTTGGCGGTAGCGACGAACATCACATCCGATAAGTCGAAATCGACTTCCAGATAATGATCGTTGAAGGTGTGATTCTGCTCCGGGTCGAGCACTTCCAGTAGAGCCGAAGATGGGTCACCGCGGAAATCCATCGACATCTTGTCGATTTCATCGAGAAGAAACAATGGATTACGAGTGCCGACCTTGGCTAGATTTTGGATGATTTTACCCGGCAATGAGCCGATATAGGTACGGCGATGGCCACGGATTTCCGCCTCGTCGCGTACGCCACCCAACGACATCCGGGTAAACTTGCGATTGGTCGCGCGCGCGATCGACCGCCCCAATGAAGTTTTACCGACGCCCGGCGGGCCGACCAGGCAAAGGATCGGGCCTTTTAGCTTGCGTGCGCGCTGTTGCACCGCAAGATATTCGAGGATGCGTTCCTTGACGGTTTCCAGGCCGTAGTGATCGGCTTCTAGGATTTTCTCGGCCTGGGAAAGCTCGCGGCTGATCTTGGTGCGCCGCTGCCATGGAACGTTCACCAGCCAGTCGATATAGTTGCGTACCACGGTCGCTTCCGCCGACATCGGCGACATCATTTTGAGCTTATTCAACTCGGTGGTCGCCTTCGCCTTGACTGGCTTGGGCATGCCCGCTTTTTCGATCTTGCGCGCCAGATCCTCGACCTCGTTTGGAGCATCTTCGAGGTCGCCCAATTCCTTTTGGATCGCTTTCATCTGCTCGTTGAGGTAGTACTCGCGCTGGCTTTTCTCCATCTGCTGCTTGACGCGGTTGCGGATGCGCTTTTCGACTTGCAGAACGTCGATTTCGCCTTCGATCAAGTGCAGCAGGTGTTCGAGCCGCTCGGATACCCCTTCGACTTCCAGGATTTTCTGCTTGGCGTCGAGTTTCAAGGCCATGTGCGCGGCGATGGTATCGGCCAAGCGCGCCGGATTGTCGATGCCGGACAGCGAAGTCAAGACTTCGGCGGGAATCTTTTTGTTCAGTTTGACGTATTGATCGAAGGTGTCGAGCACCGAGCGCATCAATACTTCGACCTCGCGCGCGCTGCCGTGGAGGGTGGGATCCACCAACGCGATATCGGCGAGGAAGTATTTATCGACTTCGAGGAAACGTTCGATGCGGGCGCGCTGGTTGCCTTCCACCAATACTTTTACCGTACCATCCGGTAATTTCAGAAGCTGCAGGATATTGGCCATGGTGCCCATGCGGTACAGGTCGCCATCGCTCGGGTCATCGACTTCCGCGCTTTTCTGGGCGACGAGCACGATGGTCTTGTTGTTTTGCATCGCCAGGTCGAGGGCGCGGATGGATTTCTCGCGCCCGACGAACAGAGGAATCACCATATGCGGATACACGACGACATCGCGCAATGGCAATACCGGCATGCGTCCTGCGCCGAGCTGAAGTTCTGGCTTACTCATTTTCGCTCCCTGGCTAACGTGCGATGGCTGGCGGGCAGGGTAGGTGCCCGTGTTCAGTCGGAAGAAGCGGCGCGCCGCGACTCGCTGTGGCCGTAAATGATATAGGGCTTGGTCTCGCCCACGATGGTTGATTCGTCTACGACGATCTTGCGGACATTGTCCATGCTGGGCAGGTCGTACATGGTATCCAGCAACACCTGCTCGATGATGGTACGCAACCCACGGGCGCCGGTTTTGCGCTCCATCGCTTTGCGTGCCACCGAACGTAACGCCTCTTCGCGGAATTCGAGCTCACTACCTTCCATGTCGAAGAGCTTGGAGAATTGTTTGACGATGGCGTTCTTGGGTTCCACCAGGATGCGCACCAGCGCCTCTTCATCGAGTTCATGGAGCACGGCGACGACGGGCAGGCGGCCCACGAATTCGGGGATTAAGCCAAATTTGATCAAATCTTCGGGTTCGACCGCGGACAGCAGTTCATCGAAGGTTGTGCCGTCTTTGCTCTTGACTTCAGCGGAAAACCCGATACCGCCCTTTTCCGAACGGCTGCGCACGATCTTATCAAGACCGGAGAACGCGCCACCGCAGATGAATAATATATTGGTGGTATCAACCTGCAGAAACTCTTGCTGCGGATGTTTACGCCCGCCCTGCGGCGGTACGGAGGCGATGGTGCCCTCGATAAGTTTGAGCAGTGCTTGCTGAACGCCCTCGCCGGATACGTCACGGGTAATCGAGGGATTGTCCGATTTACGGGAAATTTTATCGATCTCGTCGATGTAAACGATGCCGGTTTGTGCTTTCTCGACATCGTAGTCGCATTTCTGCAGCAGCTTCTGGATGATGTTCTCCACATCTTCGCCGACGTATCCGGCCTCGGTCAGCGTGGTCGCGTCGGCGATCGTAAACGGCACGTTGAGGAGCCGAGCCAGCGTTTCAGCCAGCAGAGTCTTGCCCGAACCGGTCGGGCCTATCAACAGGATATTACTCTTGGCGACTTCGACTTCATTTTTGGTGCCCCGCAGTTCAAGTCGTTTATAGTGATTGTAAACCGCTACCGATAGGATTTTTTTGGCGCGATCTTGGCCGATCACATACTCGTTGAGAACTTTGTTGATGTCATGGGGCTTCGGCAGTTTGCTGCTGTTGAGAGGGGTTTTCTCCTCCATTTCTTCGCGAATGATATCGTTGCACAACTCCACGCATTCGTCGCAGATGAATACATTGGGGCCAGCAATCAGTTTTCGCACTTCATGTTGGCTTTTGCCACAAAAGGAACAGTACAGCAATTTGCCGTCATCGCCCCTTTCGTTACGCTCTCTGCTCATGGAATGTCCTCACATGAAATAGTGACGCAGCACCCGCTGGAAACCATCATCTTCACATTACACTCTAGGCCAATCGTCAATAACCTGCAAAGCCTAGGCCAATCCTTTCCTAATGCATCCCGACCCCTTCTGCCATAAGGCTGCGCCAATGCCCCGCTCAGTTTGTAGTCAGGTGGCTGGGCTGACGCGCTGCGTCAATACTTTGTCAATCAGCCCATACTCGAGCGCCTCAATGCCACCCATGAAATTATCGCGGTCGGTATCGTGGGCGATTTTCTCAAGCGGTTGGCTGGTATGCTTGGCGAGGATGCGATTCAATCGGTCGCGGGTCGCGAGGATTTCGCGAGCATGAATATCGATGTCGCTGGCTTGCCCCTGGAAGCCACCGAGCGGCTGATGGATCATGATGCGCGAATGCGGCAGGCTGAACCGTTTGCCGGCCGCACCGCCGGCCAACAATAGCGCCCCCATGCTGGCGGCCAGCCCCATGCACATGGTGCTGACGTCAGGTTTAATGAACTGCATGGTGTCGTAAATGGCAAGCCCGGCGCTCACCGAACCCCCCGGAGAATTGATATACAAATGGATGTCTTTGTCAGGATTCTCCGCTTCCAGGAACAAGAGCTGGGCTACGATCAGGTTAGCCATGTAATCCTCGACCACGCCCACCACGAAAATCACTCGTTCCTTGAGCAGGCGCGAGTAAATATCGTAAGCGCGTTCGCCGCGCGCAGTCTGTTCAATGACAATGGGTACCAGGTTCAAGGCCCGGGTGTCCAAGGCGCTGCGATTGTCAGTCATGCGCGGGTGCTCCTGCGGAGGTATTCTGGGCACGTCGTTTAGGTTTCATGATTTCATCGAAACTGGATGGTTGATCGGTGACTTCCGCGCGCGCCAACAGCCAATCGACCACCTGGTCTTCTAGCACCAAGCTGTAGATGCTGTCCATGAATTCGGGATTGCGGCGATACCATTGCGCAACCGCCTCGCTATCCTGATAGCTGGCGGCGATGGCATTGAGCTGTTCTTGCACGCGGGCAGGGTCGGGTTGAATTTTCTGGGTGGCAGCTAGGCGCGAGACGATGATTCCCAAAGCCACGCGGCGGCGCGCTTCCGCGCCAAACAATTGCTGCTTGGTGGTGGACGCTTGCTCGTCGCCTTCCTTGCTGCTGAACTGCGCTTGGGTGGCGAGTTGTTCGATTTCCTGGCGCACCAGTCCTTGCGGCAATGCGATGTCGTTGGCGCTCAACAAGCTCTGCATGACTTGGCGTTTGACATTCGCTTTAATGCCTTCATTTAACTCGCGTTCCATGGTTTCCTTGAGTGCTTTGCGTAAGCCCTCGACGCCATTCTCATGGATACCAAAATTGGCGGCGAAGCTATCATCCACCAGTGGCAGCCGAGGCTCGGCGATATTGTTGATCTTGACGTTAAAGTGAACGATTTTGTCAGCGAGGTTAGAAGCCGGATGATCAGCGGGGAAATGAATGTCGAATTCCAATTCATCGCCGGTGCGCTGGCCGATCAGCTTGTCTTCGAAACCTGCAACCATTGCGCCGCTGCCCAGGACTAGCGGCAGGTTGTCGGCCTTATTGCCAGCGAAGTCGGCGCCATCGATTTGACCAGTGAAAGTGATCATCGCGCGGTCCTTCAGTTGCGCCGGGCGTTCCACATCGTGCCAAGTGGCACGCTGCTCGCGCAGTGTTTCGATCATGGCGTCGATGTCAGAGTCGCTCACGCTGGCGAGCGGACGCGTGATTTTCAGCCCGTCGATTCCATTAGGCTCAAAGTCCGGTAAAACCTCGAACGTCGCTTTGTATTCGAGGTTGCCGCCTTCGGCGGCGGTAGAGAGGTCGAGCCGCGGGCCGCCGGCCGGGCGTAGTTTTTCGCGCACCAGTGCTTCTTGAAAGCTGCTGCGCATCATGTCGCCCACGACTTCCTGACGAATCTGTGGGCCATACATACGCTTGACGACTTTGAACGGCACTTTACCCGGGCGAAAGCCATCGATTCGTGCCTTGCGAGTCAAATCCTGTAATCGGCTCTGAATCTCCTTTTCCACATCATCGGCGGGCACTTGGATCGTCATGCGCCGCTCGAGTCCCTCTAGTTGTTCGACTGAGACCTGCATCACCTAACCTCTTTAGCTGATATTGTATTCAATGTGTCAAGCGTCCATTGCGAAAGGTGCAGCCCGCAAGGCCTCCATCGTACAACTGTTGCTGATTGGTGCGAAAGGAGAGACTCGAACTCTCACGGGGTGTCCCACTGGAACCTAAATCCAGCGCGTCTACCAGTTCCGCCACTTTCGCGAAACCCAAGCGCAAGCTGAACGAAGTTAACGAATTATACAGAATAGCTGAAGTTACAGACAGTCAAAGTCGAAACGGCCGACTACGACTATCCGGGGATTAGATTTTTAGCCCTTCCAACAAGCTGACCAAATCGTCCGCATGCTCTTCTTCCACCGCCAGTATTCCTTCCAGCATGCGCCGTGTCGTGGGGTCATCGTTGCCCAGATAGATGATCATCTCACGATAACTGTCGATGGCGATGCGTTCGGCGATGAGGTCTTCTTTGATCATATCGAGCAATGTCTCACCCTCGACGTATTCAGAATGACTGCGGCTCAACATGCCAGCGGGCGAAAGGTCGGGCTCACCTTGCAACTGTACGATACGAGCCGCGATCTGATCAGCATGTTGTTGCTCTTCGTTGGCATGTTGCAAAAATTCCTGCGCCACGGCTTCAGCGTTGATGCCGCTCGCCATGAAAAAATGACGCTTGTAGCGCAACACGCATACGATTTCGGTGGCCAGCGCTTCGTTAAGTAAGCGGATGACGGTTTCGCGATCTGCCCTATAGCCTGCGGTAACCGCTCCTTGTTGGATATGATTGCGCGCCCGTTCGCGGAGGGTCTGGATATCGGTGATAAACGTTTTCTTGGGAGGAGGAATATTTTTTGGCATGGATGCTCCTTACAGGATCGGCATAGCAAACCTTCATTTTATGGTGATATCAGCGACAGGCGCCATGGGCCATATTAAACGCATGCCGTGGATGCGATAGAGGTTCGGAAGCGCTCCGGTTGCGAGAAGTTGCTAAATAGATTGTGGTTTTATTTGGTGGGCCGTGTAGGACTCGAACCTACAACCAATTGATTAAGAGTCAACTGCTCTACCAAATTGAGCTAACGGCCCTGCAGGCTTCGGCAAGAGGCGGAAAATCGACTATTTCAAACAGTGGGGTGGACGATGGGACTCGAACCCACGACAGCCGGGACCACAACCCGGGGCTCTACCAACTGAGCTACGTCCACCATAGTTAACATTTTATCATTAGAAAGCAATATGCCGTTAGGGTATTGGCGCGCCTGGCAGGACTCGAACCTGCTACCCCCGGCTTAGAAGGCCGATGCTCTGTCCAGATGAGCTACAGGCGCAGCATGGCCTCCGTATTGGTCGGGGTAGAGGGATTTGAACCCACGACCCCCTGCTCCCAAAGCAGGTGCGCTACCAGACTGCGCTATACCCCGTCATTATTTCTTCGTAAGCCATTTTACAAGACTTTTGGAATCAATTCTATTCATCAGCGACATCTACGCCATTTTCCTCGCGAACAAATAAGGGAAATTTTTCGTCTATCGGAGGTGAAAAACGGCGTCCTTCTGCGCTCTCCAAAGATAATTTAGGGTTGACAGTTACTTGCGCATCTTGTGTAAAATCGGCATCACTGGGGGAGTTTAAATGGTTTTCCCATTTTCTCTTTACGGGCTTCCCTGGCTGTGTCAACCACTTAAGATAAGGATGGACAAAAAATGAATAAGTCTGAACTGATTGCCGCCGTGGCCAGCTCAACCGAATTATCGAAAGCTGCTGCCGGCAAAGCGATAGACGCAACCCTGTCCGCGATCAGCCATGCCCTGAAGTCAGGTAAGCAGGTTACTTTGATTGGGTTTGGCACGTTTTCGGTCCGTGGCCGCGCCGCGCGTACTGGCCGGAATCCGCGTACCGGCAAAGCAATTCGTATCAAAGCATCGAAAGTTCCTGCCTTTAAGGCTGGCAAAAGCTTAAAAGACGCTGTAAATTAAACAGCCCTGCGTGGGTGCTTAGCTCAGTTGGGAGAGCGTCGCCCTTACAAGGCGAAGGTCGCGGGTTCGAACCCCTCAGCACCCACCAAGCACAGGGTCTTAGGAGCGGTAGTTCAGTCGGTTAGAATACCGGCCTGTCACGCCGGGGGTCGCGGGTTCGAGTCCCGTCCGCTCCGCCATTTTGGGTTTTTTTTGATGATTTTTTCCGGGATGCGTAGTTTAATCCCTACGCCCCAAGGTGGTTTCTATTCTGTTTGACCTTAGGAGCGGTAGTTCAGTCGGTTAGAATACCGGCCTGTCACGCCGGGGGTCGCGGGTTCGAGCCCCGTCCGCTCCGCCATCTTACCCATCACCTGCATATAGAGACTTCTCGCAGTGTTACAAGCTATCCGAGATCGAGCGACCGGATGGATCGCTTACATTATCCTCACGCTGATCTGTATTACGTTTGCCCTGTGGGGCATCAATTCCTATTTTCGGCAAGGCGGCGTGCAAGAGGCTGCAGTGGTGGGCGATACCAAAATATCGCAGAGCGATCTGCAGCGGGCTTTTCAGACGGAAAGTACGCGTTTACAGCAGCAGACCGGTTTGGATCCTGCGCGCTTGCCCGGTGGCGAGAAAGGCATCAAGAATCGGGTATTGCAGCGGCTCATCGATGACGCATTATTGAAGCAATCCGTACGTGATGAGGGGTTGCGTATTGATGATCAAAGCCTGAGCGCGCAAATCCAGGGCGATGAAAATTTTCACGAGAACGGCACGTTCAGTACGGAACGCTACCAGCGCTTGCTCGCCTCTAACGGGATGTCGGCTAGCGCTTATGAGGATAGCGTGAGATCCGCGCTCGCCACCCATCAATTGCAGATCGGTTTGGCTGGTTCGGCTTTATTGACCAAGAGCGAAATCGAGCGCTTGATTGCGCTCCTGTACCAAAAGCGCGAGATCAGCTACCTGACGCTGTCGGCAGAAGCCTATAAAACCAAAGCAACCGTTGATGATGCCGCCATCCAGAAGTATTACGATGACAATAAAGATCGCCTGAAAAGCCCCGAGCAGGTCAAAGCCCAGTACCTTGAGCTGACCCTTGAGCAGATGGCCAAGGATATCCCAGTCAGCGAAGATGACCTGAAAGCCGAGTACGAATCAAAAAAAGCGCAGTACACTAAGCCGGAAGAACGCAAAGCTTCGCATATTTTGATAAAAATGCCTGCGGACACGGGTGCGATCGACCAAGCCCGTGCTCGTGCTCAAACCCTCTACGATGATATCCACTCTGGCAAGAAATCTTTCGACCAGGCTAGCCTTGAGATCAAGGATCAGAAAACCGCAGACGCGGAAGCGAGCGACTTAGGAACGATTAGCAAAGGCATGCAAGAGGCGACTTTCGAGCAGGCGTTGTTCAACCTCAAAAACGTGGGTGATGTGAGTGAGCCGGTCAAGACCTCGTTTGGATTCCACATTATCCGCATGGACGCAGTGACACCGGAGCAGATCAAGCCATTCTCAGAAGTGCGCGCCGAACTGGAACAAAACCTGCGCCGCCAACGCGCGGAGCCGAACTTCGAGGATGCTGCCGAAACGCTGCGCAACCTCGTCTATGAAAACGCCAGTAGCCTGCAACCCGCCGCCGACAAGCTGCAGCTCAAGCTGTTGGAGAGCGATTGGTTCGCTCGCGGCGGCGGCGACGGCGTGGCAAAGTTTCCTAAAGCCGTCGAGGCTGCGTTCAGCCCCGAGGTGTTGGGGAATCGCGAAAACAGCCAGGCGCTTGAAGTCGAACCCGGCCATGTGATCGCCTTGCGCGTGCTCGATCATAAGCAGGCGACGCCACTGAGCCTTGAGCAAGCGCGTGCCGATATCGTCACTGAACTGCGCGAAAGTCAAGCCCAGGCTGATTTGCAAAAAGACGCCGAGGCATTGTCGAAACGAGCCGAGCAGGGTGAAGACTTGGCCGCGCTCGCCAAGGAAGCGGGTGGCGAATTCAAGCCGCCGCAGATGGCTGGGCATACCGAAGCGATGTTCGATCCTGCTGTGCTGGAGCGGGCATTTCGTTTGGCCGCGCCGGCAGCGGGCAAGCGCTCCGTGGGCACGGCAACCCTGGCCAACGGTGATCGGGCGGTGCTCGCCATCAGCCAAGTCGTGCCTGGTAAAGAAGGTGATCTCAAAGAGGATGAGAAAAAAAACCTGATGCGACGTTTGGAGTCGCAGATTGGACTGTCCGAGTTTCAGTCCTACCTGGAAGCGCGCCGACAGCAGGTCAAAATCGTCACTTATACCGAAAATTTCTGACTATACGCCGCCCAGGGCAATGGTATTGAAACCGCCATCCACGTAAGTGATCTCGCCATTGATGCCAGAGGCGAGATCGGAGCACAAAAATGCAGCGACATTGCCGACTTCTTCGATGGTGATACAGCGCCGGATCGGCACCGTCTGTTCGAACGCCTCCAGCATCTTGCGGAAGCCCTTGATGCCAGAAGCCGCGAGCGTACGGATTGGGCCGGCGGAGATGGCGTTGACTCGGATGCCTTCCGGCCCCAGGGATTGGGCCAGATAACGGACGTTAGCCTCAAGGCTGGCTTTCGCCAGACCCATCACATTGTAATGTGGCACTGCGCGCTGGCCGCCGAGGTAAGTGAGTGTCAGTAGCGCGCTGTTACGCCCCGTCATCGAGGGGCGGGCGCCCTTGGCGAGCGCGGCAAAGCTGTAGGAACTGATGTCTCGTGGGCGATGCGGGAAGGCTTCGCGCGTGACGCTATCGATGCCAGCGCCCTCCAGCGCTTCGCGCGGCGCATGACCACCGAATGCACCAGCGCATCGAACCCATCCCAGTGTTTGCGCAGGCCCTCGAACAAAGCGTCGATCTCGCTATCATTGGCGACATCGCAGGGCAGGGTAATGCGGCTGCCGCACTGGGCAGCGAGATTTGCTACCCGGTCACGCAATCGTTCATTTTGATAGCCGAATGCCAACTCGGCACCCTCGCGATGCATGGCTTGGGCGATGCCCCAGGCGATGGAACGTTCGCTTGCCAATCCTATGATGAGGGCGCGTTTGCCAGCCAGAAAACCCATGCCTAACTCCTGCGGTGTCTATGTTTTATGGGGACGCTGATGCCGAACGGCCAAAACCGCGTTTTGGCATTTACGGCAAGGCCTACGCATGGTATTAAATGTCGCGGTTCCAGGCTATGTTTTTTAGCCTTGGCCCTGGCAATCCGAGGATTGAAATGATGCCGCTCAGACAAATCACTCTGGATACCGAAACCACCGGGCTTGAAGTTGCCCATGGACATCGGATCATCGAAATCGGCGCGGTCGAGTTGGTCAACCGTCGCATCACCGGTCGGGTTTTTCATCATTACCTTCAGCCGGATCGCAAGATCGACGCTGGCGCGCAAGCCGTGCATGGCATCAGTGCGGAGTTTCTGGCGGACAAGCCGCGTTTCTCCGAGATCGTGGCGCCATTGCTGGAATTCATCCAAGGCGCCGAGGTCATCAGCCATAACGCCCCATTCGATACCGGCTTTCTCGACTACGAATTAGCGCTGCTCGGTCGTAAGTTCGGGCGTATCGCCGATCACAGCACGATCAGCGATACACTCGCCCTGGCGCGCCGCTTGCACCCGGGCCAGCGTAATTCATTGGACGCGCTGTGCAAACGTTACGGCATCGATAATAGCCGGCGTGAATTGCACGGTGCGTTGCTGGATGCGCGCTTGCTGGCCGATCTCTACTTGGCGATGACCGGTGGCCAGGTGGGCTTGAGCCTAGAGCCCGAAGCCCTACCCGCGGCAGCCAGAGCGACGAGTATGCGCCAGACGCGCTCAACACGCGCCGTGCTGCCAGTGGTGCGCGCCAACCACGATGAGCGAGCGGCGCATGATCGTTATCTGCAAGTGTTGCAGAAAAGCAGCGGCGGACAGTGTCTTTGGTTGGCTTCGCAAGAAAAAAACGGCGCGCCCTAAACCTGGTAATAAGCTCGGTACCACTCGACGAACTTTGCCACACCTTCCTCGACCGGTGTTGATGGACGGTAACCCACGGCGTCGTTGAGTGCCTGAACGTCGGCGTAAGTGTCCGGTACATCGCCTGGCTGCATGGGAACTAAATTCATGATCGCTTTACGCTCCAAGCAGATTTCCAAGACTTTGATATAGCGCAGCAACTCGACCGGTTGACTGTTGCCAATATTGTATAGGCGATAAGGCGCGAGGCTGGTGGCCGGGTCTGGCCGATCGCCTGACCAGGCGGGATTAGACGCCGGGACGGTGTCAAGAACGCGCTTCACACCCTCGACGATGTCATCGATATACGTAAAATCGCGGCGGTGGTTACCGTAGTTGAATACTTCGATGGGATGACCCGCCAAAATGTTGCGCGTGAATAAAAACAGCGCCATGTCCGGTCTTCCCCAGGGGCCATAGACGGTAAAAAAGCGCAGGCCCGTGGTCGGTAGTTGGTACAGATGGCTATAGGTATGGGCCATCAGCTCATTGGCTTTCTTGCTGGCCGCGTACAAGCTCAAAGGGTGATCGACATTATCATGCACGCTGAACGGCAATTGGGTATTGGCGCCATAGACCGAGCTGCTGGAAGCGTAGACCAGGTGTTCGACGCCATGGTATCGACAACCCTCCAAGATATTGAGGAAGCCGACGAGATTGCTGCTCACATAAGCATGCGGATTGATGAGTGAGTAACGCACCCCTGCCTGGGCAGCCAAATTGACCACACGCTGCGGTTTATGGTTCGCGAATATCGCCTTCAGCGTGTCGCTATCCTCCAGATTGGCGCGTACTTCGGTGAAATTGGCGTAATCCTTGAGGCGCTGCAAGCGCGCCAGTTTCAGGTTGACATCGTAGTAATCGTTGAGGTTATCGAGGCCGATGACCTCGTCGCCGCGCTGTAACAGCTTGATAGCCAGGGTCGAGCCGATGAAACCGGCGCTGCCGGTAACCAGAACTTTCATGAATCAGGGTTCGCTAATAATTGAGAAATAGAAATGGCCTGCCACCGTCGGTTCACAAACGCCCATCGACGGCGGTGGCGGGTAATACGCTTTTGACATCGAAGAGCACGGCGTTGGGTTTGCCGAGCGCACGAATCCGCGTGGCTCCCATGTCTTTGAATTGCTGATGAGCGACCGCCAGGATGATGCCTTCATACTTGCCGGGCGCGGGCTCTTTGATGAGGTCGATGCCGTACTCGTGGCGCGCCTGTTCAGGATCGACCCAAGGATCGTAGATTTCGACGTGTGCGTTGTAACTCTTGAATTCGCCGACAATATCGATCACCCGCGTATTGCGCAGATCAGGGCAATTTTCTTTGAAGGTCAAGCCCATGATTAAAATATTGGCGTCCACCACGGGAATGCGCCGTTGGGTCATCATTTTGACGATACGCTCGGCGACATAAGCGCCCATGCCGTCGTTGATGCGCCGCCCTGCCAGGATGATCTCCGGATGATAACCGATGGCCTGGGCCTTATGGGTGAGATAATAAGGATCGACGCTGATACAATGTCCGCCCACCAGTCCAGGGCGAAATGGCAAAAAATTCCATTTTGTACCAGCGGCTTGCAAGACTTCTTCGGTATCGATACCCAGGCGATGGAAGATCAGAGCAAGCTCGTTGATGAGGGCGATATTGACGTCGCGCTGGGTATTTTCGATGACTTTGGCCGCTTCCGCCACGCGGATACTGGACGCTTTGTAAGTGCCTGCCGAGATGATGCTTTTGTAGAGTGCATCGACAAACTCACTGGCTGCCGGCGTGGAACCAGAAGTGACTTTCACGATGCTGGTTACCCGGTGCTGTTTATCCCCGGGATTGATGCGTTCAGGGCTGTAGCCCGCGAAAAAGTCGGTATTGAGGCGTAGGCCCGATTCCCGTTCCAGAATGGGAACGCAAACCTCTTCGGTCGTTCCAGGGTAAACCGTGGATTCGTAGACGACGATATTACCGGGGCGGAGCAATTTGCCCACCGTCGCGCTCGCGCTTTGCAGCGGTCTGAGATCGGGTTGCTTGTACTCATCAATGGGCGTAGGCACGGTTACAATATAAACATTGCATTCCAACAAATCCTGCGGATTGTCCGTGTAAGTGAGCTTAGAGGCGGCACGTAACAGTTCGGGTTCTACTTCCAGGGTGTTGTCGATGCCCGAGCGAAGTTCAAGAATTCGACGTTGGTTGATGTCAAAGCCCGAGGTCGGGTAGCGTTTGCCGAACTCCACGGCCAAGGGAAGTCCAACGTATCCCAAGCCGATGATGCCGATACGGGTATTGTTGAGATCGAGCTCGAACATGATGTCCTCTGTTGGTAAGGAACTCGGCGCCTCTGGGCGAAACATAAAGATTATCGGAAGGCTAGAACCTCGCCAAGCGATTCTTGCCAGGCGTAAGCGATGGCAAGAGTAAGCATGTCGAGTTGCTGTCCATGGCGATACAGAACTTGGGTACATCGACGCACACGAACTTAGAACTCCTATGATCAGGCTGTTTAGACATTACGTGCCGCGCGGTTTGTTCGCGCTCGTCATCATCGAAGCGCTCATTCTATTTGGCGCGGTGTACTTAGGGATCGCATTGGCCGGAGTATCTTATCAATACCAGAACGATCACATACCATTTTTCGATGCCGTCGCGAAATTTATCGCCCATCCTTTAGCGGTTTCCGCGGTCTTGCCGGATGCCGGTGCGCTGATCGTGACCATGCTAGGCATTATGATCGCAATGGGATTATACGAACGCAATTTCTGGAATGGTAAGACCGATGTCATATTGAGAGTGGGCGTCAGTTTTATCGTGGGATTTTTTGCACTGACTTTTCTTTATTACATTATTCCTATGATACGTCTGGATCGCCGCGAGTTCGGTTTGACATTCTCTATTGCGTTCGTGGCTATTTTGGTCGCGCGCTCGATATTCCTCAAAGCCTCGGACCAGGAGAAGCTAAAAAAACGGGTTTTGGTATTGGGCGCCGGTAACAGGGCCTTGCAATTGGAAAATTCCGTATCCGAGCTGGAAGATTCCGGATTCAACATCGTCGGCTATATGAGAATGGAACATGAATCCCCGGCAATCGATCCTAGCAAGATCATTTCCATGCCGAACGATCTATCGGTATTTTGTGATGAGCAGCAGATCGATGAAATCATCGTTGCCCTGGATGATCGGCGGCGTGGCACTTTGCCGATGGACAGTTTGTTGGAATGTAAAATCAATGGGGTCAGATTTATTTATCCATTGGCATTCATTGAGCGTGAAACCGGCAAGATTTCACTGAATGACTTACAGCCGAGTAGCATGATTTTTTCTGATGGATTCCATCAAGCGGTTCTGAAAACCACAGGTAAACGGCTATTTGACATCGCGGCGAGCTCTCTGATTTTGCTGCTGGCTTCGCCGATCATTTTGATCACTATCGTGAGTATTTGGGTGGAATCGGGGTTTCGCGGGCCGATTTTTTATCTCCAAGAACGAGTCGGTAGAAACGAGCGTGTATTTAAAGTATTGAAGTTTCGTAGCATGCGAGTCGATGCAGAGAAAAATGGTATTCAATGGGCACAAAAAAATGACAGCCGAGTCACTCGAGTAGGCGGTTTTATTCGCCGGGCGCGAATCGATGAATTGCCGCAGTTGATCAATGTACTATTGGGGCAAATGAGCTTTGTAGGGCCCCGGCCGGAACGCCCGCAATTCGTTGCCAATCTCAATAAAAGAGTCCCCTATTATTCTTTGCGGCACCGGGTCAATCCCGGCATCACCGGCTGGGCGCAATTGCGTTATCCCTATGGGGCATCGGAAGCCGATGCCCGTGAGAAGCTCCAATACGATCTTTACTACATCAAGAACTACAGCCTGTTCTTGGATTTCATGGTGTTGTTGCAAACCGTGCAAACCATACTGTGGGCCAAGGGGCGCTGACGGTATGTTTGTCGGGCCACTCAGCCATGGTGCGTTAGGGCGATGGCTGTTCTTGCTGAATCAGGCCGTGTATTGCCCTAAGGTCTTTGCTGCTGGTGGCCTCATGATCTTTTGTCTGCTGCAATCACCACCCCTGGCAGCTGAGAACGGCGAAGATGATCTCCGCGATGGTCGTGCCGCTCTCGACCGGCAGGCATGGAACACCGCCATCGTGCAGTTCAAGAATGCGTTGCAACGAGACCCCATGCTGGGCGAAGCGCGGTTTTGGCTGGGCGTGGCCTATCTCAATCGCGGCAATGTCGATGCTGCGGCAAAGGAATTGGAGCGCGCCAAGGATCTGGGTATCGACAAGCAGCGCTGGCTTTTACCCTTGGGTAAAGCCTGGATGGTTGCACATCAATTCGAGCGCTTACTACAGGAGATTGTCATCAGTGACGGCGAATCCAGCGCCTTGCGAAGCGATGTGCTGGCGCTGCGCGGCGCTGCGTACATGGCGCTGGGCGAGATCGACCTGGCCCAGGACAGCGTGGCGCGCGCATTGACTTTGCAGCCCACCGGCGATGAAGCGTTGCAAAGCAGCGCGCAACTCGCGCTCAAGACGCAAGACTACGCGCGCGCGCTCAGTTTGGCGGACGCCATCATCGGCAAAGCGCCGGGGCGCGTCGACGGGTGGTTAGTCAGGGCCGAAGCGCTCAACGCGCGGAAACAATTCGCTGAAGCGCTGGCGGCACTGGAGCGCGTACTGGCGATTCAGCCGGATCACCTGGCCGCCCACCTCGGGCGAGCCAGGGTAATGTTCGGTCAGCGTGACTTCGACCAAGCGTTGGCGGATGTCGATTTCGTTCTGACCGTCGATCCGGATCTGCCGCCAGCCAATTTTCTGCGTGCCCAGGTCTTGCTCGCCAAGAATGACGCCAAAGCCGCCGAATTTGCCTTGCGCAACGTACTGAGACTGACGCCACGGCATTTTCCGGCGCGAGTTTTGCTCGGAGCGCTGCTGTATGAACAAGGCCGGCCGGCGCAGGCCGAAGAACTGCTTTATCGCGCGCTGGATGACCAGCCGGAGCATTTGCAGGTGCGCAAACTGCTCGCTGCCACCCAAATACGGTTGCGCCAGCCTGGGCGCGCTATTGATCTCCTGCAAGCCGCCGCTGACGCGCCTGAGGCGAGCGGCGATGCCCAATTCTACGCCTTGCTCGGTAATGCCTATTTGCAACAGGGTGATTACGGCCGCGGCGAGGAGTTATTGACTAAAGCCGCCGAGATTGCATCGCAAGCATCCGTTATTCGTACCCAACTCGCGTTGTCGCGCTTGACCGCTGGTGCTACCGATCAAGACGTGGCTGATCTGGAGAATGCCATCGATCTGGGTCAAGAGATGATCCAGGCGGATCTCTTGAGGGTCATGGTGCATGTGCGCCGCGAGGAATTCGACAAAGCGGTCACCGCCGCGGAGACTCTGGTCAAGAGGCGACCCAATGATCCGGTGGCTCATAACCTATTGGGTAACGCTTACGCCGCCAAAGGCGATGACAAAGCCGCAGGCTTGGCCTTCGAAAAGGCCCTACTGCTACGGGCCGATTTTCACGCCGCGCTGCTGAATCTGGCGCGGCTCGACCTCAAGGCCAAGGATCGTAAAACCGCAGAAGTTCGCTTCAAGCGCGTGCTGGAGGACGATCAGGGCAATCTCGAGGCGATGCTCGGTATGGCCAATCTGGCCAGGCAAGCCAGGCAGTCAAACGAACTGCTGCAATGGCTGGACAAGGCCTGGAGAGCCAACCCCAGGTCGACCAATGCCGGGGCATTGCTGGCGCAGGAATACCTGGCGCGCAAGGATAAACTCAATGCGCTCAATATCGCCCGCGAACTGGCTGCGCACAATCCGGATCAGCCCGTGGCGCTCAAAACCTTGGGGAGTGTGCTGCTGGAGAATGGTGATTTCACTGGCGCCATCGCCCAGTTCCAGCACCTGACCACCCAGCAGCCCGATGCGCCGGAGTCCTGGTATTTATTGGCCAGCGCCGAGTACCGCGCGCGAAATCGCGAAGCCGCGGCGCAAGCCATTGCCAAAGCGCTGGCTTTGAATGAGAAATATTTTCCCGGTGTGGCGTTAAACGCACAATTGCGGCTGCTGGCGGGGTGCTACGACGAAGCGTTGGCGGGCGCGCGCCAGGCTCAATCCCTGGCGCCCAAACAAGCCGTCGGTTTCCAGATCGAAGGCGATGTTTTCCTGCGGCAAAAAGATTATGCAAGCGCGGCCAGCGCTTACCGGGCCGCTTACGATAAATCGGCGAGCGCGCAACTCGCATTGGCACTGAGCGGCGCTCAGTATCTGAGCAAGGATAGCGATGCGGCGTTGAGTACCCTGCATCGGTGGTTGGCGGTAGCTCCCAAGGACAGCCGGGTGCGTTTGCAACTGGCGATGTATCTGGATGAGCTGCGGCATCGGGATGAAGCCCTCGCCGAGTACGAGAAAGTCCTCGAGCAGGAGCCCAACAACGCGGTGGCGTTGAATAATCTGGCGTGGCTGTACCAGACCGCCGAGCAGTTTGCCAAAGGTCTCGAATATGCCGAGCGAGCGGCGGAGGTCGCGCCGAACGCGCCCGAAGTCAACGATACGCTGGGCTGGTTATTGGTAGTGAACGGTGCCGCCCAGCGCGGGGTGGTGGTGTTGCAGCAAGCGGCCATGGAGGCGCCGCATTTGCCGGAGATTCGCTACCATCTCGCGAGGGCTTATCAGAAAGCGGAGCGGCTAGAGGAGGCGCGCGCCGAACTCGAAAGCCTGCTCGGCGAGGACAAGGATTTCAGTGACAAACCGGCGGCCCAGGGGTTGCTGAAGCAATTGCAGTCGCCGCGATAAACGGCTTGCAGGCCTATTTCACCCGCATGCCGGGCTCGGCGCCGCTGTCGGTGGCGAGCAGATAAACGCCGCTATCCGCGTGGCTCGCGGCCAGCACCATGCCCTCGGATACGCCAAAGCGCATTTTGCGCGGCGCCAGATTGGCGACCATCACCACCAGTCGTCCTTCCAAATCCTCGGGGCGGTAATGCGCTTTGATGCCGGCGAACACCGTGCGGGTTTCGCCGCCGAGGTCGAGGGTGAGTTGCACCAGCTTGTCGGCTTTCTCGACGGCGACGGCTTTCGCCACGCGCGCGACCCGCAAGTCTATCTTCATGAACTCGTCCAGGCTGATCTCCGGCGCGATCGGGTTGGTCGCCAGCGGTCCGCTCGGCTTGGGCGCGGCCAAGTTTTCCTTGGAAGCTTCGACGATGGCCTCGATTTTCTCCACTTCCACCCGCTGCATGAGCGCCTGATAGGCGTCGATACGATGCGCGAGCAGCGGTTTTTCACGGTCGGCCCAGATGAGCGGCGCCACGCGCAGGAAAGCCTCGACATCTTGCGCGACTTTCGGCAGTACCGGTTTCAGATACACCATCAATTGCCGGAATAAATTGATACCCATCGTACAAACCGCCTGCACCTCGGCTTCCACCCCAGCCTGTTTGGCGAGCAACCAGGGTTTTTTGTCGTCGATGTATTGATTGGCGCGGTCGGCGAGCGCCATGATCTCGCGCATTGCGCGCGTATATTCACGGCCCTCGTAGGCGGCGGCGATGTCGGCCCCGGTCTTGGCGAATTCCTCGAACAGCGCGGGTTCGGCAAGACTCGCCGCCAGCTCGCCGCCGAAGCGCGAGGTCAGAAAGCCCGCGCTACGGCTGGCGATGTTGACGAATTTGCCGACCAAGTCACTATTCACGCGCTGGCGAAAATCATCGAGGCTCAGGTCGAGGTCGTCGATACCGCTCGCGAGCTTGGTGGCGAAGTAATAGCGCAGGTATTCGGGGCGCAAATGGTCGAGATAAGTGCGCGCCTGGATGAAGGTGCCGCGCGATTTCGACATCTTCTGCCCGTCCACCGTGAGGAAACCGTGGCAGAACACCGCGGTCGGCTTGCGAAACCCCGCGCCATCCAGCATCGCCGGCCAGAACAGGGTATGGAAGCGCGCGATGTCTTTGCCGATGAAATGATAAAGCTCCGTGTTGCCGCCGGGCTGCCAATAGGCGTCGAAATCGAGGCCGGTGCGCGTGCAGTAATGTTTGAAGCTTGCCATGTAACCGATCGGCGCATCGAGCCAGACGTAGAAATACTTGCCGGGTGCGTCGGGAATCTCGAAGCCCCAATAGGGCGCGTTGCGCGAGATGTCCCAATCCTGCAAGCCTTCGGCGAACCATTCGTCGAGCTTGTTGGCGATCTCCGGCTGCACCGCGCCGCTCCTGAGCCATCCCTTCAGCATCGCCTCGAAATCGCTCAGCTTGAAAAAATATTGCAGCGATTCCTTTTGCACAGGTTTCGCCCCAGACACGACCGAGTAGGGGTTCTTGAGGTCGTTCGGGGTGTAGGTGCGGCTACAGTTCTCGCAGTGGTCACCGTACTGGTCCTTGGCGCCGCAAAACGGGCACTCGCCCTTGATGAAGCGATCGGGCAAGAACATCTCCTTGACCGGATCGTAAGCCTGGGTGATCGTCCGCTGGACGACATGGCCGCCGGCTTTGTTGCGCTGGTAGATCAACTCCGCGAAGTAGCGGTTCTCCGGCGAATGGGTGGTGTAGTAATTGTCGAAACCGATCATGAAGTCGGTGAAATCGGCGCGATGCTCGCGACCGATGCGTTCGATCAGCTGCTCGGGGGTGATGCCTTCTTGCTGGGCGCGCAGCATGATCGGCGTGCCGTGGGCGTCGTCGGCGCCGATCAACAGGCAATCGTGGCCGCGCAGTTTCTGGAAGCGCACCCAGATGTCGGTCTGGATGTACTCGACCAAATGGCCGATGTGGATCGGGCCGTTGGCGTAGGGCAGGGCGCTGGTGACGAGGATGGTGCGGGTAGGCTGGCTCATGGGTAGTGCGATGGACATTCTCTATGGCCTCATACGGTATCAACATTTGCGCGCTTTGTCGCGATACAATGCGCGCCTGCACAAAATCCGGCATCAGGAGCTTCGCAACGCCATGACCACGCTCACCCGCGCAGCGGTGGAGACCGCTTTGCAGGGCTATGTCGAGCCCTATCTCAATAAGGATTTGCTCACCGCGAAAGCGGTCAAGAATATCCGCGTAAACGGTGACAAAGCCGAGGTCGATATCGACCTCGGCTTTCCGGCGGCGGGTTATCACGCCACGCTCGCGGTGGCGCTGCGCCAGCATCTGGCGGCGGCGGGTATCGCCGCCACGGTCAATGTCCAATCCAAGGTCGTCGCCCATGAAGTGCAGAAAGGCTTGCAGCCTCTGCCCAACGTCAAGAACATCATCGCCGTGGCCTCCGGCAAGGGCGGGGTGGGCAAGTCCACGACCGCCGTGAACCTCGCGCTCGCGCTCGCCGCCGAGGGCGCCGCGGTCGGCATTCTCGACGCCGATATTTATGGCCCCAGCCAGCCGCGCATGTTGGGCGTGAGCCGCCGCCCCGAGTCCAAGGACGGCAAGAGCGTCGAACCCATCGTCGCGCACGGCGTGCAGTCGATGTCGATCGGTTTTCTGATCGACGAGGAAACGCCGATGATCTGGCGCGGACCGATGGTGACCCAGGCGCTCGAACAACTGCTGCGCGACACCCGTTGGCGCGACCTCGAGTATCTGGTCATCGACCTCCCACCCGGCACCGGCGACATCCAGCTCACGCTCGCGCAGAAAATCCCCGTGAGCGGGGCGATCATCGTCACCACGCCGCAAGACATCGCCCTCCTCGACGCCCGCAAGGGCCTCAAGATGTTCGAGAAAGTCGAAGTGCCGGTGCTCGGCGTCGTAGAAAACATGAGCACCCACATCTGTAGCCGTTGCGGCCATGAAGAGCACATCTTCGGCGAGGGCGGCGGCCAGCGCATGGCGACGCAGTACAACGTCGATCTGCTCGGTTCCTTGCCGCTCGATATCCGCATCCGCGAGGAAGCCGACGGCGGCACGCCGACCGTCGTCGTCGAGCCCGAAGGCAAAATCGCGACCATCTACCGCGACATCGCCCGGCGCGCGGCGGCCAAGCTCGCGCTGCAAGCCAAGAGCTACGCCGCGAAGTTTCCGAACATCGTGATCCAGAACAGCTGAACGGGGCGCGCGTGAGCATCAAATCCGACCGCTGGATTCGGCGTATGGCGGCGAGTCACGGCATGATCGAACCGTTTGCCGCCGAGCAAGTCCGGCGCGTGGACGGCAAGCCGGTGATTTCCTATGGCACCTCGAGCTACGGCTACGATATCCGCTGCGCCGCCGAGTTCAAATTGTTCACCAACATCAATTCCACCATCGTCGATCCCAAGGCGTTCGACGCCAATAGTTTCGTGGACGTCAAATCCGATATCTGCATCATTCCACCCAATTCCTTCGCGCTCGCGCGGACGGTGGAATATTTTCGGATTCCTCGTAGTATATTGGTGATTTGCCTAGGAAAATCGACGTACGCAAGGTGCGGTATCATCGTCAACGTAACGCCCTTGGAGCCCGAATGGGAAGGGCATGTCACGCTGGAGTTTTCCAATACCACGCCATTGCCCGCCAAGATTTACGCCAACGAAGGCGTAGCGCAGGTATTGTTCTTCGAGTCCGATGAAGTCTGCGAGACCTCGTACCGGGATCGCGGCGGCAAATATCAAGGACAGAAGGGCGTGACCTTGCCGAAGCCTTGAATTGTATTGTCATATTTTTAATATAAAAATCAATTAGATAAATTTTGAAAAGTAGAATTAGATTACCTACCCTCAGGAGCCAATCCATGATTTCCAACATTGCCCTCAACGACGGGACCACAATTCCGCAACTTGGCTTCGGTACTCTGCACACACAGCCGACTCGTGAGCCTACACCTGAGAACTCTCGGACGACAGCAGAGGTAGTCGGCCTGGCGCTCCAGGTTGGCTATCGACACTTGGACACTGCGCAGCAGTACGGGAACGAGAAGGGGGTGGGGTTGGCGATTGCAGCCTCTGGCATCGACCGCGAGGATCTATATATCACGAGCAAGCTGGGCAACCGTAATCACCGTCCTGCAGACGTCCGTCGTACCTTCGAGGAGACTCTCAATAACCTCGGGCTCGACTACCTCGACCTCTTCCTCATCCACTGGCCGTTGCCCACGCTCTACGACGGCGATTACGTCTCGACCTGGAAAGCCATGGCTGCCCTCGTCGAAGGCGGGCGCCTCCGCACGGTGGGAGTCTCGAACTTCCAACCCGCTCACCTCGACCGCATCATTTCGGCGACCGGAGTGACGCCGGCTGTTAACCAGATTGAAGTCCATCCCTATCACCGCAACGATGCAGCCCGCTTGGCAACGCTTCGTCACGGCATCGTAGTGGAAGCGTGGAGCCCACTCGCCCAAGGAAAGTTGCTCGATGATCCGGTGATCGGTGAGATCGCTCGTGCGCATGGGAAGTCGGCCGCACAGGTGGTCCTGCGCTGGCACCTGCAGCACGGTCACGTCATCTTTCCTAAGACCGCTCGCCTGAAGCGGATGCGGGAGAACTTCGCTTTATTCGACTTCGAGCTCTCGGCAGATGAGTTAGCTCGCATTGATATGCTTGACAGGGGCGGGCAGGGCCGCATTGGACCGAACCCGGACACTTTCGACTGGCTCCCTTAGCCGTAACGGAGCGGTGCTGACAATCCGCCTATTACGGAGTCGGACATCCTCGGGCCAAGCGAGGCGTTCCGTCGCGGAATGGACTATTTTTCTCACACACGGAATACGCGCCCGATGCTGGAAAGACTGGCCTCCACTGGCCCAACAACGCTCGCGTGCATGCACGGCAGCGCATGGCGCGGCGACGGCGCGAAGCTTCTACGCGCGCTGGCTGATGCGGTATGTGCGTGAACGACGCCCACCACCGCGTTCCAGCCGACCGTACGCGCTTCGCTCGGCTCGCCGCCGAACGCCGGTGTTGTGCGTATGCGTTCATCATCGGCTTACTTTCCGGCCCCGCGTACGAACGTGCGCTTCGCTAGCGTCTGTATTGCGTTTATATATTGGCTCGTTGACCATCCGCAGTCGAGCGTGAGTTGTTCCCAATTGCGCACCGACAACATGGCCGAGAACAGATCGGTCGCTTCGTTGCGCGACCACTCGCATGCCAGCATCCCATCACGCTCGAGCGCCTCGATCACCGCCACACAGCCCTCCCGCATTGCGGCCATGCGGTCGTTCCAGGCGATGGCGGCCGCTTCGTCGGTTTCCCGAGCCGCCAGCAGCGCCTTGGCGACACCGTAAATCTCCGGAATGTAGTTTCCCCAGAACTCGACATAGGCATCGAGTCGCTCGATGCCGGTGGTCGCCGCGCGCGAACGGCGCAGACGTTCGTCGAGGCCGCGTACCTGATCCATGTAACGGGTCGCCGCCACCAGTAGCTCCGCGCGCGAGCCGAAGTGCAGGTACACCGCTTGCCGCGAGACGCCGGCGGCGGCGGCGATGTCTTGCATGCGCACGCCATGACCATGTTGTTCTTCTAACAATCGGCAAGCCGCGGCCAGAATTCGGGTTCGGGTTTCGAGTTCATCACTTGACATGGTGTAAAGTTTATGGGTAAATTTACGCTGTGTCAATTGACACGATGTAAAGTCAATCGGCTGGAGAATTCCTCATGAAATTGCTTATTTTTGGATCGACCGGAACCGTAGGCCATCATCTCGTCGAACAGGCGCTCGCGCAAAGCCATATCGTCACCGCGTTCGCGCGCAATCCCGCGAAGCTCGGTATCCGGTATGCAAACCTGAAAATCATTCAGGGCGATGTATTGGATTTGGCGGCGGTCGAGCGCGCGGTGCAAGGCCAGGAGGCGGTGCTGTGTTGCCTGGGCGAGGGCCGGCAGGGTACGGTCCGCGCCGAGGGGACGCGCAATATCGTCCGCGCCATGGAGAGCGCAGGCGTCCGCCGCTTGATCTGCCAGACCACGCTGGGCGCGGGCGACAGCCGGGGCAATCTAAACTTCTTCTGGAAATACCTCATGTTCGGGATGCTGTTGCGGGCGGCATACGCGGATCATGAGGTGCAAGAACGCTACGTCGAGCAAAGTCGGCTGGACTGGACCTTAGTCCGTCCGGGAGCATTCACCGATGGAAAGCGGACCGGCGTTTACCGGCACGGCTTCCGTGGCGATGACAAGACCATCCAGCTCAAGATCGCGCGCGCCGATGTCGCCGACTTCATGCTGAAGCAACTGGCCGACAGCACCTATGTGCGCAAAGCGGCAGGATTGTCGTACTGAGCGCGATGCCGGTCAACGCCGCGCGCTTTCAAAATTGCTCTTCGGCCAGCGCCAGCGTGGTGGCGCCGGCGTTAGTCACCGTCATCAGCAGCGCGCTCGCTTTCGGCAGGATTTGCTCCATGTAAAAGCGCGCGGTGATCAGCTTGGCCTGGTAAAAGCCGGAGTTGTCGCCTTGCGCGAGTTTATCTTTGGCGACGACCGCGGCGCGCGCCATCTGCCAACCGCCGCAGACATAGCCGGCGAGCATCAGGTAAGGCGTCGACGCGGCGAGCGCCGCGTTCGGGTCGCGATTCATGGTATGAATCATCCATTCGCTGGCCGCGCTCAGCGCGCCGATGCCGACCGTAAACGCGCGGCGGATGGCGGCGATGTCGTCGCCGTCGGTTTTGGCCAGCGCTTCGTCGTTGAAATCGCGCATCGCCGAGACCAGTGCGCGCATCGTCTGGCCGCCATCCATCGTCAGTTTACGGCCCGCGAGGTCGGCGGCTTGGATACCGGTTGTGCCTTCGTAGATGGTGATGATGCGCGCGTCGCGCAGGGTCTGGGCGGCACCGGTTTCTTCGATGAAACCCATGCCACCGTGCACCTGGATGCCCAATGACGCGAGTTCGACGCCGACCTCGGTGCACCAACCCTTCACCACCGGGATCAGCAAATCGACGGTGGCTTGCGCATGCTGGCGCGCGCCGCGGTCAGGGTGATGGCGCGCGATGTCCATGACTTCGGCGACCGCGTAGCAGAACGCGCGCATCGCCTCGACCTGGGATTTCATCGTCATCAGCATACGGCGCACGTCGGGGTGGTGGATGATGGTCACCCGCTCGCCGTGCTTGACCCCGACCGGGCGGCCCTGGACGCGGGTCTTGGCGTGGTCACGCGCCTGTTGGTAAGCGCGTTCGGCGACGGACAGCCCTTCCAGGCCGACTTTCAGGCGCGCCTCGTTCATCATGGTGAACATGTAAGCGAGGCCCTGATTCTCCTCGCCGACCCGGTAGCCGATCGCGCCGTCGTGGTCGCCGTAGGCCATCACGCAGGTAGGGCTGGCGTGGATGCCGAGCTTGTGTTCGAGAGAAGCGCAGCGCACATCATTGCGTTGGCCCGGACTGCCATCGGGATTGGGCAGGAACTTCGGTACGATGAACAGCGAAATGCCCTTCACCCCTTCGGGGGCGTTCGGGGTGCGGGCGAGCGCGAGGTGTACGATATTCTCGGCCACGTCGTGGTCACCCCAGGTGATGAAAATCTTCTGGCCGAAGATCCGGTAATGGTCGCCTTCCGGCACCGCGCGCGTGCGCACCGCGCTCAGGTCCGACCCGGCCTGCGGTTCCGTCAGATTCATGGTGCCGGTCCACTGGCCGCTCACCATTTTATTGAGATACAGCGCTTTCTGCTCGGCCGAGCCATGGACCAGGATGGCCTCCACCGCGCCGGCGGTGAGGAGCGGGCATAGCGCGAACGCCAGGTTCGAGGAATTCCACATCTCCTGCACGGCGGTGGCGAGCAGTTCCGGCAGCCCTTGGCCTTGAAACTCGCTTGGCAGTGCGAGGCCGTTCCAGCCACCTTCGGTGAATTGCCGATAGGCGTCCTTGAAACCATCGGCGGCGATCACGCCATCCACCGTCAGGCGCGCGCCCTGGCGGTCGCCCGTCTTATTGAGTGGACCGAGCACGTCACTCGCGAGTTTGGCGGCTTCTTCCAGCACCGAACCGAACAACCGGGGCCGATATCGTGGGCCTGGAATGCTGGCAGGCGGGCGGATCTTGTCCAGGCCGATCATTTCGTTGATGACGAACTGCATGTCACGGAGTGGGCGGCGTATGCCATGGGAAGCCTCCTGGGCTGAGCGGCTCTCTGGGGTCGAGAGAGGACGGGGTGAGGGGATCAGGCGCGCTTGAGTTTGTCGAGTTCCGCCGATAGCTCGGGGACAATTTTGAACAGATCGCCGACCACGCCGTAATCGGCCACCTGGAAAATCGGCGCTTCCTCGTCTTTGTTGATGGCGACGATCACTTTGCTGTCCTTCATGCCGGCGAGGTGCTGGATGGCGCCGGAGATGCCGACCGCGATGTAGAGGTCGGGTGCGACCACTTTACCGGTCTGGCCGACCTGGTAATCGTTGGGGACGAAACCGGCGTCCACCGCCGCGCGCGAAGCGCCCACCGCCGCGCCGAGCTTGTCGGCGATCTCTTCGAGGATCTTGAAATTCTCGCCATTGCCCATGCCGCGCCCGCCGGAAACGATGATGCGCGCCGAAGTCAGTTCCGGGCGCTCCAGCTTGGTGAGTTCCTGGCCTACGAAGCGGGACAGGCCGGCATCCGGTGCGGCGACGATGCGCTCGACGCTGGCCGCGCCGCCGCTCGCGGCGGCAGCGGGAAAGCCGGTGCCGCGCACGGTGATGACCTTGATGGCATCGTTGGATTGCACGGTGGCGAGGATGTTGCCGGCGTAGATCGGGCGCACGAAGGTGTCCGCCGATTCGACCGCGACGATGTCGGAAATCTGCGCCACGTCCAGGAGCGCCGCCACACGCGGCAGCAGGTTCTTGCCAAACGTAGTCGCGGGCGCGAGCACGTGGCGGTAGCCCTGGGCGAGATTCACGATCAGTGGCGTGAGGTTCTCGGCGAGTCCATGGGCGTAATACGGCGCATCGGCCAGCAAGACCTTGGCGATGCCGTTGATCCTGGCGGCGGCTTCGGCGGCCGCGCCGCACTCATGGCCGGCCACCAGTACGGCGATGTCGCCGCCGATCTTGGCGGCGGCACTCACGGTATTGAGGGTTGCCGCTTTCAGCGCGGCATTGTCGTGTTCGGCGATGACCAGGATGCTCATGCTCAGATCACCCGCGCTTCGTTGTGGAGTTTGCTGACCAACTCGGCGGCGTTCGCGACTTTAACGCCGGCCTTGCGTTTGGGAGGCTCTTGCACCTTCAGGGTTTTGAGGCGCGGCGCTGCATCCACGCCGAGCGCTTCGGGGGTGAACACGTCGAGTGGTTTTTTTTCGCTTTCATGATGTTCGGGAGCTTGACGTAGCGCGGTTCGTTGAGGCGTAGATCGGTGGTGACGATCGCCGGGAGCTTGAGCGCCACGGTTTCCAGGCCGCCGTCGATCTCGCGGGTGACGTTGATCGAGCCCTCATCCAGCGCCACCTTGGAGGCGAACGTGCCTTGCGGCCAGCCGAGCAGCGCCGCCAGCATCTGACCGGTTTGATTGGCGTCGTCGTCGACGCCTGTTTGCCGAGGATCACGAGTTGCGGTTGTTCTTTTTCGACGACCGATTTCAAGAGCTTCGCCACCGCCAGCGGTTGCAACTCGACGTCGGTTTGCACCAGGATGGCGCGATCAGCCCCCATCGCCAGCGCGGTGCGCAGGGTATCCTGGCAAGCGGCGACGCCGAGCGAAACCGCGACGATTTCAGTGACTTTACCGGCTTCCTGTAGGCGGATCGCCTCCTCGACGGCGATCTCGTCGAAGGGGTTCATCGACATTTTGACATTGGCGATGTCCACGCCGGAACCATCCGCCTTGGTGCGCACCTTGACGTTGTAGTCAACGACGCGCTTGACAGCAACTAGGACTTTCATCATCCACCTTGGGTGCTGGGGTTGTGTTGGGAGCCAAAGGCGGATACCGCATTGGCGTCCGCCATGAGTCATGGCGCTTGATTTTAAAGCAAACGCGCCAATTAGGGCAGGGTGGACGGCGAGCCCCGAAGCGTGTTCGAGCACGCGCAGCAGGTTGCAGGTATCCAGCGTGCCCCAGCCGTTGCCGACCACGGCATTGAGTTGCTGCGCCATCAGGGCGGTGGCGGGCATGGCCAGGCCAAGTTCGTGCGCCATCGACTCGATGATGCCGAAATCCTTGTGGTGCAGGCGCGCTTCGATGCTGGCCTCGAACCGGCGTTCGGCCATCTTCGGCCCCATCATGTCGAGCATCCGGCTGCCGGCGAAGCCGGCGGAAAGCGCGGCCTTTACCTTGGATAGATCCACGCCATTCTTGCGCACGAACAGCAGGGCTTCGGCAATACCCTGGATATTGACCACTTCCAGAACCTCGGCCTTGCCGCCCACCCTGATCGACAGGGTGGCGTTCTTCGCCCCGGTGACCCCACCCGACACGGGCGCATCCAGCATGTCGACGCCACGTTTGGCAAGCCGGGCGGCGATTGCGCGCGGCGCGCCCGCGGAAATGGTGCTGTGGTCGATGACGATCGCCCGCGCTATTCCTCACTGGGTTATTTGCCGGGTGAATCGAGTGGTTTTTATGTTATGCCACGGCTTGCTAGCGCGCGTGGTCCGGCGGGGAGTGGGTATCAACTCTACCGCCATCGCGACCCGGTTGCGCGGTCATGCACCGCGCGCATCCGCTGGCCGGCCGTTCAGGTAGAGCTTGAGCGCGGCGAAGATGAAGGCATTCGCGGGCGTGGACAGACCCAGCTCTCGCCCCATCCGTACAACACCGCCCGCGAGCCAAGGCAATTCGAGTCGATTGCCACGCTCCAGATCGCCGAGCATCGACGCGACCATCGTCCGCGGAAGGTGATCCAGTATTTGCGCCACCCGGTCTTCCGTATCGTGGTCGAGCTGCACGCCCTTGGCGCGGCTCACCGCAACCGTCTCACTCATCAGTTGCCGCATCAGCATGCGGGTATCGAGGTCCTCGCGAATAGGTCCGATCGGCAACGGGTCAGCACAGTCATGCCGCTCATGGCAACGAGCATCACGTACTTCTCCCAGATGGCTTTCACGATGTCGTGGCGGCGCGCGCCTGGATGTTCGCCTTCGCACATGTATGCAGAAACTGTTCGACCCTGGCGCTGCGCCGCCCATCTAACTCGCCCACGGTCAGGAGCGCCATCGTGCCGTTATGGCGGATCACGCCGGGCTTCTCGATGAGCGCCGCGATATTGGCGACGCCACCCAGCGTGTGCTCCTTGCCATAGGTTTGCGCGATGACGTCGGCCGCGAAGACCCCGTTCTGGAACGACAACAACGCGGTCGCCGGTCCGATCAGCGGTTTGGCGTCGCGGACGGCGTCCTCGGTGGACCAGAGTTTCACCGCGATGATCACCAGATCCACGGGCCCCACGCTTGCTGTTTCGTTGGTCGCCAAAGCCGGTTTGACCAGCACATCGCCGTTGGCGCTGAGGACCCGCAGCCCATCCCGCTTGATTGCGTCCAGATGCGCGCCACGGGCGATGAAATGTACTTCTTCGCCGCTGACCGCGAGCTTCGCCCCGAAATAGCCGCCGACGCCGCCGGCTCCTACGATCGCTATTCTCATGCCCTTCCTCAAGTTTGCCGCAGCGGATGATCCACTGGCCGGGTAATACCTGTAAGACTGATACAACCTCGCGATTATACAGGCTTGCTCGGAGCGATGCGGCGGACATGAGTAGTCGCGGCGCAGTATTGGCCAGGCGCTTGGGTAGTCGGCGACATGGTTGTAGGCGCCCAATCGGTCGATGGTCGCTACTCGAGGGATAGGATTGGCTCGCAAATATGCCTGTTGAGCGCGTCAGTTCACGACGGGATAAGCCTTGATCCGGGAAAGCCATGGGATGAGCGGAATCGCTAGCTATACTGAAAACGTTATCGTCCACGGTTCCAAGCGCACACAGCGGAGGACAACGGCCGTGGGCAAGAGTGCCAAACGTAATGCCCGCGCACTAGACCCCGGAGTATGATCACCAAGCCGCGCGGCGGCATTGGCCGCCTCGGCATTGCAATAGTAGCCCAACCCAGGATCTGAATCATGAAGGCAACGAGTCGTGAATCCAGCGCCGGCGCTGCTGGGCCGGAGTCCGACAGCGCTGAATTGGCGAGGCGTTTGGCCGAGATCGCCGGTCATGGCCAGCGCTTGCAGCAGGCGTATCTCACGCTCCAAACCGATGGGGGTAGCTTCTCCATCCCCGACAAAGGCGTGGTCGCGCGCGCCTTTGTCGCGCTCGGCGCGCGCCTGCTGGCCGATCCGCTGCAACTGCTGGCGTCGCAAGCGGCATTCCAGCGCGATTGGGACAAGCTCTGGCAGAATACCGTCAAGCGCTTGCAAGGCGAGGCCGTGGAGCCGGTGGCGCAGCCCGAGCCGGGCGACAAGCGTTTCCAGGACGACATCTGGTCGAGCAATGTTTGTTTCGATTTCATCAAACAGGCTTACTTGCTCGCCAGTCGCAGCATGTTGGAGGCCGCGCGCGGCGCGGAGGGGCTCGATCCGCACGCCGCGCGGATGGCGGATTTTTATCTGCGCCAATGGTTGGATGCGCTGGCGCCGACCAATTTCGCCCAGACCAATCCGAAGGTGGTGCAGGCCGCGCTCGATTCCAAGGGCGAGACCCTGGTCAAGGGGGTCGAGAACTGGCTAGCCGATCTGGAGCGCGGCAAGGGCGAGTTGCGCATCAGAATGACCGACACGGCGGCGTTCAAGCTCGGGGAGAATGTCGCCGTCACGCCCGGTAAAGTGGTGTTCCAGACGCCACTGATGCAGCTCATCCAGTACGCACCGGCCACCGCGCAAGTCTACCAGCGTCCGCTGCTCATTGTGCCGCCGTGGATCAACAAGTTCTATATTCTCGATCTCAGGCCCAAGAATTCGTTCATCAAATGGGCGGTGGAGCAGGGCTTCACGGTGTTCGTGATCTCTTGGGTCAATCCCGATGAGCGCCTGGCCGACCACGATTTCGAGGATTATCTGCTGGAGGGCACGCTGGCGGCGCTGGACGCCATACGCCAAGCCACCGGCGAGCCGGAGTGCAACGTCATCGGCTATTGCATCGGCGGCACCCTGACCATGAGCACGCTGGCGTATCTGGCCGCGACCGGCACGGCCCGGCGCATCAAGAGCGCGACGTTTTTCACCACCCTGGTGGATTTCAGCGAAGTCGGCGAACTCGCAGTGTTCATCGACGAGGAACAGATCGCTCTGATCGAGCGCCAGATGGACAAACGCGGCTATCTGGAGGGAAGCCAGATGGCGGGCGTGTTCAATATGCTGCGTCCGAATGACCTGATCTGGTCGTTCTACGTGAATAATTATCTGCTAGGGCGCGAACCGCCCGCTTTCGATCTGCTGTACTGGAATTCCGATTCCACCCGCATGCCCCGCGCCATGCACAGTTTTTATCTGCGCAATATGTATTTGCATAACAAGCTGCGGGAACCGGGCGGCATTGGTCTGGCGGGTGAGGCCATCGACCTCGGCAAGATCAAGACGCCGCAGTATTTTCTCGCTACCCGCGAAGACCATATCGCGCCCTGGCAAGGCGTGTATCGGGGCATCCACTCGACGCGCGGGAAGGTGCGTTTCGTGCTCGGCGCGTCGGGTCACATCGCCGGGGTCGTGAATCCGCCGGCGGCGAACAAATATGGTTATTGGACCAACGCCGATCTGCCCGAGCGCACCGACGACTGGCTGGCCGGCGCGCGCTATCGCGAAGGCTCGTGGTGGACGGATTGGCTGGAGTGGATGAAAGCCTACGGCGGCAAGCAGGGGGCGGCGCGTGTGCCGGGCGCGGGCAAGTTGA
>JAXMFZ010000042.1:0-37877 GCA_046347515.1 Gammaproteobacteria bacterium | reverse complement strand
AGCCGTTCAATAGCGGTTTCGAGCAGCGCTGGTGAATGCGCGGCGCCGAGGCAGAGCCGCACCGCGTGCGGGGCCTGGTCGCGTTTGACCGCGAATGCATCGGCGGTGATAACCCGCACACCTTCGCGCAACGCAGCGGCGGCAAACGAGTCATGCGCCAATGTTCGGGCAACGGCAGCCATGAATGGTAGCAAGCTCCGGAGGTAGCCCCGGCATGTGGCCCTAGCAATCGATGAGCCAAAGCTTGCCGCTCGCGTGCTTGGCGCCGGTGCCATGCCACTAGGCTTTCGGCTTGTCCGCCGAGTATCCAGTTGGCGACGATTTCCGTCATCAACGGCGGTGCCATCCAATGCGTCATGCAGCTCAGCTCGTGCAAAGTGTGGATCAGCTTCGCCGGCGCGGCGATGAAGCCGACGCGCAAACCGGCCGCCATGCTTTTCGAGGTGCTGGTGACATGAATCGTGCGGTCGGGTACGACGGTCGCCAGCGGGGCGGGACGGTCGGCAGCCAAAAATCCGTAGACATCGTCTTCGATGATCCACAGGTCGAACTCCTCGGCGATGGTCGCTATCTCCCGAATGCGCTCGGCGCTCATGCTGAGGGTGGTGGGGTTGTGCAACATCGGCATACAGTAGAGCGCTCTTGGCCGGCGAATCAGGCACAATTCGCGTAAAGCATCCGGTTCAAGCCCGAAGCGATCCATCGCCAGCGGAGCCAGATGGATGCCCAATTGATGCGCGATGGCTTTAGCCCCCGGATAGGTGAGATGTTCCGTAGCGATACACTCACCGTGGCTCGCCACCGCCATGAAGCTCATCAAGACGCCATGCTGACCCCCGTTCGTAATGACGACGGCATCGGGATGGGTGGTGACACCCAGCTGATTGAGCCATTTCGCCGCCGCGACACGGTGGAATGACATACCGCCCGCCGGTTGATAGTTGAGCAGCGCTCCAATCGAGCTCAGCCTGGCGGTCTCGCGCAGCGAAACGCGCAGCATTTCTTCAGCTTCACCCGTGGCCGAAAGATTCAATCCGAGATCGATGATTTCAGAAGCCGGCTGCTCCTGCACCACGAGCTGGGTGGTTTCTTCACGATGATTGTCGAAATCGGTAACGAAGGTTCCGCGCCCCACTTCGCCGACGATCAAGCCACGCTTGGTGGCTTCGGTATAGGCTCGCGCCACCGTGCCGACCGTCACACCCAGCGCGTCGGCCAAGCTACGATGGGGCGGCATTTTATCCCCCGGCTTGAGCTTACCGGCCAGGATATCGCCCGCGATGGCGTCGCAAATAGCGGCGTAAATCGGCGCATGGCCGCGTTGCAGGATCGGCACCCAGCTCATGGCCGTTGTTCGAATTGAATGGGTGTCAATAAATTCATTGACCGTATTTTGCTTGACCTATTACGATAGCATTCAAAGGCTCTTAGACAAAATTAACCTGATTGACTCTGTATCAATTCCAAGTATGAGTCGCGCAGCATGCACGCAAGAACGTGACGAGAACCATCAATAAAAGGCGTTTGGCCAATCCCTGTTAATTTGTTTAGAGGAGGTATTCCATGAGAAACCCGTTGCTACCCGAGAAACTGTCCTATCGTTCCGTGCTGATGGGAGCAGGCATGGCGCTGGCGCTATCAACGGCGCCGGCAATCGCGAAGGATGTGCTCAAGATCGGCGCACTGGGCGTAATGAGCGGGCCTTACGCGGGCTGGGGCGGCGTGATGTGCCAAACTTTCAAGACCCGTGCGGCGATGTGGAACGACGAGGGCGGTGTCAAGATCGGTGATAAAACTTATCAGATCGAAGTGATCTGCGTCGACGACAAAGGCGACCCGAAAGGCGCGCAGACCGGCGCCGAAAAGCTGGTCGCGGACGGCATCAAATACATTCAAGGGCCGAACACCGACACCACCGCCGAAAGCGCAAAGACCGTGATGGAGGCCAACAAGACCATCAACATGCCGTATGCGTTTTCCAAATCCTTGTATGCGCCGCCGGCGTCGCAGTCCATCCTCGGCATGGTGGCATCTTATCAAGTCGGGCCGGTCATTTATCAATGGCTGAAAGACAACAAAGGGGTCAAGAAGATCGCGTTCGTCTGCGAAAACAACTCCGACCCCTTGAACCAGCGCAATGAAGGCTCCGCCGCCGCCAAGGCGCTCGGCCTCCAAGTCGTTTCCGACCAGGAGACCTATGAGCCGGGCACCACGGATTTCTTCCCCGTGCTGACCAAGGTGATCGGCGCCAAACCCGATCACATCGTGCTGTCGGGGGTATCGCCCTCGGATGTGGGCCCGCTCATCAAGGCCGCCCGTGAGCTGGGCTTCAGTGGCACCATGAGCACCGAAACCGGCCAGGACCCCAAAGCGATCTCCGAAGTGGCGGGCGAAGCGGCCAACGGTTTCATCGCCGCCGGTGGCGCCAGCACCGAGGCCATCCGCAGCGACTTCATGGTGAAATTCATCGAGCGCTACCAGAAAGACTGGGGCGACTGGAACGACGTCGCCGGTCTGTATGTATATGGCCCGGAGATCCTGATCCAGGCGCTGCAGAACGCCGGACCGAAAGCGCTAACGGACACCGAGCACTTCAAAGCGACGCTCGATTCTTTCGTTGGCAAGAATCCCTTCTTGAAGGAAGCCGCACCGCTCAAGTTCGTGGGGCGCAAGGATTACGGTCAGCCGCGCCAGGTGTCGGTGCCGATCGTGGTGCAAACCGTCCAGAACGGCAAGTTCGAGCCGCTGTTCGTCGGCAAGCTGCCCGATTAGTTCAGCGAGTACATCATCGCGCCGGGTTTGCGCTCGGCGCGGTTTCTTCTTGGCGCAATGTCGATGACCCAAGTCCTGCTCAACGGCTTGATCGTCGGCACGACTTATGCCCTGATCGCGCTCGGCATCACCATCGTGTTCAGCATCATGAAAGTGGTGAACTTCGCGCACGGGCAGTTGTACATGATCGGTGGCTTCATCGTGTATTACTTCAACGTGGTATTCGGCCTGCCGTTCTGGTTTGGTCTTTGTGCTTCTTTCCTCATCGTTGCGCTGATCGGCGTAGTCATGGAGCTTGCGCTGTTCAGCCCGGTCATGCGGCGGGTGAAACGCGAGGAAGTCACCATGCTGCTCGCGATGGGCACGGCGGTATTCTTGGAAAGCCTGGCGCTCATCGTGTTCGGCGAAAAACAGCGCGGCGTGCCGCCGATCGCAACCGGTGTGTTGGAGGTCTTCGATGCGCGCTTGCCGGTGAGCCGCGCCTATGTGTTGGCGGTGGCGGCGCTACTCATCGCCGCGCTCATGGCCTTCATCGGCTATACCCGCACCGGGCGCGCGCTGCGCGCGCTGGCGCAGGACCGTGACGCCACCGCGCTGCAAGGGGTCAATCTCAAATGGCTATCGGCGTTGGGCTTTGGCTTGGGGGCGGGGCTTGCAGGCCTTGCGGGTGGCTTGCTGGTGGCCATATTCGCGATCCATTCCGGCGCCGGCACCGCGGTTTCCATCAAAGCCTTTTTGATGATCATGATCGGTGGCGCTGGGGTACTGTCCGGCGCGATCTTGGGTGGCTATGTGCTGGGTTTCATGGAGTCCTTCGGTTATGCCTTGCTACCGGGTTCGCTCACCTATCTGGTGATTTTCCTGCTGGTGATCGGGTTTCTGATCGCCCGCCCGCAGGGCATCATGGGTAAACCCTGGGGCTGAGGAGCGATCATGGCGGGGGCGGGTTTGGCGGCGCGGCGCGGGCGCGGCGGGCTGTCAATCAACGATGGCATCAGTTTTTTTGTCCTGATGAGCATCATCATGGCTTATTTCGTGGTTCTGCCGAACCAGTTTTCCAGCCACGGCTATGTGCTCAATGTTGCCACCACGGTCGCCGTGGTCGCCTTCATCAGCCTCGGCGTATGGCTGACCTTCGCCATCGGCCGGATCAATCTGGCGCAAGCCGGGTTCGCATTGATCGGCGGCTATATCACAGCCATTCTCGTGGTGCGCTTCAACGTCTCGTATTGGATTTGTCTGCCGCTCGCAGGCCTCCTCGCCACCGCCGTCGGTTGCCTCATCGGCTGGCCGGTGCTACGCCTGCGCGGGGTGTATTTCGCGATGATTACGCTGTGCATCACCGAGGCGTGCCGGCTGGCGGCGCTGAGTTTTCCGCAGCTCACCCGCGGCGCGCAGGGTATCGTCGATGTACCTTTACCCGGCGAACTCGTTCTGGCCGGGATGACGATCATCCCCGCTTTCGCCAAGGGCGACCGCCTGCCATTTCTGTATCTGGCGGGGTCGTTGCTCGCCGCCGGCTTCGCGTTCCTCTGGGTCCTCGACACCAGCCGGGTCGGCGCGGTGTTTCGCTCGCTGCGGCAGAACGAGGATCTGGCCGCGAGTCTGGGGATCAATGTCGCCAAGTATCGCCTGGTCGCGTTCGCCATCAGTTGTTTCTATGCGGGTGTGGGCGGCGCGTTTTTTTGCGCGCTCCAGCAAAACATTTATCCGACTTCATTCCAGGTGATCGACTCGGTTTACTTCATGGTCTATTGCTTTATCGGCGGTCTGGAGTTCGTGGCCGGGCCGGTGGTCGGGGCGCTCTTGCTGATGATCGGGTTCGAACTCCTGCACGAGTTCCAACGCTATCAGACCGTGATTTTCTCGGGGCTGATGATCCTCTGCATTCTGTTCATGCCGAATGGGGTGTTGACCATTTTTCGTCGTGCGCCCCAGCCCCTGGAGGACGGCGATGCTGCTTGAAGTGAGCCGCCTCGGCAAACGCTTTGGCGGGTTGGTCGCGGTCAACGATTTGTCATTTTCGGTCGCCGCCGGCGAGATACTGTCCATCATCGGGCCGAATGGCGCGGGCAAGAGCACTTGCTTCAAGCTCATCAGTGCGTTCATGACCCCGTCCGCCGGCGCCGTGCATTTCAACGGTATCGATATCACCGCTATCGGCCCTCATCATGTCGCGCGCGCCGGAGTGGTGCGGACGTTTCAGGAGAACACCAGCTTTCAAGACATGACGGTGCGCGAAGCGGTCGTGCTCGGCCATCAAAAAGACTGCCGCGCGAGTCTAGCCGGCATGATCTTGCGTACGCCAGCGGCGCGCCGCGATAACGCTGAAGCCGCCGACAACGCCGACCGTATCCTCGATCTGCTGGGTATGACGGGGGTGGGCGATACGCTAGCGGCGAGCCTGCCGCATGGGCTGTTGCGCACCCTCGGCATCGCCGTAGCCCTAGCCGCCAAGCCCAAACTGCTGTTGCTGGACGAGCCTTTCGCGGGCCTCAACGTCGAGGAGACTCGGCGCGGCGTCGGCTTGATCCGCAAAATTCGCGATCAAGGGGTGACGCCCATCCTGGTCGAGCACGACATGAGCGCGGTGATGTCGGTGAGCGAGCGCATCCTAGTGCTGAACTTCGGAGTGAAGATCGCTGAAGGATCGCCGGCGGAGATTCAAGCCAACGACCAAGTGATCGAGGCGTATTTGGGCACCAAGGATGAGGAGATCGGCGTGTGAGCGCGTATTTCTCGGTCACCAATCTGGCGGTGAATTACGGCCAGGTCAAGGCGGTGAAACAAGTGTCGCTGGTTGCCGAAAAAGGCGAGATCATCGCCCTCATCGGCGCCAACGGCGCCGGTAAAACGAGCACCCTGCGCGCCATCACCGGCTTGGAGCGCATGGCGGGCGGCACAGTGGTTTTCGATGGGGAACGGATCGACCGGCTGGGGACCGACGGCATCGTCGCCCGCGGCATCGCCATGGTGCCGGAAGGCCGGCATGTCTTTCCATTCATGTCGGTGCGCGACAATCTGCTGATGGGTGCTTACCGGCAACGGCGCACGGCCATTGCCGGCGACCTGGACGGCGTGCTGGCGCGCTTTCCTCGCCTCGCTGAACGCATTCGCCAGCAGGCCGGCAGTCTATCGGGGGGCGAACAACAAATGCTCGCTATCGGCCGCGCGTTGATGAGCCGACCGAAGCTCTTGCTGCTCGATGAGCCCTCGCTTGGGCTGGCACCACTGATCGTCCGCGATATCGCGCGCTTCATCACCACGCTCAACCGCGAGGACGGCGTGAGCGTGATCCTAGTGGAGCAAAACTCGCGCATGGCGCTGAAGATTTCAAGCCGCGCCTATGTGCTGGAAACCGGCCGGGTTACGCTGTCGGGCGCTGCCAAAGACCTCGCCGACAACGACGATATCCGCCGCGCTTATTTGGGGGGCTGAGGAGACTCCATCATGAAGATCAAGATCATCAACCCGACCACCACCGAAGCGTTCGCGGTCAAGAACCGCGCCGCCGCCGAAAGCGTCGCCGCCGCCGGCACCCAGATCCTTTCGGCGACGGTGACGAGCGGCCCGCAATCCATCGAAGGCCATTACGACGAAGCCGCCTGCACCATCGGCATCCTGGAAGAAGTCCACGCGGGTGAGGCCGAGGGCTGCGACGGCTATGTCATCGCCTGCTTCGGCGACCCCGGCGTGTTCGCCGCGCGTGAAATCGCCGGCGGCCCGGTGATCGGCATCGCCGAGGCGGCGTTTCATGTCGCCAGCATCGTCGCCACGCGGTTTTCGGTGGTCACCACGCTCGCGCGCACCAAGATCATCTGCGAGCACTTGCTGCAAATCCACGGTTTCGAGCATCAATGCCGGCGGGTGCGCGCATCGGGTTTGGAAGTGCTCGCGCTAGAGGAGACCGGCCCCGCTGCCTGCGCCGAGATCGTGGAGGAATGCCGCCGCGCGGTGCGCGAGGACGAGGTCGGCGCCCTCGTGCTCGGCTGCGCCGGCATGGCCGACCTCGCCGAGTACATTCAACAGACCATCGGCGTGCCGGTGGTCGAGGGGGTCGCCGCCGCCACCAAGCTCATCGAAGGCATCGTCGCGATGCGGCTCGGCACCAGCAAAGTCGGCGACCTCGCCTATCCGCTGGCCAAGCGCTTCAGCGGCTCGGTTGCCCATCTGCAAATCCACAGGAGACAGCAATGACATATCCGCGCGACATGGTGGGTTATGGCCGTAACCCGCCACAGGCCAACTGGCCGAACGGCGCCAAACTCGCCTTGCAGATCATCCTCGCCTACGAGGAGGGTTCGGAGAACTGCATTCTGCACGGCGACGCGCATTCCGAGAACTTCATCTCCGACATCATCGGCGCCCCGCAACTGTTCGGCGTGCGCAACATGAACATGGAATCCCTTTACGAGTACGGCACGCGCGTGGCGTTCTGGCGGATTCTCGATGAGTTCAAGGCGCGCGGCATTCTGACCACGGTGCTGGCCAATGGCTTGGCGCTCGAACACTACCCGGAAGCCGCCAAGATCATGCACGGACTCGGCCATGAAATCGCCAGCCACGGCTGGAAATGGATCGATTATCAGTTCGTGGGCGAGGATGCCGAGCGCCAACACATGCAGCTCGCCATCGAGTCCATCCAACGCCTCACCGGCGAGCGGCCGCTGGGCTGGTATACCGGCCGCTGTAGCCCCAACACCCTGCGGCTGGTGGTGGAGGAGGGCGGGTTTCTCTACGACGCCGACACCTACGCCGATGACCTCCCGTACTGGGTCGAGGTGGACGGCAAGAATCACTTGCGCATTCCCTATACGCTGGAGGCCAACGACATGCGTTTCGTGGCGACAGCGGGGTTCAACAGCGGCGAGCAGTACTTCGCTTATCTCAAGGACACCTTCGATGTCCTCTACCGCGAGAGCGACCGTATCCCGCGCATGATGTCCACCGGCTTGCATCTGCGCATCGTGGGCCGACCGGGCCGCTGGGCGCCGTTTCTGCGCTTTCTCGATTACGTGCAAAAACACGACGCGGTATGGATCTGCCGGCGCGTGGACATCGCCCGCCATTGGCACCAGCACCATCCCGCCCCGGGCTGAAGCTTATGCGTGCCCCGATCGCTCCCCTCAATCCACCGCCGCGTATTCTGATGGGCCCCGGCCCGGTCGGCGTCGAACCGCGCGTACTGCAGGCGATGGCCCTGCCGATGCTCGGCCAGTTCGATCCGGCGTTTCGGGCGTATATGCACGATGTCACCTTGCTGCTGCGCGACTTGTTTCAAACCCGCAACGAATGGGCTTTCCTGGTGAACGGTACGGCGCGCGCCGGGATCGAGTCTTTGCTGGTTTCCATCCTCAGGCCCGGCGATCGCGTGCTGGTCCCGGTGATGGGCCGCTTCGGCTGGTTGCTCGCCGAAATCGCCGAACGCTGCGGTGCGGCGGTGAAAGTGATCGAGCGCCCCTGGGGCAGCGTGTTTGCGCCGGAGGAAATCGAGGAGGCGATCCGCCGCGAGCGCCCGCGCCTGGTGGCGCTCATTCATGGCGACACCTCGACTACCATGGCCCAGCCGCTCGCCGACATCGGCCCGCTGTGCCGGCGTTACGGCGCGCTCAGCTTCGTGGATGTGACCGCGACATTGGGCGGCATGGACGTGCCGGTCGATGCCTGGCAGATCGATGCGGTCGCCGCTGGATTGCAGAAATGCCTGTCGGGTCCGCCCGGCATCGCGCCGCTCACCTTCAACGACGCCATCGTGAAAACCGTCGCTCCGCGCCGCCATACCGAGAAAGGCATCCGCCGCGACGGTGAAAAGCTCGGGGTGGAACCGATCATCGCCTCGAATTATTTCGACCTCGCCATGCTGATGGACTACTGGAAGGATGCGTTGCCCCACCATACCGAGGCCGCTTCCTTGCTCTACGCCGCCCATGAGTGTATTCGCATCGTGCTGGAAGAGGGCCTGGAAGCCCGTTTCGCCCGCCATCGCCTAGCGAGCGACGCGCTGTGCGCCGGCATCGAGGCGCTGGGGCTCACCGTGTTCGGCGACCGGCCCCACAAGATGCCCAATGTCACCGGCGTGGTGATCCCCGCGGGCATCGACGGCGAGCAAGTACGCCGCCATCTGCTCGATCACTTCGGCGTCGAGATCGGCACCACCTTCGGCCAGCTCAAGGGCAAGATCTGGCGCATCGGCACCATGGGCTATGTGTGCCGCAAGGAAAACGTGCTGATCTGTCTTGCCGCGCTCGAATCCGCGCTGCGCCAGCAGAAATTTAAATCCCTGACCGGCTCCGGCGTCGATGCCGCGCTCGCCGCTTATCAGGCCGCCGCCAATCCGAGGACCCCGTGATGAGAGACGTCTATGGCGCATTTTGCCAGCACACCCACGTCGAGCTTGCCGGCAGCGGGACAGGCCCGCTCGTGGGGCTCACCTTCGCCGCCAAGGATGTTTTTCATATCGCCGGGCACCGCACGGGCTTCGGCAGCCCCGAATGGTTTCGCAGCCACGGCCCGGAATCCAGCACCGCGCCGGTCGTCCAGCGCCTCCTCGATAGCGGCGCGCGCCTGGTCGGTAAGACCCACACCGACGAACTCACGTACAGCATCGGCGGCGAGAATTATCACTACGGCACGCCGATCAATCCCAATGCTCTCGACCGTATACCCGGCGGTTCGTCGAGCGGCTCGGCGGTGGCGGTGGCGGCGGGGCTCTGCGATTTCGCACTGGGCACCGACAGCGGTGGCTCGGTGCGCACGCCCGCGAGTTTCTGCGGTGTCTACGGAATGCGCCCTTCCCATGGGCGTATTGCGATGGAGGGCATCGTCCCGCATTCGCCGAGTTTCGGTACCGTCGGATGGCTGACGCGCGAGGCGGCGCTGTGCGAGCGCATCGGGCGATTGCTCCTGGACGATCACCGCGCTGCGCCCAGACCGGTAAGGCTACTGATCGGCACCGATGCGTTCGCGCTGGCCGGCGCCGAGACAAGCCGCGCGCTCCAGCCGGCTGTCGAGCGACTGATAAGCCAAGTGGGTAATGCGCGCGAAGTGGCGGTGAGCGACAGCGGCTTGCGGGAATGGATGGAAGCGTTTCGCTTGCTGCAAGCCTGGGAGCTGTGGTCAGCCTTCGGTCCATGGGTGACTCGGGTAAAACCGCGCCTGGGTCCGGGCATCAAGGAACGCTTCGCGGTGGCCAGCCAAGTGACCACGACGCAAGCCGAACGCTCCCGCGCAATCCGTGACCAAGTCGCCAAGCGCATGGCGGAAATGTTGCGCGACAACGCGGTGCTGTGTATTCCGACCGTGCCCGGCATCGCGCCATTGCGCAATTCTCCGCCCGAGGACATCGATGCGTTTCGCTATCAGGCGTTTTCCTTGCTCGTGATTGCCGGCTTGGCCGGCCTTCCTCAGCTTTCCATGCCCCTCGCAAGCATGCATGGCTGCCCGCTCGGGCTGTCGTTGATTGCCGCCAGCGGCAATGATGCGATGCTTCTCGAACTTGCACGTTCGCTGGAACAGCGGGCGGCATGAGAGTGGCGGACTCGGCGCGCCTGCTGGCGCCAGCCGTAGAGGGTGTCTTTCGGAATGCCGGTCTCGCGGGAAAGCGCTGGCGCGCTTTCGGGCTATGGCCCCGGCATCCGCTCGCTCAGCCGCGCTTTCAATTCTCCAGGATAAATCATCATCGTTTCTCACCGTTGCCCTCTTCCCATTATCGTCGGCCCGTGAGGCGACAACCAGCCTAACACAGAGGGTAAGCGCCAGGCCTCAAGACTTTGCCACAGTGCGCGTTCTGTGTGCCGCTACCTTGGCCGCCCGTCCGTAGCCGTCTCAGCCGTGCGTGACGTCCCATTGGGTATTCGGCAATAAAATCCAACGCTTTGGTCATAGGGCTTGGATAAAAATACCCTTGAGGACCGTTTTTACCCAAGCTTTACCGTTCTCTTATGACTCACCTAGGCCCAACGACTATCTTGCCGGGCAACAGATTGGATGTCTGGGAACCGGCCTTCGGTCGGGGTTGGGTGCGGATTACGCGTTCGCATCAGACAAAAGTAGATGATGGGTCTCCTCGGTTTTGAGGCGCTATCCGACTCAGCACTCCCAAACCCAGTTCAGTGACTCCTGTGTGCTAGACCCGGTGTTATCAGCCGGGCTCGCGCAATCGGACAGAAGCGCTTGACTGCGCTGATCTGGCAGGGTGTCGGCTAACAAGCCGGCGCGCCGACATTAACTTTTTTTCCACAATGGACATGGGGTAACGTTATGTTTACAACCAAGACTCGTCGTCAACTGTTGGCCGTATTGGCCGCACTGGCGGGACCCGCAAGCGCTCTTCAGGCGGCCGCGCCAGTGGACCTCACTGAGGTCGCCCTGCAACTCGTGGCGGGCCGCACGGGCCTGGAGCGCCAGGCGCTGCGCATCGCCAATACGGCCACCGCCAACTATCCGCTCCAGGGCCAGTCGGGCGCGGCGTTCAAAATCGAAAATACCGTCAACGGCGCGCTCTATGGGGTGATGCTCGACACCAGCGGCCGGGAACTGGACCCGGAGCAACTCGCCCGGGCCGAACAAGCCGCTTACCGCGCCCGCTACGGCCGTCTGCACCCTGACCTCGCCGCGCGTCTGGCCGGCGCCCCGGCGGATAAGCCCATCGACATCATCGTGTGGCTTAAAGAGCCACCGTATCGAGGCCCGGCCCGGCACGTACCGGGGAGCACCGATCTGGAATCGAAACAAGCAGCCGATGCGCACTTCGCCGTCGTGGACGCCCAACGTGCTACGGCGGTTGAGCAAGTGGCCACACCGGTCGCCGACCGGCTCCGCGGGCTGGGCTACGCGGTTGAGACCGACACGACCGCGCCGGTGCTCTTTGCGAGCCTACGCCCGGATGCCGTCCGCCAAGTCGAGACCTGGGACGAGACCGACCTGATCTACCTCAGCCGCGTACGTCGACCGACTCTAGATGTGGTGCGCGGGACGATTGGCGCCAACTATCTGGAGCAGACGTTCGGCCTCACCGGCTGGGGCATCCCGGTCGCGCAGATCGAAGTCGGCGGGCGGGTGGCGACCCTCAATCCCTACCTCGCAGGCATTACCGAGGATACCAGCTACCAGTGCAACTCGACCGACGCTCACGGCACCGCCGTCGCGGGCATCATCCGCAGCACCCACGCGATGATTAGAGGTATCGCCCCAGATGCTAACCTGTGGGCGGGCGGTTCGTGCCAGGGAAAAGACCCCGAACTTCTGAGCCAATCGTCGAAGGCCGCAGACTGGGGCGCCCGTGTGCTGAACCTGAGCTTTGGTGGTGACGTCAATCGAGTACCCGACGCATTCGACCGTTGGTACGAGTCCATGGTGCGAGACCGCTACCGCACGGTCGTCGTTGCCGCGGGCAACGAAGGCGCGGGCTGTATTGGAGCGCAAGACGGAGACGTACTCAGCCCTGGCCTAGCGTATAACGTGATCACTGTCGGTAACTTCAACGACCGCAACACCACCGACTGGTCGGACGATACCATGGATTCCTGCTCCAGTTGGCGCGACCCGATCTCGAGCCACGGCGACCGGGAAAAGCCGGAAATCGCCGCCCCCGGCGAGAACATCAAGAGCACCAGCGTGTCGCCCCCGTGGGCCGGTCTTAACAAATCCGGCACCAGCTTTGCCGCGCCGGCGGTGACCGGCGGCGCCGCGCTGCTGATGCAACACAATCCCTCGCTGCAAGAGTGGCCCGAGGCCGTCAAGGCGCTCCTGATGGCCGGGGCACTGAACCACAACATCGAGGGCGACTATCGGCTCAGCGAGTACGACGGCGCGGGCGCCGTCGACCTGAATAGATCCGATCTTGCCGCAGTGGGCAAATGGGGCAACTGGGGTGGTGTGTCCTACACCTGTAGCGCTCCGTCCAGCTGGAACGTGGCGGCGATGGGCCTGGAGCCTGGCAACCGCACGCGGATCGTCATTGCTTGGGACACTTCCCACAATTACTACGACCATGCCAACCGGCCCGGCGCCGACCTCGACTTGCAAATCGTCGCCCCCAATGGCGCCGTCGTCGCCAGTTCCGTGAGTTGGGACAACACCTACGAGATCGTCGACTATACGCCGCCCGCATACGGTAACTACACACTACGGATCGTCAAATATCGCTGTGATTACGATCCGGCCTGGCTCGGGTTTGCCTGGAAGATCTTCTGATTCTTGCTCCAAGACGACCTACCGTGAACGGGGGGTGGCGGGTTCCACCCCCGGACGCTGTCGAGGCGATCCCCATAGGCGCCTTAGACAGCACCTACCCTAGTCCTACCGTTTAACCGTAACCCACGACAAGAGGATTGATTTAGCCATGTTTCTATCGGATTTTCGACCAGTCAGCCATGATGCTCGCTCACTAGCGCTCAACACCGACCTGCCGCTGGCACAAAAATGGACTGCCGCCGCCATCACCGCCCTCAACCTCTTCATTGCCAATCTCACCCTGAAGACCGGCTCGGGTGTGCTGCACAACCTCTGCGAAGCCGCGCTCACCGTCAACTTCGCTTGGCAGAAGGTCCCGGCCGGGCAGCGGCTAGCGCACGCCACTCGGGTGCGCACCGGCTTCCAAGCGCTGACGACGCTCTACGCATCGGCCAATCAACGCTTCACCGGCGCCTCGGATGAAGAAGCACGGAGGCTCTTCCCAACGGCCAAGTTCCCCGACTTGCCGCCCGCCTACGCGCGGTTCCACGGTCGGGTGTTCTTTACCGCTGACTACCGGAGCTTTGGCCCGAACTGTCGAGCCGCGATGGTTATCCATGAATGCTTCCATGTCATCGATCTCCAGTCCGCGCAAAGAATCATCCACATCTCGGAATTCGATGAGCCCAAGTTTTCGAACCAGAGCCCGCAGCAGAAGCTCCACAATCCGTCCGCTTACGCGAGTTTCGCCGGCCAGGTATTCACCAACGCGTTGCAGTGGCCACCGAGCGCGCGGTTCGGCGCCGGCAATCCAACCAAATGAGGTGGAGCCGCTGAGCTTTAGTGTTGGATCGCATCGCTCAAGGAGAAATCGTCATCACGTATTGCTGCGATTGGGCGCTAAGGCGCGCCGACGCGAAATCCTACGCTCATGCTCTGTTGGGGTTGCTCTGATGCCGATAGGAGCGGCGTTTTATAAGATTCGGTAGTTTATTTAGGGACAGGCCCTTATCTCACTTGCCCCCAAATTGTTGGACCGGTCTCCAATATCGAGCCCATCAATGCATTCGCTCTGCTCGTCATCGTCGTTCAGAGCTTTCACAAAATCGATGAGTGTTAAATTTGGGCATGGGGTGCTCGCAGCCGGGTTCAGAGGATGGTATAGCCGCCATCCACCGACAGATTCGCGCCGTTGATCATCGCGGCGGCGCCGCTGGCGAGAAAGAGCGCGGCTAGCGCGATTTCCTCGGGCTGGGCGAAGCGCCCGGTGGGAATCTTTTTCTTGAACGCCGCCCCGACTTCGCCGGCCCAGCTGATCCGACCCAGTTCGGTCTCGACCACGGTCGGCGAGATCGCGTTGACGGTGATGCCACGGCCACCCCATTCCAGCGCCAGGACGCGGGTCAAGCCGAGCAGCCCCGATTTGCTCGCGCAATACGCGAGATGGCCCTCGAGCGCGACCAAGGCCGCTTGCGAGGCGATATTGATGATGCGCCCGCCGCCTTGCTTGAGCATCTGCTTGCCGACTTCGCGCGCGTACAGAAACGGCCCGCGCAGATTCACGGCCATGATCATATCCCACAATTCGGCGGTAGTTTCCTCAGCCTTGGCGAGCCCGCCGACGCCGGCGTTGTTGACGAGGACATCGATACGCCCGAGCCTAGCGGCTACGTCGGCGACGCCGCTGATCGCGGCCCGCTCGTCGGTGACGTCGGCGACCCAGGCGATGTGGCGGTCGCCTAAGGCGCGCGCGGTGTCGTCGATGGCCGGATTGCGATCGACCAGGGCCAGCGTTGCGCCACGCTCGGCGAACAAGGTTGCGATGGCTTTGCCGATGCCGGACGCGGCGCCGGTGACGAGGGCGACGTGGCCGCGCAAATCAAACGTGGTGGCGAATGAAAACTCCATAGCGGTTCTCCCTGGGCAGTAGTAGTGTGCCGTATGCCATGTTTACGCGTCGTTTTGCGCCATTAGCCCGGCAACCATGGATCGAAAACCCGGACACGCCGTATAGCGAATCGGTGATGTCCTAGAAGTCTTATATTTCTCAGTTTAATGGCAAGCTTGAACTATAGGGTAGCCGTCGTTCATCGCTTGTCATGGCACGGACCGCTGCTGGGTAGGGTTGTACAGGTAAGACTGATCCAGGAAACCGTGCTACGGTAGGCTTGAATAAGCGATCAACTCAGCGGAGGCCGAGCCATTCCCACGCTTGGCCGTCAAAGCGGACGCAGCCTGGAATTTCGTCAGGAAAAAAGCCAATTCGCAGTGGCTGTGGCTGGCGTTGGATGCGCAGACCCGCCAAGTCGTCGCCTTCACTGTGGGCGACCACAGCCGCAACAGCGCGCGCAAGCGGTGGCAGAAACTGCCGTTGGTCTTCACATCGGTGCGATCAAGTGCTTCTTAAGTCATTATGATTTTGAGTTTACGGCAGCCTTACCGGTATAACACTACCCAATTCCAGCCCATGCTGGCTGCAGGCCTTGGCGATGGCCATTTCGGCGACTAATCTTTCAAGGCACCCACTACCAAACAGCAGACAATGCGCCTAGCAGAAAAAGTTGCCGTCATCGTAGGCGCCGGGCAAAGCCCCGGCGCAGGCATAGGCAATGGCCGTGCTACCGCTTTGCGTTTTGCGCGCGAGGGCGCGCGCGTGCTGGCCGTCGATCGCAACCTCGTATCGGCCCAAGAGACGGCGGCCCTGGTCACCGCCGAGGGCGGAGAATGTCTGGTGTTCGAGGCTGACGTCACCCGCGAGGCGACGCTGGCCGCGGCCATGGCGTTCGCCGTCCGGCGCTGGGGGCGCATCGATATCGTGCACAACAACGTCGGCGTGAGCCTGGACGGCGGCGACGCCGCGTTGCAAGACCTCACCGAGGACGTGTTCGACCGCCTGAGCGCCATCAATCTGCGCGGCACTATCATGGCTTGCAAACACGCGCTACCGATCATGCGCGCGCAGCGCTCGGGCGCGATCATCAACATTTCCTCGATTGCCGCCTGGGCCGATTATCCGTTGGTCGCTTACAAGGCCACCAAGGCGGCGATGATCGCTTTCACCCAGCAACTGGCGATTCAGAATGCCGCGTTCGGCATTCGCGCCAACGTCATCCTGCCCGGTCTCATGGACACCCCCATGGCCGTGGATACGCGCGCCCGTAAGTCCGGCAGGCCGCGCGCCGACATCGCCGCGGAGCGCGACGCCAAAGTACCGCTGCGCCAGCGCATGGGAACGGCCTGGGATGTCGCCAATGCCGCTTTGTTCTTGGCATCGGACGAAGCACAGTTCATCACCGGCGTAGCGCTTCCGGTTGACGGGGGAGCGCTCGCGCGCATTGGCTAAAGCCTCTGCGCTACAATCGAGTATCGATACTGGTTCACAGGCGCGAGGATAGGCAAATGGGGCGGATGACGGGCGGTCAAGCGGTGGCAGCGGCACTGAAGGCGGAAGGCATCGATCACATATTCGGCATCGTCGGAACCCACAACTGCCCGTTGTTCGACGGCGTCGTGGGGGATAACCGGTTCCGGGTGGTGACGGTACGCCATGAGCAGGGCGCATCGTTGATGGCCGCGGGCTTTGCGCGCGCGTCGGGCAAAGTCGCGGCATGCTTCGTCGTTCCCGGCCCTGGCCTCACCAACGCCCTCACCGGGATGGGCATGGCGTATTCGGAGTCGGCCCCGATGTTGGTGTTCGGCGGACAGAACGCGACCTCCCAACTCGAGCGCGAAGGCGGACACTTCCACGAGTTGGCGAATTCGGTCAATGTCGCGCGCTCGGTATGCGGTTACGCCACTCGGGTTACTACCGTCGCCGACTTGCCAAAAGCGATACGCGAAGCGATGCGTTCGATAGGCCGCGGCCGTCCGCGCCCGGCCTATATCGAAGTGCCGATCGACGTGCAAGCGGGCGAAGCGGAAATCGCCGCCCCTGCGGAAGAACACTACTCGAGGCCGGGCGGCGATCCGGCAAGCATCGCCCGCGCCGCCAAGGTGCTGGCGGGCGCCGAGCGTCCGTTCATTTTCGCCGGCGGCGGCGTCGAAAGCGCGGGCGCGACTGAAGCCTTGGCGCGTGTGGCCGAGCAATTGGGCGCGCCGGTGGTGACCAGCATGTTCGGCCGCGGCGCGATCTCCGACCGCCATCCCTTGGCTCTTGGCGACGCCTGGGGACGGCTGAATCTCTATGACGGGCTGCTCGAACAAGCCGACGTCGCGTTGGTCGTCGGCTCGCGCATCGACGTGGTCTCCGACGTCAACGTCGGCGCACGGTTTCCGTCGCGCATCGTGCAGATCGATATCGACCCGCTCATCGTCGGCCAACGCCGGGCGGTGGAAGTCGGCATCGTCGGCGATGCGCGGCTCGTGCTCGAAGCGCTGTCAACCCAACTGGAAAGTCGCCCGGCCCGCGCCAGCTGGTTTGACGTAGCGGCTTTCCGCCGCGGCAAACGCGCGGCTTTACTGGAGCGCGCCGGTGCGGCGCTGCCGCTCATCGAGGATTTGCGCGCCAACTTGCCGGACGAGACGATCTTCGTCGACGATCTGACGCTGGTGGGTTACTGGATGCCGGTGCTGCTCGAAACTTATTTGCCGCGCACGCACATCCACCCCGGCACTTACGGCACCTTGGGCTATTCCCTGCCCGCCGCCATCGGCGCCAAGCTCGCCTGTCCCACGCAACCCGTGGTATCGATTTCCGGGGACGGCGGATTCTTGTTCACCCTGCAGGAACTGGCCACCGCGCGCGCGCTAAACCTGGATCTCATCGTTCTGGTATTCAACGATAACGCATTCGGTGCGATCCGCACCTATCAAGACCGCCTGTTCGGCGGACGGCAAATCGGCTCCGCCCTGGCGAACCCGGATTTCGTCAAGCTCGGTGAGGCTTTCGGCGCCAACAGCGTGCGCGTGCCGGCGCAAGGCGTCGGAACGGCGGTGCGCAAAGCGCACGCAGCGGGCGGACTATGGCTGATCGAGGTACCCTTCGACCCGCGCGGGGCGGCGACGCTGGTGCCGTGGATGCCGTGAGCGGCGGCGGCCAAGCCCCACGCCGGGCGCTGGTTGGCGCCGCAGTGAACGTGGGTAGCTCGCCGATCAAAGCTCCCGCAGCGCCGCCGTCACCGGCACCGTCGCGGCACGCAGCGCGGGGAACAATCCGCCGACGAAGCCGATGGCGAGCGCCCATTGCAAGCCGTTCAATAGCAGAGCCGGTGTAACCCGGAACTGAAATACCACCTGGCTGAAGTTCGCTCCCAGCGTCGAAACCGTATAGCCGTTGAACACGACCCAAGCGATGCCGGCCCCCAGGATACCGCCCACCAGCGCCAGCAGCATGGTTTCGAGCATCACCGCGATCACCACCGGCGCTCCGGCGAAACCCAGCGCGCGCAGCGTGGCGATTTCGCGCGCGCGCGCGGCGACCGCGGCATACATGGTGTTGAGCGCGCCGAACATCGCGCCCACCGCCATGATCACCGCGATGCCGACACCGATCACCCGGATCGTCCTGGTGAGCCGTTCCGACTGCTTGGAGTAATACTCGCGCGTGGTTTCCACAGCCACCCGCAGGCGCGGATCGGCGCTGAGCGCGGCCTTGAAGCGCGCCAGGGCGGCTGGCTCGGTGAGGCGCACCTGCACGGCTTGGAAGCCGGCGCGGCGGTAGGCCGCCGCCACCGACTCGGCGTCGCCCCAGATTTCCGACTCGTGGGTGTCGCCGGAGGCGAAAACGCCGACCACCGTCCAGGTCTGGTTGTTGAGGCTGATCGTGCGCCCCGGCTCGAGCCCGCTGAACTGTGCGAGCGCGCCCCGGCCTACGATCAATTCACGCAAGCCCGGCTGGAAACGGCGCCCGGCGACGATGCGCACGGCGGGGCGCAACGCCCACACCTGCGCTCCGACGCCGCGCACTTCCACGTTCGCGTCGGTGCCGGTGGCGCGCTTGGGAATGTTCGCCACCACCACGACCTCGGCGGAAGCGATGGGGAAGTCGCGCGTATCCCGCAGTATGCCTGGCGCGCGCGTAACCAGGGTCACGGTCGCGCGATCCAGCCCGGATGACAGCTCGGCGTCGGCGCCGGTGCGCAATACGATGGCGGTATCCTCGCTGCCGGCGCTCTTGAGCGTCGCTTGAAAACCCTCGGCCATCGCCAGCAGCGCTACCAGTACGCCGACCACGCCGGCGATGCCGACCACGATCACCGAGGTGGCGCCGAACCGCTGCGGCACGGTCGCAAGCCCCATGGCGGTGATGGCGAGCGCCTGACGGCCCCGGCGGCTGGCGAACAACCATGCGAAAAAACCGCCGGCGCCGGCCAGCACCGCGAGAGGCGCTGCCATCCAGGCGACTCCGGCCGCGCCCACCGCGAGCGCCACGCCAGCGGCACGCAAACTCGCTCGCAGCCTGCGCATGTCAATGTACCGCGAGCGCATCCACGATCTTGAGACGCATGGCGCGCATGGCTGGCAGCAGACCGACGGCAAAACCGATGATGACCATGAAGATCAGCCCCAGCGCCCAACTCTGGGTCGTCAATACGAGGTCGAATTGCCCACCGCTGGCGGCGCTCAGCACCGGCATGCCGAGGCGCGCGAACAAAAGGCCGCTGACCCCGCCGCACAGCAGTAGCAGCAAGGATTCGGCAAGCACCAAGACCAATACCGCGCGGTTGCTGAAGCCGATGGTTTTCAACACCGCTAGTTCCGATGTGCGCTCGCGGATGGCCTGGGCCATGGTGTTGCCGGTGAGCAGCAGCAGGGTGAAGAACACCGCGCCCATGATCGCGCTCACGATCAGCCCGATATCGCCGATCTGCTTGGCGAACGATAGCTGAAACTCGCGCTCGCTCTGGCTCTTGGTTTCATCGGCGGAATTGGCATAGAGCCGGTCGATGGCTTGCGCCACGCGGTTTGCCTGATTGGGGTCGTTCACTTTGACGATATACCAGCCGACCGTGCCCTGGCCGAACTGCCGGCCCTCGTCGAAGTAATCATAGCGGAATAGCATTTGCTGCTCGATGCCGCGCAGTTCGGGCCGCGCGGCGCGGAAAATGCCGACCAGGTCGAACACCCAGGTGTTATCGCCGTTCTTGCGCGGGAAGATGGTGGCTTGCAGCGGGATCCGGTCGCCGAGCTTCCAACCGAAGCGCTTGGCCAGCGACTCACCGACGACGGTGCCGGTACGGGTGGCGAGAAACGCCTGGCGCTGCGCGGCGGGCAACAACATCTCGGGATACAGGCCAAAAAATGTCTCGTGGCTCACCGCGATGTTGGCGAAGAAGTTCTTGGGATCTTGGTAAATGCCGCCGAACCAGTTGGCGAAAGCCACCGCTTGCACACCGCTCACCGCTGAGATCCGCGTGCGGGCCGCGTAAGGCAACGGTTGGATGATGGAAAAGCGCGAAGCGACGATCAACCGATCGATGCCGGTGATGCTCTCCGGCGCATTGAAGGCGACACGCACGGCATCGAGCAAACCGAACAGCGCGAACGCCGCCGCCACCGACAGCAGCGTCAGCACCGTGCGTGTTTTCTTGCGCAACAGCCCGGCGAACAGCAGCGGCAGGTATCTCACGCCGGTACCCCGGAATCGACCAGCGTGCCTTTGTCGAGGTGTAGAATCCGCTGCGCGAACTCGGCGGCCTTGGGGTCGTGGGTGACCATGATGGTGGTTTTGCCATACTCGCGGTTGAGCCGCTGCAACAGCATGAGCACCTCTTCGGCGGACTTACGGTCGAGGTCGCCGGTCGGCTCATCGCACACCAGCAGGGTGGGATCGGAGACGATGGCGCGCGCGATCGCCACGCGCTGCTGCTGGCCGCCCGACAGTTCGTTGGGCTTATGGCTGGCGCGGTCGCGCAAGCCCACCAGCGCCAGTGCGATGGCGGCGTGGCGTCGGCGCCGGGCGGCGGGTAGGCGCGTGAGCAGGAGCGGCAGCTCGACGTTTTTTTGCGCCGACAGAGCGGGCAGCAGATTGTAAAACTGGAACACGAAACCGACGTTGGCGGCGCGCCAGCGCGCCAGCGCGCCCGCCGACAGCCGGTCGATGCGCTCTCCCGCGACGCTGATGTTGCCTGCGCTGGGCACGTCCAGCCCGGCGATGAGGTTCAGCAGCGTGCTTTTACCCGAGCCGGACGGCCCCATGAGGGCGAGAAAATCGCCGGGCGGGATGTCCAGGTCTACGCCGTGCAATACCTCGATCTTCTGGCGGCCACGCTCGTAAACCTTGCTCACGCCGCGAATCGTCACCAACGGCTTGCTGCTTGCGGTGTCCATCCCGTCGGCTCCGCTAGGGCGAGCCCGTGCGCGGCGCCACTCGCGCTCCGTTTCCAAGCGCGGGCGGCGGCTCGCGTACCACGCTGGTGCCGGGCGCCAAACCCTGTTCGACCAAGCGCAGGCCATCCATGCTCGGTCCGGCCGTCACCGTCTGCTGGCGCACATGGTCACCGTCCACCACGAACACGACCTCGGTATCGGCGCGCCGCACGATCGCCGTGGCGGGCACCACCACCCCGCGCGGCGCCTGGGTCTGCCCCCGCGGCTGATCGTCCAGAAACGACACCCGCACGCCCATTTCCGGCACGATGCGCGCGTCTTTTTCCTTGAGCGCAATGCGCACCTTGACCGTTGCCTTGCTGCGGTCGGCGGTGGGCACGATGGCGATGACCGCGGCCGGGATTTGCCATTCCGGATAAGCGTCCAGCACGGCTTGCACCGGCTGGCGGGGGCGCACACGGTTGATGAAAGCCTCGTTGACATCGACCTCGATTTCCAGCGAATCCATGTCCACGACAGTGCCGATGCCAGTGCGGGTGAAGCCGCCTCCTGCCGAGATCGGCGAGACGATTTCCCCGGGCTGCGCTGTCTTGGCGACGATCACGCCGGAAAACGGCGCGTATACGACGGTGTCTTGGTAGTTGACCTGGGCGACTTTCAGTTCCGCTTCGGCGACTCGTACTTGGCCGCGCTGGGCCTCAAGCTGGGCGGCCAGCGCTTGCGCCTCGGTGCGCGCGGTTTCCAGGGATTGATCGGAAGCCAGCCGCTTGCTGCGCAATTCCTGCTGGCGCTGTAAGTCACGCCGCGCTTGCTGGAGTTGGGCGTCGATCTGGCCGAGTTGGCCGCGCGCGGCGGCAACCCGCGCCTCGGCGAGCCCAAGCTGGGCCTTGGCGTCGGTATCGTCCAGGTGGGCGAGAACCTGGCCGTCATCGACGTGCTCGCCTTCCTCGATCAGCACTTCGGTGAGCTTGCCGGTAATCTTTGCCGATACCGTGGCTTCGCGACGAGCGGTGACGTAACCGGTCGCTTCTAGCACCGCACTAGTGGTGCCGCTCGGCGCTTCGGCGGCGACCGTTTCGACGGCGAGTGGCCGCGCCAGGACGAAATAATAGCCGCCGCTGGCAAGCGCGACCAGTACGCCGATCGAAGCGAGCAGCCAAGGCCAGCGCCGGGCAATGCCCTCGCGCTCGTTCGCTTCGATATGGAGTTCTTGGAGAAGATCCTGATTCGCCATTACCAATGCGTGCTCAACCGTAACGATCTAAGCGGGTCGGATGTTACGGCCAGGCTTTAGTTCATTATTTTCACTGCTCACCCAGTCCGGTGAGTCGTCTTTAATGAACTCTCTTGAAATACCTCGACATCCGTGGGTGGCGCCAGCCAGGCATGGGCCGATCGCATCCAACTGTGGCGCTCGATCCTGAACCACGCTGGTTGGTCGAAAGTTCCGCCGGCAATCGCGCGAATGCCCGGCAGGGCTTCCGCGGTCCAGGTCACCGTCGTTCCGCATTGGGTACAGAACTGCATGCGCAGCCAGCGCTGGCTTTCGTCGGAGCGGTGCTCGTAGGTCTTCAGCGCGCCGCGGATCATCTCGATATCCTCTTCCATGAAGTATGCCCCGATTCCAAAAGCGCTGCCGGTGCGGCGTTGGCAGAAGGTGCAATGGCATACGGAGGTCCGCACCGGGTTGTTTTTTACCCGATAGCGCACCGCTCCGCAGACGCAGCCGCCTTCATGGGTCTCCATCATTATCAACTCCTCCTGGGTAGCAATGCAGTGAACAGATCGGCTCTCTCACGGTGGAATCCAGACCCATTATTGCATACGCTAGCATCGAGCCGGGTATGCCCTCGGCCAACTGCACGGAAAGGTCGAGTCGTGCTATCGTGGCATCGACTTTGAAGGTGCGAAAGGGTGAAGACTGCATGATGATGGGTAACCGGGTTGCCGGTATCGTGGCTCGACTCAAGGTGCAAAAATTTCCCACGGGCCGTTACCTGGCGTTGGCTCTTGGTGCGTGTCTGCTCGGCCAAAGCGCGCCGCTATTGGCCTATATCGGGCCTGGCGCCGGTATCAGCTTTCTGGGCTCTCTGTTCACGATGCTGTTGGTCGGGTTGGTCGCCATCGCCTCGGTATTGTTCTGGCCGGTGCGCTACCTGTGGCGCCGTTGGCGAAAACCTCCCGCGGTGGTGAACGGCAACGGCGAATCCAACCAAGATTCTTCTGATTCCTGAGTGAATGCCCAGGAAACTCATCATCTTGGGTTTCGACGGCATGGAGCCCTCGCTACTCGAACGCTACTGGGAGATGGGCCGCTGTCCTCAACTTCATCGCTTGGCGGGGGAGGGTGGCTATTTTCGCTTGCAAACCACCTTGCCCGCCGAATCACCAGTAGCCTGGGCAAGCTTCGTCACCGGCCAGAACCCTGGCCGCCATCACATCTTTGACTTTTTGCATCGCGACCCCAAGCGCTATTTGCCCGCTCTCTCGATCGCTTCGGTCAAGACCCCCGAACGCGCGCTGAGCTTCGGACCTTGGCGCGCGCCGCTGGGCCGGCCTCGTGTGGTCGGCCATCGCGACGGTGCGCCGTTTTGGCACCGGCTGGCGCAAGCTGGCATCGAGGCGGCCGTCATCCGGGTGCCGGTGACTTACCCGCCCGAGCCCTTCGCCGGCCGCCTGCTGGCGTCGATGGGCATACCCGACCTGCATGGCAGTCAGGGTAGTTACCAGTACTGGACCACCGACCCCGCGCTGGCTGGCCGCGGTCACGGCGGTGATGCGGTTCTCATCGACTTCATCGATGGCCGAGCCGAGGCGAGCCTGCAGCCGCTGGCCGATCCCTTTCGCAACGATGATCTGCCGCGCGCGCCGGCGGTGAGCCTGCGCGCCGCCGATGGGCGGTTGGTCATCTCTTGTTGCGGCCAGAGCGCCAGCATGGAACCAGGCGCTTGGTCGCCTTGGCTGAAAGTCCGCTACCGTTTCAGTCTGGCCGCCTCGGCGGACGGCTGGGTGCGTTTTTACCTGCACAGCCTGGCGCCACACTTCAATCTTTACTGCTCGCCGGTCAATATCGATCCGGATCGGCCGGCAGCGCCGCTCAGCCACCCGCCGCGTTATGCCGCCGAACTGAAAGCGGCGATCGGCCCTTACGCGACCCTGGGCATGGCCGAAGACACTTGGGTGCTGAACGAAAAACGCATGGATGAAGACGGGTTTCTCAGCCATTGCTACGCGCTCCTCGACGAGCGCACCGCGATGCTGGAGTTCGAGTTGAAGCGCTTGCGCGCGGGTTTGCTGATCTGCGTCTACGATCAGCCCGACCGCCTCCAGCATATGTTCTGGCGCGTCGAGGATCGCGCCCATCCCGCTTACGACCGAGCCCTGGCCGACCGCTATCACGACGTACTGCCCGATCTGTACGCGTATCTCGATACGATCGTCGGCAACGTGCGCGCGCATCACCCCGACGCCGATGTGTTAGTCATGTCGGATCATGGCTGCCAACCGTTCCGGCGCATGTTCCACGTCAACCGCTGGCTGGCGAACAAGGGGTATTTGACATTGCGCGAAGGCGCTACAGGCAGGGCCACCGATGCCGATCTTCTGTACTTGCAAGGCGTCGATTGGGGCGCTACGCGGGCTTATGCCATGGGATTGGTCGGCATCTACCTAAACTTGCGCGGCCGCGAACGCCAGGGCATCGTCGCGACCGGCAGCGAAGCTCAAGCGCTGATCAGCGATCTGCGCGGTCACTTGCTGGCGCTGCGCGACCCCGTGAACGGGCAAGCCGTCGTGCGTCGCGCATTGGCCAAGGAAGCCATTTACAGCGGCCCGCACGTGCCCGACGCGCCCGACCTGATCCTCGCCTATGACACGGGCTACCGCGCCTCGTGGCAGACCGCCCTGGGCGGCACCCCGCCGGCGGTGTTGGAGGATAACCTCCTCGCCTGGAGCGGCGATCATTGCATCGATCCCGAGTTGGTGCCGGGCGTCATTTTGAGCACCCGCGCCTTACAGCAGCGCGAGCTCCATATCATGGACATCGCGCCATCGGTGCAGCGCTATTTCGGCCTGGAACCGGCTGCTGAGATCGAGGGCCAAGCGTTTTGGGCATGACCGCGCTTCGCGCCACCCTGCTCGCGCTGCTTGCGTTGGCCGTGTTGGCTGCCGGCGGCTGCTCGCAGGCGGATCGACCCGCTGGCGCGCGCGTCGTCGTGCTGGGCTTCGACGGCCTTGATCCGGCCCTACTCACGCGCTGGATGGCCGACGGCAGCCTGCCGCACTTCGCGGGGCTCGCCCAAAACGGCCATTTTCAGGCGCTGCCGACCACCACCCCAGCGCAATCGCCGGTCGCCTGGGCCAGCTTCGCCACCGGCGCCAATCCCGGCGCGCACGGCATTTTCGACTTCCTGCGCCGTGACCTCGGCCATTACACGCCGGAATTTTCCATCGCCGAGGTGAAACCGCCGCAGCACGTCCTCGACCTCCTCGGCTACCGCATTCCGCTAGCCGAGCCGACGGTGCGCAATCGCCGCCAGGGCGAGCCATTCTGGCTTGCCGCCGAGCGCCAAGGTCTGCGCAGCTCGGTGCTACGGGTGCCGGTCACGTTTCCGCCCGATCCGATCCAGCGCATGATCGCGGGCATGGGCGTCCCCGATCTGCTCGGCACGCAGGGGACTTTCACGTTCTACACCACGGCTTTCGACAGAACCAGCGGCACTGGCGGGCGGGTGGTGCAGGTTCGCGCCGAAGCCGGTCGGGTAGAAACTATCCTGGCGGGGCCGCCGAACCCGCTCAAGGCTGCCGCCACGCCGCTGGAAGTGCCCATGGTCATCGAACCCTTGGAAAGCGGTAAGGCGTGGATCAGCCTCGATGATCGCTCGCTCACGCTGGCGCCCGGGCAGTGGAGCGATTGGCTGGAAGTGCGTTTTCGCTATGCGCCCTGGCAGTCGATCACGGGCATGGTGCGGCTCCATTTGGTGGAAGGGTTGCCGCGCCTCAAGCTCTACGTCTCGCCGATCAATCTCGATCCGCGCGCGCCCGTGCTACCGATTTCCTCGCCTCCCGCGTTTGCGGGTGAACTCGCCGGGCGCATCGGTCTTTACCATACCCTGGGCATGGCCGAAGAAACCTGGTCCTTGAACGAGCGCAGAATCAGCGATGCAGCGTACATCGACCTGGTGAAAACCGTGTTGAAAGAGCAGGAGGCTATGTTTTTCGACACCTTGAACCGCCATGACAGCGAACTCGTGGTGACGGTGTTCGTACAACCGGACCGTATCAGCCATATGTTCTGGCGCGGGCAGGACGAGCGCCATCCGCTGTATGCCGAGACCGATGCCACGGCGCGCGCTGCGGTGCAGTGGATCTACCAGGAAGCCGATCGCGTCCTGGGCGCGACCCTGGCCGCGCTGGCGCCCAACGACCGCTTGCTCGTGCTGAGCGACCACGGTTTTGCCGCGTTCCGGCGGGCGGTCCACTTGAATCGCTGGCTGGTGGAACAAGGATTGATGGCGCTCAGGCCCGGCCGCCAGCAGTCGGATTCGCTCTTTGCCCAGGTCGATTGGAATCAAACCCAGGCTTACGCCTTGGGCCTCAATGGCCTGTATCTCAATCGCCATGGCCGCGAAGCGCAGGGAATCGTGACCGAGGCCGAGGTCGATGGCCTGAAACGGGAGATTCGCGAAAAGCTGCTGGCCTTGCGCGACCCCGTGGATGGCGCGGTCGTGGTGCGCGAGGTCTATGACAGCGCCGCCATTTATCATGGAGACGCCATGGCCGATGCGCCCGACCTGGTGATCGGCTATGCGCCGGCCTACCGCGCGTCCTGGCAGACCGCGCTCGGCGGCGTACCCAAGGAGTGGATCAGCGACAACGCAGAAAAATGGAGCGGCGATCACCTCATCGATCCACCCGCGGTGCCGGGGGTGTTGCTCGCGAACTTCAAACTCGATCAGCCGTTAAGGCAGATCACTGATGTCGCGGCCTTGGTGCTGCAAACCCTGCAATCGCGCCAGCGCAACTGATGGAACTCCTGGATCTGCCATCCCCTTTGTTCCAAACACTCGACGCGGTCCTGGGGTTGTGGCTGCCGCCTTGGGCAGGCGTGGTGATTTGGGCGGCGCTATCGGCGAGCGTGTCGATGATGCTTTATCGCCGCCTTTCGGACCAGGGTGCGCTGGATGCCCTCAAGCCGCGCCTGCGCGCGGCGCGGCAGGCGCTCGCCAGCTACGATGGGCCTTTCGACGGCTTGCCAGCGCGAATGGGCGAAGCGATGCGCTTGAGCGTCCGGCAAGTCCGGCTGACGCTGTGGCCGGCTCTGCTGTCCTCGTTGCCGGTGCTGTTGGTGGCGGTCTGGCTGGGCAACGCGCGGGGCGCGTCTTTCCCGCCGGCGGGAACGCTGGTCGAGATCAGCGCATGGCCCGTGCAGGCGGCGCCGTCAATTCACTGGACAGCGGCGCAACCGCCCGTGCAGGCGGTCGAGCCGGGGCGTTGGCGCGTGGCATGGCCCGGGTCGGGCGCAATCCTCCGGATGGTGTACGCCGATGGCGCGACGGTGTTGGAACTGCCGTTGCCAGCCCCGGCCGGGCTCGTGCATAAAAGAGTCTGGTGGAACGCGTTGATCGGCAATCCCGCCGGCTATCTGCCGGCGCAAGGCCCGCTTGAGCGAATCGAACTGAACCTGCCAGAGCAGCAGTTGCTGGGGTTTGGCCCCGGCTGGCTGCGTACCTGGCCGGCGCTGTACTTTACGGTGCTCTTCGCGGTTTCGCTTGGTCTGAAATGGTATGGACGGATTCATTGAGTCAGCGGGGCGCCATCCCTAGCGCCCGTTGGCTCATGGCTATTACGCGCCGAGCCGCCGCCGTTGCCGATAGGTGACAGCCGCCAGCACCCCCAGCGCCAGCGCCAGCATCGCCCAGAACGACAATGTGGGGATCGCCGCGGCCAGCGTAATGAGGGTCGCATCGTTACCCGTCGGGGTCGCGGGATCGTCGGTCAGCGCAGTGGCGTCATTGGTGCCATCGCCATCGCTGTCGAAATTCAGCGTACCTTGGTTGCTGATGACGGCGCCAAGACCCACATTGCCGCGGATCTGGGCGACGATGTCGAACCGATCCGTGGCGCCGGCCGGCAGCGGCCCATCCCAGGTCACGGTATTGGTCGGCACATCGACGTTCAGGCTGCCGCTGGCTTTCAAAGTGGCCGATTGCAGGATCAACTCGGGCGGCAGTGTATCGGTGAATTCCGGCCCCGGATTGTTGGCCTGATCCCCGGTGCCGCTATTGGTAATCGCGACCGTGAACGTCACCGTGCCGCCAGGGGCGAAGTTGCCGCTGGCCGTCATCGTCGCCGTCAACTGGGCGCCCGCTTTGTCGTTGTCGGTGTTGGTGACCGCGACATCGGGCGGATTGATGGCGGCGTAGGTCGCATCGGTGCTGGTGATCGGGCCGGTGTTGATGGTGTAGACGACCGCCCCGTCGGCGATGGCATCGTCCACGCCGGTGACCGTCACCGTCTGCGGCGGTGCTGAAATTGGCCGGGGTGAAGGTCAGGTTCGCCGGGCTTACCGTGCCTTCGCTGGTATCCGAACTCGCCAGCGCGATGGTGACATTGGCGGCGGGCTGTGAAGTCAGCACCACGGTGAAGGTGGCGGTGCCGCCGGCTTCGGTGGTGGTAATGGTCGTGCCAACCAGGGGAATGATGGCCACGCTCGCCGTGTCGTCATCGGTGTTGGTGACGGCAACGTCAGCCGGGTCGATGGCCGCATACAGCGGATCGGTGCTGGTGATCGGGCCGGTGTTGATGGTATAGGCGATGTCGCCATCATCGACGAAGTCATCGACGCCGGTGACCGTCACCGTCTGCGCCACATTCCAATTCACGTTGGTGAAGGTCAGGCTCGGCGCGCTTACAGTGCCTTCGGTGGTATCCGAACTTGCCAGCGCGATGGTGACATCGGCGGTGGGCTGTGAAGTCAGCACCACGGTGAAGGTCGCAGTGCCGCCGGCTTCGGTGGTGGTCAGGCCGCTGGTGGGCGTGACCGTCACGCCCGCGGTGTCGTTGTCGGTGATGACGATGTCCTGGGTCGTGGTCGTGCCCAGTAAGGCGCCGGCCGATGGGTTGCTGATGGTGAGGGTGGCGGTCTCGTCCGGTTCGTCAATGGCGTCGTCCACCACGGTGAACGTCACGGTTCCGGTGGATTGGCCGGCTGGTATGGTGATTTGCGTGTTGCTCAGGGTGTAATCGCCGGCGGTAATGCCGGTGCCCGTTACCGCCAGATCGACAGTGGTATTCGATAGCACCGCTCGATTGGCAGTGGCAGTGACGGTGACCGCCGTCGCCGCCGCTTCGCTCGCCGTGTTGGTGCTGACCGACAAATTAATGGTAGTGGGTGCGAAATTCACCACCTGGCCGAGCTCGGCAGCGGTCATGCATTGCTGAGCATGGGCCGGCAAGCTTGCCAATTCGGCAGCCTTAGTGGCGGCGGCGGCTTTGGTCGGCTGACCGGTCGCGAAGTTGAGGATGATCTGGGTTTCGCCCGGCTGCAGGGTCAGCGTGTAACCCCAGAACGGATTGTCATCGCCATCGGCGAAGTTAATCCCCGCAAGCGGCGTCGGCGCGCCGGTTTGCTGCAAGACATGCGCGAGGCGCGGGTCGGAGCTGGTCGTACCGCTGTAATTCTGAAACGTCGTCACCCATTCGTCGGCGGTTGTCGCGGTCGCGTCGCCGCTGGAAGTGGTGACGATCCGGGTGTTGGAATCCGAGCCCAGGTTGTTGGCAACGACGAGAGTAACGGTTTGGGCGGCGGCGCCGGTGTTGGTGACGATATTCATCCAGCGCCCGAAGGTGTCGTTGGGGGGCACGTACATCTTGCGCTGCAATTGGAGCGTGCCGGTGGTCTGCACCGGGAATACGACTTGGCGGTTTAAGCAGTTCGGGTCCGGGTTCGTGTCCAGCGTCGCCGCGCCGTTCTTGTTGTAGATGACGAAATTGGCATTGCCGGTTTGGCAGGTCGCGACCGTGTTATTGAGGCTGATGCACAGCGCGTTGTAGCCATCGAAGGCATCGTTCAGGGTGGAGTTCACTACGCCACCACCCGAGGTCGTGGCACTGACGGAGGCCGTATAACTCGCTTCCGATGCCGCGGCGGAGGCCGAACTCGACGTGCTGAAGGTGATGTTGGTATTGATGAACCACTTCAGGCCGGACTGGTCGATCAGCGCCTGCGAGCCGGTGGCTTTGCCCGGATTCTGCGGGCGCGCTTTTCCCCGGTTTGGCTTGTCGTTTGACTTAAGCTGTTGTTGTTGATGGCGTAACGCACTTTGGTCGGTGAGCGATACCTCGCCAAAGGCGGATAAGCTGACCGTCGCTGCGACGAATGCCGCCATAGCGAAAGCGGCGTATTTCGATGTCATAATACTCTCCCTGATCTCTTCTCAAAGATTTTCGCCGAGAATGGCACAGTTTTATCAATTTAGCAACAATTTGTCTCAAATATTCATCGGTCGATTAGCTTTGGCGATCATGGCTTTATGGCTCGGCGGCTGTGGATCGTCCAAGCCGAATGTTCTGATCGTCACTATCGACACGCTGCGCGTCGACCACCTCGGCTGCTATGGCTACAGCCTGGCGCATACGCCCACCATCGACCGCCTCGCCGCCGAGGGCGTGCGTTACACCGACGCCATCGCCGCCGCGCCGATCACCATGCCCTCGCACAGCACGATCATGACCGGTTTGTTCCCGCCCGCGCACGGGGTGCGCGACAACGGCGAATATGCGCTCGGCGATGACGCCGTCACCCTGGCCGAGCGGCTCAAGGCCGCCGGTTATGAAACCCGCGCCTTCGTGTCGGCGCTGGTGCTCAATCGCCGCTACAACCTCGCACAGGGCTTCGATGACTACGACGACGATCTGTGGGCGGAGGATGATCCCAAGCTTTTCATGATCCGTGACCGCCCGGCGCGGCGCACCGTGGATCGGGTGTTGGAATGGTTCGAGCAATGGCGTCAGCGCGACGAGCGCAAACCGTTCTTCGCCTGGCTGCACTTGTTCGATCCGCATCAGCCCTACCAGCCGCCCGGCTGGGCGGCCGCCATCACCGCGCTCCCCTATGACGCCGAGATCGCATCCGCCGACCACGAGCTGGGACGCCTGCTGGACCGGTTGCGCGAAACGCAAGTGCTGGACAATACGATTGTCGTGTTCACCGCCGATCACGGCGAGAGCCTGGGCGAGCACGAAGAAAAAACCCATGCGATCTTTATCTACGACGCCACCGTGCATGTGCCGCTCATCGTCCGCTATCCCGGCGCCTTGCCGGCCGGCAAGCGCTACGACGGGCCGGTGCGGCATGTCGATATCGTGCCTACCTTGTTGGCGCTGCTCGGCTTGCCCGGGGCTGAGGAAACGCAAGGGATCGATCTCACCCCAGCGACCCTCGATAAAGTGCCACCGCCCATGCTGGCGCAGTATTCCGAATCCATCCTCTCGGAAGTCGGGTTCGGCATGGCGCCGCTTTATGGCGTTCGCTTCAATGGCTACAAATGGATCCGCGCGCCCAAGCCCGAGCTTTACGACCTGCGTGCCGATCCGCACGAGCTCAAGAATCTGTACGTGCCGGATGACAGCCGGGCGGCAGAATACGATGCCGAACTGAGCCGCTTGCTCGCCGACAGCGAACGGCGCGCGGTCAAGAGCCGCGATAGCCCCATGAACAAGGAAACGTTGGAGGCGTTGCAATCGCTCGGCTATCTGCAAGGCAGCGAAACGCGCAAGAGCATGAGCGGCATCGACCCCAAGGATGGCGTCCGCATCTACAACCGCCTGGAACAAGCCCGCCATCTCGCGCAGGCGGAGAAGTGGCCGCAGTCCGAGGCGGCTCTACGCGAAATCCTGAACGAGATACCCGGCCATATCTCGGCGCGCAACGTGTTGGCGCTCACCCTGCTGCGGCAGGACAAATTCGCCGAGGCGCGCGACGAATACCTGCGTTCGCTCCAGGACGATCCGCAGCAGTCGCGGGTGTATCTGATGCTGGGAACCATTGCGCTGTTCAACGACCAGCTATCAGAGGCGGAAAACGATTCCCTGGAGGCGCTCAGACTCTCGCCCCAGTTCGTCGAAGCGGCGTCCAATCTCGGCATGATCGCCTTGCTGCGCGGCGACGAGGCGGGCGCAAAGGCTTGGTATGATCGGGCGGTCGCGCTAGACCCGACGTTCCCTTTGGTCTATCGGCGTATCGCCGATCTTTATTACGAAAAGAAAGAATACCGCGACGCGCTGCGCTATTACCAAAAAACCCTGGAACGGTCGCCGACGGATTATCGCGCCCTGCTCCAGGCCGGCAATAGCGCGCGCTTCAGCGGTGACTTCGGCGCGGCCGACCGTTACTACCGCAAAGCCAGCGACCTGCGCAAAGACGCCTGGGCGGCGAGCTACAATCTCGCTTGCCTTTATGCCGTGCAGGGCGATAGCCAGAACGCGCTGGACTTCCTGCGCCAGTCCTTGGCGCGCGGTATGGATCCGGAACACCTGCAAACCGTAGACCAAGACCTCGATTCACTACGGCCGCTGCCAGAATTCGCCGCCTTGAAAACCACAGCCGCGCCCGCCGCGACGACGGAGTTGCAGTGAAAGCGGTCAGGGCGCCGTGCGCCTGAGTCAACGGCGCTGTCGATAGAGCGCGGGATCGACGGCTGCCGCCATCTGGCGCTCATCCAGGTGGGCGCCGAGAAAGGCGTTGATTTCGCTGGCGCAAGCGGCGGGCGAAGCCAACGCCTCGTGATAGCGGACGTAGCAGGCTTTCATGTGCGTTTGTCCCTCCAGCCAGCGGCGCACATCGCGGAGATGGTCTTCAAAATGGCGCGCGAGGGCGGCGTCAGCCTCACGCTCCGCGGGCTCGCCGCGGCGCTCCAGCATCTTGCGCTGCGATGCCATGATCTCGGCCAAGGGCCGCTGCATGAACAAGATTCGGCAGGGGTGGTCGATGGCGAGCCCCATCAGCAAGGGAGAGACGATCTTCACCGCCTTGCCGCGCGCGCCCGCCAGCCAGCTTTGATCGGCGCGGATGGCTTTGACCGGCTCGTACTCGAAATAACCGTGCGGGTTGTCGTGATCCGCCCCGCGCCACGAGTCGGTGAGGAGCGGCATGCCGCCCGCCGCGAGCATGCGCATCATCATCGAGGTGCCCGAACGCGGCAGCCCGGAGACGATCACGATGGTCCGCCCCGCGTGCCCCGAGAATCGCCATCCGAATCGCATCAAAAATATCCCAAGCCCCGCAGCCGTTCCTCGATCGCTCGGCGGGCTGCGGTGTCATCCGCCACGATGGTTGAATCGCCGGGTCGCGCGCCATCGAGGCACGGTATGCCGGCCGCGCGCCGGTAGCCCTGATCATAGAGCGTGCAATACGGAAGTTCATGGCGCTGGAGATAGCGCCAGACGTCGGCCGAGCGCCAGTTCCATAACGGCCGGATGGCACAGTACGGCAACGGGCCTGGCAATGGCGTTCCGATGATGGGTTCCTCCCGCCGCTCGCCGCTCAGCAAGACCCGCAAGCCGTGTTCCGCCATGGCGCGCGCGATGGCCTTGCGCTTGCGATCCGCATAGTACGCAAACGGGTCGGCAGCGCTGCGTAGGTGCGCGGCGATATCATCTTCGCGCGCCAGGATGATATCGAGCGTCCAGCGCACACTGAGTTCATCGGCGAACGCGGTGAGTTCGGGGAAGTCCACATCGGTGGCGACCCGTATGACTTTGCACGGCACCCGCCCGCCCGCTAAGGTCTTCAACAAATGCAGCACGACCAGCGCATCGTTGCCGCCGGAGAACGCACAGGCGATCGCACTGGCGCCGTAGGTGGCAAGCACTCTGCGCAAGCGGTGGGTTGCCACGAACGCTCGATAGCGGAATGGGATGGTTTGAGCGATGGACATTGCCGGGGTTTACCGCAAATAGAGGACAGCATAGCCGTACGCAGTGCCGGGGTCGATCATGCCGGGCTTTGCGATACAGCCGTTGATCGTGTAGAGTATGAATCGATCGCCGATTACACTAAGAATATAAATTATAATCAAACAATTATAATCACAAGGAAAAGATTGTGGAAAAAACGATAAAAACCCCGTAACGGAAGCGAGTGTAAGCCCTCCCGCCGTTCTGTCCATTGAGAACCCCTCGAAACGAATCAATGAACCTGAAAGCCGCTTGTTTTGCATCAACCTATTGCCTAGCTGAATTCGCCCGCATGCACACTTACCGCTTGCCACTGGCAAACCCAATCAAAAGTCTTTTAATGTTCTTGAGCCTCGTGATCCCGCTGGGATTGACTTCGGGGTGCGGGATCGCCTTATGCCTGGCGCTGTTCAGCGCCAGCGCCCAAGCCCAGATCGACGGTGAGAAAGTGTCAGGGTCTACCGGCATCCGGGAAACCACTGAAGAGATCATGGAGCGCCAACCCCCTGGCCCTCCGCCCCCACATCCAGACCACGAATTGGAATATCCGGATCGCAGCCGTCTGCCGCAAAACCCTGATGCGCAGGATGACTCGCAATTTCCCCCGAACCCGGAAGATGGGGACGAATCCCCGGAAGGCAAGCCGCGCGCTCAGGGTCAAGAGGCTGGGCCGCGCGTGCACACCACCTCTCTCTCCTTTGACGGCCCTACCCTGACCGACACCGGCGCTTTTCCGCCCGATTCCATGGGCACCATCGGCCCCACCCAGTACATCGCTTTCGTCAACGGCCGGCTGCGGTCATTCACCCGCGCCGGCACCGCCGACGGCGTTCTCAACGCCAGCCCTGACGTGTTTTTCAGTTCGGTGATGACGCCGGCGGGCGGTTCGGTGCTCTTCACCTTCACCAGCGATCCGCAGATTCGCTACGACCGCTTCACCGCGCGCTGGATCCTGATCATGATCGATGTGCCCTGCACCAACGCTACCTGCACGACGACCGCCGCTAACCGGGTGCTGGTCGCGGTGAGCGACGCGGCGAGCAATGGCACGATCAGCGCCGGCACGGTGTGGACGTTTTTCCAATTCCAGCCCGATGGCACCAACTTCTGCGACTACCCTTCGCTGGGCGTCGATGTGAATGCGCTGTACATCGGCTGCATCATGTTCACCAGTGCCGGTAGTTTTGTCGGTACCAATGGCTACGTGGTGCGCAAATCTTCCGTGCTGGGCGCCGGCCCGATCGCTGTCACCGGATTTCCCAACTTGGCTGCCGGTGCGGGCGCTGGGCCATTTGCACCGCGCGGCGTCGATAACGTCGACCCAGCGGCGACCGAAGGGTATTTCGTCGGCGTCGACAATGCGACTTTCAGCACCCTCATGTTCCGCCGGGTGAGCAATCCGGGTTCCGTAACGCCCACGATCTCGGCCAACATCAGCGTCACCGTGCCAACGACGACCAGTCCGAACCCCGTCACCCACGCTGGCAATACGGGTGGGAACAACGGTCGGCTCGATTCGCTCGACGACCGGCTGTTCGCGGCAACGCTGCGTGGCGGCCGGCTGTGGACGGCGCACAACTTTCGGGTCAGCTCGGCTGGTGTCGCGAACACGGCGGCGGCGGCGCGCAACGCCACCCGCTGGTATGAGTTTCAGAACCTCACCACCACGCCGACGCTGGTGCAGTCGGGCACGGTGTTTGACAACGCCGCCACGCTAGCCGCGGCACGCCAGTATTTTATTCCCTCGATCACGGTCACCGGCCAGGGCCATGCCGTGGTCGGATTCACCATGGCCGGTACACCGGTGGGCGCTACCCCGGCCTACGCCAGCCGGCTCGCGGGTGACACCCTCGGCACCATGAGCGGGCCGCCCACTACCGCCGCCACCGCGTATGGCACTACGACCGCGAACTACAACCCTGCCGCCGATCCCGGCGGCACCGCGGGCCGGCGCTGGGGGGATTACTCCTTCACCGTCGTTGACCCGCTCGATGAGATGACGGTGTGGACCATCCAGGAGTACAACCAAGCGCTCAACAGCTATGCGGTGCGCATCGGCAAGCTCCTCGCGCCGCCGCCGGCTACGCCGACGTGTTCGGCCACGCCGATCACGTTCACCGGGCCGACCGGCAACGTGGTCATCAATGCCACCTCGAGCAGCGGCTCGGGTTTTTACGATCCCGGCGCCAACCTGCCGGCGCCGGCGCGGCCGTTCAACCATATTGCGGCGACGATGACGAACGGGACCGTCAATAGCGTGACCTTCAACTCGCCCACCCAGGTGACGCTGAACATCACGGCCAATGTCCCGGGCCTCCAGAATGTCACCATCACCAACCCCGACGGGCAGAGCGTCACGGCAAACGGCTGTATCAATGTGTCGCCGGTACTCCAGGCCGACGTCTCACTGACCAAGACGCTGACGACAGCGGGGCCATTCACGGCGGGCCAATCGATCAGCTACAGCCTGGTAGTGGCCAACGCCGGCCCCTCGGCAGCGACCAATGTGCAAGTGACCGACACCCCGACCAACCTCAGCATCACCACCGTGAGCGGCGGGGGCTGTGCGGCGCTGCCGTGCACGATTCCCACCCTCGCCTCGGGGGCGAATGCCACGATCACGGTGACGGCAACGATCAGCGCCGCCGGGGCGTTCGACAACAGCGCCACGGCCACCGCCACCGAGAGCGACCCGAATGCGGCCAACAATACCGATAACAGCGGCAACGGCGGCACAGCAAACGCCGCCAATGTCGTGATGTCCGCGACCAAGACCGTGACGGGTACGTTCCGCCCTGGCGGGGCAGTGACGTATACCGTGGTCTTGTCGAATAGTGGTTCAGCGAACCAGACAGACAACCCAGGCAATGAGTCCAGCGACGTGTTACCGGCGCAGTTGACGCTGGTGAGTGCAAGCGCCACGGCGGGAACGGCGGTAGCGACGCTAGCCACCAACACCGTGACCTGGAACGGGTCGATAGCCCCTAGTAGTAGTGTCACGCTCACGATCAATGCGACCATCAAAGCGGGCACGCCGCCCCAGACGGTGGCGAGTCAAGGGACTGTCAGCTATGACGCGGATGGGAATGGCACCAACGAGGCAACCCGCCAGACCGATGATCCCACCAAACCGGGCGCCGCTGATCCGACCAGCTTCGTGGTAGTGTCGCCTGCGAATGTGTCAGCGACCAAGACCGTGACGGGTACGTTCCATCCCGGCGGGGCAGTGACTTATACCGTGGTCTTGGCGAACAGTGGCCCGTCCAATCAAGTAGACAATCCAGGCAATGAGTTCAGCGATGTGCTGCCGGCGCAGTTGACGCTGGTGAGCGCGAGCGCCACGGCGGGAACGGCGATAGCGACGCTGGCCACCAACACCGTGACCTGGAACGGGTCGATAGTCCCTAGTGGTAGTGTCACGCTCACGATCAACGCGACCATCAAAGCGGGCACGCCGCCCCAGACGGTATCGAATCAAGGGACTGTCAGCTATGACGCGGATGGGAATGGCACCAACGAGGCAACCCACCAGACCGATGACCCCACCAAACCGGGCGCCGCTGATCCGACCAGCTTCGCGGTCACGCCGTTGGTCGATCTCATCTTCCAGAACAGTTTTGAATGAGCGGCCCAGACCAGGCATGAGCCGGTGAAAAGCAGCCGCAGCGGCGATCCGCGGGCGGTATCGCCCGAGCAACAGCGCCTTG
>JAXMFZ010000041.1:0-38130 GCA_046347515.1 Gammaproteobacteria bacterium | reverse complement strand
GGGGGCACGCGATCACATCAATTTGGAGAGCTATATCATCGAGGATGACAGCGTGGGCCGGCGCTTGGCCGATGCTCTCATCCGCAAGCAGGCGCAGGGCGTGCAGGTCAATGTCATTTACGATGGCATTGGTTCGCTCGACACCCCCGCCGAGTATTTCCAGCGGCTCAAGCAAAGCGGCATCGCGGTCTGCGAATTCAACCCGGTCAACCCTCTCAAGGGGCGCTGGTGGCGCCTCAACCAGCGCGATCATCGCAAGATTCTGGTCGTCGACGGCGAGGTCGGGTTCACCGGCGGCATCAATTTCAGCCGCGTCTACGCCAGCAGTTCCGCCAGGCGTAAGCGCCGCGCCGCATCCTTAGATGAGGGCTGGCGTGATACCCACATCGAAGTGCGCGGGCCGGCCGTCGCCGAGTTCCAACGCTTGTTCATCGGCACCTGGCGCAAACAAAGCTGTGGAGCGCTCGCCGAGCGTCATTACTTTCCGCAGCTACGGGCCGAAGGCGATAAGCTCGTGCGCGTCATCGGCAGCAGCCCGGACAGCCAGGAAAGCCTGATGTACCTCACTTTCCTGTCGGCGCTCGGCCAGGCCAGCGAGCGGATTTATCTCACCATGGCGTATTTCGTCCCTGACCCGCGCACGCTCACCGCACTGAAAAACGCGGCCGCGCGGGGCGTCGATGTGCGGCTGATTCTGCCGGGTTACAGCGATTTCTGGGTGGTGTTCCACGCTGGGCGTTCGTATTACGACGAACTGCTGGCGGCCGGCGTCAAGCTCTACGAACGCCGAGATGCGCTTCTGCACGCCAAGACCGCCGTCATCGACGGGGTGTGGTCCACGGTTGGTTCGACCAACATGGATTGGCGTAGCTTTCTCCACAACGACGAGGTCAACGTCGTGGTGCTGGGCGAAGAGTTCGGCCAGCACATGGACGCGTTGTTCCAGCGCGACCTGGCTGAAGCCACGCCCATCGATCCCGAGCGCTGGCGGCAGCGGTCGTTCGGTCTCAAGGCCAAGGAATGGCTGGCGCGGCATTGGCAATATTTGCTCTAATGAGGATCTCACTCTTGGCTGAATTCCGCTGGCTCCCATGAAAGTCGCCCAATTGAACGCATTTGGCCATCCGCCCGAAGTTGTCGAATGCATCGAAGTCACTGATGTCGGCGCACCCGCCGCCGATGAACTCGTCGTCGCGATGGAGGCTTGCCCGATCAACCCCGCCGAAATCCTGCTCATCCAGGGCCGTTATGCTTCCAGGCCGAAACTGCCGGCCAGGCTCGGCATCGAAGGCGTCGGACGGGTACTCGCGGTGGGTGCCGATGTCCACCAGATCAAAGCGGGTGAGCGGGTGATCAGCCTGGATCGCGCCAACTGGGCCGAGCGTTGCAAACTCAAAGCCGAGCAAGTGGTCAAGCTGCCCGCCGGCATCGACGTGCAGCAGGCCGCAATGTTGAAAGTCAATCCGGCGACCGCGCTCAAGATGCTGGAAGACTACGTCGATCTCAAGGCCGGCGACTGGGTGATCCAGAACGCCGCCAACTCGGGCGTCGGCTATTGCTTGATCCGGCTCGCCAAAGCGCGAGGCCTGCGCACCATCAACGTGGTACGGCGCGCTTCCCTGGTCGAGTCGCTGCAGAAGATGGGCGCCGACGTGGTGCTCGTTGAAGGCGATGATCTCGGCCAGCGCATGCGTGCGGCAACCGGCGGCTTTGATGCCAGGCTCGCCATCGACGCGGTGGGCGGCAGGGCGACATTGCACCTCGCCGACTGCTTGGCCGAGGGTGGCATCGTGGTGAATTACGGTCTGTTGAGCGGCGAGCCGTGCATGATCGGCGCCGAGCAAACCATTTTTCGTGGTATCACCCTCACCGGATTCTGGCTTGCCAAGGTGATGCGCGGTATGTCTCACGTTGCATTGGAGGCCATGTATCAGCGCCTCGCCGAGCGTGTCATCGATGGCACCCTCTATGTGCCGGTAGAAGCGACTTACCCGCTGGAGCAGGTCAAGCAGGCGGTGGCACACGCCGCCCGCGAAGGGCGCGATGGCAAGGTGTTGCTGACTCCGACGGTTTAGTCGGGCGGCGGCACTAGCCCAAGGGCGCGCAACAATGCCAGCGGATTCAGCCTGCGCCTGAGCAGCCGCCGCGCCACCATACGCGCGATCCTGGCGGTGTCGTGAAGCGGGCGGTAATAACTGCCGCGCGCTTGTTCGGGGTAAACCGTAGCGATGGGTACGGCCACGATATAGAAACCGCGCCAAACCGCTTCGATCAGCATTTCACTTTCGAACACAAAGCCGGCGCGGCTATGATCGAGCGGTAGCAAAGCGTGCAGCAAGGCGGAGGGATACAAGCGAAACCCCGATTGGGTATCGCGGATCGGGTAGCCCGCCGCCCAGGAAATCCAGAAATCGGCCTGGGCGTTGCCGAAGCGCCGCGCCCGCGGCATCCGCTTGCGGTTTGCGAGGCGCGCGCCGATGACGATATGGCGCGGGTGGCGTTCGCCCGCCTCGATCAGCCTGGGAATATCGGTAGGGTCGTGCTGGCCGTCGGCATCCAGGGTGATGACGGCCTCCGCACCGTGTTCCAAAGCATGGACGAAACCGCGCTGCAATGCCGCCGCCTTGCCCTGGTTGAAATCCTGCCTGAGCACGGTGACATCGAGACCGGCGAGTTGCGCAGCGGTGCCATCGCTGGAGCCGTCGTCCACCACGATCACCCAGCCCGTGTGCGCGCGCGCCTGGCGGGCGATGGCGGCGATGGTCGCCGCTTCGTTATAGGCCGGGATCAGAGCGGCGACGTGCATGACCGCGATTCATGCCATGCCGCCGTTGATGCCGATGATCTGGCCGGTGATATAAGCGGATTCGGCGGAGACGAGAAAACTGACCAGGGCGGCGACTTCCTCCGCCGTGCCCGCGCGCTGCATCGGCACCAGGCGTTTGATCGCGGCGGCATCGAATGTGCGTTCGGTGATGTGGCCGGCGATGATGCCGGGGGCGACGGCGTTCACGGTGACGCCGCGCGAAGCAAGTTCCAGCGCGAGCGATTTGGTGGCGCCGTGCAGCCCGGCTTTGGCGGCCGCGTAATTGGCTTGGCCGCGGTTGCCGATCACCCCGGCGATCGAGGAAATGTTGACGATACGACCCCAGCGCGTCGCCATCATCGGCAGCAGGAGCGGCTGGGTGACGTTGTAGAAACCATGCAGGGACACATCGATGACGCTTTTCCATTGCTGGGCGCGCATACCGGCGAGCGGCGCGTCTTCATAGATGCCGGCGTTGTTGATGATGATCTGCACCGGGCCAGCGGCGAGCACGTTTTCCAGGGCCTGGCGGCTGGCGTCGGTATCGGCGACGTCGAATTGCACGGCGCGCGCCGTGCCACCCGCAGCGATGATGCCGGCCACGAGCGCGGCCGCGCTCTGGGTGGCGGTGCGCATGGATGATGACTTGCAAGCCGTCACGCGCGAGCCGCTGGCAGATGGCGGCGCCGATATCGCCGCTGCCGCCCGTCACCAGGGCGCGTTTCGCGGGCTTATCCGCAGGGTTCGACATCGACGCGCAGCGCAAGAGTATCGGAATAGGGCAGCGTGACCTGCTGCGCGGCGCCGCCGGCGACGGCCAGGAGCGGCAAGCCACGCGCGGCGGGATTGCCGAGGCGCAGTCGTTCGAGTTCGGGGTCGAGGCAGTGGTCGGCGCCGCTCGCCGCCACCAGGATGGCGCTGATGAGGCAGCGCGCCTTGGAGGCAGGGAGCGGGCTCAGCAGCAGCCCCAGCGCGAACGGCGCAACGACGGGCCAGACGTCCGCCAGCGGCGCGGGTGCGGGATGATCGTAGGCGATGAAAAGCACCGGCGCGTTTTCCGCCAGCGCGGTCGCCATCGCCTCCATGAGGCCGGCGGCGCAAGTCCCGGCATTCGCCGACAAGCTGAGCGAGGGCGCCTGGCATTGGCTGGCGATAGTCCAATAGCCGGCGGGCGAATTGTGCACCGAGTTATCGGGAAATGGGTGGGCGATACCGACGCTCGGGCTGGGTGAGCGCTTTGCAAATCTTATCGATCATATCATTGTTGCCGCCGGTTGAGGCGAACACCGACGCCAGCGGCCCGCTGAAGTCTGCGTCGGCGAGTTGCGCCTTCGGCGGCTTGCAAGGCGAGTTTGACCGTGGGCTGGCGCGCCTGCGTTCATTGGCGGGTAACAGGGCGGAATCGAACGGTGGCAGCGGGCCGGTTTGGTAGTTACGCCGCCGGCCAGTATCGGCGCGCACGCGGGCCAGGATGCAAGGCCGGGTGCGATGACGCTGATGCCTCGTACGTAGAGCGCCGTCATGCCAGCCTTCCGAACAGCAGGCTGCAATTGCTGCCGCCGAATCCGAACGAGTTGCTGAGCACGGTCCTGACGGGTTGCTCGCGGGTCGCCAGCACAATCGGGGCCGCCAGCGCCGGATCGAGCTGACGGGTCTTGAGACTCGCCGGGATGAAGCCATGCTCCAGGCAGAGGAAGGCGAATACCGCTTCCAGTGCACCCGCCGCGCCGAGCGCGTGGCCGGTCCAGCCCTTGGTCGAGCTGCACAGCGTGCGGCCGCCAAACAGGGTGATCACCGCTTTGTCCTCGGAGGCATCGTTGGAAGGCGTCGCGGTGCCGTGCAGATTGATATAGTCGATGTCGGCGGCTGGCAGCCCGGCGCGGGTGAGCGCTTGCGCCATCGCCTGGCGCGCGCCTACGCCCTCGGGATGGGCGGCGGACATGTGATGGGCGTCGCTCGATTCGCCATAGCCCAGCAGCGCGATGCCGCGTGTGCCCGGTCGCGGCCATTCGAGCAGCGCGAAGCTCGCCGCTTCACCCAGGCTCAAACCCTCGCGCTCCACATCCCAAGGGCGACACGGCTGGCTGGAGGCGAGTTCCAAGGATTTGAACCCATACAGCGTGGTGAGGCACAGGCTGTCCACGCCGCCGACCACTGCCGCGTCGCAGAACCCGACTTGTAGATGGTGATAGGCGCTGGCGAACGCCTTGGCGCTGGAGGAACAGGCGGTGGAAATGCCGAACGCCGGCCCGGTCAAGCCCAGATAGCGCTGGGTGAATTCGGCGACCGATGCGATATCATGGGTGTGGCGGTAGCTGAACCCAGCGGGCAGCGCCCCGCCCGCGTCGCGCGCGCGGTACGCGTGTTCGGTGCTGAGTACGCCGGAGGTGCTGGTGCCGATGAAAACCCCCACGCGCTCGGCGCCGTAGCGTTCGGCGGCGGCGGCGACGGTGGCGCTGAAATCGTCTTGACGCAAGCCCAGTTGGGCAAGGCGTTGATTGCGGCAATCGTAAGCGGCCAGTTCGTCGACCAGCGCGTCGCTCTCCAGCCCTTCGACCCGGCCTATCCAAGTCGGGATGTAGGCGTCCTCGAAATCGCACGGGCGTAACGCCCCGCGCTCTTCGCGCAGCGCGCGCAGGGAAGCGGCGACGCCGCGTCCGAGCGCATTGACGGTGGTATACGCAGTGACCGCTAACGGCTTAATAAACATTCCCTCACGCAATGTCCGACGGTGGCGCTGGCCGCGCCAGCGCGAGCGCCATCAGGAAACTCGCGCCGACGCCGATGGCCACGGTAAGCCCCAGTGCTTTCAACACCGGCAGTTCCGATGTCGCAAGCATACCAAACACCGCAAGTGTCGAGCCACAACAGACCAAGACACCGTGCAGGGTGCGTAACCGATCCATCGGCGCCTCGTCCGGCCGGCCAAAGAACAGGCTGTAATCGATCCCTAGCCCCAGCACCAGGAGCAGCGATACCAGATGGAACAGCGTCAAGCGTTGGCCGAGCGCGAGCAACAGGGCGACGGTCAAACCGAGCGCGAGCAAGACCGGCAGCAGCGCGAGCGCTACCCCGCGCGGCGAACGCAAGCCCCAGGCCAGCACGCCGACGATGAGCACGAAACCGAGCGCCAAGCGGGTGAACGCGGCGCCGCGAAAGCCCGCGACCAAACGGTCGCTTTCCGCTTTCAGGTCCAGGTATACGACGTCTTCACGCTGGCTCAGCCGGGCCTTGAGCGCGTGCGGATCGCGCACGCCCGCGAGCGGCACCAACGCCCGCCAGCCCCGCGGGGTCGCGAACAGGAGCGCCGAGATGCGCCAACCCAGCGGTGTCGCGGCGATATCCTCCACTCTGAGCGGCGCCAGTGCGCGCGCAGCGGCGATGTCTTGCAAAAATGGTTCGAACAAGCCGGCTTTGAACGGTAGTCCCTGCTGCGCCTGCTCCAGCGCCGGGCGCAAGACCTCGGCTTCGGGCAATGCGGCTCGACGCGCTTGCTGGCTGCGCTGGCTGGGCAGATAGAGCGCCGCCAGGTCGAAACCGCCGATCACACCTTGCTTGACCCAGGCGCGTAAGTCGCCGACCAGTGCTTCACTGCGTTGCAATGCGGCTTCCGCGTCCGCCGCGCGGATCACCAATAACTGCGCGGGTTCCGGTGCGCCAAGCGCGGTGCGTAGTTGCTGATCGAGGGCCAGCGTATCACTGGGAATCGGGCTGAGCGCGGCGAGATCATCGTTCCACGGCCTGGGGTGGAGTACCAGCAAGATTGCCAGCGCACCGCCGCCGAGCCCATACGCTGCCCAGTGCGCCCAGCGCCGGGGAATGAGCAAGGGCTGTAGCCAGGCGTGACGGCTGGCGTCGTGGCGCGGCGTCCACCTGGATGGGAGCAGCGCCGGCAGCAGCCAGCGGGTGGCGGCGACCGCGCTCAGCAGGCCGACGATGGCGAATACGCCGAGCTGCAACAGTCCGGCGAACTCGGCGGTGAGCATGGCGAGATAGCCGAGCGCGGTGGTCAGCGCGCTGAGGCGCATCGTAGGCCAGAGATGGGCGAGGCTCGTGCTCGGTGATTCGCGCGCATTGAGGTGGCTGAAAATATGGATGGGGTAGTCATCCACCACGCCCAGGATGGTCGCGCCGAACGCCAGGGTGACGCCGTAAATGCCGCCGAACAGTAAAGTGACAACGGCGACCGCGAAGGTGACGCCGACCACCAGCGGCAACAAGCTGAGCAGCGTCAGCCTAAGCGAGCGATAAACCACCAGCATGAGCACGGTGACCAATACGCTTGCCGCGATGCTCAAGGTTTGCGCTTCGTCTTTGATGACATCGCGCGAGTGGGTCGCGAACACCGCCGGCCCGCTCTGCAAGAGCGTGCCGTCTTTGCCGAGTTCGACCTTGGCGGCGGTGAAAGCGGATTGGAGCGCGGCCTGCGCCTGATCTTGCCCGTCCAGATCAAACCCTGCCGCCCTGGTTTCGGCGATCAACAAAGCGCGGCCCTGGGTGGGCGCGAACCATACGCCATATTGCTTGGGCGGCTGGTGCTGGTCGGCGCTTTGCCAGATTTTCAATAGACTCAATAACTCGCCGGTCGGGTCGCGCGCGAGCAGCGGTTTGGCGAAAGTCGACAGCGGCGAGGCCAGTTCGCGCAGGCGTTCGGCCAGCGCCGCGCGCAAGCCCTCGACCGAGAAGTGCTCGGCGCTGACCGCCGGGCTCAGCAAATAGCGATAATCGAACAGTTTGGTGCGTTCGCCATCCCCCAGATCGTCGGCGCCATTGGCGACGCGCGTGAACAAACCGCTCGCGCGCAGCCGCGCGGCCATGCTCTTGCTCAGCGCCGCCGCCGCCTCGGCTTCAGCCTCGATGGCGAGTAGAATGAGGCGCGCCGCCGGGCCTTCGCGCAACTCGTTGAGCAGATTCGCATCTTCGGTTTTCGGGAGAAACGACGCCATATCGGTGGCGATGTGGGTGCCGGTCGCGATCCAAGCCCCGACCAGCAGCGCGAGCGTCCAAGTAGCGAGTAGCATCCAGCGCCGGTTCATGCGTCGCGCTCCGCGCAGCAGGTGGCGGCGATCACGCCCAGGCCGCGGAAGATCAGATCGGGTTCGTGGCGATAGCGGTATTCGAGGTGGGGCAATAGGGCGGCAGCGGCGCCGCCGGTAATGATTCTTTGCACTCTGCCGTCCATGACTTTCGCCATGTCGCGCGTGATCCGGTCGATGGCCGCGGCCAAGCTCGAATCGCGCCGCTCCAGACCGCATCGCGGGTATTGGTGGCCAGGACCGTGGTGGTTTCACCGGCGGATGCGTACCCGATCTGTTGGGTGTTGCGAAACAACGCCTGGCTCATGAGTTCGATGCCGGGCAGAATCACGCCACCGAGGAAGCGCCCGTCGCGGCGCAGCGCATTGAGCGTGACCGCCGTGCCGGCGCTGACGACGACATAATCGCGTTGCCCCAAGCTGCGCGCGGCGATCAGCTTGACCCAGCGATCGACGCCGAGTTGGCGCGGATTATCGTAGCCGTTGACGATACCGAAGGCTTGCGCTTCCGAGCGTGCGAAATACGCTTGCAAACCCCAGACGCGCAGCGCCCAGTCCTTGAGGGCGGCTTCCACGGCGTCGCCCGCGACGCTGGCGACCACCATCAGAGCGGGCGGTGGCAGCGCGCGCCATAGCCAATCGCCCCAACCGGCGGGGTCATGGCCGGCATGGGCAAACGCGCCGCGCGCCTGGATCGCGCCGCGCTCCGTCGCCATCCACTTGACCCGGCTGTTGCCGACATCGACCAATAGCTTCACGCGCCGAGCCTCACGCTGATTTCGCCCGCGGCGAAAGCCCGCAGTCCTGAGGCGGTTTCGAGTAGCAACGCGCCGTGCTCGTCGACGCCGCGCGCGGTACCGTGGACATCGCCCTGCGGCAGTTTGACCGTGACCCGCTGTCCGGCGATCCAGTCGAAACGCCGCCAATCGCCGGCAAACGCGGGCCAGCCCAAGGTTGCGAAGCGCGCGAAAGCGGGCAGTAATTCGTTTAACACCTGCGCCGCGGCATGATTGCGCGATACCAAAGCAGGCGCGAGTACGGTTTGCAAATCGCTCCACGGCTGATCAATGGCGGCAGCGCTGGCGGCGGGCATTGCGATATTGAGGCCGATGCCCGCCACCACGAAGCATGGCCCTGTCGGATCGCCGCGGCTTTCGAGCAGGATGCCGCCCAGCTTGCGCCCGCGCCAAATGAGATCGTTGGGCCATTTCAACCGGACCTCGACCGCGCCCAGACGGTGCAGCGCACGCCCGACGGCAGTGCCGGTTGCCAGGCTCAACGCGGTGAGCCGCGCCGGTTCGCAAGCGAAACGCCATAACAACGAGAGATAAAGATTGGCGACAGGCGGCGATTGCCAAGCCCGCCCGCGCCGCCCGCGCCCGGCGGTTTGCATCTCGGCCATGCACACCGAGCCGCCGGCGAGGCCGCGCTCGGCTTCAGCCAGCAGATAGGCATTGGTGGAATCGATCTCATTGAAAATCAAAAACTCGCCGAGCAGCGCGCGGGCTTCGGCGCTAAGTTCGACCAGAATACGTTCTTGGGAGAGTCGTTCCAACTAACTCTCGAAATCATCCGCGAAGACGCGGGTCGAGCCGCTCGTTCCCGCGTAATTGGTAGGCGAATTGACGGCGGTGGCGCCGTTGCGATCCACGGATGAAACGCCATCGGCGGGCAGCGTCGTGTAGGGCACGCTGTCCACGATGTCGAAGTTCAGGGTGCCGCCGTCGGTGAACAAAAATCCGGCGGGTACGATGTAATTGGGCGTCACGATGCCCAGATCGGCGAAGCCCTGAGTCGCCACCAGAAAAAACCGACCAGCCGTTAGACTATTAGGTAAGTTATTGGGAAATTGAAAGGTCTTGGTCGCGCCGCCCTGAATGCTGTTGAGGCTGTGGCCCGCCAGTAAATGTTGGCCGTTGAACCCCGATGCTTCGTGGAATTCGATGAACTGGACCGTGCCATCGGCGTTGGAGTACAGTTCATTGATGCGCCAGGTATGGAAAGTGGCTGGCGCTGGGTTGGGCAGGGCCATGAACAACCCCAGCATCATGATCCCGATGAATCTCATTTTTCGTGGCATCGTACACCTCATTCGATGGTAGCTCAGTGGCATGGCTCGCGCTCAAAACTCTACGCGTTCATAAACCTCGGTCAGCCGTAGCTCGCACTCGATGGTTGCCAAGCGCAAGATGGCGTCTAGGCCCATGATCGATACGTAAAGCCAGGTGTTATCGGTTTGCCGTGTAAAACATTCGATTTTCGGGTTGGATTGGCTGACCAGAATGTATTCCTGCAACGACTCGAGTTTCTGGTAATGGCCGAATTTATCACCTCGGTCGTAAGCTTCCGTTGATTCGGATAACACTTCGATAATGAGCAAGGGATTGATCAGGGTGTCTTGCCGTTGATCGTCGTAGCGTTCTTCGCCACAAATCGCCACGATGTCGGGGTAGGTGTATAGCCCGCTGGCGTTGACCTTGACCCGCATATCGCTGGTATAGACTTGACAGGGGCGTTTTCTGAACTGTTGCCAAAGCAGAGCGCTGGTGTTCATCACGATGCGGTTATGGCGCGGACTGGCGCCACCTATGGCGAACATCTCGCCGCGAAAATAGCTATGGCGTTGCTCGGAACTGCGTTCAAGCGCCAAGTAATCTTCAGGAGATAGCTTAGGTTGCCGTTGGGTGCTCATGGGAAAGTCAGCATCGCAAGATGCAGTGAGCATTGCGAACCGCATCGCCGCCGACCGTTGACGGCGGGCGCGAGTCGATGCGGCACTGAAGTCATCGCATCCTACTGCACTTAGCGATTAGCTCGCGAACGGCTGGCACCAATTCCTTGGGAATTTCCATCATGGTCTGGCTTTGATCTTCGAAAGCTGCCTCATCTTCCGCTACGGCTTCCTCTTCAGTCTGCGCCTCATAATGAGCCAACACATGTTGCACTCGCTTTTCATCCCAGCCAGAAGAAAATTTGCTTTGTTTCATTATCTGCCTCGCTTACAGTTACGTTTAAGTTTATGTCACTGCTACTTTCTTAAGAGCCATACGATAGATGTTATTTAGGCGATTGCCGAGGGTCGAGTTCCAGGGTTAGTTGATTGGCGATTTCCGTCGCTTTCATCAGCCTCACATCTTTGGCGTCATGCTCTGGCCAGTTGATTATATTGACATGTCTCGGATAAGGTTCACCTGCGATTTCGAGCTGTAACTCTTGGGACTTTATCAGATCAATGTTCCCAGAGCCTCTTGCTTTGATAATGCGGTCGGCCGATTCATTTTCAACGAACTTATAACCCAAGTTCCAAATCGAAAGAGTATCTAAACCATCAATACGCTGGATCGAAGTTTCCCATCGTTGCTTCTCATCATTCCAGGATGGTAACAACGCCTGTGGTTTGACCCGACCCTTCTCAGCCGCATAGTGTTTGCGCGAGAAAATAAAGCGTGAGAATTGTTCATTTGGCTGAACCTCCAGGGACAGGGCCAAATTTATTCTCAAGTTCTTCGATAGTTTCAATGATAATTTTTGGAACGTCGTCTTTAAACGGTTCCATACCATGGCGTTTGACTCCTTTGCCAATAAGGCCAGCGTAGTAGAGTGTGCCTGAAGCGCTGACATTTACCGTAAAGACGCGATCTTGGCCTAGATCCCAAGAAAATGCAATTTCCCCATCGGGATCAGGAACTAGATCCGGTTCGAGAAGATGAGAAGGCAGCAAATCAGCAAAACGCTGCGCTTGCCTTATGGCATTCTCTGGAATGGGTTTAGCATTATATCCATCCCACCCCATGTTTTGGCACTCGCTTGCAATTTCTACAATCAAAGCGTTCACGATTGGATGCCAATCGGTCGCTCTACTACGTGCACCATACGCCACGTCCATTAGCATTTCCGCTATCTTTTCGGCATTTTCATTTGTTGCGTTTGATTGTTTTTGGAATAACGCTGATGTTGTGGGAAGCGCCAAAGCAGTCATAAATATAGTTCCACAGCTTTTTCAGTAAGAAAACTGAAAAAGAACCGATTTTTGAGTTCACGAAACTGATCAAGACGTATCCATACCTCAGCGCTATCGGTCGGAAGAATCGATTCCTTAAATACGTCAATGTCTAGGATAAGCGGAACAGTCTGGCCGGAGATGAATCGCTCAAGAAAATGAGTCGATATTATGGTAGCACCGGATTGCGGGTCTTGACTAACGTAGCGCTGGAGAAATCCCGCAAGCTCCTGAGGAATCTCTTTTGGGAAAGTTGGCAATAAAGTTACGAATTCTTCAAAATTTTCACCTTGTTTTAACGGCAATTGCAAGTTATTGATGAACCGCGTTGCAACGCGACTGATACGATCTGGCCTAATCCATTGGCAATAGATAGACCATAGACGTTGGGTTTCTTCGATTAATTTCGCCCAGGACTCATAGGGCCGAAGACGACTCAATGTGAATCCTTCGATGCTAAACTGTGCAACGTACTTTTCGTCCTCTGAGTGCAGTCGTACCCCGATGATTGTGGTCGGGCCTGATGTCGCCCGAGCAATAGGGTTCTCCTCGGGATTAACCGAGAAACCAAAACTGCTCCGAATGATCGGACTTTTCTTGTAATATCCGAAAGGTTCGGAATTTTCAATCGCCTGTTCAAGTGTTGTTACACTAACATCGGAAGGCGCTTGTACCCGCAAGTCGATTAACGCCTCAGTAATTGGAGCTTTTGGTAGATGGCGTATCGTAGCCATTTCTCATCACTGCCCTCACTCAGCTTTTATCGCTTCGCCTTCTTGATCCAATCCGCCAGCCGCTGCATGCCCTCGTGGATCTTGGCCTCGGCGGTGGCGTAGGAAAACCGCACATGCGCGCCTTCGCCGGGCACCGGCTTGCCGAACTGGCTGTCGGCCAGCACCGCGACATTGGCTTCATAAAGCCAGGCCTTGCGCAGCGCCTCGGCGTTGGCCGCGCCGACCATCTTGCAAAGCTCGGTCACGTTCGGCCAGATGTAGAACGCGCCACCGGGTTTGAGGGCAGTGACGCCTTCCAGTTGATTCAGGCCCTGATGGATGAGGTCGCGGCGACGGGCGAAGCTTTGCATCATTTTCTGATGCTCGGCCTGGTCGCCGGTGAGGGCTTCCACCGTCGCCCATTGGCTGATGGAACTCGCGCAGGAATCGGTATTGGTGATCCAGGTTGAGAAATACGGCGACAGGATTTTATTGGCCGCGAAACCGATGCGCCAGCCGGTCATCGCATAGCTCTTGGACGCGCCGTCCAATACCACGGTGCGCTCCTGCATGCCGGGGATTTGGGCGATGCTCGCGAATTCGCCGTCGTGCACCATGCGCGAGTACACCTCGTCGGAGAATACCCAGCAGTCCGGATAATCACCCAGCACATCGGCGATGGCCTGGAGCTCGGCGCGGTTCAGGGTACGCCCGGTAGGGTTGTGCGGTGAGTTGAGGATGAGGAGCCGGGTATTGGCGTTGATTTTTTCTTTCAGCACGTTGATATCGAGGAAAACGCTTCGCGTTCGACCAGCGGCAGCGCCACCGGTGTCGCGCCGCAGACCTGGATCTGGCTCTCGTAGATCGGAAAGCCGGGCTGGGGTAGAGCACTTCGTGGCCGGCGCCGGGGTCGGTGGTCGCCATGATGGTGTACATGATGAACGGCTTGGCGCCGTTCGACACCGTAATGTCGTCGGCCGCGACGGGATCTGGCGCGTGCGCGCCAGGAAATCCGCCGCGGCTTTGCGCAGTTCCGGGATGCCGGGCGAGGGTGTATAGCCGTGCTTGCCCTGATCGATGGCGCGCTTGGCCGCATCGCAGATGTTCTTGGGGGTGGCGAAATCGGGTTGGCCGATGGCGAAGCTGATGATGTCGCGGCCTTTGGCGATCAGGCCGTTCACTTCGGCGAGCACGGTGAACGCGTGTTCGGTGCCGAGTCCTTGGGTACGCTTGGAAATAGGCCATGGTGGCATTCTCTAGGTTAGGGATGAATGCGTCAAACCGGGACGACTTTGCCCGGATTCATCAGGTTCTTGGGGTCGAGGGCGCGCTTGATCGCCGTCATCACGCCGACCGCGTCCGCGCCGTGCTCGGCGACGAGGAAATCCATTTTGCCGTAGCCGATGCCGTGCTCGCCGGTGCAGGTGCCGCCCAGACTTAGCGCGCGCCGCACCAGGCGGTCGTTGAATGCCTCGGCTTCGGCGATTTCGCGCGGATTATTGGGGTCGAGCACGTAGACGAGGTGAAAATTGCCGTCGCCGACATGGCCGACCAGGGGCGCGAGCAGGCGGGTCTTTTGCAGGTCGGCTTGGGTTTCGAGAATACACTCGGCGAGCTTGGAGATCGGCACGCACACGTCGGTGGGCCAGCCCTTGCTGCCAGGGGCGCAGCGCGAGCGCGGCATAGAGCGCGTCGTGGCGCGCCTGCCAGAGCCTGCTGCGGTCTTCCTCGCGGCTTGCCCAGCGGAAGTCGTTGGCGCCGTGCTCGGCGGTGATCTCGCGCACCATCTCGACCTGTTCGGCGACGCCGCGCTCGGTGCCATGGAACTCGAAGAAAATCGTCGGCGCGACTGGATAGCTCAGCTTCGCCCATTTGTTCAGCGAATCCATGGTTACTTCGTCGAGGATTTCCATGCGCGCGACCGGAATGCCGAGTTGGATGATTTTGATCACCGAATCCACCGCCGCCGCCATGTGCGGAAACGGGCATACCGCCGCCGAGATCGCTTCTGGCAGGCCAAGAGGCGCAGCGTCACTTCGGTGATGATGCCGAGCGTGCCTTCCGAGCCGACCAGCAGCCGCGTGAGGTCATAGCCCGCCGAGGATTTGCGCGCGCGCCGCCGGTCTTGATGACGCGCCCGTCGGCCAACACCACGGTCAGCCCCAGCACCAGGTCTTTCATCTACCGTAGCGCACCGCGTTGGTGCCGGAGGCGCGTCGCCGCCATCCCGCCCAGCGAGGCATCGGCCCCGGGATCGACGGGGAAAAACAAGCCGGTATCGCGCAGATAGGCGTTGAGCTGCTTGCGCGTCACCCCCGCTTGCACCGTGCAGTCCATGTCGTCGGTACTCACCCTAAGCACGTCTTTCATGTGCGATAGGTCGATGCACACCCCGCCGCGCAGCGCCGCGACATGGCCTTCCAAGGAAGTGCCGGTGCCGAACGGGATGATCGGGGTTTGATAGCGGTCGCAGAGCTTGACGATGGCGCTCACTTCCTCGGTGCTGTGGGCGAAGGCCACCGCGTCGGGCGGCACCGGCGTGTGGTAGGACTCGTCCCTGCCGTGCTGTTCGAGGATCGCTTTCGAGGTGCTCAGGCGCTCGCCGAGCAGGGCGCGTAGCTCGCCGAGCAGGGTTGGATTCGGTGCGCTGCGGCGGATGATGGGTATTGCAGTGGCCATGGTGGACGTTGCTCGTTGATGGGGAAATACCACTCATTTTGTCACATCGCCGCGCCCTTGAAACCTCTATTCCCCTACTCGCGTTGAGCGTTTTTTCTTGCGCGCCTTGGCGCTGGCGGGTTCGGCGGCGGCTGGGGTAGGCATTTCGATCTCGTAATCGGCCAGCTTCACGGCTTTATACGACGCCCGATCATATTCATCAGTGTGGGTAGGGCGAGTGGCGTCGAACCCCACTTTACTCCCCAGATAATCCGGAAAGCCCGGATTCAAGCCATGGCCGAACACATTGTCGATGGTGACGATGCTGGTCTTGGGATTCAGGCGCGTCGCCATCGCCCATTCGACGTCGCTCGGATTGCGGATGTCCACGTCGGCATCGACCACGGTGACGATTTTCAGCGGCGGGAACGCCGCGAAAGCGGCGAGGATGGCTTGCTTGGCCCAGCCCGCGCGCTTTTGCGCGATCTGCACCACGGCGTGATAAAAACCGCAGCCACCATGGCTGAAATAAACATCTTTCACGCCCGGCACCTGGCGTTGCAACAGCGCCAGCACATTGGCCTCGCCCAGGAGGCCCACCGAATTCCACACCTCGACGCCGGACAAAATGGTCTGGAACACCGGCTGTTCGCGGTGGTGGATGGCCCGCACATGCACCACCGGGCGCGGCGCGCGGCGGGCGTAATAACCGGTCACCTCGGCGAACGGACCTTCGTCGTCCAATTCGCCGGGGATCATCTCGCATTCCAGCGCGAACATCGCGTGTGCGACCATCTCGACTGGGCTGGTCGTGCCCGCCGCGAGTTCGAGCGGCGCGCCGTGGAATTCACTGGCGATGCCGAGTTCGTCGGTGTCGGCGGGCGCGGCTTCGGCGGGCGTGGCGGCGGCGAAATGTAAACCCGGCCCGACGCCGACGTTGATGGTGATCGGGAGACTCTCGCCGCGCGCGGCGGCTTTGCTGAGGTAAAGCTCCAGGTGGCGGCCGGCGTCGATGTTGACGTTCAGCGTGTCACGGTTCACCACCATGAAACGCTGGATTGAGGCGTTGCGCACGCCCGTATCGGGGTCGCGGGCGATCACCACGCCGGCGTCGAAATAAGGGCCGCCGTCTTTCAGCGCGTGGATGGGGATCGGGAGTTTGCCGAGGTCGACGCGCTTTTGCGTCATTTCCATGACCGGGCCAGTCTTCACCACGATGGGGTCGATGGGTTTCTGCTGCCAGCGCTTGATGCAGCCGGAGACATAAGCAGGGAGGGCCAGCGGGTCTTGGCGCATCAGCTCGCCCAACAGTTCGCGTGACCAGTAAAGCCCGGTGAAGACCGGATAACGATGGCCTTTGACGCGCTCGAACAGCACGGCGGCGGGGCCGCCCTCGAATTTGGCGGCGATGCCGGCGAGGTCGTGGTGTAAGTTCACTTCGGACTTGACCCGGATCAGCCGCCCCAGGCGGTCGAGTTCGGCGATGATCAGGGCGAGGTCGTGGAGGGGATTGGTGGGCATGGGTGTTCCTGGCGAAGGGCGAGTTTCATGGCCTAGCATAGTTTCGCGACATAATTGAATATTTCCTCAATGCCATCCGATAGGTATATTTCTCTCTAGCAAGGGAACGGAATAGATATTGACATCCGTCTTGCTGCCGTCACAACAGTTCTCTTTATAAACAAAGAATAGCATCGACTTGGGATGCCGATGCCCTGGCATCAATGCAGTTCCCAATGGCTATTTGTGTGGTAATCCAATCCATTGTGGTAGGGGCTCCACCGCAAGAGATCGCGTTTATTCCTGTACTCGGACATGCACCCGTTGGGTAATCCCGCATAGCAGTTCATAGGCAATCGTGTCCGCCCGCTTTGCAATGGTCTCCACCGGCAGATCCTCACCCCACAGTGTCACCGGATCGCCGACCTGGGCATTTGGACAATCACGCAAATCAATACAGATCATATCCATCGATACTCGGCCCACGATGCTCGCAGCTTGGCCGCCGACCAGCACCGGGGTGCCGGATTGCGCATGGCGCGGGTAGCCGTCGCCGTAGCCGATGGCGGCGATGCCGAGCCGCATGTCCTGCGGTGCTTCCCAGGTGCCGCTGTAACCGACCCGGTCGCCCTTGCGCAACGGCTTGACCGCGATCAGGCGGGTGGTGAGCGTCATGACCGGCCGCAAGCCTTCGTCGGCGCCAGTCGTGTCGGTAAACGGCGAGACGCCATAGAGCATGATGCCGGGGCGTATCCAGTCGAAATGCGCCGCCGGCCAGCCCAATACGCCCGCCGAGTTGGCGAACGAGACCTCGCCCGCGAGCCCTGCCGTCGCTGTGCGCCAGGCGTCGATCTGGCGCAAGCTGGTGGGGTCTTGGCAATCGTCGGCGTTGGCGAAATGGCTCATCAAGCGGATATTCGGCTCAACCGCGCGGCATTCGCGCAAACGCCGCCAGATCGCGCCCGCATCTTCGGCAGGAAAACCGAGGCGGCGCATACCGGTGTCGATCTTGAGCCAGACCGGAATGGGCTGAGAGGGTGGGTGGCGTTCCAGCATCTCGATCTGCGAGACATGGTGAACGACGGCCCAGAGTCCGTGACGCGCGCAAAGCTCCCACTCGCTGGGCTCGAACACACCCTCCAGCAGCAGAATGGGTTTGCGCCAGCCTGCTTCACGCAACATCAGCGCTTCTTCGCTACAGGCCACGCCACACGCATCCGCGGCGCCGAGCGCGGGGACGACGCGCGTCAAACCGTGGCCGTAAGCGTTGGCTTTGACCACGGCGATCACTTGGCTCTGCGGCGCGGCAGTTCTGGCTTTGCCAAGGTTGTGGCGCAGCGCGCGCAAGCTGATACGGACGATGGCGGGGCGCATGGCGGTTCTCCGTGCAGGCTAGCGGTAGCGGTCCAGGGTCAATCCAGAAATATCGATATCCGGCTTGCGCTGGGAGATCAAGTCGGCCAGCACTCTCCCGGAGCCGCAGGCCATGGTCCAGCCCAGCGTGCCGTGGCCGGTGTTGAGATAAAGCCTGGCCAGCGGTGTAGTGCCAATGAGCGGCGGGCCGTCCGGGGTCATGGGCCGCAGGCCCGTCCAGAACTGGACTTGGTCGAGGTCGCCGCCGTGCGGGAATAAATCGCGCACCGACTTCAGGATGGTCGCGCGGCGCGGCGCGCGCAGCTTCAGGCTATAGCCCGCCAGTTCCGCCGTGCCCGCCGCACGGATGCGCGTACCGAGCCGGGTGACGGCGACTTTATAGGATTCATCCATCACCGTCGAGACCGGCGCGCCCTGCTCGTCGATGATCGGAACGGTGATGGAATAGCCTTTGACCGGATACACCGGGATGTCGATGCCGAGCGGGCGCAGCATGAGTGGTGAATAACTGCCGAGCGCCATCACGTAAGCATCGCCCGTTACCCTGTCGTGCTCGGTGGCTACGCCATTCAAGGTGTTACCGTCGGTTTCGAGGCCGATGATGCGCACGCCGTAGCGAAACTCGACACCCAAGTCGGCGGCCAGCCGGGCGAGCGCTTGGGTGAATTGGAAACAATCGCCGGTTTCGTCCCCGGGCAGGCGCAAACCGCCGGCGATCAGGCCGCGCACCCGCGCCAGGGCCGGTTCCGCCTGGATGCAACGCTCTGCATCGAGGAGTTCGTGCGCCACGCCGTAATCGTTGAGGATGGCCATGTCCTGGGCGGCGCCGTCCACTTGCTGCGGGGTACGGAACAGTTGCAGCGTGCCGCGCGCGCGTTCGTCGTAGGCGATGCCGGTGTCGCGCCGCAGTTCGCGCAGCAAGTCATGGCTGTAGCCGGCGACGGGCAGCATCCGCCCTTTGTTGATGCGGTAGCGCTCGGCGGTGCAGTTGGCGAGCATGTGCAAGCCCCAGCGCCACATCTGCCAATCGAGACGCGGCCAGACCACCAACGGGCGATATTTCATGAACAGCCATTTCAGCGCCTTGAGCGGGATGCCGGGCGCGGCCCACGGCGCGGCGTAGCCGGGCGAGATTTCGCCGGCGTTGGCGAAGCTGGTCTCCAGCGCCGGCCCGGACTGGCGCTCCAACACCGTGACTTCATGCCCGGCTTTGGCAAGGTAGTACGCGGTCGTGACGCCAATGACGCCGCCGCCGAGGACGATGACGCGCATAGTATTCGCCTATGATTCCGTTATTGTTGCTATGATCGTCGGACTTTAGCGGCGCCGCTGTCAACCTGCGCACGCAACGCTATCCTATAGCGATAACATTGACTAAGGGGAGTTTCAGCATGACGATTCGCATCGGTATCAACCCCATCGCCTGGACCAACGACGATCTTCCCGAACTGGGTGACGCCACGCCATTGGACACTTGTCTCGCCGAGGGCAAACAAGCGGGCTACGATGGCTTCGAACTGGGGCGCAAGTTCCCGCGCGATGCCAAAGCGCTCAAACCGATCCTGGAGCGCCACGGCCTGGCCCTGGTCGGTGGTTGGTACAGCCTGCGCCTGCTGGAGCGCGACGCCGATGCCGAGATCGCCGCGCTGCAAGCCCATTTACAGCTATTGAAAGCGCTGGATTGTAGCGTCTTCATCGTCGCCGAGGTGAGCCGCTGCATCCACGGTGATCGCACGATTGCGCTGTCGCGCCGTCCCAGGTTGGGCGACCGAGAGTGGGAAGGGTTCGGTAAACGGATGACGGCGGTGGGCGATTATATCCAAGGCCAAGGCATGAGCCTCGCTTACCACCACCACATGGGCACGGTGGTGGAAACCGAAGCCGAAACCGACCGCTTGATGGCGAGCACCGGCCCGGCGGTCGGTTTGCTGCTCGATACCGGCCACATGACCTTCGCCGGCGGCGATCCGCTCGCGGTCGCGCGCCGCCATGGCCCGCGCATCCAACATGTGCATTGCAAGGATATCCGGCCCCAGGTGCTGGCGCAGGCCAGGGCCAAGGACTGGAGCTTCCTGGACGCGGTGGTGCAGGGCGTTTTCACGGTGCCGGGCGATGGTTGTGTCGACTACCCCGCGGTGCTGGGCGAAGTCAAAAGGCAGGGCTATCGCGGCGAGTGGCTGGTGGTCGAGGCCGAGCAAGACCCGGCCGTCGCCAATCCGCTTCACTATGCGACGATGGGCCAGCGCTACTTGCGCAAGCTCGCCGCCGAACTCGGTTTTTAGTCGCGGAGCAGCGTCTGTACTTGCTCCGCTGCGAATGGCCAGTCGAGTTCCACGCCGGTATCGGCCCGGCGCAGCACCGGGATGCGCAGGCCGTAGCGTTCGCGCAGGATGTCGTCGTCGGCAATCTCGACGGTCGCCACGGCGCGACCCAAGGCTTGCTGGACGATGACCTCGGCGGCCTCGCAGAGATGACAGCCGCTGGTGACATAAAGAAGTAATTCAGCCATGATCAACGGGATTTTTTGGGTTGCGGAGATGCCAAAACAGATGCGCTCAAACGCGATCTCTAAATAAAGGACAGGAGCGCCCGGTCGTTGCCGAAGGGATTTCGGTGCGTCTGGTTCAGAGGATACTCGGTTGAAATCTCTGCCGCGGGCGCTTCTGTCCTTTCTATAGGGATTGGGCTTGCCCCGAAGGGCAAAGCGAGGGCGAGTGTTGCGCTTCCACGGATAGAGTGTACGATACACGAACATCCGTTCAAGACACACCCACGGTAATGGAAGATCAGGATACCGACGAATTCGTGCGCTCGCTCGCGCGCGGATTGGCCGTCATCGAATGCTTCGACAGCCAGCACCAGGCGCTTACCCTCAGCGACGTCGCGCGCATGACCCACATCAGCCGGGCGACCGCGCGCCGCTTGCTGCACACGCTGGCGCAACTCGGCTACGCTACCTTCGACGGCAAGTGGTTTCGACTCGCGCCACGGGTGTTGCAGCTTGGCTATGCGTATTTATCGTCGATCAATATCTGGGAGATCGCCCAGCCCTTCATGGTGGAACTCGTGGAAAAAGTCCACGAATCCTGTTCGGCCTCGGTGCTGGACGGCAAGGATATCGTCTATGTCGCGCGGGTGCCGACCACCCAGCGCATCATGTCGATCAACCTCAACATCGGCACTCGATTGCCGGCGTTCGCGACCTCGATGGGGCGGGTATTGCTGGCGGGTCTGACCGACCCCGATCTCGACCGCTATTTCGCCGAGGCCGCGCCGTTCCAGCGTTACACCGAGCATACCGTGACCGGGGCCGACGAACTGCGCGCCATCATCGATGAGGTGCGGCGCCAGGGCTGGGCTTTCGTCGATCAGGAATTGGAGGCTGGCTTACGCTCCATCGCCGTGCCCATCCACGACGCCAGTCGCCGCACCATCGCCGCGCTCAATATCGGTGGCCATGCCTCGCGGGAAAGCAAAGCCGACATGCTCGAGCGGTTTCTGCCCGCGCTGCAAGAGGCGGCGGCCAAGATTTCGCGCGCGCTCGCCACCCGTCATCCGGGGCGTTGAAACGCTACGTTACCACCACGCGGCCATCGATCAGTTCGAGCGGAAACGGATCGAGCCGCATCCCCAGGCACGGCCCGCCGGTACAATAACCGTCGCTCAGGCGAAAAGTCGCCGAGTGATGGATGCACATCACCTCGTCGTCATCCCACATCAGGAATCGCCCAGGTTCCAGATTGAGCGGCAGTTGGAAATGCGGGCAGCGGTTGATGAAGCCATGCACGCTGTCACCCTTGCGGAGCACGATGATGCGGAACGGTTCACGCCCGGCGCCGAAGACGCACTCCACGATCCGGCCCTCGGGAAAATCCGCGATTGGGCCGAGTACGGCGCCGGGCCAGGGAAGGGCGGAAAACAGCGGTTCCGCCATGCTCACATCCTGGCAAGCCAAGTGCTGAGGCCGGGGCAGGCAATGAGAATCAACAGTACCGCGCCCATGCACAGCACGAAAGGGAAAGCCCCGGCAAAAATGGTCTGGATGGTGATGCGCGGATCGTTGAGCGTGGCCTTGACGGTATAGACCGAGATGCCGAACGGCGGCGTGAGCAGCCCGATTTCCACCGCCACTACGGTGACGACCCCGAACCAGATCAAGTCCATCTGCAAACCCGTGGCGATGGGTAGCACGATGGGCAGCACGATCAGCATGATCGACACCGAGTCGATGATGCAGCCGAGCAGCAATACCGTGGCGATATGAACGGCGAGGAAACCGTAGGCGCCCAGGCCGAGCCGGGTGATGAGTTCGGCGATCGCGGCGGGTAGCCCGGTGAGGGCGAGCATGCGGCTGTAGAGGCTGGCGGACAGGATCAAGAACAGCACCGCCACCGATACGTGGCCGGTTTCCACCAGTACCTGCCAGAGCTTGGCGCGGTCCAGCGCGCCACGCAGCAGCGCGATGACAAAAGCGCCGGCGGCGCCCACCGCGCCGGCTTCGGTCGGCGTGAACAGGCCGCCGTAGAGGCCGCCGAGCACGAGCCCGATCAGCGCCACGATGGGCAGCGCCTTACGGTTTGCCGAGCCCCAGGTTTCGCGATGGATGACGCCGCCGTCGGTGGTGGGCGCGGTAAACAAAGCAGCGGGCCTGAAATACGCCAGGCCGACGATCATCACCGCGAACGCCGCCGCCAGCAACACGCCCGGTATCACCCCGGCTATGAACATGCGCCCCACCGACTGCTCGGACAGCACGCCGTAAATGATCAGCAACAGACTGGGTGGAATCAGCATGCCCAGCACCGAGCTCCCCGCCACCACGCCGACCGCGAAGCGCGGCGTGTAGCCGTGGCGGATCATTTCCGGCACCGCCACCTTGGTGAACACCGAAGCCGAGGCGATGCTGACGCCGGTGATCGCCGCGAACACCGCGTTCGAGGCTACCGTCGCCACTCCCAGCCCGCCGCGCACCCGCCCCAACAACCACTGGGCGACGTCGAAGGTGTCGCGACCCACGCCCGACACGCTCACCAGCATGCCCATCAGCACGAACAGCGGCACCACGCCGAACAGGTGATCCTGGAGGGTGTCATTGCCGCCGCCCTACCATGCGCGCCGCGAGTTGCGGGTTCTTCAGCAGCCACAGGCTGACGAACGACACCGCCAGCAGCGCGATGCTGATGTGTACGCCGAAGTAAATCGCGGCCAGCATCAGGATGACCGCGATGACGCCGACCTCGATCCCGCTCACGGCGCGGGTTTTCAGGCGGCGTGCGCCTCACCCAGATGCTGCGCGGCCAGCGCGAGGTATTGCAGGGCGGTGAATGCCGCGCCGATCAACACGATGAGTCTGAGCGGCCAGGTCGGCGCGGTGAATACCCCCTCGACACCGATGAACTCCTCGTTGCCCCAGGCTTTCGCGAACACCGGCCAGGTGGCGTGGATGATCACCCCGCAGAGGATCGCGCCCAAGCCATGAAACAGCGCCTGTAAACCATGCCCGGCGCGCGGGCGGCGCTCGACGAAACCGTCGATGAAAATATCGGCGCGCGCCATGCGGCCATGGCGTAGGGTGCTGGGGAGTTGCAAGAACACGATCGCGACGATGCTCATCGCGACCAACTCGACACCCCGTAAATCGGGCGGTTGAACGCATCGCGCCCGATCACATCCAGACAGATGAGCAGCATGATCGCGAAGATGAGGATCGAGCCCAGCCCGTTCAGGCCATCGACGATACGGCCGAACACCGGGCGCTACTCCTGGTCCCAATCGCGCGCCGGTTTCACCCCGCGCTTGCGCAAACCGTCCATATACGCGGCGAGGATTCGTTTGGCGGGCAGGCCCTTGGCTTCGTTGTTCTTGACCCATTCGGCGGCGAGATTGGGCATGGTCCGGATCCATTGGTCGCGCTCCGCCGGCGGCAGCGCCGCGATTTGCACCGGTACGGCCTGCCTCGCGCCGGCTTCCTGCATTTTGACGAGCGCGGTTTCGGCGCGGCGCATGATCTCCTCGCCCTCGCGTCGAGTGTATTCCTTGCCTACGTCCTTGAGGACCTGCTGCACCTCAGGTGGTAGCGCGTTGAAGGTGTCTTTGTTGATCGCCAGGGCGCCGACGCACAGCGCGCCGATGTTCACGGTGGTGACATAAGGCGCGACTTCGTAAACTTTCGCGGCGAGAATGCCGGTCGCAATCGAGACCGCGCCTTCCGAAACGCCGGATTGGATATCGGTGTAGAACGTGACCAGGCTGCCATCCACCGGCACCGCGCCGGAGTTGCGCAGCCACAAACCCAGCGCGCCGGGGGCGCCGATCTTCTTGCCGTTCAAGTCGGCATAGGCGCTGATCGGTGATTTGGTGAACAAGTGGTAGCTGTCCACGCCGGTCGCACCCAGAAACACCATGTTGTTCTTGTCCCATTCGGCTTGCACCGCAGCCTGGGTTTCCGCCAACTCGTTCATCACTTCGAGGATGATGGGCAATTGATCGGTGGTGAAAGGCGTCACCGTCGCCACGTTGGCGAGCGGCATCTTCGCCGCTTCCTGCTGGGTCCACACCCAACCGATGTCGGTGATGCCCTGCTCGACCGAGGTGAGGGTGGCGTTTTGTTTGTAGAGCTGGCCGCCGTAGGCTTCGCGCCAGTTGATCTTGTATTTCCCGCTGGCGGCGAGGCGCTTGTTGACCTCCGGCGCGAAGAACTTCGACATCATTTCTACCCAAGCGAGGGTGGTCGGGTGGCTGGAGGCGATGGTGAGGTCAAAGGTTTCCTCGGCGCGCGCCGGATGGAATGCAGCGGTCGCCGAAAGGCTCAGGCTGGCCGCGATGGCTTGTAGGAACGAACGACGGTGCATGAATATTTCCCCCTGTAAAATGAGCAAAATCGCCGGATGCGCGGCGCGCGTCAGTGCCGCGCTCAGGCCGCCTCAGCTTTCTTGATCGGCGCCAGGCCGAAATCGTATTGCATCGTGTAAAACGGCCCGCTCAGGCCGCGCGCCTTGATCTCCATGGGATCGATATGTTGCGTCGCATCGACGATGAGCGAATCCTTGACCCCGAACACGGCGTCCGATTCGAGGTAAGCATCGCCGCTCACGAATAAATGGGTGGTGACCGATTCGTAGCCGGGCGCGCCGATGATGAAATGGATATGCGCCGGGCGATACGGGTGGCGGCCCAGCGCGGTGAGGAGTTTCCCCACCGGGCCGTCGGTCGGGATCGGATAGCTGACTGGTTTGACGGTTTGGAAGTGGAAGCGGCCCTGGGCATCGGTGACGAATTTGCCGCGCAGATTGCCCTCCGGTTGGTTCGGGTCCTGGATATCGTAGAAGCCGTCAGCCGATGTCTGCCAGACATCCAGGGTAGCGCCGGCGATGGGTGTGCCATCCGCGCTCAGCACGCGCCCGGAGACCAAGAGCGGTTCGCCCTTGCCGTCTTTGGAGATATTCGCGCCGTGGGAAAGCACTGCCGCGCCCTGCACGTAAAATGGCCCGAGCACGGTCGATTCAGTCGCGCCGGATGGCTTGCGGTTGTTGATCGCATCCACCAGCATCGACACGCCCAGGGTGTCAGAAAGTAGAATGTATTCCTGGCGCTTGGCGTCGCATTTCTGACCGGTCGCGGTGAGGAATTGGATGGCGGCGAACCATTCCGCCGGCGTCGGTTCGACTTCCTTCACGACCGCGTGCAGGTGGCGAATGATGCTGGTCATGACTTCCTTCAAGCGTGCATCCGAGCAATTCTTGATGCGTTCCAGCACCAGTTCGGCCGAGTTATATTCGTTGAAGCTGTGCATGTTGCCCTCCGGCTAGATTCGTTCGATGATGAGCGCGATGCCCTGCCCGACGCCGATGCACATGGTGCAAAGCGCGTAGCGCCCGCCCGTGCGCCGTAGCTGGTACAACGCGGTGGTGGCGAGGCGCGCGCCGCTGGCGCCGAGCGGATGGCCGAGCGCGATCGCGCCGCCGTTTGGATTGACCTGCTCGGCGTCGTCCGCAAGCCCTAGATCACGCGTCACGGCGAGCGCCTGGGCGGCAAAGGCTTCATTCAATTCGATCACATCCATCGCAGCAAGCCGCAAGCCTGTTCTTGCCAATAGCTTGCGGGTCGCCGGCGCGGGGCCTATGCCCATGATCCGCGGCAGCACGCCCGCCACGGCGGCGCCGACGATACGCGCCTTGGGCGTCAGGCCATGGCGTTTGGCGGCGGCTTCGGAGGCGACGATCAGCGCGCACGCGCCGTCGTTGACGCCGGAGGCGTTGCCGGCGGTCACGGTGCCGTCGGGTTTGACGATGCCCTTCAGCTTGGCGAGCGCCTCCAGGGTGGTGTCCGTACGCAGGTGTTCGTCCTGGCTCACGACCACTGGATTACCCCTTGGCTGCGCTAGCGTAACGGGGGTGATTTCCTCGGCCAGCCGCCCCGCTTCCTGGGCGGCGGCGGCGCGTTGTTGGCTTCTGAACGCGAATGCGTCCTGGTCCTTGCGCGCGATGTTGAACTCCGCCGCGACGTTCTCGGCGGTCTCCGGCATCGAATCGATTCCGTAGCGTTGTTTCATGAGCGGATTGACGAAACGCCAGCCGATGGTGGTATCGAAGACCTCGGCTTTGCGGCTGAACGCGCTGTCGGCCTTGGTCATCACGAACGGCGCGCGCGTCATCGATTCCACCCCGCCGGCGATGATGAGTTCCGCCTCGCCGGTTTTGATCGCGCGCGCCGCCAGCGCCAAGGCTTCCAGGCTGGAGCCGCACAGCCGGTTGACGGTCGCGCCTGGCGCCGACTCCGGCAAGCCGGCGAGCAACGCGGCCATGCGCGCGACGTTGCGGTTATCCTCGCCGGCCTGGTTGGCGCAGCCGTAGATGACGTCGTCCAGCGCGCCCCAGTCCACGCTGGGGTTGCGCGCCATCAGGGCTTTGATCGGAAGCGCCGCGAGGTCATCGGCGCGCACGGCGGCGAGCGCCCCACCATAGCGGCCAAACGGGGTGCGGATGGCGTCGCAGAGATAGGCTTGGTTCATCGGATGTCTCCTGAAGAATCGCTGAGCGTGAGGCGCAGCCGGCGCTGCACCGGGAACAGCCTGAGATCGAAGCGTTCGGCGACCAGGCCCCAAATGCCTTGCGGCGCCATCAGCATTACCACGACCGCGACTAATCCTAGCAGCATCATGTACCAGGCGCCGTAATCGGCGAGAAATTGGCGCAGCGCGAAGAACACCAGCGTCCCAATGAACGGGCCCTCGATGGTGCCGATGCCGCCGATCACCACGATGAAGATCACGTTGGCCGTCCAGTCGTTGACGCTGAACGCCGCCTCCGGGGCGATGCGCAGTTTATTCAGGAAAATCAACGACCCCACCATACCCGTACCGAACGCCGCGGCGATATAAACCCAGCGCTTGACACGGAAGTTATTGACGCCGGCGCTCGCCGCCGCCGGCTCGGAATCGCGGATCGCGGTGAGCGCTAGCCCAAAGCGCGAGCGCAGCAGCCCATACACCAATGCGACCGCCCCCACCGCAATGGCGAGCGCCGTCCAGTAGATCAAGGCTTCACGCGCTTCGCGGTCGGCGCCGATGCCGCGCACGATGGCGGCGGGCAAGCTCATGCCGGAGCCGCCGCCGAGCGCCGATACTTGCGCGAAACCGAGTCGATACACTTCGGCCACGACCCAGGTACCGATGGCGAAATACGCACCGCGCAGGCGGAATACGACCCAGGCCGTGGGTAATGCGAACAGCGCGGCGATGATGCCCGCCAGCGGGATGCACAGCAACGGCGGTACTCCGAAATGGATCGCGAGCACGAACAAGCTGTAACCGCCGAGACCCACGAATGCCTGCTGGCCCACCGATACCGATCCGGCATAGCCGGCGAGCAGGTTCCAGAACTGCGCGAGGGCAAGATAAGAGGCGATCTCGACCGCGGTGCGCAACCAGGCGCGTTCACCCCAGTAGGGCAGGGCGGCGAGGGCGGCCAGCGCGACCAGGGCGACAACGCCGAACATCCGGCTCGCGCGCGTGCCGCGTTCGACGGTGTATTGGGTGGGTTTCGCCATCAGCCGCGCACCTTCGAGAACAAGCCGTTGGGCCGCACGATCAGCACCGCGAGAAAGGCGAGGTGGCCGGCAAGCAGTTGCCAGCCGGGGTGGAATTTGGCGCCGATGCTCTGCGCCACGCCGAGAATCACACCGCCCGCCAGCGTGCCCCAGAGGCTCCCCAGGCCGCCGATGATGACGGCCTCGAATGCGTACAACAGGCGCGCCGGGCCGACCGCGGGGTCGAAGTTGGTGCGGATCGCCATGAAGACCGCCGCGACGGCGGTTACCGCCAGGGCGACGGCCATCGCCAGTGCAAAAATATGACGATTGTCGATGCCCATCAGGCGCGCGGTTTCCGGGTCGTCGGACACGGCGCGGAACGCCATTCCGAGTTCGGTGCGATAGAACAAAAACTGCAACGCGGCAATGACCACGATCGCGAGCGCGAACACGATGAGCGGCAGCCAGCCCACGGCCAGGTGTTCGCCGAGCGCAATACTGGCGGTTTCCAGCGCGCCTACTTGCAGGCGCCGGCTGTCGGCGGAGAAGATTTCGAGCAGCGCGTTCTGGATGATCACCGACAAGCCGAAGCTGACCAGGAGCGGCGGCAGAATGTCGCCGCCCAGGGTGAAATTCAGCAGCCCGCGTTGCAGCGCGTAACCGAGCGCGAACATGAGCGGCGCCACGACGATGAGGCTCGCCAGCGGATGGAAGCCCGCGCCCTCGACCACGGCCAGCGCGATGAAAGCGGCGAGGACGATGAGGTCGCCGTGGGCGATATTGACCAGCCGCATCACCCCGAAGATCAGCGACAGCCCCGCGGCGAACAGCGCATACAGACCGCCGAGTAGAACGCCTTGGATGATCGTATCGAGCCATTCGAGCACGGCGATTGCACTCCTCAGAGACCGAAATAAGCGTGGGTGATTTGCTCGCGGCTCAGCGTCGCGGGGTTACCGCTCAACGCTACGCGGCCTTTCTGGAAGCAATACACGCGATTCGCGACGGCCAGCGCTTGGCCGATATCCTGCTCGACGATGATCGTCGTCGTGCCTTCCTGGATTATGCTCGGCAGCGCCTGGTAAATGTCCTTGATCACGATGGGAGCAAGCCCCAGGCTGATTTCATCACAGAGCAATAGCTGCGGATTCGCCATCAACGCCCGGCCAATCGCCACCATTTGCTGCTGGCCGCCGGACAGCGCGGCGCCGCTATGCTGGCGGCGTTCGCGCAGCGCCGGGAACAGCCGGTAGATGCGCTCCAGGCTCCACGGCCCTGGCCGGCGGCTGTAGCCGCCGAGGCGCAGGTTTTCTTCGACGCTGAGAGAAGGAAACAAGCGCCGGCCTTCCGGCACCAGCGCAATGCCGAGTTTGACGATGCGATCGGCGGACAATGCGCCGATGGGCTGGCCGGCGAAACGCACGCTGTCGGGTGTGGACGCCAGCAAACCGGCAATACTTTTCAGGAACGTGCTCTTACCCGCGCCGTTCGCGCCGATGATGGCGACCGTCTCGCCCGCGTCGACGCTGAGGTCGATACCGAACAGCGCTTGAAAATCGCCGTAAAACGCTCGCAGATTGCGCGTATCGAGCAGGGGCTCGGCAGCGCTCATGCCGCGATGCCCAGGTAGATTTCTCGAACTTCAGGCAGCGCCATGACCGCGTGCGGCTCGCCTTCGGCGATGGCGCGGCCAAAATCCAGTACGATCAGGCGCCCGGCCACCGCCAGCAAGGCGTTGACGACGTGCTCGATCCAGATCAGGGTCACGCCGTCGGCGTGGATGGCGCGGATGGTCGCGACCAGCTCCTCCCATTCCGGCTCGGTGAGGCCGCCGGCGATTTCATCGAGCAATAGCAGCCTGGGCCGTAGCGCCAGCGCGCGCGCGAGTTCCAGGCGTTTGCGTTCCAGCAGCGTGAGGGAACCCGCGAGCGCATTGGCTTTCGCCAGCAGACCCGTGCGCTCCAGCACTTCGACGCAATGGCCGTAGCAGGCTTTCTCGGCGCGCTTGCCGCCGAACGCCGCGCCTACCAGGAGGTTCTCGAACACCGTCATTTTGGCGAATGGATGCGGGATTTGATACGAACGCCCGATGCCCATGCGGCAGCGCTGGTGCGGCGGTGCGTGGGTGATATCGACATTCTGGAAGGCGATGCGGCCGGCGTCGGCCTTGACATCGCCGGTGATCAAGTTGAACAGAGTGCTTTTACCCGCGCCATTGGGGCCGATGATGCCAAGCGCTTCGCCTGCGGCGAGCCGCAGGCTGAGGTCATCGGTGACGACGAGCGAGCCATAGCTCTTGCAGACGCCGTTGAGCGTCAACATGCGCGCACTCCTTATCGTCTCAAGCTTCTCCCCGGGGGTGGCGAGAAGCCGGAGATAGAGCTTGCCATCAGCCGATGGCCTGCATCTCGCCGCCGGTCGGGATGTTCTTGGCGGTTTCGTTGCTGGTGATGATCAAGTCGTATTTGTACTGGCCGCCAAGCCGCCATTGGCCGCCAACCAGGGGCGTTTTGGCGACGTTTTTGACCGGTCCCTGACTCCAGTCTAACGGCCCAACCACGGTATCGAGCTTGGTGGCGGCCAACGCCTGGGTGATGGCGGCGCGGTCGCCGATATCGGCGGCGCGTTTCAAGACGTCGGCGGCGACTTCAAAGAGTGCGTGGACGAAGCCCACGGGCTGGGTCCATTGCTTCTTGGTAGCGGCGCTGTAAGCCTTGGCGAGGTCGCCCGCCGGCTGGCCGGTGAGGGAGGATTTGAACGGATGGCTGGGGCTCCACCAGATTTCGGTGCTGAGATTGTTACCCGCCTCGCCCAGAGTCTCGACAGCGCTGGGGAACAACAGCGCCTTGCCGATGGAAGCCGCCTTGGGTTTGAAGCCCTGCTGGCGGGCTTGGGTCCAGAACGTGGTGAAATCGGGCGGGATCACCACACCGGTGATAATGTCTGCGCCGCCCTTCTTGAAGGCATTGATATAGGCTGAGAAATCATCGGTGAGGTTCTGATAACGGCCGGGGTCGATGAGCTTGTAGCCGCCTTTCTCCAATACCGGCGGGAAGCCGAGTTTCTTGTCGCCCCAGGCGTTGCCGTCGCCGTCGTTGGGGAACAGGCCACCGACGGTTTTGTTGGTCTGGAGCTTGCCCCACATGTTCGTGAATACCGCAAGGATGTCTTCCAGACCCCAGAAGAAATGGTAAGTGTATTGGAAGCCCTTGGCCGGGTCGCCGCCGCGTGTGAAAAACCACGGCTGCCAGGGCGCGACCGAGGAGATGCACGGCACTTCGTTGACCTCGCATTGATCGCCCACCGGGTTGGTGGTTTCCGGCGTCGAGGCGACCAGCATCAAGTCGATCTCGTCCTTGGCGATGAGTTCGCCTGCCACTTCGGCGGCGCGATTAGGGTTGGATTGGCTGTCCTTCACCAGAATTTCGAGCGGATAATTCTTGCCGCCCTTGCTGATGCCGTTCTTCAGGGCTTGCTTGATGCCCTGAATGATGAATTGATCGGCCTCGGCGAAGGCCGCGAGCGGCCCGGTCTGCGGGCTGACGTAGCCGAGCTTGATGGTCTTGCCCTTGGCGATGGCGGGGAAGTGCAGGCCGCCGAGCGCGAGCGCGCCGGCGGTCGTGGCGGTGGTTTGCAGGAATTGTCGGCGGCTGATGGTGTTCTTCATGGTTTTCTTCCTCCTCGGTGAATCGGTAAGTTTCTAAGCGGCTGGCCGGCGCCCGTGGAAAGCGTCGTCGAGCAGTGCGCGGATGCCGTCGCGGGTGACCGGGCGCGGGTTGTAATACGGGTTGCGGCAGGCGATGTCGGCGGCTTGGTCCAGGTCGGCGGCGTTCATGCCGATGTCTTGGAGCGCGGTTTTGGCGCCTGTCTTTATTGCGAGATCGAACAGGCCCGTCGGTGCATCGGCGACCCCCAGTGCTTTGGCGATGCGCGCCATCGCTTCCGCTGCGGCGTCGCGATTGTAGCGAGCGGCGTGCGGCAGCACGATGGTATGGGTTTCGGCATGCGGGAGATTGAAGCTGCCACCCAGCGTATGGCAAAGCTTGTGGTGCAGCGCCATGCCTACCGCGCCGAGCGCAGCGCCCGCCAGCCACGCGCCATACAGAGCCTGGGAGCGGGCTTCGAGGTTGGTGGGCGCTTTCACCACGGTGGGCAGGCTGTGCGCCAGCGCGCGGATGCCTTCCTCGGCCATCAGCGAAATGATCGGGTTGGCGTCTTGGGCGTAGAGCGCCTCGACGCAGTGGGCGATGGCGTTCATGCCACTCGCAGCGGACAGCGCCGGCGGCAGGGTGAGGGTGAGCAGCGGGTCGTAGATGACCGTCTTCGGCAGCACGCGGCGGTCGCGCCCGGTGCGCTTGGCGCCGCCCTCGGTGAGGCCGAAGATCGGCGTCATTTCGGAACCCGCATAGGTGGTCGGAATCGCCAGGATCGGCAGATCGGAGGTGAGCGCAATCGCTTTGCCCAGGCCAATCGTCGAGCCGCCGCCCACCGCGACGCAGCAGTCCGCGCCGAGTTCCTGTGCGGCTTTGCGCGCGGCTTCGGCGGTTTCGATGGGGACGTGCATCACCGCGCGATCGAAAATGGCGGCGGCGCGCGCGCCCAGGCGCTTGGCGACGTCCTCGGCGGAAGCACGCTGTTCGGGGGTGGACAGCACCAGTGCGTGGCGCGCGCCCAGCCGTTCGATCTCGACTTCGAGTTTATCCAGACTGCCGGCGCCAAACAGAACGCGCGAGGGCAGGGCTTCGTAGGTGAAATTCAGCATCAGACCTCCGCTGCATGGGCTCTTGCCGTGCGTGCATTGAGTTCACGCAGCACGCCGAGTTCCTCGGCGTTGGGTGGCGGTGTCGCTTGCAATTCCCGGGCAATGGCGAGCGGCCAGCCGGTGGCTTCGCGTACTTGTTCCACGCTCGCGCCGGGATGCAGACTGGATAGCACGAGCTCTTTGCCATCCGGGTCGGGTGTGAGGATGCCGAGATCGGTAATGACGCGCGTCGGCCCCAAGCCCTGCGCGCCGAGCTTGCGGCGGCTGTCGCCGCCGTGATAGTGGCCTACCGAGGTGACAAAATCGAGTTTGTCGACGAACGCGCGCTTGCCGTGGCGGATGATGATGAAGATTTCCTTGGCCGAGGTCGCGATCTCGGGTGCGCCGCCCGCGCCCGGCAAGCGCACTTTGGGTTTGCGGTAGTCGCCGATGGCGGTGGTGTTGATATTGCCGTAACGGTCCAACTGCGCCGCGCCGAGAAAGCCGACATCGATACGCCCGCCCTGCAACCAGTACTGGAACATCTCCGGCACCGAGACGACCGCGTCAGCGGTTTCCGCCAGTTCGCCATCGCCGATGGAAAGCGGCAACACCCCCGGTTTGGCGCCGATGGTGCCGGATTCGTAGATCAGCACGACATCCGGGGCATGCGTGAGCCGCGCCAGATTGGCCGCCGCGCTCGGCTGGCCGATGCCGACGAAACAGACCGCGCCGTTTTGGAGTTGGCGCGCGGCGGTCACCACCATCATCTCGTCGCTCGTGTAATCAGGCATTGGCAATTTCCTTCAGCGAGCGTTGGTAGTCGGCGAAATCATCCGTGCCGAGCACGTGTTTCTCCATCCAGGCGCGAAATGTATCGCGCTCCTGCGCGATCGCGTCCCAGGCTTTGTAGAATGCATTGTCACGCCTGTAATAGCCATGCGCATAAGATGGCTGCGCGCCGCCCGGTACTGGGCATATGGCGTCTATCGTCCAACTCGGCAGCACGGTTGCGTTCATCGGCGCGGCGAGCGTATCGACGATTTCCTCGACGGTGACGATGGCGCGCTTGGCGGCGAGCACGGCTTCTTTCTGCACGCCGAGGATACCCCACAGCCAGACATTACCCTTGCGGTCGGCTTTCTGGGCGTGGATCACCGCGACGTCGGGGCGGATCGCCGGCACCGCCGTCAGCATCTCGCCGGTGAACGGGCACACGATGCGGCGGATGTGCGGGTTGTGCTCGGGCAAATCGGTGCCGAGATAGCCGCGCAGTGTCGCGAACGGCAAGCCCGCCGCGCCGGCCCAGTAAGCGTTCGCCATCGCCGCGTGGGAGTGCTCGACGATTTCCAGTGGCCGCGGCCAATGCTTTTCGACCGCGTCGCGGAAGCGATGCAACGAGCCGACGCCGGGGTTGCCGCCCCAGGAAAAGACCAGTTTTTTCGCGCAACCCATGCCGATCAATTGATCGTAGATCAGATCGGGTGTCATCCGGATCAGCGTCAGGTCGCGGCGACGCTGGCGGATCACCTCGTGGCCGGCGGCCTGCGGAATCAAGTGGGTGAAGCCTTCCATCGCCAGCGTATCGCCGTCATGGATCAGTTCGGCGACCGCGTGGCGCAGTTCGATGATTTCAGCCATGCCTATCCTCAGCGCGGGTAGTAGGGCGGGATTTGGGCATCGACATTGACCCACACCGATTTCGCTTCGGTGTATTCGCGCATCGCCTCGAAGCCCATCTCGCGACCATAGCCGGAGCGGCCGGTGCCGCCGAACGGCGAGCCGGGGTTGACGCGTTTATAGCAGTTGATCCAGACCATGCCGGACTTTAGCGCTTTGGCGGCGCGATGGGCGCGTTGTAGATCATTCGTCCACAGCCCGCCGCCCAGGCCGTAATCGGTGCCGTTGGCGATCTGCATGGCTTCGTCGTCGGATTTGAACGTGGTAACGGTGACGAACGGCCCGAAGACTTCTTCCAGCGTCACGCGCGCACCGTGGCGGGTGCGCACTACCGTGGGTTCCAGGAAGCAGCCCTGGGCGAGCGCGGAATCCGTGGGTTGTTTGCCGCCCAGCAGGATTTCGCCGCCGTCCTGGCGGGCGATGTCGCAGTAGCTCAGCACCCGTTTGAGATGCGGCATCGAGGTGAGCGGCCCCATCTCGGTGGTCGGCTCCAGAGGGTTGCCGAGTTTGATGGACTTCGCCAGGGTGATGAAGCGGTCGAGGAATTCGTCGGCGATTTTTTCGTGCAGCAGCAGGCGCGAGCCGGCGATGCACGCCTGGCCCTGGTTGTGGAAGATCGCCCAGGCCGAGCCGTTGACGGCGGCGGGCAGATTGGCGTCGGCGAAGACGATATTGGCCCCTTTGCCGCCCAGTTCGAGTTGCACGCGCTTCAGGTTTCCGGCGGAATATGCGACGATTTTGCGCCCGACCGCGGTCGAGCCGGTGAAGGCGATCTTGGCGACCTCGGGGTGTTGGGCGAGGCGCGCGCCAGCAGTCTGGCCATAGCCCGGCACGATGTTCACCACCCCGGGCGGGAAGCCGACTTCATTCATCAATTCACCGATCTTCAGCGCACTGAGCGGCGTCAGCTCCGAGGGTTTCAATACCACGGTATTGCCGGCCGCCAGCGCCGGCCCCATTTTCCAACTGGTGAACATCAGCGGAAAGTTCCATGGCACGATCTGGCCGACCACGCCCAGGGGTTCGCGCTGTACGTAGTTCAGAAACCCCGTTTCGACCGGGACCACATCGCCCTGGAGTTTGTCGGCCATGCCGCCAAAATAGCGGTAAGTGACGGCGGTGCGCGGCACATCAAGGTTACGGCTGTCGCGGATGGGGTGGCCGGTGTCGAGGGTTTCCAGGCGCGCGAATTCGTCGGCGCGCGCTTCCAGCGCATCGGCCAGCTTAAGCAACAAGCGTCCGCGCTCCATCGCCGCCAGCCGGCTCCAGGCAGGAAAGGCTTTCTGGGCCGCAGCGACCGCGCGATCTACATCGGCTTCCTTGGCTTCGGCGATGTGGGTCAGCGTCGAGTTGTCATAGGGATTCAGCACGGCGAGTGTAGCGCCGTCCTGGGCGTCCACGAACTCGCCGCCGATGAATAGCTTGGATGGGTAAGTCATGGTGGCTCCTTGGAAATCCCCCCTAAATCCCCCTTTTTCAAGGGGGGAACCTCTATTACTCTCCCCTTATTTCTAAAGGGGGAGCTTCTATTACCCCCTTTTGACAAAGGGGGGTGGCGAAGCCGGGCGGATTTTCAAAACTCGATCGGATTCGGCGAAAGCTTGCCCTGCGCGTACAGTTTGGGCAGGTCTGGATTGCCGTTTTCCCATACCAACAGCATCGAGCGTTTGGGTGAATAGCCCTGGTGCCGGCAGTCGGCGGGCATGGCGGCGATATCACCCGCTTTCATGATGACCTTGGCGCGCGGGGCGCCGGTGGCGTTTTGGGTGACATCCCAGGTGATCATATCGCTCAACTGCAGGAACCACTCGACGCGGTCGTTGCCGTGGGCGATGGGCAGGATGTATTCCTCGGTGGTTGGGCAGAACAGGCTCATCTTGCACACCGATACCACCGAGGGATTCCAGGTGACATTCGAGCGCGACAAAAACTTGAACAAATTGAACGCCGAGACTTCGCGCTCGAAGCCGGGTTCGGGGTAGATTTCCGGCTCGTCCTGCGGTACGTCGGCGAATGCGCGATTTACCAGATAGCCGTTATTATCGCTGCGCAAGGGTACATCATCCGGGAGCCCGGGCATGCGCTTGCACACCTGGCGCTGGCGCTCGATGGCTTCGCGGTTGTTGCCGTGTTTCACGCCGAACCAGGTGGCGCCGGTTTCGGCGGGCGCCGCGAACGGATCGAAGCCTTCGTTGGTCCAGTCGTCCAGCATGTTCTTGAACGTCGCGAGAATCAGCGGTGTATCGAAGGTTTCCAATAAATCCAGGCCGCGCTCCTGGTAGTCACGGTTATAAGTGCCGGCGAACATGTCGACGCAGCCATAGCGGTTGGTGGTGCCAAACACCGCGTCGAAATTGACGCGGCCATAGAAAAAGCCCCAAGCGACATCGCGCATCAGGGCGCGCAGGAACGCGTCCGCCGAAGCGACGTGGGTCATTTTCTGGCCCTTGGCGGTCCAGTTGATGTAGACGAAGTATTCGTCGCGATTGAAAGAGAAGTTGCCCAGCTTGAAGCTGCGATAGCCGGTGGCGTTGCTGGGCGCAGTGGCTTGCACGGCGGTAGCGGCACTCATCGTGATCTCTCCGAACTAAAGGTCAGGAATAACAGATTTCGGCCCATTTCTCGACCGAGTGATCGCCTTTGATGGTCTGCATCAGCACCACGCCAGGTTTCAGCGCGCGGTAACGATAGGCGGCGCCTTTCGGTAACAGGGCTTGATGGCCGCGGCGCAATACGACGCGCCCCATTGTCTTGCCGCGCGGTTCGCCCGCCAGTTTGACCGAACCCTCTTTGCTCGCGGGGGCGATGGCCTCGGCGTTGTCGAGTTTGACGAAATCCACTTCCACTTGGCCGTCCATGCACAGCGCATATTCGTCATGAGACGCGGTAAACCAGGGCGAAGCGCCCTCCGCGCGCAAGGTTTCGATCACATATTCGAAATTCTTTCCGACCACCACTTTTTCATAAGGCGCTGATTTAGAGGCAACCTCGAACACGTTCGAAAACGCATAGTTTTTTGGATTGTCATTGATAATCTCGATCCGGCCTTTTTCGTAATCGTTCAAGGAGCCGAACACAGTTTTGAATTCGTTCATGGTGCGTCCTCCGTCAAGCCGCTCAGGATGGCGGGTGAGTGATGATTCATAAATGTTCGCATGAAGAACAAAAGTTCATAAATATTATGGCAGGTATTAAAAACGAAAGACATCAACATTGTCAAGCATTTTGAGGCCGATTTATAATTTTAGAAAAATCATAACCATTCTTGGCAAATCGGCGAATGCCATAGCGCGCGTGTTAAGCTCGTGATGAATTCGGGTCAGGGCTCGTTTTGGCTATCGAGAAGGCGGCATGAGTGATTTAGGCACATGGTTGGAAGGCCTAGGGCTTGGCCAATATGCAACGGCGTTCGCCGAGCACAAGCTGAGCTTTGACCTGCTGCCCGAACTCACCGAGGCCGATCTACGCGAATTGGGTGTACTGGCGCTCGGGGACCGCAAGCGTTTGCTGCAGGCGATTGCCGCCTTGGCGCCCGCCGGGGGAGCGTCCAAACTTGCAGCGGCCGGGCGCGCCGAACCGATGGCCGAGCCGGAA
>JAXMFZ010000040.1:0-39637 GCA_046347515.1 Gammaproteobacteria bacterium | reverse complement strand
ATGACCGCAATCAACGTACGGCCTACCGCCAAGCCGGAACCGTTCAGAGTGTGAACGAGTTCGGGTTTGCCTGTGGCCGGATTGCGCCACCGCGCTTGCATACGCCTTGCTTGAAAATCCTCGCAATTGCTGCATGACGATATTTCACGGTAACGCTGCTGGCCTGGCAACCAAACCTCGATATCGTAAGTCTTGGCTGAAGCAAAACCGATATCGCCAGTACATAAAGCGACCACGCGGTAAGGTAATCGTAGCTTTTGCAATACTTTTTCGGCGTGGGCGGTAAGCTCCTCCAGTGCAGTGTAGGAATCCTGCGGTTTGACGATATGCACGAGTTCCACTTTGTCGAACTGGTGCTGGCGAATCATACCCCGCACGTCCTTGCCGTACGCGCCCGCCTCGCTTCTAAAACACGGCGTATGGGCGACGAGTTTGAGCGGCAATGCATCCGCGTCGAGAATGGACTCTGCCACCAGATTGGTCAACGGCACTTCAGCCGTGGGGATGAGGTAATATCCGCCCTCGCCTTTCAGGCCAAATAGATCCGCTTCAAACTTTGGCAGCTGACCCGTGCCCCGCAAAGTTCGTGCATTGACCATGTAAGGGACATAGTGCTCGACATACCCGTGCTCTTCCGTATGAAGATCGAGCATGAACTGCGCTAAGGCGCGATGAAGCCGCGCGAGCGCTTTTCTGATGACCACAAACCTTGAACCCGTGAGATGCGCGGCATTCTCGAAGTCAAGGAGTCCCTGCCCCAAGTCGAGATGATCCTTGGGCGCAAAGCGGAATTCGGGCGGCATGCCCCAACGCCGCACCTCGACATTGTCGTTTTCGTCCTTACCGACGGGTGTCGATTCGTGAGGGATGTTGGGTATTTCCAACTGGATGGCGAGCAGTTGCTCCTGCACGGCGACCAGGGCGCTCTCCGATGCCTTGAGCTGGACGCCAAGGTTTTCCATCTCTGCGAGCAGAGATGCCACGTCGACTCCCGCAGCTTTGTATTTACCAATCGCCTTGGAACGGCTATTACGCTGGCTCTGTAGTTCTTGGGTGTGGACTTGCAGGTTTTTGCGTTGAGTTTCCAAGTCATTGATATGCTCGACAGCGAGCCTGTAGCCTCGCTGAGCGAGTTTGCTAGCGGTGGTTTTTATTTCGGATCGGATAAGTTTTGGGTCGATCATGAGATTGATAAAGATGATGATATAATATTATTTCAATGCTGCTGGATCACTCGTTTGCGCTGCTTTGTCAAGATTGCGCAAATGGATCAGTTTTTCGGCAATCTTGATTTCTAAACCGCGCAGCACGGGATGATAGTAGTGGCGTTCTCCGAGCTCTTCCGGAAAATAAGTTTCGCCGGCCGCATATCCTTCTTGTTCATCATGTGCATAACGGTAGTTTTTACCATGCCCCAAATGCTTTTGCATCGCAGTAGGAGCATTGCGCAGATGGAGCGGCACTGGCAATGTTCCACCCACTTGCACATCGGCTTGGGCCGACTGTAGCGCTTTATATACAGCATTGCTTTTCGGCGCACAGGCCATGTAGGCAAGCGCTTGCGCAAGCGCGAGTTCCCCTTCCGGACTGCCCAGACGCTCGAAGCACTCCCAAGCATTTAAAGCAATTCCCAATGCACGCGGATCGGCATTGCCAATATCTTCCGACGCCATCCGCACCATGCGCCTGGCAATATAGCGGGGATCGCAGCCGCCATCTAGCATACGGGCGAGCCAATATAGCGCGGCATCCGGACTGCTGCCGCGCATGGCTTTATGAAGAGCCGAAATCTGATCGTAGAACTGATCGCCGCCTTTATCGAAGCGCCGCAAGCCATCGCCAACCACTTCTTGAATGGCGGCCTGCATATCCTCTGCTCCGCCACTGTCAACATAACCAGTCAGGATTTCAAGGAAAACCAGCACTCTCCTGGCATCGCCGTCGGCGGCTGTGGCGAGCTGGCGGCGGTGCCCCACCGTCAATGAATCCCGCAACTGCATCAACTCCGGCTCCAAAGCAATAGCCCGGCCAATGACCGCGTCCAGGTCTTCGATGCTCAGGCTTTTCAATACATACACCCGCAAGCGCGATAACAATGCGCTGGTCAAGGCAAAGCTGGGATTCTCCGTGGTTGCGCCAACCAAAATGAAAGTCCCCTGCTCAACGAAAGGCAGGAACGCATCTTGCTGCGCCTTGCTGAAGCGATGCACTTCATCGACGAACAGCACAGTGCGGCGCCGCTGATCATGCCATTCGCGTTGGGCTTCATCGACCGCCGCGCGTACTTCCTTGACGCCCGCCATCACTGCGGACAAAGCAATGAACCGCGCCGCGCTGTGCGTTGCTATCAACTGCGCCAATGTAGTCTTGCCGGTACCGGGCGGCCCCCATAACACCATCGAGTGCGGGATGCCGGATTCAAGGGCACGACGCAAAGGTTTACCCGGCGCAAGCAAATGTTGCTGGCCGATGAAATCGGTCATCCGCTGGGGTCGTAAGCGATCCGCCAGAGGCCTCAATTCATCCATTGCAAGTGCCATCGGCTTTCTTTAGCTAGATCAGGATAGATCACCCGCGACATCGACACCCGGCGGCGGTACGAACTGAAATTGTTTGGAATCCACGCTGATGTTGCGCTCCAGCTTTTCCAGACTCAAGCGTGTGCGCTGCTTGAGGGCGTCCTCCAACTCAATGGTGCGTAACGCATCGCCGTCAAAACCGACGCGCAACAATGAAAACTCGCTTTGTTCCTTCTTGGGACGCAATTCGTACCATTCCAACCCGCCTTGCTTGCGCGCCGCGCCGATGGTGAATTCTTTACCGATCGGCGCAGCGCCGCTCAGCAAGGCGAGCGGCGTCTCGCTGAGCGCAGCATCGATGCGTTTTACCGTAACCTGCTCCAAATCCTTGTCGTAAACCCATAAGCGTGTGCCGTCCGCGACGATGACTTGCTCATAAGGCTCCTGATAATTCCAGCGAAACCGGCCAGGTTTCTGCATCCACATTTCACCGCGCGCTACCTGCATGACCTTGCCTTTGTCGTCGAACACCGTCTGGACGAACTCGGCGCGCAGCGACTGCAAAGCTTGAAAATATTGCGTGACCCTCTGCGCATCGGCATTGGCGACGCCAATGCCGAGCGCGACGGCGATCGAACACACGCCAACCAATATCGCAATCATGCGCTTCATGATGACCTCGCTAGGGCTTCAAACATCCGCCGGCGGCGGTACCAACACTTCCCGATTGCCATTGGCTTGCAGCGACCCCACCAGCCCCGCGCTTTCCATTTGTTCCACCATGCGCGCGGCGCGGTTATAGCCGATCTTGAGCCGGCGCTGGATCGCAGAAATCGACGCGCGCCGCGATTCGATCACGATACGCACCGCCTGATCATAGAGCGGGTCGCTCTCGGCGTCACCGGCAACAGCGGCGTCTGGCCCAAAGCCAGCGCCGGATTCGCTAGGCTCTTCGAGAATCGCCGTGCTGTAATCGGGCTTGCCAAAACGTTTCAGATATTCGACAACGCGGTGCACTTCCTCGTCCGCGACAAACGCCCCGTGAACCCGCTGCGGCAATCCGGTGCCAGGTGGCTGGAACAGCATATCGCCGTGGCCGAGCAGGCTTTCCGCGCCCATTTGGTCGAGGATGGTGCGGGAATCGACTTTGGACGATACCTGGAACGCGATTCGAGTCGGAATATTGGCTTTGATCAATCCCGTAATCACATCGACCGAGGGCCGCTGAGTGGCGATGATCAGGTGGATGCCCGCCGCGCGCGCTTTTTGTGCAAGGCGCGCGATCAATTCCTCGACCTTCTTGCCGACCACCATCATCATATCGGCGAGTTCGTCGATCACCACCACGATGTAAGGCAGAGACTCGAGCATCGGCGGCACGGCGCCGGGATTGGCGCGCGCGTCGAACAACGGATCGGGAACCGGCTTACCCGCCTCGATCGCCGCGCTGACTTGATGATTGAACCCAGCAATATTGCGCACTTTCAAGGCCGCCATCAGGCGGTAGCGCCTTTCCATCTCGCCCACGCACCAACGCAATGCGTTGGCCGCATCCTTCATATCGGTGACCACGGGCGTGAGCAGATGCGGGATGTCGTCGTACACCGATAACTCCAGCATCTTAGGATCGACCATGATCAAACGTACTTCCTGCGGAGTCGCCTTATATAAGATGCTGAGAAGCATGGCATTGATGCCCACCGACTTGCCCGAACCGGTAGTGCCGGCTACTAACAAATGCGGCATCTTGGCGAGATTGGCGACGACCGGCCGGCCACCGATATCCTGACCCAGCGCCAAGCTGAGTGGAGCAGCAAGATTTCGATACACCAATGAGCCCAGGATCTCGCTCAAATACACAATTTTGCGATGTTGGTTGGGTATTTCCAGGCCGACATACGACTTTCCAGGTATCACCTCGACCACACGCACGCTGACCACCGACAAGCCTCGCGCCAAATCCTTGGCGAGGCCGGTGATCTGACTGACTTTGATGCCAGGCGCAGGGCTAAGTTCGATGCGGGTGATAACCGGCCCTGGTTCCACCCCCACCGCCTTCACTTCGACGCCGAAATCACGCAACAGCGCCTCGACCTGGCGCGCCAACGCCTCGCGCATCTCGGCGGAATGAGAGGTTTCTTCCACCGGCGCCGGGTCCAACAAATCCAAACTGGGCAGGCGATAAACGCCCGCCGCTTGCGCCGCAGCGCTGCCCTTGAGCAAGGCGAATCGCGGCGCCTGTTCTTTGCCAAGCACGGACGATTCCATGGCGGCGCTGGAGGAACCCACTAGCAGCGTCTCAATCGGGTCATCGGCATCATCAAGCTCTAGGAGTACCGATGGAGTCATCGGTAGGGGCGGCTCTCGTGCGGGTTCCGTTCCCAGATGATCGCTGGAGCCACGGGCAGCTTCCGGTAGCAAAGTGGCGCTTGGCATTGCATTCAAAACCGGCTCGCGGCGTGCGCTTTTCTTGGTGCTGGATTTGCTCTTGGGCGCCGGCTCGGACACGCCATCGTCCGCGACGACGGGCGTTGGATCCCCCGCCAATCCTTGCGCCGGATCGAGTTTGTCATGAGACGTCAGCGCCCCACTGGATGCCCTGGAATACTCCATGCGTTCCAGCGCGGGTTCGATCCAGCGCCGCAATATCGCCACTGCTCGAACTGACCCCGTAGCCGCGACGAATAAAGCGCGGCCAACGTGGTCCAGCAACGCGCCCCAGGAAAGCCCTGTTCCCAAGGTGAACCCAGCGAAAAACAACACCATCAAAAATAAACTGCTGCCATAAACGCTAAATGCACGGACCAAATTGTGGCCAATCGCATCCCCGATAATGCCGCCGCCCGAGCCAGAACCCGGTACCCTGCCCAGAATCAAAGCCCCCAAACCGCACAGTGCGCCAAGCGCCACGACAAAGCCCAGAGCGCGAAAAAAAATCACCTCACCGTCCAACTTGCGAATGGCGTTGGCGCGAAACAAACTCCACCCGCAGTACACGACGGCCAGAGGCAATAAATAAGCGACATAGCCGAAAAAAAATAGGCTGATATCAGCGAACCACGCGCCCACGATCCCACCCAGGTTGCTCACCGAGCTCTGTCCGCCGGAGCGGGTCCAGGCAGGATCCGCGCCATTGAAGGAAATCAGCGCGGTCACGAGATAAAGCGCAACCCCAATGAGTACGACAAAACTGCTTTCGCGCAAACCCTGTTTTACATGCTGAAGAATGGCCAATCCCAAGGTATTGGAAGTCTTTCTACGCGCTTGAGCCAAGGTCTTAACACTCACCGATGGATTGTCCGCTATTGTATGCGGTTCATGTGCGCAGTAAAGCGTCATCACCATACTTTACCGCCCAGCGCCTATTCCGTACCATGACAATCTCCTCGCCACGAGTGTCAATGGGCTTCATGCAACTCCGCACTGTAGAATCGCTGGCGGCGGTGGCTGCGCACCGCTGGAATGCCTTGGTTCAAGATGGCAACCCGTTTCTCAGCCATGAATTCCTACTCGCCCTGGAACGCACCGACTGCCTGGGAGAACGCACCGGCTGGTTTCCACGTCACTTGCTGTGTCATGACGACGAAGGCCGTCTGCTCGCCGCCGTGCCGCTTTACCTCAAGGACAATTCGTTTGGCGAGTTCGTGTTTGATTGGAGTTGGGCCGATGCTTATCAACGCCATGGCCTGTCCTATTATCCCAAGCTGGTGAGCGCAATTCCCTTCACGCCCGCCACCGGTCAACGCCTGTTGATCGCCGCCGATGCGCCCAACCAGGAGGTATCAGACCGGATGCTGGAGCGCGTGTTGGCTGAAGCCAACCGCAACCGCTGCTCATCGGTGCATTGGCTGTTTGTGGAGGATACCGAACTTGCGCGGCTGGAATCGGCTGGCTACATGGCGCGCTGGGGTTGCCAATTCCACTGGCACAATTGCGGTTATCGCGATTTTGACGACTTTCTCGCCACCTTCAACGCCAAAAAGCGCAAAAACATCAAGCGCGAGCGCCGCGCGGTGCAAGAGGCCGGCATTGAGCTGCGCAGACTCCTCGGTTCCCAGGTCAGCACAGCAGAATGGAGCCTGTTTCACCGTTTTTATCTTAATACCTTTCAGCAGCATGGCAACTTCCCGGCGTTGACGCTCGAATTTTTCCTCGACATTGGCGCCAACCTGGGTGATCGCATATTGCTTGTCATCGCGCGGCGTTCCGGCAAGGATATTGCCGCTGCCCTAAGCCTGATGAGCGATAGCACGCTGTACGGGCGCCATTGGGGCTGCGCTACCGATGCCGACAGCCTGCATTTCGAGGCTTGTTACTATCAAGGCATCGAACACTGCATAGAACATAGATTGCGGCGTTTCGAGCCAGGGGCGCAGGGTGAACACAAAGTCTGGCGCGGCTTTCTGCCGACCCTCACCCGTTCCGCGCATTGGATCGCGCACCCTTCGTTCAGTTCCGCAATCGCCGATTTCTTGCGTCGAGAGGCGCCTTCGATCAAGCGTTACGCCTCGGAGCTTAATGCCCACTCGCCATACCGACAAGTCGAGGCCGACGGATGACCACTGGCCTTGCCTGGCTCGATCCCGCCACGGATCAGCCCTTTCCCGACCCGGAACAGGCCTTGGACGATCCGCCTGGACTTCTCGCCATCGGCGGGGATCTGTCCCCAAAGCGCCTACGCCGTGCTTACCGTCATGGAATTTTCCCTTGGAATTCAGCCAGCCAGCCTATTCTATGGTGGTCCCCAGATCCGCGCACGGTACTATTTCCGGAACGCATCAAGATCTCACGCAGCCTGCGTAAGACCCTCAACAAGCGCCAACTGACGGTGACCATGGATCAGGCGTTCAGCGCAGTGATCCACTGTTGCGGTCTACCGCGCAAGTCCGACCACGGCACCTGGCTGACCCCCGAGATGCGGCGCGCTTACATCCGCTTCCACGACCTTGGCTATGCCCATTCCGTGGAAACCTGGCGCGATCGCGAGCTGGTGGGCGGCCTCTACGGCGTTGCGCTGGGGCGGGTGTTTTATGGTGAATCGATGTTCAGCCAGGTAACGGACGCGTCGAAAATCGCCCTGGTGCACCTATGCTTGCAGTTGCGGCGCTGGTCGTTCGCGGTCATCGATTGTCAGATGTATACCGCGCATTTGTTGAGCCTGGGTGCGGAACCAATGCCACGGCGTGACTTTCTCGCGCTTCTCGACCAGCATTGCGACGCAACTACCGAACCGGGACGCTGGCGTCTCGATCTCGATTTGCTGAACACCCTGACCCCAGCCCATGCAAGCGTATAATCGCGACCGTATCGGGCTGTTTCTGAGTCAGGACTCTGCATGCAGTTACTTGCCGCAGCGGCAGGCGCGCAATCTGCTGGTAACCCCAAGCGACGCCAGCCAAGAATGCTATTCGCACCTCATTGCGCTCGGCTTTCGCCGCAGCGGCGCATATATTTATCGTCCCCACTGCCTGGACTGTGCGGCCTGCATTCCACTGCGGATACCCATTTCCGCGTTCCAACCCAACCGCGCCCAGCGGCGCTGCCAGCGCGCCAACGCCGACGTGCGCCTCAGTATTCATGCGGCCACCTTCAGCGCCGAGCATTACCAACTGTACCAACGCTATCTGGATATCCGCCATCCCCACGGCGGTATGGATAACGAGGGCAGCGCGGGTTATCGCGCATTGCTCCACAGTCCCTGGCAAGATACGCGACTATGGGAATTTCGCGCCGACGGACGTTTATTAGGTGTCTCAATCGTCGATCATTTCGACAACAGCCTATCCGCCGTGTACACTTTTTTCGACCCCGACGAGGAACGGCGCGGGCTTGGTACATACGCCATACTCCGCCAAATTGCGGAAGCGCGGCGGCAAGCGCTCAGTTGGTTATATTTGGGTTACTGGATCGCGGAAAACAAAAAAATGGCGTATAAACATCACTTGCGCCCATACCAATTATTTCGCGCGGGACATTGGCGCGATCCCGTATCGCGCCCCTTGCCCTGACCCTTGCTATCCATTATGTTTACGCGCCTTACCCCAGCGCGAAAATCACAGACTATGGCAAAAGAAGATCAAATCGAAATGGAAGGCACGGTCGTCGAGACACTGCCAAATACGATGTTTCGAGTGGAACTTGAAAATGGGCACATCGTCACTGCGCATATTTCCGGGCGCATGCGCAAGAACTACATCCGCATCCTCACCGGCGACAAGGTCCGCGTCGAATTGACGCCTTATGATCTTAGCAAGGGGCGGATCATCTACCGCGCGCGCTGAACTTTGCCGGCATCGACCCACCCACCCCGTCCCCATCAAGCTTTGTTCAAGGACACGTTTTCTTCTTCGGCGATTTCCAAATGCAGTTCGCCGTCTTTCACACTCACCATGACGCGCCCGCCGTTGGCGAGTTTGCCGAATAAAAGTTCGTTGACCAAACGCTTTTTGATATTTTCCTGGATCACCCGCGCCATGGGCCGCGCGCCCATCTTACGGTCATAGCCGCGTTCTCCCAGCCATTGTCTGGCCTCGTCGTTGACGCTGAGCGTCACCCCTTTGGGTTCGAGCTGAGCTTCCAGTTCGATGATGAACTTGTCGACCACCTGGCCCAAGGTTTTCTGTTCGAGCGGCTTGAACATGATGATGGCGTCCAGGCGGTTACGGAACTCGGGTGCGAACATGCGCTTGATGGCTTCCAAGCCGTCGTTGGCGTGATCTTGCAAGGTGAAGCCGATCGAGCTCCGATCCATTTGCTCGGCGCCGGCGTTGGTGGTCATCACGATGATGACGTTACGGAAATCCGCTTTGCGCCCGTTATTGTCGGTGAGCGTGCCGTGATCCATCACCTGGAGCAATAAATTGAACACGTCGGGATGGGCTTTTTCGATTTCATCGAGCAACAACACCGCATGCGGATGTTTGAGGATGGCGTCGGTGAGCAAACCGCCCTGATCGAAACCCACATAGCCGGGCGGAGCGCCGATCAGGCGCGATACCGTATGCCGCTCCATGTACTCGGACATATCGAAGCGGATCAGTTCGATCCCCATGACCTTGGCAAGCTGACGGGTAACCTCGGTCTTGCCCACGCCGGTCGGCCCGGCAAACAGGAACGAACCGATGGGCTTGAGTTCGTTGCCAAGTCCGGCGCGCGCCATCTTGATCGCGCCAGCCAAGCTTTCGATCGCTTCGTCTTGGCCAAAAATCACCAGCTTGAGGTCACGATCCAGGTTGCGCAACACGTCTTTGTCGGTAGATGACACACTCTTCGGTGGGATACGCGCGATCTTCGCGATAATGGCTTCGATATCGCTCACTCCGACCGTCTTTTTGCGCTTGGATACCGGCACCAGGCGCTGGCTGGCGCCGGCCTCGTCGATCACATCGATGGCTTTATCGGGCAGGTGGCGATCATTGATGAAGCGCGCCGACAGCTCGGAGGCCGCACGCAGCGCTTTATTGGTATATTTGACATCGTGGTGCTGCTCGAAGCGGCTACGCAGCCCCATCAAGATCTGATAGGTTTCATCGACGGAGGGCTCGGTCACGTCGATTTTCTGGAACCGCCGCGCCAGTGCCCTGTCTTTCTCGAAAATGCCTCGATATTCCTGATAAGTCGTCGAGCCAATGCATTTTAGTTCGCCCGACGCCAGCATCGGCTTGATCAAGTTGGAAGCATCCATCACGCCTCCAGACGCCGCGCCCGCGCCGATCAGGGTGTGAATTTCATCGATGAACAATATCGCGTTCCGTTCTTTTTTGAGTTGCGCAAGCACGGCCTTCAAGCGCTTCTCGAAATCGCCGCGATATTTGGTGCCGGCGACCAGCGAGCCCAGGTCGAGCGCGTAGATCGTGGCGTTACGCAGTACATCGGGCACTTCGCCGTCCACCACCATTTTCGCCAAACCCTCGGCGATCGCGGTCTTGCCGACCCCCGCTTCGCCGACGAACAGCGGGTTGTTCTTGCGCCGCCGGCAGAGGATTTGAATCGTGCGCTCGATCTCCAAACGCCGCCCGATTAAGGGGTCGATACGCCCCTGACGCGCGAGCTCGTTGAGATTCGATGCAAAGCTATCCAGGGGCTTGTTACCAGCGGCTTCATTACTGGTTTCGTCTTCGCTATTCGATGAAGAAATATCTTTATCATCAGACACTTTTGAAATCCCGTGCGAAATGTAATTCACCACGTCCAAACGGTTGATATCCTGTTGCTTCAACACGTAAACCGCATGCGATTCCTGCTCCCCGAAAATGGCGACCAGCACATTGGCGCCGGTCACTTCCTTGTTGCCCGATGACTGCACATGCAGCACGGCACGCTGGAGTACGCGCTGAAAACCAAGCGTGGGCTGGGTTTCGCGCGGATCGTCGGTGGCGAGGATCGGCGTATTCTCGCGGATGAAGCCCTGCAGTTCACGCTTGAGCTTGTCGAGATTGGCGCCGCATGCGCGTAATACCTCGGCGGCGGAAGGATTGTCGAGCAATGCCAACAGCAGATGTTCCACCGTCATGAACTCATGACGGCGTTCCCGTGCTTCGCGGAAGGCGAGGTTGATCGAAAGCTCCAATTCCTTACTCAACATAGTCTCGGCCTCGTGAACAATGAATCAAACTGCTCATGGCATTAAGCTTCTTCCATTGTACACAGCAATGGATGCTGATGGCTGCGCGCGAAATCATTCACCTGGGAAACCTTGGTCTCGGCGATTTCGCGGGTATAAACGCCGCACACACCGCGCCCGCGGGTATGGACATGGAGCATGATCTGGGTGGCTTTTTCGCGATTCATGCCAAAGAAAATCTCCAGCACATAGACCACGAACTCCATCGGCGTGTAGTCATCGTTCAACAGGATCACCTTGTAAAGCGGCGGCGCCTTGAGTTTAGGCCTAGCCTTCTCAACAACGACATCGGGATCGCGTGCTGGGTTGAAAGGCTTCATTCGGAACAAGCTTCCTCGGATGAACACTCTGACCGGCGCACATCAATATTAAAGGAAGTTTTGGGCAATGCAATTACCCCCCGGCAAGAGTGGGCTCGCATAAAAAAAACCCGGCGCGCGCGCGCCGGGTCTGGGCAACCAGCCGACTTTCAGGCCAACGAGAATCGCCGCTAGAACTGGCCTTCCTCGGTGGAACCCGTCAATGCGGTGAGCGACGACGCCCCACTCGCGATGGTTTGGGTGACCGCATCGAAATAGCCGGTACCGACCTCGCGCTGATGCTTCACGGCAGTGAAGCCTTCTTTCACCGCCGCGAACTCCGCCTCTTGCAGCTCTACGAACGCCGCCATCTGACGCTCTTTGTAGCCCTTGGCGAGCTTGAACATGCCGTAATTCAACGCGTGAAACCCAGCCAAGGTAATAAATTGAAATTTATAACCCATTGCCGCTAGCTCGCGCTGGAACTTGGCAATGGTCGCCTCGTCCAGATGTTTGCGCCAGTTGAACGAGGGCGAACAATTATAGGCCAACATCTTGTCAGGATAGATCTGATGCACACCCTCGGCGAACTCGCGTGCTTGTTCGAGATTCGGCACGCCGGTTTCGCACCACACGAGATCGGCTACTGCGGCATAAGAGACCGCGCGATCGATGGCCTGCTGCAAACCATGCCGGACCCGATAAAACCCCTCAATAGTGCGCTCACCTTTGATGATAAACCGATGATTAATGTTCGTCGGCGTCGGAAGTGAGTAGATTCGCAGCTTCCGCGTCAGTGCGGGCGATCAACAAGGTCGGCACGCCGAGCACATCGGCGGCCAGCCGCGCGGCGACCAGCTTGCACCGCTTCGCGGGTCAGCGCCAGAACCTTACCGCCCATATGCCCGCACTTCTTGGCTGAGGCCAGTTGATCCTCGAAGTGAACGCAAGCGGCGCCCGCTTCGATCATCGCTTTCATCAATTCAAAGGCATTCAGAAGCCCATGATCACTCGGCGTCGGCGGCGATAGGTTGCAACCAATCGATGCTGTCGTCGCCATCGGCGTGATGGGTGATCCGCGCGCAACAAGGTATTGTTGATGCGCCGTACCACGTCCGGCACGGGAATTGACCGCATACAAGGACTGATCGGGATACATCTGCAACGAGGTATTGGCGTCGCCGCTACTTGCCAGCCGGATAAATAGATCGCTTTGAGCCCGGCCCTGACCTGCTGCACATGGCCTGGTTACCCGTGAGCGCGCCAAGCGCGTTGACAAACGGTTGCTCGTGCAAATACCGCCAGAGCTTGGCTGCGCCCAAGCGCGCCAGACTGTGGTCGATCGCGACCGTACCGCGCAACCGCACGACATCGGCGACGCCATACGGGCGTTGCACGCCCTTTAACGCGGGTTTTCCGCCCAATCCTGGCTCAACGCTTCGAGACTCAAATGCGACATCAAGATACTCCTTACTAGCACGCATTAAACATAGGGGTATGCCTCCAACGTGAGAAACTCGACGAATTCCTCAGCGGTGACAATCTGTTCGATCAACTCCGCCGCGCGCGGAAAATGTCCGGCATCGTAACGATCCACGCCGATTTCACGGCGAATCTTGACCAATTCCTCTCGCAGCAGGCGAACGCACATCTCGCCGTCCACCTTGCGGCCGTCCTCCAACACCCCATTGGGATGGCGAATCCATTGCCAAACTTGGGATCGCGCGATCTCGGCAGTCGCCGCATCCTCCATCAAGTGATAAAGCGGTACACACCCCAAACCGCCCAACCATGCCTCCAGATACTGCGTGGCAACGCTCAGATTGCCGCGTAATCCGGCCTCGGTGATGGTACCGGCAGGCACTCGCAACAAATCATTGGCGCCGACCTGCACATCCTCACGCAACTTCGCCAGCTGATGCGGCCCCGGCATGAAATGATCAAAGACCTCTTTGGCGATGCCTATCAGTCCGGGATGGGCGACCCAAGTGCCATCGTGGCCGTCGCCGGCTTCCCGCTCTTTGTCGGCGCGCACCTTGGCAAGCGCCAATTCATTGGCCTTGGCGTCGTTCTTGATCGGGATTTGCGCCGCCATTCCGCCCATGGCGTATGCGCCGCGACGGTGGCAGGTCTTGATCAGCAACTGCGAATAAGAGCGCAGGAAATGGCAAGCCATCGTCACTTGGCTGCGATCCGGCAGCACGCAGTCCGGATGGGCATTGAATTTCTTGATGAAACTATAAATGTAATCCCAGCGCCCGCAATTGAGCCCGACGCTGTGGTCGCGTAGCTCGTAGAGGATTTCGTCCATCTCGAACGCCGCGCTAATGGTCTCGATCAATACCGTCGCCTTGATGGTGCCGAGCGGCAATCCCAGCGTCTTCTGCGCATGGACAAAGATTTCGTTCCACAACCGGGCTTCGCGATGGCTTTCCATCTTCGGCAAATAAAAATACGGCCCGCTGCCGTTGGCGACGGCCTGCTTGGCGTTATGGAAACAATACAGGCCAAAGTCGAATAAGGAGCCTGACATCGGTTCGCCATCGACTAGCACATGCTTTTCCGGTAAATGCCAGCCGCGTGGCCGCACCAGCAACGGCGATGGTGTCATGGAGCCGGTATTACTTTGCCCTCGGGCGGCGCGATACCGCGTCATCACGCATCACGCCAGTTGACTGGCGTCGGCAGATTGCTCTGAATTCGGCGTCAGCGCATCACGAATCGGTATGAACGCGCCCGAATTCAACGCATTGATCACCATCTTGCGATCGGTAGGCCCGGTGATCTCGACCCGACGGTCGCGTAAATCGGCGGGAATCGATCCGACTTTCCACTCGCCCTGGCGAATGTCCGCGGTTGCCGCAAGAAAATCCAATGTGCCCCCGTTGTTCAATTCATTCTGGCGCGCGCGGCGCGCTTCCAGCACCTGCGCACGCTGACGCCGAAAGCGTCGCTCGAGATCGACGATGAATGCCAGCGCCTGCGGCGTCAACAGCGTGCTGTAAGCAGGCGGGATGGCGGCATTGATGACAACGCCTGGAAGAGTCGAACGAATGGAATCGGCAATCGCCGCACTTGACGTCATGATTTCCTTGATCCTTTGCGATTATTTCATGATATGAAAATTCAATGCGCGATAAGAAATATCGCGCAGTCTATGGAGAACACCAATATTTGACAAGTCAAAGTTATCAATCTTTAATATTTATTTTGTCAATGATTGATCGTAAGAGCCACCTCCCATGTCCGCGGATCGCTATTACTACAAGCATAATCATCTCCAACAGCTACGCGGTTTCTGCTATGCGATGCAAACCAGCAGTATCTCCAAAGCAGCGGAGCGCATGCGTCTAAGCCAACCATCGGTTTCGCTGCAAATCCAGGCTCTGGAGAAAGAATTGGGGGTCATTTTATTCGAGCGCCGTGGCCCCCGCATTCAGCCAACCCCAGAAGGCCATATCCTGTACGACATCGCCTTGCCGTTGGTCGAGGGCTTCGACGGCTTGACCGAAACCTTCAGCGCGCTGCGCGGCAGTTTAGATCAGGGCGAAGTGAATATCGCGGCCGGCGAATCGACGATCTTGTATCTGCTACCCAACACCGTGAAGCGCTTCGCCGAGCACCACCCCGGCATCCGCGTGCGCTTCCACAACGGCCCGGGTTTGCAGGGATTGCGGCAATTGCGCGAGGACGAAGCGGATTTTGCGGTCGGATCGTTTCGCGGCGAACCGCCCGATGATATTTCCTATCAACCGATCTATTCCTTTGCCCAGGAGCTCATTGCCCCCGCGGATCATCCCCTCGCACGTCAGCAAGACATCGAGCTGGCCGACATCAGCCCCTATAAATTCATCCTACCGCCGCGCCATCTGAACACCTTCAGCATGGTGGAGGTGGCGTTCCAGCAGCTCAACCTGCCGCTCGATGTGTGCCTGGAAGCAGGCGGATGGGAAGTCATCAAGGAATACGTGCGGATGGGCATAGGTATTTCCATCGTCAGCGGCATTTGTCTGCATCCGGGCGAACCGTTCTTTCGCTATTCCCTGCAACGCTATTTTCCTAAACGCACCTACGGCGTCATCATGCGGCGCGGCAAGTTTCTATCACCGCAAGCCAAGCGTTTCATAGAGTTCATCGATCCGCAGTTTTTTGCGCGCCGTTCCGGCGCTAAAGGCGCGGAATAAATCTCACTCTTGCGATCAATTCCGCACCCGGCGCCAACACCGTCATTCCGGTATCGGTGCGGCCTTCCCTGGCCAAATTGAACGCATCGGCGGCATTGCTCACCGGCTCCACGCAAAAGAACGCGCCGCCGATCGGCGCGTATACCACGAGAAAAGACAATGGCGGCTCGGCCTCGATGACGAGGCTTGCGTTCCATTCCGGCCATTCGATGAGCGCCGTGCCGCTCCAGCCGGTGCAGGTATTGTCCAGAAACACGCTGTCCATGCGCACGCCCTGATTGAAGTTGCCATCGGCCGGCGGATCGACCAGGGCCAGCGGCATCACTTCCTCATCGTTCAGCCAGAACCGCTCACACGGCGCGGTCACCCGTGCTTGCGGCGTGCGCATGAAATACGGATGCAAGCCGATACCCGCCGGCATCGGGGCGTTCGACTCGTTGACGAGGCTTGCCGTTACTTCCAGGCGCGCCGGGCCGAGGTGAAAGCGCTGGCGCGCGCGGTACGCCCACGGCCAATCGTCGGCGGCATGCCGATATTCGATGGTCAAACCATCGCTTCCGGATTCGATCACGCTCCAGGGCTGTTGCCAACCGTGGCCGTGGATGACGTGCGGGTGCGGCAAGAAGTTGAGCGGTAAGCGCACTTGGCGATCCTGAAAAGTGAATCGCCCCGCGCGGATGCGCCCGGAAAACGGCACCAGTGGGAAACTGGACATGGCGAGCGGATTGCGCGCGGCGATGTCGGCGGCGCGCGCCGGCCACATCCATTCACGAACCTGACCGGCGTGCTCGGGGCAATAACGGGTGATCGACCTGCCGGCTGCCGGACTCACCTGCAAGCGGGTGGAGCCCGCGGTCAAGGTCACCACAAGAATCATGCGCTGCGTTCATCTCTTCTCCAGCATTGTAATTGGCTAATGATGGCGTGGATTCGCTATTATAGGAAAACGCTCAGGAACTCCCACCCAAAGGAATCGAACTCGTGGCCGAACCCGTTCTGCGCAGCACACGCGCCGCCGAGCATCGCCTGGACTTGCAGCAAGTCCTCGATTGGCTGGTCACCGACGGCCTGCTCGCCAGCGCCGACGCTACCCGCATGCAAGCCGACGCGCGCTGGCGCGGCCCGCAGGACTTGCATCCCTTGGTGGTGGTCGCCAACCAAAAGCTCGACAGCCGCAAACCGCCACACCATCTGTTGAGCCTGGAATCGCTCACCCAGTGGCTGGCGCATAAAGCCGATCTGCCTTATCGCCACATCGATCCGCTGCAGATCAACGTCGCCGCGGTGAGCGGCCTGGTGTCCTACGCTTATGCTTATCGCTACCGCATCCTACCGGTCGGCGTCACCCCGCAGGCGATCACGTTCGCGACCGCCGAACCCTTTCTCCGTGAGTGGATCGGTGATTTGCGCAACCTATTGCGCAAGGACATCCAACGCGTGGTCGCCAACCCGCTCGACATCAATCGTTACCTGCTGGAGTTTTATGGCTTGTCGCGCTCGGTGGCCGGCGCCACGGCGGCGAGCGGCCAAGCGACGAGCAATTTATTCAATTTCGAGCAACTGCTGGAATTGGGTAAAGGCGGCGAAATCGGCGCCGAGGAAAAGCCGGTGGTGCAAATCGTCGATTGGCTGCTGCAGTACGCCTTCGAGCAACGCGCCAGCGACATCCACCTCGAACCGCGCCGCGACCGCGGGTTCGTGCGCTTTCGCATCGACGGCGTGTTGCATCGGGTATATGAAATGCCGCCAGCGGTGATGGCGGCCGTCACCAGCCGGGTGAAGATCCTGGGCCGCATGGACGTCGCCGAGCGCCGCCGCCCTCAGGATGGACGCATCAAGACCCGCTCGCCCGCCGGGCGCGAGGTCGAGCTACGCCTGTCCACCATGCCCACCGCCTTCGGCGAGAAATGCGTGTTGCGCATTTTCGACCCCGACATCGCGGTCAAGAGCTTCGGCCACCTCGGCTTCTCGCCGAGCGAGATCGAGACCTGGAAAGCGATGGTGGAACGCCCGCACGGCATCATACTCGTCACCGGCCCTACCGGCTCGGGCAAAACCACCACCCTGTACTCGACGCTGAAATACCTTGCGCGTCCGGAAGTCAACGTCTGCACCGTCGAAGACCCCATCGAAATGGTGGTGCCCGACTTCAACCAAATGCAAGTGCAACCCGCCATAGAACTCGGTTTTGCACAAGGCGTCAGGACGCTGCTGCGGCAGGACCCGGACATTATCATGGTCGGCGAAATTCGCGACCTTGATACCGCGCAGATGGCGATCCAGGCGTCGCTCACCGGCCACTTGGTGCTCTCCACCCTCCATACCAACGATGCCGCCGCGGCGGTCACCCGAATGCTCGATCTCGGCGTGCCCGCTTATCTGATCCAGGGCACCCTGGTCGGCGTGGTGGCGCAACGCTTGGTGCGCACGCTATGCCCGCACTGCAAGACAGCGGGCGCGGTAAACGATGCGCTGTGGGCCACTCTGGTACACCCTTGGCGCATCGACAAACCGAAAACAGTCAGTGCGCCGCAGGGCTGTCTGGAATGCCGATCGACTGGCTATCTTGGGCGCACAGCGATCTATGAAATGCTCACCGTGACCCCGGAAGTGCGCGCCTTGCTGCGCCAGCAGCCCGACAGCGCGCAATTGCGCAGGGTTGCTTGCCAAGAAGGCATGCGCCCGTTGCGTTTGGGCGGGGCTTATCACATCGCCACCGGCCTCACCACCGTTGAAGAAGTCTTGCAAGTGGTGCCGCCGACCGAAGCATGAAGCCGCTTTGCACGGTTGCCTGGCGCGCGCCGACTAGCCAAAATCCAATTTTGTCGTTATGGTTGCGCATGGGAAATCCATCATCCCATCTCCCATTGCTTCATTTCCAAGGAATCCATCATGAAATTCGCTTTCCGCGCGCTCGCGCTGTCCGCCGTCGCACTGCCCCTACTCGTCACCGCCGCGCGCGCCGACGACACCCTCAAAACCGACGAACAGAAATTCAGCTATATCATCGGCCTCGATATCGGTAACCAGATCAAGAAGGTACCGGTTGAAATCGACTTGAATGCCTTGACGCTTGCCATCGGCCACGCGGTCAAGGGCGAAAAATCGTTGCTCACGGATCAAGAAGTGAACGACATCAGAAGCTCGTTCATGGCCAAGATGCAGTCCAAGGCCCAAGAAATGCAAGCCAAGGCCGAGGCTGAAACCAAGGCCGCCGGTGACAAGAACAAAACCGAGGGCGAAGCCTTTCTCGCCGAAAACCAGAAAAAGAAGGTATCACCACCACCGCCTCGGGGTTGCAATACCAGGTCGTCAAGAAGGGCGACGGTCCGCTACCCAAGGCCACCGACACCGTGACCGTGAATTATCGCGGCACGCTGCTGAACGGCACCGAGTTCGACAGTTCCTACAAGCGCAACGAACCGGCGACATTCCAGCTCGACGGCGTGATTCCCGGCTGGACCGAGGGCTTGCAGCTAATGCCGGTGGGCAGCACGTATAAGTTCTTCATTCCGGCCAAGCTGGCTTATGGCGAACGCGGCGCGGGCCAGGCCATCGGCCCGAATTCCACGCTGGTGTTCGAGGTCGAATTGCTCGGCATCAAATAGCGCTACTCCCGGCCACCGGCGAATCCGCTTGATCTTCTGCCATGGCGGGCCGCGCCGCTAAGCTCGACATGGAAGACAAGCTCATCGTCGGCTGGCGCGAATGGGTAGCCCTGCCCAAGCTCGGCATACCCGCCCTCAAAGCGAAAATCGACACCGGCGCGCGCACCTCGGCGCTGCATGTGGCGGACCTGGAGTCTTACCGCGAACAGCGGCGGCGCAAAGCGCGCTTCACCCTGCACCCTTTGCGTAAGAACCAACAGGTCGCGATCATTTGCAGCGCCGACGTCATCGACGAGCGAATCGTCACCGATTCCGGCGGGCGCAAGGAAAAACGCCTGGTCATCCGCTCGCCGATCCGGCTTGCCGAATGGGAATGGATGATCGACATCACCCTCACCAGCCGCGAAGACATGATGTTTCGCATGCTGCTCGGGCGTACCGCGATGGCCGGCAGGCTGATCGTCGATCCGGCGCTGTCGTTCGAGTATGGCCGTACGCTGCGCGCCCATTATCGCGACTGGCCTCGGCATTGCCCGCAAAACTGACGTGAAAATCGCTATCCTGTCGCGCGGACCCAAGCTTTATTCCACCCGGCGATTGGTGGAAGCGGCCAAGCAGCGCGGCCATGAAGTGCAGGTGATCAATCCGCTGCGTTGCTACATGAACATCACCTCCAACCGCCCGTCCATCCATTATAAGGGCGAACAACTGAGCGGCTTCGACGCGGTGATCCCGCGCATCGGTGCGTCCGTCACGTTCTACGGCACGGCGGTGCTGCGGCAATTTGAAATGATGGGCGTGTATCCGCTCAACGAATCGGTCGCCATCAGCCGCTCGCGCGACAAGTTGCGCTCGTTGCAACTGCTGGCGCGCAAAGGCATAGGATTATCAGCTACCGGCTTTGCCCATTCGCCGGACGACACTGAAGCAATCTGATCAAGACAGGCGCGCCGCTGGTGATCAAACTCCTGGAGGGCACTCCAGGGTAGCGTGGTGCTCGCCGAGACCCAGCAGGCGGCGAAAAGCGTGACCGAAGCGTTCCGCGACCCGGGAGGCGAACATCCTGGCCCAGGAGTTCATCCGCGAAGTGGGTGGCGCCGATTTGCGCTGCTTCGTGATCGGCGGCAAAGTGGTGGCGGCGATGAAACGCCAAGCCAAAGAAGGTGAGTTTCGCTCCAATCTGCACCGCGGCGGCAGCGCCCGGATCGTGAAGATCACCCCCGAAGAACGCTCGACCGCGGCGCGTTCGGCGCGTATCATCGGCCTCAACGTGGCCGGTGTCGACATTCTGCGCTCCAACCACGGCCCCGTCGTCATCGAAGTCAATTCCTCACCCGGACTGGAAGGAATCGAAAAAGCGACCAGCCGCGACGTCGCCGGCATGATCATCGAGTTCATCGAGAACAATGCGGCGCGCGGCAAGACCCGCACCCGCGGGCATGGCTGAACGATGCACGAAACCCTGCGCATTTTCGACACCGATATCGTTCCCGGCGAACGCGCCACCATCGACATACCTTTGCCCAACCTCTACACCCACACCCGTATGCACATGCCGGTGCGGGTAATCCGTGGCAGCCGCCCCGGCCCACGCTTGCTGGTGAGCGCGGCGCTGCACGGCGACGAAATCAACGGCGTCGAAATCATCCGCCGCCTGCTGTCGGCGTCGCTACTCGATGCGCTGCGCGGCACCCTGATCGCCGTACCGGTGGTGAATGTGTTCGGCTTCGTCGCCCATTCCCGCTATCTTCCCGACCGGCGCGACCTCAACCGTACCTTCCCCGGCTCGAAATCCGGCTCGCTGACCGCCCGCCTCGCCCATCTGTTTCTCGAAGAACTGTTCGCCAAAGCCAGCCACGGCATCGACCTGCACACCGGCGCCATCCATCGCACCAATCTGCCGCAGGTGCGTGCGCAGATCGCCATCCCCGAAGTGCGGGCAATGGCGGAAGCCTTCGGCGCGCCGGTCATTCTCGACAGCGACGAATTGGTCGAAGGCTCGTTGCGCCAGGTGGCGATGCGGCGGGGTATACCCTACATCGTCTACGAAGGCGGCGAAGCCTTGCGTTTCGACGAATCCGCGATCAGTGCCGGCGTCAAAGGCGTGCTTGCCACCATGCGCTCGCTGGCTATGCTGCCGCCCGCCAAACCGATCCGCCGCCAGCCCGTCATCGCCCGCGACAGCAGTTGGGTACGCGCGCCGCAAAGCGGCATCGTGCGCGCCGCCAAGGCGCTGGGCGCGCGGGTCGCGAAAGACGAAGTCTTGGCTTGGGTGAGCGACCCCTTCGGCGAGCAGGAAGAAGCGGTGCGCGCGCGCTTCGCCGGCCTGATCGTGGGGCGGATCAACAACCCGTTGGTCAACGAAGGCGAGGCGCTGTTCCATATCGCCCGTCTCGACCAGCCAGCGAGCGCCGATCCCCAAAGCGCTGAGCGCCACGAAGAACTTTCGGTCGGCCCCGATCCGGTGGACCCTTATGCGCCTCCTCCCAGCTAAGCGCACCTTCAGGCGGGCGCTGACCCGCTTGGCGGCGATGGTGTTGCTGATCGGCGGCGCCGCCTGGCTCGCCGATCGTTGCTACCCGCCCCCGCTCGCGCGCGCCTCCCAGCCATCGGCGCAGGTATTCGACGCCGACGACGGGCTGTTATACGCATTCACCACCCCTGATGAGGCTTGGCGCCTGCCCTTAAAACCCGCGGCCGTCGATCCGCTGTATCTGCGCATGCTCCTGGCCTACGAGGATAAGCGCTTCGCCTATCATCCCGGGGTCGATCCCCTCGCCGTTGTGCGGGCTCTAGGGCAATGGCTGGCCCATGGCGAGGTGGTGTCGGGAGCGTCGACCCTCACCATGCAAACTGCACGCTTGCTGGAACCCAGGCCCCGCACCCTGACGAACAAAGCCATCGAGATGCTGCGCGCCTTGCAGCTCGAATGGCGGCTGCCAAAAGACGACATCCTCACCCTTTACCTAAACCTCGCGCCCTACGGCGGCAACCTGGAAGGCCTGCGCGCCGCGAGTTTTGCTTATCTCGGCAAAGAACCGGCGCGCCTGACGCCAGCCGAGGCCGCACTGCTGGTCGTGTTGCCGCAATCCCCCAGCGAACTGCGTCCGGATCGTTCCCCGGAACGGGCGCGGGCGGCGCGTGACAAGGTATTGCAGCGGATGGCGGAACTTGGCGTGCTGAGCGAACGCCAAGCGCGCGAGGCGCGCGCCGAGCCGGTGCCGCAGCGCCGCCAGCCCATGCCCGCGCTGGCGCCGCACCTGGCGCGCTGGCTGCACACTACTTACCCCGCCAAAACCCAGACTCACACCGTACTCGACCGCCATCTGCAGGGCAATCTGGAAGCGCTGGCGCGCGAACAACTCCCTACCCTGGACGAACGCGCGAACCTCGCCATCCTAGTGGTGGAGAACGACACCCGCAAGATCATCGCCTACATCGGCTCGGCCGACTTTTTCGCGGGGGCGCGCGCCGGCCAGATCGACCTGGCGCGCGCGGTGCGCTCGCCGGGCTCGACCCTCAAGCCGTTCGTCTACGGGATGGCGTTCGACGATCTCATCATTCATCCGGAAACCCTCATCGACGATGTTCCTACCCGCTTCGGCGATTACGCCGAGCAATTCACGACCAGTACTACGGCCAGGTCAGTGTCCGCGAGGCGCTGCAACGTTCGCTCAACGTGCCAGCGGTGGCAGTTCTGGACCGTCTCGGCCCCCCGCAGTCGCGGCCCGCCTCACCGCTGCGGGCATCCATTTGGTTTGGGACAACTCGACCAGCCGCCCGGCCTGCCGCTGGTGCTGGGCGGCGTTGGCATCACGTTGTTCGATCTCGCCACACTCTATACCGGCCTCGCCAACGGCGGCGAGGTCGTACCACTCAGGCTACGCGCGGAGGACCCGCTGGGCGCAGAGAAACACCTGCTCACACCGGGCGCGTGCTGGTATCTGAGCCGTATACTCGAAAATTCACCGCCGCCTGAGACGCGCATTCCGTTCGCCAACAGCCCCAATCCGCGCGTGTTTGCCCACAAAACCGGCACCTCGTTCGGATTTCGCGACGCCTGGGCGCTGGGTTACGACGCGCGCTACACCGTCGGCGTCTGGGTCGGACGGCCCGACGGTTCGCCCAGCCCCGGCCACTATGGGCGCAACACCGCCGCCCCTTTACTGTTTCGCGTGTTCGACCTGCTCCCCGCGGCAGCGCCGCGCTCGAACCCGGCTGCGCCCGCCGGCGTGCTGCTCGCGAGTCACGCCGAGCTGCCGGCGCCGCTCCAGTACTTTCATAGCGCCGCCATGCCCGCGCCACGCGCGGCGGCCCCGCTCGCGATCAGCTTTCCGGTCGATGGCGCAACCGTGGAACTCGCCGCTGGGACAACCGGTATCGCCGACCTGCCGCTGCTCGCCAGCGGCGGCACGCGCCCGTGGCGCTGGTTGGTGAACGGCCAGCCGGTCACGGCCTCGCCGCTGCGCCGGCAAGCCGCCTGGACCCCCGATGGCGCGGGCTTTGCGCGGGTTACGGTGATCGACGGCCAGGGCCAGAGCGCGAGCGCCCAAGTCTGGTTACAAGTGCGCTGATGGGCGAGCCTTGGGAGGATGCGCTTGACGATGACCAAGACGCCATCTTCGCTTGCGCCGACGTCGCTGCCGACGACGCGGTCGCCAACTTGGTCGGGCGTTTGCGCAACAATACCCCGCCCTGTATCGCGGCTTCCCTCAGCGTCCCCGAACGCCTGGCCCGCTACGCCGAGTTCCCACCGGAGCTGGACCCGCGCCTACTCGCCGCGCTGTGCAAGCGCGGCGTGGCCCGGCTCTACAGCCATCAGCGCGCGGCCTGGGACGCCATCCAGGCCGGACGGCATACGGTGATCGTGACCCCGACCGCCTCGGGCAAAACGCTCTGCTACAACCTCCCGGTCATCCACGCCGCGCTGCAAGCACGGGCGAAAGCGCTGTATCTCTTCCCGACTAAGGCGTTGTCCCAGGACCAGGTCGCCGAACTCGCGGAACTGAACGACGCCGGCGCGCTCGGCGTCCGCGCCTATACCTTCGACGGCGACACGCCAGGCGATGCGCGCAAGGCGGTGCGCACGCGCGGCGACATCGTGGTTAGCAACCCGGACATGTTGCACCAGGGCATCCTCCCGCACCACACCAAATGGGCGCAGTTCTTCGAGGCGCTGCGTTTCGTGGTCATCGATGAGATGCACACGTATCGCGGCGTGTTCGGTTCACACATGGCGAATCTGCTGCGCCGCTTCCGCCGCGTGTGCCGGTTTTACCGCGTCGATCCCATCTATATTCTGTGCTCCGCCACCATCGCCAATCCCCAGGAACTCGCCAGCCGTTTGATCGGCGCCAACGTCCATGCGATTACCGACAGCGGCGCGCCCCAAGGACGCAAGGAACTGCTGCTCTGGAATCCGCCGGTGATCGATCCCGAACTCGGCATCCGCGTCTCCGCCCGCCATGAAACCGCCAGCATCGCCTGTTGCGCCGTGGATGAAGGTCTGAAAACCATCGTGTTCGCGCAGAGCCGGCAAATGGTCGAAGTGCTCACCAAATACTTGAAAGACAGTTTCGACCATGATCCGCGCCGGCCGGTGCGGGTGCGCGCGTACCGCGGCGGCTATCTCCCCAGCGAACGGCGCGCCACCGAAAAACATTTGCGCGCGGGTGCGGTCGATTGCGTGGTGGCGACCTCGGCATTAGAGCTCGGCGTCGACATCGGCGCGCTTGATGTCTGCATCCTCAACGGCTATCCGGGCACCATCGCCGGCACCTGGCAACGCCTGGGGCGCGCCGGGCGGCGCACGCAAACCGCGCTCGGGGTGTTGGTCGCGACCTCGGCGCCGCTCGATCAATACCTGATGCGCCATCCCGATTATTTTCTCGGCGCCTCCCCGAGCACGCCCGTATCGACCCAGGATCAGTTACTGATTCTGATGGATCACATCCGCTGCGCCGCGTTCGAGCTCCCGTTCCGCGACGGCGAGGCGTTCGGCAAGGAACCCCTGGACGAGTGCCTGCGTTACCTCGAAGAAGAACACATCCTCCACCACGAGGCCGGCCAATGGCACTGGATGGCCGACAGCTACCCGGCCAACAGCGTCAGCCTGCGCAGCATCGCCGAGGGCAATTTCGTGGTGATCGACCGCACCGGCGGCGGCCACAAAGTCATCGCCGAGGTCGACTACGCCAGCGCCGGCTCCACCCTGTACGAAGGCGCGATTTATCTGATCCAAGCCCAGCCCTGGCAGGTCGAGAATCTCGACTGGAGCGGGCGCAAGGCGTTCGTGCGCAAGACCCAGGCCGATTATTACACTGAGGCGATCGACTACAATCGGCTAAAAATCCTCGACTGCTTTGAGCAAACCACGCACGGCGGCGGAACGACCGCCCACGGCGAAGTGCACCTGGTGCGGCGCATCGCCGGTTATAAGAAAATCCGCTACTACAGCCACGACAACGTCGGCTACGGGCAGGTCAACCTGCCCGACCGCGAAATGCACACCAGCGCGGTCTGGTGGCATCTCGACCCAACGGTGGTGGCGCGCGCTTTTCCCACGCGCTGGCAGGCGCTCGACGGCTTTCTCGGCGCCGCCCACGCCCTCCATACCATCGCGGCGCTCTCCAGCATGTGCGAACTGCGCGATCTCGGGCGTGCGGTCGGCAACAGCGACGCCGCCTGGCTCGCGGCCGTCGGCGGTGCGGGGGCGAGCCAGGCGATAGACCTCGCCGGCAAGCCCGCCGATCTTGACGCCCAGCGATTCCATCCCACGGTGTTCTTGTACGATAACTTCCCCGGCGGCATCGGCCTTTCCGCGCCCCTGTACGACATGCGCGCCAAGATCGCCGCCGACGCCCGCGCGCTCGTCGCAAGCTGCGCCTGTACGCACGGCTGCCCGGCCTGCATAGGCCCCATCTTGGCGAGCGACGAACGCCGCTCGCCCAAGGCTAACGCACTGCGGATTTTGCGCCTCCTCGCCGAGGAGTCGGCCCAATGAACCTGCGCACCCGGCTCAGCCAACTGCGTCCGCAAAACGCCACGAACGAGGCGATAAAACCCACTCTGGCCGAGTTGCGGGCGCGCATCGAGCGCATCACCGCCGCACGGCCGGGCGCGCGCAAGCGCATGAGCGAAACCGAGCTGGCGCAAGCCGTGGGCGGAGAACGGATCGACGACTGCCTCATCGCCATCGACCGGGTTTTGCCTTTGGACGCACTACCGCCCTGCCCCGCGAATGGCGAGGAAACCCGCGCCGCGTTCGAGTTCTTCGGCTACCCCTGCGATCCCGGCGAAGTCGTGTATCTGGATACGGAAACCACGGGGCTTGCCGGCGGCACCGGCACGCTCGCCTTCGTGCTGGGGCTTGCACGCGGATCAATCAGCGGCATCCAGCTGCGGCAGCTGATGCTCACCCGCGTCCACGGCGAACAAACCATGCTGGCGGCCGCACGCGCGTTCGTACAGGGCGCCGCCGTGCTGGTGTCTTACAACGGCAAGGGTTTCGACGGCCCGCTGCTGGCCGCGCGCTATCGGCTGGCGGGGCGCGCCGATCCATTTGCCGCCATACGCCATTGGGATTTGCTCGCCACCACCCGGCGCGCGTTCGGCGGGCATTGGCCGGATTGCCGGCTGCGCACCGCCGAGGAGCGCTTGCTCGGCTTCACGCGCGTCAATGACCTACCCGGCGCGCTGGTGCCCCAGGCGTGGTTCAACTGGCTGCGCCGTGGCAATGGCGCGGAACTACCGCGCGTCATCGCGCACAACCACTGGGATTTGGTGTCCTTGGCGGCGCTGCCGCGCCGCCTGCACCGCTGCTACCTCGACCCGATCCACCACCAGAGCAGCCTCACGGCGGGGGCTCGCCATCTCCTCGAACAAGGGCAGAAGCAGTCGGCGTTCGACCACCTGCTCCGGCACCAGCCCCATTTGGGTGTCGACGACGCCTTGCTGCTCGCGCGACTTGCCCAGCAGCGCGGGCAATGGCCGCTCGCCATATCGATCTGGGAGCGACTGGCCGGCGCGGATACGATTGAAGCCATCGAAAAGCTCGCCAAATATTGCGAACATCGCCTGCGCGATTGGCGGCGCGCGCTGGCCTATACCGAGAGGCTGCAGGCGTTGGAGCCGAGTTGCGCGGCGCATGGACTACGCGCGCGGCGCCTGGCGCGGAAACGCGGCGAATCCGGACGCTCTTAGACGCCGAGCGGCTTTTCGGCGCTCTTCTTGCCGTTGTTTTCGCGGGCAAAAAAACGATAGGTATTGCGCCCCGCTTCCTTGGCTTGGTAGAGGGCGGCGTCGGCGCTGCGCATCAAGGTTTCGCGGGTTTCGCCATCGTCGGGATAGAGCGCCACGCCGATGCTGCCGGTGACCATCACCGGATGGCCGTCGAGCACAAACGGCTGCTCGAACACCGCGATCAATTTCTTCACGACCACTTCGACATCCGCCGCCAAGACGATGTCGGGCGCGACCACGATGAATTCGTCTCCGCCGAGACGGGCGACGGTATCGTGTTTGCGCACACAGCGACTGAGCCGCTCGCCTACCTGGACCAACAGCTGATCGCCGGCATGATGGCCGAGGGTGTCGTTGATCTGCTTGAACTTATCGAGATCGATGAAGAGCAGGCCCATTTTCTGCTGGGTGCGCTCGGCGTTGGCCAGGGCTTGCGCCAAACGATCGTCGGCCAGCAACCGGTTCGGCAAGCCAGTGACGGTGTCCAGCGTCGCCTGCCGCAACAGCCGAGCCTCGTGCTCCTTGCGCAAGCTCACATCCTCGCCGACGAAAAGATAGTGCGTCACCTCGCCCTCGGTGGAGCGAATCGGTGTGAGCGAGGCGTCGATCCAGAACCACGAACCATCCGCCCGCGCCTGGCGGTATTCTCGATGCCACTCACCGCCGGCGCCCACGGTGAGCCAGGGCTCCCGCAGCATATCGGGCGGCAGTTCGGGGCTCATGAGAATCTCGGAAGTCCCGCCTATGCTGCCCTCCAACGGCTGCCCGGTGACAGCGGCAAAACGCGGGTTGACGTACTCGATCTTTCCCGCACGATCGAAAATGATCACGGCGCTGGGGCTCTGCTGTAACGCCTGCGAAAACTTGAGCAAGGTCTGTTCGGTACGCCGGCGTTCGGCGATCTCAGTACGCAGATCGTGGGTCCTCTCCGCCACGCGCTCTTCCAGGCCGGCCCGCAGCACGTTCAGAGAGCGCATGTTCATTGCGATGAGCAAGATCAACAGGGCGCCGCTCAGCAGGGCTCCGGCCAGCAGCGCGATCGCATCGGCGTAAAGCTTTCGATAGTGCTGCTGGCGCTCCTCGCGGTTGCGGGCATCCAGATCGTTGGCTGCCAACACCACCTCATGAAACGTCTCGGTCAAGGCCTGGAGCGGGCGCGCGAGGGTCTCTAGCGTTTGCGTATCCCCGCGCTGCAAACCGAGGATCAGGGGTTCCAGTGGCGGTAATAGCTCGCGAGCCTGGGCGATCGCCTCATTGGCCCCTTTGACCTTGGCGAACGCCTTGCCCATGTCGCCGTGGCTCACGACATCGACGCGGCTCCAGAGAATATCGAAGCGGGTCGACACCTCGGTTTGCGACACCGCCGGATCCCCATGGATGAATTGCAGGATGGTTTGCAACAACAGGCGGCTCTCGAGTTCGCAGTGCATGGCGTTCCAGATCACGCCCTCGCGAAAGCTCGCCGCGACGCCGCGCTGCTCCTGGATCAATTGGATGAGGATGACGAACAGGCTGAACGCCATCCCCAGGGAGGCGGCCCCGAAGAACACATAGCCCAGAATGTGCCGCCGGGGGCTCATCAATGGACCGCGATCCGCCTGAGCTGCCAGATCGAGCGCTGGTAGTAGGTTTCCGCTTGCAGTTCGGGAAACTCGCTCCAAGGGTAGATGATCCACAGTGGCCCCTTGGTGCGTACCCGTAACTCTTCGCCGTTCATCTTGAGCGCGACAATCACCGGGTACTGGCGCGCGTCCGCGCGCGGTATCTGTATTCGGTAATCATTCAGGGCGGAGGCATCCAGAGTATCGCCGCGCGCGCCAACCTGGTCCAGCACGTCTCGCAGCAACGGCCCCTCGAAGGTCGTCATACTGTCTGTCCAAGGTGTGCTGGTGACGATCTTGTGTTGGGCAAGCGCGAGCAGCATCCCGCGATCGAAATCGTAGTTCTCACCGGCGTTCTTGGCCTCGAGTTGGCCGCTCACGGTGAGGACGACGGGACCCGTCGGCGGAGCGTGAACCTCATCCGCGCCGGTGGATAGGCTAGGGTAAGCCAAGGCGCAGACCAGCGCCATGAGAAAACCTTTGCGGCCAAGCAACGCCAGCAACATCAAAGCGACATTTTGGGTCATGAGGTCTTCTCGGCAATGCGCTGATAATGGATGAAAAACCATGAAGGCAAACTGTATACCATTCTGCTAAGCTCGAATACCAAGTGCGCTTTTTTTTCACATTTTTACAATTCTCTCTTATGACGACGCGGATGGGTTTCCTCCGTAATGCTTTTTTACGATTTCGAGACTGACAGGAGAACAGCATGAATCTCAATCGATTACAAACACCTACGGGGCCGCGCTGGGCGTTGGACGGGCGCCTCTTGGCGCCCCATTTTCAACTGAGCATGATGCTGGAAATCCCACGAGCCAAGTCTAGTGCTTTGCTCGATGCGCTGGCGAGCGATGAAAAAGCCGAAGGCCGTTTATTGCCGCCCATCGAGGCGCATCAGGAAGTTTGGGCCAGCGGGGTGACGTATTTGCGCAGTCGCGAAGCGCGGGTGCATGAATCCGAGACCAAGGACATTTACACCAAGGTTTACGACGCCAAACGCCCCGAATTATTCTTCAAAGCCAGCGGTTGGCGTGTGGCAGGCCACGGCATGCCGATCCGGGTGCGCAAAGACAGCCGCTGGAACGCGCCGGAACCGGAACTGGTACTGGTCATCAACAGCCGCAGCGAGATCGTCGGCTACTGCGCCGGCAATGATGTGTCGTCGCGCGATATCGAAGGCGAGAATCCGCTCTATCTGCCGCAGGCCAAAATTTACAACGGCTCCTGCGCGCTAGGGCCGGGCATCCGCCTGATCGACCCGGCGGCGCTGACGGATTTGCCGATCGCGCTCGACATCGAGCGCGGCGGGAACTCGGTATTCCACGGCGAAACCCGCACTTCGCGGATCAAGCGCCCGCTCGCCGAACTGGCTGAATACCTGGGGCTGGAGCTCGATCTTCCGCAAGGCGCGTTTCTGTTCACCGGCACCGGCATCGTGCCGCCGGATGATTTCAGCTTGGCGCCCGGCGACCGCGTGCGCATCGCGGTCGGCGACCTCGTCCTGGAAAACCCCGTGCATGGTTGACGATGCTCATTGGGCTGGCGGGAACGCGATCGGCCTGATCTGGTCAGGGTTGCTGAACACCTGCCAGAGCGCAGGCGACAAACCGGTAAACGCAGTCTGGAACCGGGCGGGGTTATTGTCGGCGGCAGCGACGGCGCGGATCACGATTGCCGCGACTTGCCGCGAGTAACGCCGTGCGATTGCGCCGTAGGTTTCCGGGTCTTTCTCGCCGGAATCGCCGATCAGCAGGAAACGCCGGTCGGGATAGCGGCCGAGCAAGTCGGCGATGGCGTCTTCCTTGTACTGGATGGGGTCTTCAAACAAATTGAAGAAACTGCTGTCTTTCCAGCGGAACAGTTTCAAGTGGAAACTGCCCTGCGGAAATCCATGCCGGCGCAGGAAGTCGTCGAGCGGCACGTAGAGTTGCCAGGGGCTGGCGCTCAGATAATGAAATTCGGCGTGCGCCTCCCGTGCCCAACGCTGGTAGAGTTCCGCCATGCCGGGCACCGGCTGGAACGGGCGCAAAAACGTATTCTTCAGCAGTTCGCGCTTGTCCGTGACCACGCTGATCTTGATCGTGTCGTCGATGTCGGAAATGACGCTGACGCCTTGTTTTTCCAGAAACAAGAGATCGCCCTTGAAGCGCCGATCATCGCTGAACGTAGTGACGATGCTGGCGGATGGCCTCGCCCCCAACGCCGCCGCGCGCGCGCGCAGTTGCTCGGCTTCCGCCGCGCTGACGCTTAATTGCGATCGGAAATGGCCGTTCGGTTTGGATTCCGCGAGTTCATACGCCCGCCCGTTCAGCGTCACCGCTAGCCGCTTGCCGCCTTCGTTATCGACCGTGAACCAGTGCGCGCGTTGCGCCAGAATACTTTCCTCATCGGCATTCAGGCTCGCCGCGGGCAACCCGATGGCTTTGCGAAACAGGCCGCTGATTTCGCCGAACAGATTGGGCTCGAAAATCCAGCCGTGAATGTCCACCGCCCAGCCGTCTTCGGTGTGCCAGGCCAGCGCTGGAAACAAGATCACTTGCTCGTCCGCTTTCGGCACATCGGCGCGCGCCCAAGCCACCGCTCCCAGCAACAAAAACAACGCGCCGAGCCGTTTCCTCATCGCCGCCGTGATACCCTGGAATGCGCCACGGACGGTGCTAAACTCGGACATGACTCTGTGATTCCAATGCCCTCAACCGACTTGGAGGATAGCATGGCAGCCAAGCTCCCGACCCGTACCATCAGCCGTGACGAGATGCTGAAACGCGTTGCCCGCTTCAAGGATCTCAAAGGTTTCGACGGCGGTCTTCCCGATAGCGACCTCGCGGAATGCCGGCGCACCCTGTACAACGTGATCGGCTTCCAACCCCCCAGGGATGGCGGCAACGTGGTCTCTCCGGTCGGCGCGCTGGCCGCCGAGAACGCCGCCATCAAGATCTCGGAAGGCTTCAACCTCGGCTTCGCCAGGGCCAAACCCGGCTGCGGGCCGTTGATGCACAACCACGACACGAATGAAACCTTCATGCCGATCACCGGCACCTGGCGCTGCTCGTGGAACGAAGAGAACCCCGAATCCATCGAGCTGGGGCCGTTGGATGTGGTGTCCTTTCCTCCCGGCGTATCGCGCCGCTTCGAAAACGTGACCTTCGCCGAACCGGATCGCGAGCATTTGTTGCTGTTCGTAATCGCTGGCAACGCTCCAAAGGCCGAGTTTTCGCCGCTGGCGGTCACGTACATGGAAACCAAGAAATAACGCGGCGGGTTCAGCGCGGGCGGTCAATCTCCCACTTCGACGATGGCCTCGATCTCGACCGTGATCTGATTCGGCAAAGAGCCCATGCCGACCGCCGAGCGCGCGTGTCGGCCCCGGTCGCCGAACACTTCGACGAACAAGTCGGAGCAACCGTTGATCACCTTGGGATGGTCCATGAAATGCGGCGCCGCATTGACCATGCCGAGCAGTTTCACCACCCGCTTCACGCGGTCTAGGCTGCCCAGTTCTTCGCGCATGGCGGCGAGCAGCAGCAAGCCTACTTCACGGGCGTCTTGATAGGCTTGTTCGAGCGCGACGCCCGCGCCGACTTTGCCGGTCGAGTGCAAAGGCCCTTTTCCGGACAAAAACAGCAGATTGCCGGTGCGCACGGCGGGTACGTAATTGGCGACGGGCTTGCTGGCGGGCGGCAGCGTGATGCCGAGATCCTTGAGGCGCTGATCGATAGACATGGTGATTGTTCCCCTGGGTTGCGTTGGTTACCATCATAACGCCGTCATGCCGTGTGTTGCCAAGCCTGTTTTTCGCAACCTCCGAGGAGTTTCGTCGATGAAGCCCGCTCCGTTATGCGCATTCGCCCTGCTGCTGCTTTGTTTAGCCGCCGGCCCTCTCGGCGCGGCGCAACCCGCGTACCAGCTCACGCTGTTGCACACCAACGACACCCATTCCCATCACGAACCGCAGGCCAGCGGCGAAGGCGGTACGGCACGCCAGGCCGCGGTGGTCAAGCAGATACGCGCGACCGTGGCGAATACGCTGTTGGTGGATGCCGGCGACCGTTTCACCGGCACGCTGTTCCACAAATACTATGCCGGCAAAGACAATATCCAGGTGATGAACGCGCTCGGCTATGACGCCATGACGCTCGGCAATCACGAATTCGACAACGGCGTGGAAACGCTGGCTGGCTTTGTGGGCGGTCTGCGTTTTCCGGTGGTGGTCGCCAATCTCGACGTCAGCCGAACACCGCTGCTCGCGGCCAAGATCGCGCCCTCCACGATCCTCTGGGTAGGTGGCGAAAAAATCGGCCTGATCGGGCTCATCACCGCCGACACCCCGGAAGTCACCATGAATTTTGCCGGCAAGCAGGACATCACCTGGCATCGCGACTACGCAGCGCGCGTCAATGCCGAGAGCCAGCGCTTGCAGGCGCAGGGGGTGAACAAGATCATCCTCATCACCCACATCGGCTTGAGCGAAGACCAGGCGCTCGCCGCGCAGGTTTCCGGCGTCGATGTCATCGTCGGCGGCCATAGCCATACCCTGCTCAGCAATACCTTCAAAGCCGCCGGCGACAACGCCTACCCCACGGCCGTCAACGACGCCGACGGCAATCCGCTTTACATTGTGCAAGCGGGCGACCGGAATCGTTATCTCGGCCGCCTCGATCTCGAGTTCGATGCCCAAGGGAAAGTCACACGCGCACGCGGTGACACCATCCTACTTTCCGAGTACATAGCGCCCGACCCCGCTGTTCAAACCTTGCTCGCGCGCCTCGCCGAGCCGGTCAACAAGCTGAAGCAAACCGCGCTGTCATCTATGACTGGCAAGGTGGTTACGAGTGAGATTAGCCTTACCAATGCCGATTGCCGCACCGCGGAATGCCTGCTCGGCGACCTCATCGCCGACGCCATGCGCGCCGACACCGGCGCCCAGATTGCAATCCAAAACGGCGGCGGCATCCGAGCCGACATCGACCCAGGGCCGGTGACCATCGGCGAGGTCCTCAGCGTATTGCCGTTTGGCAATACAATCGCCACTTTCAAGCTCCGTGGCGCGGATCTCAAAACGGCTCTGGAAAACGGCGTCTCGCGCTATGGCGGCGACGCCGGCAGCGGCCGCTTCCCGCAGGTGTCGGGCATGCGGCTGCGCTTCGACCCGGGCGCGCCAGCGGGGGCTCGCATCACCAGCATCGACATCGCCTCGGCGAATGGCAGTTTCACCGCCCTCGATCCTGCCGCGCTGTACACGGTCGCCACCAACAACTTCATGCGCACGGGCGGCGACGGCTATGGCGTGTTTGTCGAGAAAGCCATCGATCCTTATGACTATGGCCGGCCGCTGGAGGAGGCGTTGATCGATTACCTGATCGCCCACACGCCGCTCAATCCCGCGCTGCAAGGCAGAATCAGCCAGGTCCGTTGATCCGGGCCCAGGAGACTGGCATGAGGTTTATGCGCTTTCGTTGCGCCGCCCTGGCAATCGTGGCGCTCGCCGCACCGCTAGGCCACGCCGAGGTGTTCAAATGCCAGGACGCTCAGGGCCAGGTCACCTTGCAGTCGAGTCCCTGCCCCGGCGGCGTGCCGCTCGGCGTCGATACCCAACCCAGCAAAAAACCACCGCCGCAAGGGCTGCGACCGGCTGAGAAACAGTTACTCGAGCAAATCCACCAGCGCGAACAGGCGCCCAAGCCCGTCCCCGTGACGCCACCGCCGCCGCCGAGTACACCGGTGCGCGGCTGCCCCGGTATCGCCATTCTTGCCTTCGACCCCTTCCAGCGCAAAGATACCGAAGTGCGGTTCATCGGCAATTTCAGAGTGCAGCAAAATAAAATTTTGCAATGCGCACGCCTAGAGATGGAACTCAGCGACTTCTTCGGGCGCTTGCGCGACTCTGTTGCGCAAAGTTTGCAGGGTCGCCTGATCGCTACGTTCGCCGACGGCCGCACGGCCCCTGCAAGCAAAGGCGAATTGAGCGAAGGCCCCAATCGCTTTGGCGTCAGCGACAAGGCGCGTGGGACATTCTGCTTCGGCCACAGCGAGGAGAAAATCGTCGAGATCGGTTGCCAATAGCCGCTTGCGACGAAGCGTCAACCACCCAGCAATTCGGGTCGGTACTCGAAGTGCAGGCTGTCGTAATCATGCCAGCGCCCGCCCCAGATGAAACCCTCGCGCTCGAAAATTTCCACCAGAAACTGGGGTAGCTGGTTGCGATAACGGTAGGGCTGGTTACGGTGGGAGCCGCTGAAATACTCGGCGTTCCAGTTGACATCCACGGCGATGCCGTAAGCGTGGCCCGAGGTGCGCAGCGGGAAACCGCGCACCGGCCGCTCGAAATGGCCAGAGAAACCATCGGTGTTGAACACCAAACCATCGAGCTCGCGCTTGCGTTGGGCGGATAAACCCCGCAACGCCGTTGCCACTCGTTCCAGCGCTTGATCCACGCCGTTCACGGTGGTTACCCGCAGAGTGGTGAGCTTGCCATCTCGGGTCGGGAACCACGGCACTGCGCGCAAGCGCCGCGCGCGCTCCGCAGCGGTGGCGCCATACAGGGTTTGAAAAATCGCCGCGGGGCGGATACGCCCCGGATCGCCAGCCGGCGGTTCGGCGGCGCTCGGCAATGCCACGCCAGCAGCATAAGGCCAGTGAAACGCATCCTCTGGATCGAAGTCGTGATCACCGACGGCGGGATCGACGATCATACGCTCATAATCCTTGCTGCGACCGTCGTCGAATGGAATACGCTTGCCGGTCTTGGTCAGCAATTGCCCGTCTTGATAGGCGACGAAGAACTGCGGATACGCTCTGATATAGCGTTGGGCCAGGGCTGAAGGATCGGCGGCCAGGGCGACTCCCATGCTCGCCATGCCCAGCACGACCGCGCCACCAAGGGCGCGGCAGCGCTCATGCAAACACGACGCCGGCATCAGTCGGAAAAGACCGTCACATCGACGTAATCGTCGCCACCCTTGGCGCGATAAATCTGCACTTCGATCACCGGTGTGCCATTGACGACCGAGTGCGCCGCCGATTTGGTGGTGCGGCCACGGGCGATCAATTTCTCCAACAATGCGCGATTGCTGGCCTCGGCGAAATAGTTATCGTCTTCGTCCTCGTCGTCGCGTTTGCCGAACTTATGGTAGTTGGCGCGATCCTGGCGGATGATCGCCGCCGGCGAACTCAGGCGTTCGCCATTGGAATTGAAATGGTCTTGGGCGCTCAGCCGTGCGCTGTAGCGCTCGATCAGCCGGTCGGCCAGCGCGGGCTGGACTGCGGCGGTGAGCAATACGATGGCGGCGAAGCGCGAGGAGATTAACGATGGCATGGCGAGTGTTCCTTTTCTCGTTGGATGTCAAGTGCAAGTCATGATGAAACGAAAATACTGATCGTGATGATAAACTATTGGGTATCGAGTATGCACTACGGTGGCGATGTGGCTTGGGAAACATCGTTCTTACCAGTTTTTTCTTGCTGTCGATCTGCAAGCGATGCGGCATCTACGAACTGAATGGAGTGTTATGCGGCTGCAGTTGGGCTTTGCCGGCACCCGCGCCACTGCTTGCGCGGAACGGCGTAATGGTTTTTTCCTGGCGACGCGCAAGCGTCGCCAGAAATGCGGCGCATTAGGCCTCCAGCGTGGAGGTTAGCGGCTATGTCTGCGTATAGAAAGACCCGCATGTGGACAACCGGAAGAGCGTTGGCAGCGGTCGCAATTATGCTTTGCCCATTGGCATTCCCCCGCGCTGCCTGCGTAGCGCCCATTACTGAACCGTTTAGCGCACCTCGGTCTTCTTGGGACGATGTACTCAATGCAAGGCGCAAAAGAACCTGAACCAGGTCATATCATACCAATTAGCTTTCTATTAATGACTAACGATCCAGGGAAAAGCGGTAATGGACCGCACAATATCCGGTGTCTTCTCCAGCCGGCGTAGTCCCTGGGCCAACGTGTCCTCGACGGCATCCAGAGAATCGAAGGCCAGGTTCTTGAAGGTTTTCTCCCGCAGCTCATCCCAGAGATTTTCAACCGGATTCAACTCCGGGCTGTAGGGCGGCAAGTGCTTCAAGGTCAGATTGGCCGGTACGGTGAGCGCCTGGGCTTTATGGCTGCCTGCACCATCGGCCCACAGCAGAATATGGGTATCAGCGTGCCGACGGGATAACTCGACAAGGAACCGTTCCAAACAAGCGGTGCGTATATCAGGTAGGATGAGCGCATCGAAACTACCCGTCCGGGGGCACGCCGCGCCGTAGGCATAGGTATATTCGCGCACCGCCTGGCGCTTGACCACTGGACGACACCCCGGCGGCGCCCAACAACGACGCGGATCGTTGATGCGTCCAAAGCGCGCCTCGTCCATAAACATCACCTGGAGGGGCTTGCCTTGGCCTTGAGCGGTTTGTTGAGCTTGCTCGGTGAAGGTGTGGAAGCTTTTTTAAAATCCGCTTGGCGCTGCACATCGGCACGCGGATGCTGCGGGCGCGGCGTGAGTTTACGCCAGCCGTGGCGGTGCAGCAGGCGATAGGTGGTCGAGCGTGCAACGGCTTTGCCGACCTTAGCTTCATAGGCTTGCTGGAGCGGTTTGACCTCTACCACCGCCCCCCCTTCCGCTCCCCGCCGCCATGACTCCACCAGCGCCGCTTCGTCGGCCAGGCTCAGGTGCGCATGCCGCCGTCCGCCCTTGGGCTTGCTTTGCAACACACCGATGCCATGACGCAGATACCGGGCGTGGAGGTTCTTGATGGTACCCACCGCCAAGCCCGTGATCGCCGCGATTCGCTCATTGCGCTCGTCGAAGGCCGCGCGCAGATAGACGCCCTGCACCCGTCGGTAGTCATCCACTCGGGTACTGCGTTGCAGCAGCGCCGCTAACTCAGCGCTCGCGCTGGGCTCCATCTTTGTCCTGGGTCGCATCGCCTTCGGCCTTGTAAAAGTTCCGATAGATCAGTTTATATCGTCACTCACAGATAGCAAATCGGTATCAGACGTCCAGGAGATAGGAACTACTGGTGTGGGCGACGTCAACCTGGACTTCTATGCACTGACTTTCGATGCCGGTGGAAGGTCGCCCGAACAATGGCTAGTGGCCTTCCGCGGGGGACTCGATCGGTATATCTACAAAGGTACAGCTTATAATGTTGGCCCATTCGATGACTCAAACCAGGTCCTTTGGGATTCGACAGAACCTAAGGGAGCTGTGCTTGTGTTCAATCTTTCTCAGCTTCTCGGTGTTCCCTTCGAACGCGGGGCAGTCGTCGTGTCCTGCGTCGACTCGACTAGTTTCATTTTCTCCACTGTTAGCATTCATGGCATGCTAAAACCAGGTGATCATCCAGTTAGCGGAAATCGTGGATTCGGCTTCGTAAAGAACCCGAATGGGTCGATAACCTTCTTCACCAAGGCTGCCGATCGTTTGAAGGGTAATAACAAAATGTTCTGGGCAATCGGTTCTGAGAGAACGTTCTCCCTTGGCGCCAAAGTCTGGAACGGACTCTTGGACAACCTCACAAATGAAATGGCAGCATGGAATCCGCGTAATCGAGTCGCCTACCGGAGGGTTGAGCCCTATCCTGCGCCCAGTAACACTTTCCCCGCCCCAATAAACCTGCGGGTGCAGTAGCTGGACGCCGTGCCGAGGCCCAACAACCCGTTCAACGGGAGCGCCGAACAGCGAGACCGCTGTTCGGTACCCGTCGCGTTTCGCGCGCCGGCGCCCGATTAACGGCGACGCTAGGCACCATCCTCGGCGACGACGTACTATGACACGGAACATGCACATGACGTCCACCTAGTCCCTGTCCGAACGCGAGGCGTACCTCGCAATGTACGCGTTCTTGGCGACTTACTATGAACGCGGCCGCTCGGACGAGATTGCAGGATTACTTGGCTCCCTCTCGCTAATTGGAGACGAACCAGCAGCCCCAGCGCTCGCACGCAACTGGGATGAGGCTTGCCGCGTTGCTCGCGCTGGGGCCGTTGACGCAGTGCTGAGGTTGCACCGTGATTGAGAGTGTGGATTGTCGATCTCTAGATATCTCATCGCAAGCGCCTAACGAATGTTGTAACCTCATGATCTGAGTGGAATGGCCCCTCGGGTGTGAGGTTACATCTTAAGATTTATCGGTCGGGTATTCTCGTGTTTCTCCGCCTAGCGGCTTCGTCCAACCAGTCATTCCAGCAGACCGTCAAAAAACTGCGCTTTTTGCCGTCCGGTGATTTTCAACGATGAGCAAATTCGCGGTGCGCTCATCCGTTGATGGCGCCCTACTCGGTGGGTGCGAAATCCAGCTCCTAGAGTATCGCAAAGCAAATCTGTCCTACTTCACGCTTCCCCAACATCGCGGCCGGGGAGTTGCATCGCGGGCTGTCGCGTTTGCATCCCTGGTTGCCTTCGAGTCTCTTGAAGTTATGTGCATAGAAATCATCGCCGATCCTGATAACATTCCCTCGCGCCACGTTGCCACACGTAACGAATTTCAGGAGATCGGTATGCGCAATGGCCGGCTTCTTTACACGAAGCATGTTAACCTGCCCAATTGTGCGTTCAAGGCCAATGAAGCTAAAGCCA
>JAXMFZ010000004.1:0-180546 GCA_046347515.1 Gammaproteobacteria bacterium | reverse complement strand
CCGGCAGAGCAGCGGCGCTGCGCGATCAAGCCCTTGCCGAGCTCCAAACGCTGCGGCAAAAGGTCGAGGAAACCAGCAAGTTGTTGAACGATGCCCAAGTCGCGCAGACCGACCTCGGCGCCGAGGTCAAGAAGCGCCAAGGCGAGATCGATGCGCTCAAGCAATCGGTGGGGCAGGCCGAAGCCAAGCTCAAGGACGCCGAAACCGCCAGTCAAGCGCTTGGCGCCGAGCGCGATCAACTGAAAACCGAGCTTGCCGCCGCCGCCAAGATGGGCGACGATCTCAAGGCGCAACTCGCCGCCAAACAAGGCGAAGCGGAACAAGCCGCCAAGGCGCGCGATGAAGCCAAAGCGATGGCCGATGACTTACAAGCCAAACTCGACGCCGCCGGCAAAGCAACGGAAGACCTCAAGGCGCAATTGAATGCCGCGATCAAAGCGAATGCCGAGCTAAAAACCCAAGCCGATGCCGCCGCCAAGATGGGCGACGATCTCAAGGCGCAGATCGCCGCCAAACAAGGCCAAGTGGAACAAGCCGCCAAAGCGCGCGACGAAGCCAAGGCGATGGCTGACGCCTTGCAAGCCAAACTCGACGCTGCCCAGGCCGAGGTGGCAAAGCTCAACGATACGCTCAAACAGCGCTACACCGTCCAGCGCGGCGATACGCTGTCCAAGCTCGCCAAGAAATTCTACGGCGATTACAAACTGTTCAATAAAATCGTCGAAGCCAACAAAGACATCTTGCCCAACGCTAAAGCCCTGGAGCCGGGCCTGGTGTTGATCATCCCGCCCAAGGAATAGCGCCATCGCTTCACCGCTTGCGCTGGCCCTCTTGATGCCAGCGTCGTAGTTCGTTGCGGCGCACCTTGCCGGTGGTGGTGAGCGGTAGCTCCGCGACGAATTCGATCAAGCGCGGGTATTGGTAAGCCGCAAGCCGCGTCTTGACCGTGTTTTGGATGTCGTTGCGTAGCGGCTCGTCAGGTTCATGACCCTGGGCGAGCACGATATAGGCTTTCACCACCTGGCCGCGCAATTCGTCGGGCACGCCGATCACCGCCGCCTGCGCGACCGCCGGATGCTTGAGCAGGCAGTCCTCGATCTCGCCGGGGCCGATCCGGTACGCAGCGCTGGAAATCACGTCGTCGTTGCGCCCCACGAACCAGAGATAGCCGTCGGCGTCGCGGTAACCGGTATCGCCGGTGCGATACCAGTCGCCGCTGAATTTTTCGGCGCTGGCTTCGGGCTTGCGCCAATACCCTAGGAACATCACCGGGTCGCCGCGCCGGGCGGATAGTTCGCCGACCTCGCCCACACCCAGCACCTGGCCTTGCTCATCGATCACATCCACCACATGGCCCGGATAGGGTTTGCCCATCGAGCCTGGCTTCACCGGCAGGAGAGCCGCGGCACTGGCCGACCAGGTAATTGAATTGGGTTTGCCCCTACATTTCGTTGATGGTGAGGCCGAGCGCCTCCTCACTCCCAGGCGACCACCGCCGCGCCCACGGTTTCGCCGGCGGACATGACGGAGCGCAGATGCACGTCGTAGCGCCCGCGAATGGCGCCGACTTGCATCAGCATTTTCAGCGCGGTGGGCGGAATGAACGCGTTGCGCACCCGATACTTGGCCAATAATTGACAGGCCCGCTCGGGGTCGAAGCGGCCGCTTTCGTAAGCGAGTACCGGCACGCCATACTGCCAACTCGGCAGCAGCGCATCCAACAGGCCGCCGGTCCAGGCCCAATCCGCCGGTGTCCAGAACACATCGCCCGGCTCCGGAAAAAAATTGTGCGACAACTCGAATCCCGGCAGATTGCCGAGCAGGCCGCGGTGCGCGTCGAGCGCGCCCTTGGGTGATCCGGTGGTGCCCGAGGTATAGATGAGCAAGGCCGGTTCGTCGGCGCGGGTGTGGGCGATGGCAAACTTGTCCGAAGCCTGCTCCAACAGCTTCCAAAACGAGTGCGCGCCGGGCTCGGGATCGCAGCAGATCAGTTGTTTGAGCATCGGCAACTCTGCGCGCAACGCAGCCAGCATGGGGTAGTGAGCGCGGTCGGTGATCGCGGTGCAGGCCTCGCTGTCCATGAGCCGATAGTGCAGCGCATCCGGCCCGAACAGGCAGGATAGCGGTAGCGCGATGGCCCCAAGCTTATAGACTGCGAGGTGGGCGATGCCGGCCTCGACGCGCTGCGGCAACACGATCGCGACCCGGTCGCCGCGCGCCACGCCCAGACCCTTCAAGGCGTTGGCAAGCCGGTTGGAAGCGCGCGCGAGCTGGCCGAACGTGTAACTGGCCGTTAGGCCGGCTTCGTTTTCGTAATAGAGCGCGATGCGATCGGCCGGATGGCGGTCACACACGGCGCGGGCGATGTTGTAATGATTCGGAATTTCCCAATGGAAATCGCGGTAGAGGGTCGCGTAGTCGCGGGCGTGCGGTTCGAATAGCCGCATGGTGTCGATCTCCCCCGGTGGATGCGCTTGCGTTTGATGGCTTTTAGTGTAGAGCGCCCGACCGCGCGCCGCACCGGATCGCGCCTACTGCACCGCCGGCGCCACGCTGCGCTCGCGGCGCCGGAACAGCCGGCCCAGCGCGTGCGCCAAGTCCTCCATGTAGAGATACAGCACGGGGGTGATGAATAAGGTCAAGACTTGCGAGACGATCAGCCCGCCCACCACCGCGACGCCGAGCGGCTGACGCAACTCCGAACTCGCGCCCACCCCGAGCGCGATGGGCAGCGTGCCCACCAGCGCCGCCAGCGTGGTCATCATGATCGGGCGGAAGCGCAGCAAGCAGGCCTCGCGAATGGCGTCGAACGGCGCCGCGCCCTCGCGCTGCTGGGCAAGCGCCACGTCGATCATCATGATGGCGTTTTTCTTGACGATACCGATCAGCATGAGGATGCCGATGATCGCGATCACGCTCAATTCCATATTCATCCATTCCAGTGCTGCGAGCGCGCCGATCGCCGCCGCCGGCAATCCGGTGAGGATGGTGAACGGGTGGACGAAGCTCTCACAAAGAACGTTGAGCACGATGTAGATGGTGATCACCGCCGCCGCCAGCAGCAAGCCTTGATTGGCGAGCGAATCCCGAAACACGGGCGTTACCGGCGAAGGTGGTGGAGAGGGTGGAATGGGCAAACCCTGTTCGGCCTTGATTGCGTCGATGCGCTGGATCGCGCCGCCGAGCGCGACGCCGGTGGGCAGATTGAACGATAAAGGCGACCGCCGCAACTGCCTCACTTGTTTGATCGACAGCGGCCCCACGGTGCGTTCGCCATGAATGCCGCGAGCGGCGCTAACTGGCCGTTGGCGTGCGCACCCGCACGGTGTTGAGCAATTCCGGAGTCCGCTGGGCCGCGCGGATCGAACTCAACCAGCACGGCGTAGGAATCGCCCGTGGCAAAGATGGTGGATACCTGGCGCGATCCGAAGCCGGCATTCAAGGTCGAGCGCAGCGCGGCGGTGGTAATGCCTAACATGCGCGCTTTATCCTGATCGACGAGGATAGTGGCTTGCAGCGCGGTATTCTGCTGGTCGGTGCTGACATCCGTAAACATCCGATCCCGACCCATCGCATCGGCCAGGCGCCGTGACCAGCGGTTGAGATCGTTGGCATTGAGGCCTTGCACCACGAACTGATACTGACTGTTGCTTGCCCGTCCGCCGATGCGCAGATTCTGCACCGGCACGATGAAGCTCGAGATGCCAGGCACTTTAGCAAGATCACGCCGCAGATCGCCGATGACCTGGCTGAGCGGCGCGCGCGCCTGCTTGGGTTTGAGCTCGACAAAGAATCGGCCTTGGTTGGAACTGCCGCCGCCGCCACCGACGATGGAAGCGACATGGGCGACATGCGGCGATTGCCGCAATACGTCGCCGACCGCGGCTTGCAGATGCGTCATGTTATCGAAGGAAATATCCTGCCGCGCTTCGGTGCTCACCGTCAATTGACCGATGTCTTCCTGCGGGAAAAAACCTTTGGGTATCGCGAGAAACATCCAGATCGTGAGACCCACCGTCGCCAGAAACACCATGAGCAACGCGAACCGGAATCGCAGGCACAGATCGAGCATCAGCCGATAACCCGCGAGCACCCGCTCGAACGCGCGTTCGAACAGATTCTTGCGGTTGGCGTGATTGGCGCCGCGCGGCAAGCGCGCGCACAACATCGGGGTCAGGGTGAGTGACACGAAAGCCGATATGACGATGGCGATGGTCACCACCACCGCGAACTCGTGGAACACGCGCCCGACCACGCCGCCCATCAGTAACACGGGGATAAACACCGCGATCAATGACAAGGTAATGGACAGGATGGTGAAGCCGATCTCGCCGCTGCCCTTCAGCGCCGCCTCGAATGGGCTCATGCCCTCGTCGATGTGGCGCACGATGTTCTCCAGCATCACGATGGCGTCGTCCACCACCAGCCCCACGGCGAGCGTGAGGCCCATCAGCGATACGTTGTCGATCGAATAGCCGAGTCCGTACATGGCGGCGAAGGTGGCGATGATGGAGATCGGCACGGCGATACTAGGAATCGCGGTGGCTGATAGCCGCCCGAGGAATAGATAGATGACCATGATCACCAGGGCGACGATGAGCAACAACGTGAGCTGCACGTCATGCACCGCGGCACGGACGGAGAGCGAGCGATCATTCAACACATCGATGCGCGCGCCGGCGCCAAGTTCTTCGGTAAACCTCGGCAACATCTCCTTGACCCTGTCGATGACTTCGACGGTGTTGGCGTCCGGCTGGCGCTGTACCGCCAGCACCAGCGAGCGTTTGTCATCGTACCAACTGGCGTTTTTGTCGTTTTCCACCGAATCGATCACGTTCGCCACATCGCTGAGCCGCACTGGACGCTGGTCGCGACTGAGCACGATCAATTCGCGAAACGCAGCGGCGTCGTTCATTTGCGTATCGGCTCTGATCGTCAGATTTTGCGCCGCGCCCTCAAGCGTGCCGGCGGGAGTATTGACGTTGGCCGCCGTCACCGCCTGCTGGATGTCATCGATGCTGACGCCACGGGCGGCGAGCTGGCCGGGATCGAGCTGGATGCGCACCGCGTATTTCTGGCTGCCGTAGATGATCACTTGCCCTACGCCGTTGATAGTCGAAAGCGCGGGCGAGATCACGCGCTGGGCGAAAGCATCGAGTTGGGTGAGCGGGCGCGTATCGCTCCTCAGCGCCAGGAGTAGCACGGGCGCGTCGGCCGGGTTGAGCTTGCGGTAGCTTGGCGGTGTGGTCATCTCCGCCGGCAGGCGGCGCTGCACGCTGGCGATCGCCGCTTGCACATCGGCGGCGGCTTGATCGATATCGCGATCGAGGTCGAACTCCAGGATGATCGAAGCCGAGCCCTCGGAGGTGCTGGCGCTGATCGTGTTGATCGCAGGTATGGTGGAGAACTCTTTGATGAGCGGCGTGGTGACCGAATTCATCATCGCTTCCGGCGCCGCGCCTGCCAGTTGGGCGGATACCGAAATGGTCGGAAAATCGACGCGCGGCAGCGCCGCCACCGGCAACAAGCGATACGCGAACAATCCCGCCACCGTGAGCGCCACCGACAGCAGAATAGTCGCCACCGGCCGGCGGATGAACAACGCCGACAAGTTCATTGGACGGTGTTTTTGTTGTCAGCGGTGGAACCGATCTCTACCGCGGGTGTGGACGGTGCGGCCAGGGTGACTTGCACCGGTGAACCGTCATTGAGCCGCTGCTGGCCTTCGACCACGACCTGGATCACCCGCTAAGGCCGCTGGCGATGGCGGCCCTATTCGCGTAGCTCATCTTGACCACGACCTTGCGCATGGTCACTTTCCGCTCCGCCGTCACCAGGAACACACAGGCGCTGTCCTGCCCCGGTTGCACCGCGATTTGCGGCACGGTGACGACATCGCGCATCCTGCCGAGCGCGACGGCGACACGCACATACCGCCCCGGCCACAACGCGCCGTCATCGTTGGCCATTTGCGCCCACGCCTTGATCGTACCCGAGGTGACATCTACCTGGCTGTCGAGAAACGATAATATGCCTTCACCCAGCAACTTGTCACTTGCGCCCGCCATTGCCTTGACCACCGCTTGCTGATCCCCGTCCAGCGCCGCGCGCAGCAATTCGAGGTCGCTCTCCGGCAACGCGAACGAAACCCGCAGCGGTTGCATCTGGGTCACCGTGACCAGCCCGCCCGGCATCCGCGCTGCGCACCAGATTGCCGGGCGTACTGCGAACCGCGCCAACCCGGCCATCGATGGGCGCCCCCTGATCGTCGTAGCGTCCGAGTTGAATCCCCGTCGCCTGAGCGCGGCCTGGCTGGCCCGACGTTGGCGGGCGGCGACCTTCAAGTCGGCGACCGCTTGGTCGGCCTCTTCGGGAGAGGCGAGTCGGTGCGTCGTAACGTCTGTACCCGTTTGGCGGCCGCCTGGGCCTTGGCCAGCTGATCGCGCGCCAATCCGGCCTCGTCCTTGGCGATTTGCGCAATTGATTTCGCGATCGCCGAGCTTGAACAAAACATCGCCCGCTTCACCATCTGTCCGTCCACCGCGTGCTGCCCGACGATAATACCATCGATGCGCGGGTACCACGACGCTGGCGATCGGCTCGACCCAGCCTACCGCAGTCCGCACGATGGGTAGATCGTCGCCTGCAATCGCCGCCAGCACGGCGGTGGACCCGCGGTGCGGCCATTACCGTTTCTGGCATTGCGATTGCCGCCCGCCGACGCCTGCGGGGACCAGCCTTCGCCGGCGTTGCTTGGGAATTAGCTTTCGCGAATCGGCTCCACAGCGTAGCCAATACCCAGCCTGCCGATGATGATCAAAAGCCAGATGGCTTTTCGCATTACACACTTTCCCCGCTCGATCTAAGCATTCTTCCTCATTGACAACGACGAATGACGCTGTCCTGATCGTGATACCCTGATTCGAGGCTACCCCCCACTGAAAGTTCAACCGCGGCGCCGGGACGCGCAGCCCCGCTGGCTCGTTGCTCGCCCCCCTACCGTCCGCTATCGTATGCTAACTGTCGAAATAAAATGACAACCGAAAACTACCGTGGCGACGCCTGTCAATCAAAAACAAATCCAGCAATTACCGGTGCGTAAATACGAAGCCATTCGCAACGAACTCCGCACCGGCGATCTGGTATTTTGCTCCGGCTCTTATCTGTTTTCTCTTATTATCCAAGCCTTTACCCATTCGAGCTGGAGCCATGTAGGGCTGATTTATCGAGACGACTACCTGGAACGCGTTTTCATCCTCGAAAGCGAGGTACTCATCGGTGTACGGCTAGCGCCGCTTTCCAAGTATTTGCAGGACTACCACGGCAGGCGCAAACCTTACAAAGGCAGGATGATGATCGCCAGAATCCAGCCCGCGATCGATACCGAAGGCATCAAGCAGGCGATCAGCTTTGGTCTGGACGAGCTCACTAAACCTTACGATAACTGGGAAATCCTGCGCATCGTCATTCGTACTTTATTCGGTATCGGCAGGAAATCCCGCGACCGCCGTTATATTTGCTCGGAACTGGTCTACGAATGCCTGAAGAAAGCAGGGCTGGAGTTCAAGCTGCGCGGAAAATCTATTAGCCCCGACCTGCTATGGTGCGATGAGAAGGTGGAAGCGCAGTACCGAATTTTATGAAGATTGCCCTATAAGCACGGCAGCGGTCAGCAAAAAGTAAAAACCCAATGTTCGACCGCAAGTTTGGGGCATCCGCTCGCCGGCTGCGAGCACCAGTTCTGGGCCAAAATGTAAATCTTTGTAAAATTAGCGCATTATGGCTTGTATTGTGCTAGGCCTAATACGACAACCATTTTAACTACCGAAGGGATTGGTTCATGTTCAACTTAAAAGAATATGGTTCGCGGGTTGGAACCGAAATATTGGCGGGATTAACTACGTTTTTGACCGTCGCTTACATCCTTGTGCTCATTCCGGGCATGTTGAAAGCGGCCAATATGCCCGCCGACGAGGTCGTGGTTTCGATTGCGATCTGTAGCGCGCTCGGCGCTTTCATCATGGGGCTGGTCGCCAACCGCCCTTATGTGTTGGCACCCGGTGTTGGCGCCGGCGCGTTCTTCGCGTTCGGCATGGTGTCGGCATATGGCGTGAGCTGGCAAGTCGCCCTGGCCGCGACCTTGATTGCGGGTGGCGTATTTTTGTTGCTGACCTTGGTCGGTTTGCGCAACCTGCTGTATCACGCGATTCCGCCCTCGGTGCGGATGGCGGCGATGGTCGGCATTGGTCTGTTTCTGACAATTATCGGCTTCGAGGGTGCGGGCATCACGGTCGATCACCCCGCCACGCTGATTACCCTCGGCTAACTCACCGATCCCAAAGTGCTGCTGGCCCTGGCGGGCGTCGTGTTGATCGCGGCGCTGATGGCGAACCGCGTGGCCGGCGCTTTCGTGATCGGCATCGTCGCCGTCACCGCCGCCGCTTGGTTGGTGGGACTCGCGCCCATGCCGACCTCGTTCATGTATGCGATCCCGGAAATGCCCCAGCATATCATCATGGCGATGGACTTCAGCCAAATCACCAGTACCACCTTCGCAAGTCTCGTCATCGCTTTCTTTTTCCTCACCGTGCTCGATACCGCGGGTTCGCTGAGTGGCTTGGGCAGGCTCGGCGGTATGATCGATCCCGACGGCAGGGTGTTCGGCTCCACCGCCACTTACGCAACCAGCGCGACCGGCATCATCCTCAGCAGCGTCATGGGCACCAGCCCGAACGCCGTCTTCATCGAATCGGCGGTGGGTATGCAGGCGGGCGGACGCACGGGTCTTACCGCCATCGTGGTCGGCTTGTTGTTCCTGATCGCCTTGTTCTTCGTGCCGGTGTTCACCGCCATTCCGGTGATAGCGACCGCACCCGCGCTGATCGTCGCCGGTGGTATGATGATGCGTGGCGCGCGCGACCTGGATTGGACTAAGGCGGAGGATATCATTCCCGCCTTTCTTACGATGGCGAGCATGGCGTTTACGTTCAATGTCGCCCATGGCATCAGTTTAGGGGTTATTAGCCATGTGCTTATTTACACCCTGAGCGGACGCGCCCGTGAACTCAACGCCAGCATGATGATCGTCAGTATCATTTTGGCGATTTACCTAGGGGCTTACCGCATGAGACGCCGCGCGGTCAGTGCAACAGATACCGTCTGCCCGTCTTTTTAATGTAACAAGTAGCAATAGAACGAGCGTGACGCTTATGGAACCGACAGCCATTTTCGTAAGGACCGCCAAAGGTCAGCACGAACTCGTCCGCGGCTACTTCGGTTTGAACCCCGAGCAGCGCAAGCTTCTGACCCGCATCAATGGCAAAACAACGGTTGCCGAACTCACGCAAAAGCTCGCCGACCATGGTTCTGTGACGGCGACCCTGGTCGCGCTCGTGGACGCGGGGCTCATCGAGGCCGCCGTCCCCGGCGCGCGCGTGCCGGCGCAAACGCCTAAACCGCAGGCTGAACAACCGCCGCCGCCGCTGGCAACGGTCAAGCAGCCCGACTTGGCGGTGCTGAAGCCGCAAATCGAGGCCATCATTGAAAACCACTTCGGCCCGATGGTGGCACCGTATCTCACCAAGCTGCGCGCTTGCAACGACCTAGAACAATTACAGAAGTTTCTGGGCGAATGCCGCGTGGTGATCGCCGAGGCGATCAATAAAAGCCGCGCCGAAGCGTTTTGGAAACGGGTATCGGAGATGATCGGCGGCAAAACCTAGTGGGCTGCCGCGCGGTAGGCGACCTGGCCCAAGATATGGGTCGCCGTCAACGCGCGGTCATCACCCAACATGATCAGCGCGAACAGCTTTTCGGTGAAATCGCGGGCACGGGCCGTGCGCCTGGCGATGAGTGGCGTAGAGTCGAGATCCAGGACGATGAAATCGGCTTCTTTGCCCGGCGCGAAGTTGCCGATTTTGTCATCAAGGTAGAGCGCCCTGGCGCCGCCCAGCGTGGCAAGGTAAAAGGCGCGCAACGGTAACAGCGTTTGCCCGGCCAGTTGCGCGACTTTATAGGCTTCGCTGAGCACGCGCAACAGATTGAAGCTGGTGCCGCCGCCGACGTCGCTGCCGATGCCGACGCGCACGCCATGCCGCGCCGCCGCGGCAAGATCGAACAGCCCGCTGCCCAGGAACAAATTGGCGGTTGGACAGAAAGCCATCGCCGCGCCGCTTTCGGCCATGCGCCTGCGGTTCTCGTCATCGAGGTAAATGCAGTGGGCGTAGACCGCGCGCTCACGCAGAAGGCCATAGCGATCATAGACATCCAAGTAACTTCGGCTCCATGGAAACAACTCGGTTACCCACTTGACCTCGGCGCGATTCTCGGCAACATGGCTATGCACATAAGCATCCGGATGTTCGCCCGCCAGCCTGCTTGCCGCTTCTAGCTGCGCTTCGGTCGAGGTCGGCGCGAAGCGCGGGGTGATCGCGTAGTGCAAGCGGTCTTGTCGATGCCAGCGTTCGATCAGCGCTTTGCTATCGCGATAACTCGATTCGGCGGTATCGCATAAAAACACGGGCGCGTTGCGGTCCATCATTACTTTGCCAGCGACGAGGCGGAGATTCTTGGCGCGCGCTGCCGCGAAGATCGCATCGACCGATGGCGGATGAATGGTGGCCAGCACCAGCGCCGTGGTCGTACCGTTTCTGAGCAACTCGTCCACGAAAAATTCGGCGACTTCGGCGGCATACTCCGCGTCGCCGAACCGGCCCTCTTCCGGGAACGTGTACTTGTTCAACCACTCCAGCAACTGTTCACCGTGCGATGCGATGATGTCAGTCTGCGGGTAATGGACATGGGTGTCGACGAAGCCCGGTACGATGAGCTTGCCCGTGTAATCGACGAGTTGCGCTTGCGGCGGGAGTTGCGGCAGCAGCTCAATGGCGGGGCCTAGCTTCGCGACACGGCCGTTCTCGAGCAGCAACAGGCCGTCCGCGACGATTTCGACCGCACTGGGGTCAGCGCCATCGCCGGGGTCGCGCAGACAATGCGCGAGCGTGCCGCGAAAGGCTTGCAAAACCGCCATGCCGTCAGCTCTCCACCAGATCGGCGAGCCGAAACCGCGCGATGTTGGCGACTTCGTCGAGTGCCTGCGAAAACTCCAGCTCGCGCGTATGGCGCAAGCGTTCACTCAGCGCGTCGAGGATTTCGCGCTTGCTCTTGCCTTTCACCGCCATGATGAAGGGAAAGCCGAATTTCTCCTGATACGCCTGATTCCCTTCGCGCAGGTTCGCGAGTTCTTCCAATGTGCAGCGGTCGAGGCCGGCGCTCGCTTGCTCGACGGCGGATTCGCGCGTGAGATCGCCGGCTAGCGCGGCTTTCGAGGCGAGTTCCGGATGCGCGCGCAGCAACGCGAGCTGGCGCTCCGGCGCCGCCGCGCGCATGGCCTGGGTCATGGCCTGGTGCAGCGCGGCGAGGCTGGCGAAAGGCCGGGATTGCCAAGCGACTTCCGCCACCCAGGGCGAGTGCTCGAACACCGCGCCGAGGAAGTCGACGAACTCAGTGCGGTCGAGAGCCGCGAGCGCCGCGGGGGTCAGGCGCCGGGCAGAGGCCATATTATTTCGCGATCTTGCCCTGCACGCCTTCCACGAACCAGTCCATCGTTAGCAACTCCTGGTCGGTCATGGTTTTCCCTGAGGACACCCGCTCCTTGCCGTCTTGATCCTTGATCGGGCCGGTGAACGGGTTCAGCTTGCCGGTCTTGATCGCCTCCATCTGGCTCGCCACCAGATCGGCCACGTCTTTCGGCACCGCCGGGTTGAGCGGGGCGATGGTGATCATATTGTCCTTGACGCCGCCCCAAACATCGGTCGATTTCCAAGTGCCATCCAGCACCGCCTGGGCGGTCTGGGTGTAGTAATCACCCCACTGGTGGATGGCGGCAGTCAAATGCGCTTTGGGGCCATATTTCGACATATCGGAATGGTAACCCACCGCCCACACGCCTTTGTCTTCGGCGGCCTGCACCACGGCGGTGGAATCGGTGTGGTGGGTGACCACGTCCGCGCCCTGCGAGATCAATACGTTGGCGGCTTCGCGCTCCTTGCCCGGATCGAACCAGGAGCTCACCATCACGACTTTCACTTGTGCTTGTGGATTGACGCTTCTCATGCCGAGGGCGAAGGCGTTAATGCCGCGGATCACTTCCGGAATGGGGAAAGCGGCGACGTAGCCGGCGACGTTGGACTTGGTCATTTTGCCGGCGACGATGCCGGTGAGGTAGCGCCCTTCCTCGAAGCGCGCCAGATAAGTGCCGACATTGCCGGCGCGTTTGTAGCCGGTGGCATGGTCGAACTTGACCTTGGGAAACTGCTTGGCAACCTTGATGGTCGGGTTCATGTAGCCAAACGAAGTGGTGAAGATCAGGCCGTAGCCCTGCGCGGCGAAATCGCGGATGACGCGCTCGGCTTCCGCGCCCTCCGGCACGCTCTCGATGTATTTGGATTCGACCTTGTCACCCAGCGCTTTCATCATCTGCTGGCGGCCGAGTTCGTGCTGGTAAGTCCAGCCGGCGTCGCCGACCGGGCTTACATAGACGAAACCGATCTTCAATTTGTCCTGGGCCTGGGTTGCGCCGGCGAGCGTCAAGGCGGTTGCCGCCAAGGCGCCGAACAGCGCGGTTTTGCGTAACGATTTGAACATGACTGCTCCTCTCTGGATAAATGCAACGATCAAAGTGCGGGATGATAAGTTTTGCCCAGGGCAGCCGGGGCGTTCAAGCGAATCTTATTGATATCGCGTGAAATCAGCACCAGCACCACGATGGTGGCGAGGTAGGGCAGCGTGGCCAGGAGTTGCGAGGGAAATTCCACCCCCTTGCCCTGCAAGTGAAACTGCAGCAGGGTGATGAAGCCAAACAGATAAGCGCCGAACATCACCCGCGCCGGCCTCCAGGTGGCGAACACCACCAGCGCGAGCGCGATCCAGCCGCGCCCGGCGGTCATGCCTTCTACCCACAAAGGGGTGTAGACCAGCGCCAAGTAGGCCCCGCCCAGACCCGCCATCGCGCCGCCGAACAGCACCGCCAGGTAGTGGATGCGGATCACCGAGTAGCCGAGGGCATGGGCCGACTCCGGGGATTCTCCCACCGCGCGCAGTAACAGCCCCGCACGGGTGCGATAGAGAAATCCGGTCACAGCGATGAACAGCGCGAGCGATAGATAAAACAGCGGGTCTAGCGCAAACAGAATCGGCGGTAAACCGGTCAGGGTCTTGCTCTTGTAATCGAGGCCGAGGTAAGCGCTCAGGCCGACGCCGAAAATCGTGAGTGCGAGGCCCGAAGCGACCTGATTGGCCATCATGGTGAGGGTGAGGAGGCCGAAAATCCAGGCCATCGCCATGCCGGCGAAGATGGCCGCGAGCACGCCCAGCCACAGGTTGCCGGTGACGGTGGCGGCGATGAAGCCCGCCACCGCGCCGACCAGCATCATGCCTTCGACGCCGAGGTTCAGCACACCGGCTTTCTCCACGATCAATTCGCCGAGCGCAGCGTACACCAGCGGCGTGCCGGCGGCCAAGGTGGCGACGATGATGGCGAGGGTTTCGTTCATGGCGCGGCCCCTTTGGCGACCAGCGGCGTTGGCTGGACGCGGCGGATGCGGAAATTGATGAATAAATCGGCCGCAAGCAGAAAAAACAGCAGAATGCCTTGAAACACACCGGTCACGGCGGACGGCAAGCCGAGTTCCATCTGCGCCGATTCACCGCCCAGATAGAGGAGCGACATCAGCAGGCTCGCCAGCAAAATGCCGAGAGGGTGCAACCGCCCGACGAAGGCGACGATGATGGCGGCATAGCCGTAGCCGGGTGAGATCGTCGGTGTGAGCTGGCCGATGGGGCCGGCGACTTCCAGGAGTCCAGCGATGCCGGCGGCCAAACCTCCTGCCAGCATGCCAAGCCAGATCATCCTCTTGCGGTTGAAGCCGGCATAGTGGGCGGCGATATCCGCGAGCCCCGCCACCTGCATCTGATAGCCGAGGAAGCTTTTCTGGATGAACACCCAGCCGAGGATGACCGCGGCCAGCGCGATCAGTGCGCCGATATGGAGCCGCGTTCCTTCGATCAACACCGGCACGGTGGCGGCGGCGCCGAACATCTCCGATTGCGGAAAATTGTAACCGCCCGGATCGCGCCACGGCCCTTGCACGAGGTAATTCAGGATCAAGGCGGCGACATAGTTGAGCATCAGGCTCACCAGGATTTCACTGGTGTTGAAGCGCGTGCGCAGGAATGCCGGAATCGCCGCCCATATCATGCCGCCGAGCGCACCCGCCACGATCATGGCGGGCAGCAGGAACCGGCTCTCGGTCTGGTTGAAATAAAGCGCCAAGCCGCCGCCGACGATGGCGCCGAGCGTCAACTGCCCCTCCGCGCCGATATTCCAGACGTTGGCGCGGTAGCCGATGGCGAGGCCGATGGCGATCAGCGCGAGCGGCGTGGCTTTTAACAGCAATTCGCCGAGGCCGTAGAAATCGTCGATGGGGGCGATGAAAAATGCATAGAACGCCTTTAGCGGATTCATGCCGAGCAGGCCCGACAAGAGAAATCCGGTGATCAGCGTCAGCGCCACCGCGATCAAGGGCGAGGCGTAAGCCATCAGCCGCGAGGCTTGCGGGCGCGGCTCGAATTTAATGGCCATGAACCGCCTCCTCGGCTTGCGCGGGCGCGGCTGCTTTACCGCCAGGGAACAGGCCGCTCATCCACAAACCGATTTCCTCGACATTGGTTTCGGCTATCGGTTTGGCGGGCGACAAGCGGCCATCGGCGATGACCGCGATGCGGTCGCAAATCTCGAACAATTCCTCGAGTTCTTCCGAGATCACCAGCACCGCGACCCCTTGGTTGCGCAAGTCGATCAGCGCCTGGCGGATGATGGCGGCGGCGCCGACGTCCACGCCCCAGGTCGGCTGGGCGGCGATCATCACGCGCGGTTTTTGCAGGATTTCGCGGCCCACGATGAATTTTTGTAAGTTGCCACCCGACAGGCTTTTCGCCGCCGCGAACGCGCCGCCGCATTTGACTTGGAACTCGGTCACGCAACGCTCGGCGAATTTCCGCGCCGCTCCGCCGCGTACCAATCCAAACTTGACCATGCCGTTGCGATGGGCGGTGAGGAGTGCGTTGTGGGCGAGCGACATGAGCGGCACCGCGCCGCGCCCCAAGCGCTCCTCCGGCACGAACACGAGGCCGAGATCGCGGCGCGCGGCAGGGTTGAGATGGCCCGCCTCGCGGCCTTGAATACGGATCGGGAAGGATTGATGGCGATCCAGGGCCTCCTCGCCGGAGAGCGTCGCCAATAGCTCCTTCTGCCCATTGCCGGAAATGCCGGCGATACCGACGATCTCGCCACTCCTCACGGTGAGATGGATGTCCTTCAGTTCGGTGCCGAACGGATCGTCCGGCGTCCACGACAGCCCGGCGATCACCAGCCGTTCTTCGCTCCCCTCTCCAGGCGCGGAGTGCTGGAACACCGGCAATTCCCGGCCAATCATCATGCGCGCCAGGCTGGAAGAGGTCTCCTGGCGCGGGTCGGCCTCGCCCGTCACGCGCCCGCCGCGCAGCACCGTCGCCGTGTGGCAGAGTTCACGGATTTCATCGAGTTTATGGCTGATGTAGAGAATGCTACACCCTTCCGCCGCCAGCCGCCGCAACGTCTCGAACAGCGTGCGCACCGCTTGCGGGGTGAGCACTGAGGTCGGTTCGTCCATGATCAAGAGTTTGGGTTCCTGTAGCAGGCAGCGCACGATTTCCACGCGCTGACGCTCACCCACGGAGAGCGAATGCACCAGCCTTCCCGGGGCTATCGGTAGGCCATAGTGTTGCGAGACTTCGCTGATGCGCTTCGCCAGCGCGGCAAGATCGAATTTCTCGTCCACCCCAAGCGCGATGTTCTCGGCCACGGTGAGCGTCTCGAACAGCGAGAAATGCTGGAACACCATGCCGATGCCGAGCTTGCGCGCATGCGACGGGTTACTGATGGTGACCGGTTCGCCGTTCCAGAAGATTTGGCCGCGGTCGGCTTTGGTCACGCCGTAGATGATCTTCATCAAGGTCGATTTACCGGCGCCGTTCTCGCCCAGCACGGCGTGGATCTCGCCCGGCATGACCTTGAGGTCGATGTCTTCGTTGGCGATGACCGTGGGGTAAATCTTGGTGATGCCGCGCAACTCGAGGCGCGGCGTGCCCGCGGTGCGGGCGACGGATGGAGCGCTAGGCATGCGCTGCGCTCCACCACGACTGATTGAGTTGGGCGTTGGGCATGCTGGTATTCCTCCGGCTCTTGGGTATGCGAAAGTTTGAGTTATTCTCTAACCGCGACGCAAAAGGGCGTTGATATCCGCGCGCGCACCTGTAACAGTTCCGCCGCCACCGCAATCGCGATTTCCAGCGGGTGCTTGCCGGAGATGCCCTCCACGCCGATGGGGCAGATCATCTCGGCGAGCGCCTCGTCGGCGATGCCGCGCAGGCGCAGGCGTTTCTCGAATTGGCGGCGTTTGGAGGCTGAACCGATCAGGCCGAAATAGCGATAATCGCGGCGGCGCAGGATGCGCTCGCAAATCGCTTGGTCCAGCGGGTGGCTGTGGGTCATGACCAGAAAATAGCTACCCGGCGGCGCGTGATCGACTTCGTACTGAGACGCGTCGCTGGCGATGGCCTGTACATTGGCGGGCAATGTGGCTGGAAAAACGTGGTCGCGGCTATCGATCCAGCGAATGGCGCAAGCCGGTAAGCCGCTGAGGAGGTCGACCAACGCGGTGCCGACGTGGCCCGCGCCGAACAGCACGATGTGAAAGTCCGCTGCCCGCAAGGAATCGAACAAGAGCAGTTGTTCATTGATGCGTTGCAGTTGTGTCGCGCCGCCGCTCGCCAGCAAAGCGCGGGCGCTCGCCAGCGCTGCTTGCGTGGAGCGGTCATCGCCCAAGCTGCCGTGATACTCCTCGGCCGTCACCACGAGCTTGGCGTCGGTACCGGGCCCTTCTGCCGCGCCGACCCGCACCGCTGGTAGGTTTCGCCGACGCCATTCCATGAGTCGCGCCGCCCAGTTCGGCAACTCGGCGGGAACCCATTCGAAGGCGAGCACCGCCACTCCGCCGCAACATTGGCCCAAGCTCGGGCCGAGCGGAAAGCGCCTGAGCGTGGCGGGCATTGGGCTGGATGCGGCGAGCGCTGCGCGGGCGATTTCGATGGCTTTGAATTCGAGGCGGCCGCCGCCGATGGTGCCGAACGCAGCGTCTTGCATCACCACCATTTTGGCGCCGGCCTCGCGTGGCGTCGAACCCTGGGTCGCGGCGACCGTGACCAGGACGCTTGCCGCGCCGCGCCGCGCGGTTTCCTGCAAAGCATTCAGCCAATCGCTCATACGCGATTCTCCCGCGGCTGGATTGCTGCGCGTGCGCGAATATCCTCGACTGCCAGCAGGATCGCTTCGGGGGTCGCGGGTGCATTGAGGCGCGGGCCGAGCCGATGATCGACGACGCTGGCGACCGCGTCTTTGAGAGCGTGGAACACCGAGAACGCCAGCATCAAGGGCGGTTCGCCCACGGCTTTGGAGCGGTGTATGCTTTCTTCGCGGTTATGACCCGATTCCAGCAGTTTCACCCGGAAATCCAGCGGCAGGTCCGAGCAGACCGGAATCTTATAGGTCGAAGGCGCGTGGGTTTTCAGTTCGCCCTTGGCGTTCCACCAGAGTTCTTCCGAGGTAAGCCAGCCCATACCCTGGATGAAGCCGCCCTCGATCTGGCCGAGGTCGATGCCGGGGTTCAGGGATTTGCCGCAGTCGTGCAGGATATCGACGCGCAGTACCTTGGATTCGCCGGTGAGGGTGTCGATAATGACTTCTGCGACGGCTGCGCCGTAGGCGTAGTACTCAAAGGGCCGGCCCTGTAGCGTTTTGCGGTCGTAGTGGATCTTGGGTGTGCGGTAGAAGCCGGTGGACGACAGCGACACGCGCGCGAAGTACGCGAGTTTGACCAGTTCGGTGAACGACAGCGTCTGGTTGCCGACCAGCACTTCGTTGGCGCGAAACATCACGCTGTCCTTGGGCACTTTGAAGTGCTCGGCGGCGAAGTCGATCAACCGGTTCTTGATGGTCTGCGCCGCGGCCTGGGCCGCTTTGCCGTTCAAATCCGACCCGCTGGAAGCCGCGGTGGCCGAGGCGTTCGGCACTTTGCTGGTATCCGAGGCGGTGATCTTGATACGGGCTATGTCGATCTGCAATTCCTCGGCGACCACCTGCGCCACCTTGGTGAACAGCCCCTGGCCCATCTCGGTGCCGCCATGGTTCAGGTATACCGTGCCGTCGGTGTAGACGTGCAGTAACGCCCCGGCCTGGTTGAGGTGGGTGGCGGTGAACGAGATGCCGAACTTGACCGGGGTCAGCGCGATCCCGCGTTTGAGGTAAGGGTTAACGGCGTTGAAGGCTTGTACTTCGGCGCGGCGCTGGTGGTAATCGGAGGATTGCTCCAACTCGGCGACCAACTCATGGATGATGTTGTCTTCGACTTTTTGTAGATAGGGCGTGACGTCGCGCTCGCCGATGCCGTAGAAGTTGCGCTTGCGCACCGCCAGCGGGTCTTTGCCGAGATGACGCGCGATGTCGTCCACCACGTACTCGATGGCGAACATGCCCTGCGGCCCGCCGAAGCCGCGGAACGCGGTGTTCGACACGGTGTTGGTCTTGCACCGATGCGAGACGATGCTGACGTGTTCCAAGAAATAGCAATTGTCGCTGTGGAACATGGCGCGGTCGTTGACGGCGCCGGAGAGGTCGGCGGACATGCCGCAGCGCGAAGCCAGCGTGAACTCGATGCCCTTGATCAGGCCTTGCTGGTCGAAACCCACGTCGTAGTCGATGACGAAATCATGGCGCTTACCGGTCATCAGCATGTCGTCGTCGCGATCCAGGCGCAGCTTGACCGGTCGCCCGGTCTTCTGCGCGAGCAGCGCGGCGACGCAGGCGATCAAGGCCGGCTGCGTCTCCTTGCCGCCGAAGCCGCCGCCCATGCGCCGGCATTCGATGACCACGTCCTTGGCCTGGCGGTTCAAGGCGTGGGCGACCAGGTGCTGGACCTCGCCCGGGTGCTGGGTCGAGCTGTACACCAGCATGTCGCCGTCTTCCTTGGGCACGGCGAGGGCGATCATGCCTTCGAGATAAAAGTGATCCTGGCCGCCCAGCTTGACTCGCCCGCGCAGCCGGTGCGGTGCGGTGGCGATGGCCGTTTTGCTGTCGCCGCGGCGCAGGGTTGCCGTCGGCAGCACGAAGGATTGTTCCTTGAGCGCGGTTTCCACATCCACAATCGGCTCCAAGTCGTCGTATTCGATCAGCGCCCGCCGCGCCGCTTTGCGCGCCTGGTCCCGGGTGCTGGCGGCGACCGCGAATACCGACTGGCCGACGTATTGCACGAGGCCTGGCGCGAAAATCGGGTCATCTGCCACTACCGCGCCGTAGTCGTTCTTGCCGGGTACGTCTTTCGCGCTCATCACCGCCGCCACGCCGGGCGCGGCCGCTACCTGAGCCAAGTCGAGTTTGGCGATGCGGGCGTGGGCGCGGCTCGCCATGCCGATGGCGGCATGCAAAGTCCCACGAGGTTCGAGGATGTCGTCGGTATAGAGGGCCCGTCCGCTCACATGCAGATGCGCACTATCATGCGGCTGGGCGCTGCCCACCGCGCCGTTGACGCTGGTTGCGCTCATGGTGCTAATTCCTGTAGTTGACGACGCCGAGGCCGCCCGTCGCAGCGGATGTTTCCAAGAAGAATTTTAGCAGCAGATTGGCCGCTACCAGGCGCCGGTAATCCTTGCTCGCGCGCATGTCGGTGAGCGGCGTGAAATCACGCTCCAGCGCGGTCATCGCGGTGCGCACCGAATCCTCGTTCCAGTCTTTGTGCGCTAGCGCCTGTTCGCAGTGCGGCGCGCGTTTGGGCGTGGCGGCCATGCCGCCATAGGCGATGCGAACACGGCTGACTTTGCCGCCGTCCATCTCCACCCCATACGCCCCGCACAGCGCCGAGATGTCTTGATCGAAGCGCTTGGAAATCTTATAAGCGCGAAACAGCGCGCCGGGGCGCGGCAGCGGAATGCGGATGCGCTCGATGAATTCGCCTTTCTCCAGCGCCGTCTTTTGATACGCCAGATAAAATTCATCAAGCGCCAGTTCGCGTATTTGCCGGCCTTTGCGCAGCCGCAACGTTGCGCCGAGCACGATCAGCGCCGGCATGGAATCGCCGATGGGCGAGCCGTTGGCGATGTTGCCGCCCAACGTGCCGGCGTTGCGGATCGGCGGCGAGGCGAAACGGCGGCAGAGTTCTTCCAATTGCGGGTAGTGTTCGACGATGGCGGAAAACGCGTCGGTGAGGCTCGCCGCCGCGCCGATGTCGATGTGCTGGTCGTTCCGCGCGATGGTTTTCAGTTCGCTGACGGCGCCGGTGTAGATCAGGGCGGGGAGTTCGCGCTGTTGCTTGGTGGCCCACAGCCCTACGTCGGTGCCGCCGGCGAGGAAGCGCGCTTCCGGGTGTGCTTCGGCGAGTTGGGCGAGGTCGGCGAGTTTGGCGGGCGCGAAATACTGGCTTTTGCCTTGGATGGTGAGCGTGGCGCGGCGCTGCAGCGAGCGCAGGAGTTCCACGGTTTCGCGTACGCCGGGCGAGATGTCTTGCTCGCCGGATGAGGAAAACGAGCAATTCATCCAATGCTGATGGTTTTCGTCGAAGCTGTCGCCGTATTCGTACATCTTCTCGGCGGCAGCGACGATGGGCCGATAGCCGGTGCAACGGCACAGATTGCCGGCCAGTGCGTCGTTGATTTCCCGGCGGCTCGGCTGGCTCTTGGATTTATACAGCGCGAATAGCGACATCACGAAACCAGGCGTGCAAAAACCGCATTGCGAGCCGTGGCAATCGACCAGCGCGCGTTGCACGGGGTGCAGCCCGCCGTCCGGGCCGCGCAGGCTTTCGACGGTGATCAGTTCCTTGCCGTCCAGGGTCGGCAGGAATTGGATGCAGGCGTTGATCGCGCGAAACCGCAGGCGCTCACGGCTTGCGTCCAGTTCCGCCAGCACCACCGTGCAGGCTCCGCAATCGCCCTCGGCGCAGCCTTCCTTGGTGCCGATGCGACCCAAATCTTCGCGCAAATAATGGAGAACGGTCTTGGTGGGGTCAGGGTCGCGCACGCTGATCACTTCGCCGTCCAGGATGAAGCGGATCGCGTCGATCCGGGGTTTCGAAGACTTTTGGCTGGCTGGCATGGCGGCTCAACTCCCGCGGTAAGTCGAGTAGCTCCAGGGCGACACCAGCAGCGGCACATGATAATGCTCGTCGCTGGCGATGCCGAACCGCAAACTGACTTGGTCGAGGAACGGCGGATCGGGCAGTTCGAGGCCGGTGTTCCTGAAGTAATCGCCGACATGAAACACCAACTCCCACACACCGGCCTTGAACCCCGCGCCCTCCAGCAGCGCACCGTCGGTGCGGCCATCACGGTTGGTAATGAGTGTTTTCAGCAAGCGCCGCTCGTTGGTGACTTCATGGAGTTCGATGCGAAGATCAGCGGCGGGTTTGCCGCGCGCCGTGTCGAGAACATGAGTCGTCAAGCGCCCCATTGCATTTCCTCGCCTGGTTGACCGTTGTGGATGGGTTTGCGGGTCTGCCGAAGCTGCCAACATCGGGTCACTGGCGGATCGCCGTGAAGGTCCGCATGACTCGATCAGCTATCGCATAGATTATGCGTCATTGTAGGATGATCGGTAGTAGAAAATTGCGCGGCTCAGCCGGTCGCCGGCAGTGGTCAGGTCGGTTGATGTCCGCCGAGCGATGCGGTGATGGCGGCGGCGCTGCGCGCCACCATCGCACCGAGTTCGGGAATGCGCTCGTCAAGGATTCTGGCCTTGGGCCCGGACACCGAGATCGCCGCGAGCGGCGCGCCATGCTCGTCATACAGAGTAGCGGCGACGCAGCGCAAGCCCACGGCGTGTTCCTCGTCGTCGTAGGCGTAGCCCAGGCGACGAACGTCGGCGAGCGCGGCGCGGAGCTTGGCCGGGGTGTCGAGGGTGTTGGCGGTGAAGCGCGCCAGCCCACGGCGGTGCAAAATATGGGTCACCTGGGTTTCGCTCATCGCCGCCAGCAGCGCTTTACCGACGCCGGAGGCGTGCAACGGCGCGCGACTTCCCATCTGGACGATCATCCGCATCATTTCGCGGCACTCGACCTGGGCCAGAAACACCGCCTCGCCGTCGTCGAGTATGCCGAGGTTCACGGTCTCGCCGGCTTGTTCCATGAGGCGGTGCATCCACGGGCGCGCCGCCGCGACGAAATCGCGGTGGTGCAAGAACGCATTGCCGACCGAGAATGCTTTGACGCCGATGAACCAGCGCCCGAGGTCTTCGTCGTGATGGACGAAGCGCTTTTGCTCTAACGTGTTCAGCAGGCGGTGGGTGGTGGACGGCGCGAGCCCCACCTGCTGTGCGAGGTCGCTGAGATTGATGCCGCGCTCGGCCTCGGCGAGCCGTTCCAGCAGCGTCATGCCACGGATCAACGACTGGCTCTGGCCGATGGCGGCTTTGTTTTTCGCGCCGGGCGTACGGCCACGCCGTTTGGCTGCGGGTTTGGATAGTTCTAGCATCGCCGGAAACGCCGCGAAGTTAATGAAAATTCAGACGCAAGCATACTCAAATGCGGCGGACGGTGTAAGCGGTGCCGCGGTCGTTGCGTCAGCCTGCGCGTAGCGCCTGCAGCGCCATCTTTGGCAGCGCCTCGGCGAAAGCGTCGTCGAGCGGCTGGTGGGCGACTAACAAACGAAAATAAATCGGCGCCCAGATCAGATCCATGGCGAGTTCGATGTCGAGGTCGGCGGCGAACTCGCCGGCGGCAATGCCTTGGGCGATCACCGCGCGCGCGGCGGTGCGCCAGTGCTGCAGGCAGGCGCTGCGGAAGTGTTGCAGCACGGTGGGGTCGGACTGGCCCTCGGCGATGAGTTCGGCGACGATCCGCCCCTCTCGGCTACGGAAGGTCTCGACCACGCGGCGGAATTTCTCGGCGATGGCTTGCGCCGCCGTGGGCGCTTCCGGGAAACCGGTCTTGGGGTATGCGCAATCGAAGAACGCATCGATGACGATGGCGGCTTTATTCGGCCACCAGCGGTAAATGGTGGTCTTGCCGACGCCCGCTTCCTTAGCGATGGCTTCGATGGCAAGATCGCGCAGCGTGGTGGTCTTGAGGAGTTTCTTGGTGGCGCGCAGGATCGCCTGGCGCGCCGCTTCGCAGCGTGGCCTTCCGGGCGGTTTTGTGGTCGGGTGCAATCCTCTATCCATTGAGTTTGACTGTTGTTTTTCCGTACTACTACGTCACGATAAGCAATGGCAAGAAAGGCGGAGAGGTGAGTCTCCGCCTACGGTTAGGAAAAGGCCCTTTAGGCGAATTTGTGATCCGCCAGCGGCAAGCTGCGCACGCGCTTGCCGGTGAGCACGAACAGGGCATTCGCCACGGCTGGTGCGATCGGCGGTGTACCGGGTTCGCCCACGCCGCCCGGCGGCTCCTTGGAATCGACCAGATACACTTCGACTTTCGGCATTTCATTCATGCGCAACACCGGATAGTCATGGAAGTTGCTCTGTTCGACCTGGCCGTCCTTGAGGGTGATTTTGCCGTACAGCGCGGCCGAGAGGCCGTAGACCATCGCCCCTTCCATCTGCGCCTTGACCGTGTCCGGGTTGACCACGGTGCCGATGTCGGCGGCGATGACCACGCGGTTGACCTTGACCTTGCCCTGCTCGAGGGAGACTTCGGCGACTTCCGCCACCCAACTGCCGAATGATTTGGCCACCGCGATGCCGCGCGCCTGGCCTTGCGGCAGCGGCGTGCCCCAGCCGGCCTTCTCGGCCGCGAGTTCGAGCACGGCTTTGTGGCGCGGATTGTTGGTGAGCAGGGCACGACGGTATTCGAACGGGTCTTTGCCCGCCGTGTGCGCCAGTTCGTCGATGAAGCATTCCTGCGAAAACGCGTTATGGGAGCTGCCGACCGAGCGCCAGAACCAGGTGCGCACGCCGGGCTCATACGGCACCCAGTCACACTGGAAATTGGGCGTGGCGTAAACCCATTCAGACAAACCCTCGACCGCGAGCACGTCGAGGCGATCCTTGAGCAGCGCGCCTTCCATGCCGGAGCCGGCGGCGATCGAGGAACTCACCGTGCGCGCCTGCACCATGACCGGCTGGCCGGCCTCGTCCAGGCCGCCTTGCAGCGCCGTGTAAACGGCCGGGCGGTAATAGTAGGCTTTGACGTCGTCCTCGCGGCTGTAGACGAGTTTGACCGGCGCCTTGACCGCCTTGGAAACCAGCACCGATTCGATCAGGAAATCGGGCGCGAAACGCCGTCCGAAACCGCCACCCAGCAGTTGCGTATTGATCTTGACCTGCTCGGGCTTGACGCCGGTGATGGCGGCCACCGTCATCTGGTTCGGGCCTTGCGCCTGGCTGCCCGCCCAGATTTCCACGCCGTCGGGTTTGACCCAGGCCGTGCAGTTCATCGGTTCCATCGGCGCGTGGACGAGATAAGGGTATTCATACACGGCCTCGACAGTCTTGGCGGCTTTGGCGCTCGCCACATCGCCTTCTTTGTGGGCGACCACGCCTTCCTGTTTGGCGGCTTCCGCCATCGCCCGGCTGATGCCAGCCGAAGACAGCGTGGCGTTGGCGCCGTTATCCCACTGGATTTCCAGTGCGTCGCGCCCCTGTTTGGCGGCCCAGTAGCCGTCAGCGACCACGGCCACGCCCGCGCTGGTCGGGCTCTCGATTTGCACGACCTCTTTCACACCGGGGATGGTTTTCGCCTTGTTGGCGTTGAAGCCCACGACTTTGGCGCCGACGACGGGGGCGCGCGCCACCACGGCGGTGAGCATGCCGGGCAGATACACGTCGAGGCCGAATTTGCCCTGGCCGTTGACCTTGAGCGGCGTATCCAGGCGTTTGATGGCCTTGCCGATCAGTTTGAAATCCTTGGGGTCCTTGAGCTTGATCTGCTTGAGATCGGGGGCGGGCAAGGCGGCCGCCTTGGCAGCCAGGTCGCCGTAGGCGGCTTGCTTGCCGTCGGCGCCGAGCACCATGCCGTTGGCGGTAGTCAGGGTATTCTTATCGACCTTCCAGGTGTCGGCGGCGGCGCTCAGCAGCAGGTCGCGGGCGGCCGCACTCGCTTTGCGCAACGGTTCCCACATCGCGCGTACCGAGGTCGATCCGCCGGTGCCCTGGACTTTGAACCAGGGGTGGGCGTACTGGGGCGCGGCGGGGGCGACTTCGTAGCGCACTTTGGACCAATCGGCGTCGAGCTCGTCGGCGACGATCATGGGGAGCGAGGTGAGCACGCCCTGGCCCATCTCGGATTTATCGACGACTACGGTGACGGCGCCGTCGGCGCCGATGCGCAGCCAGGGGTTGGGGGCGAACAATTCATCGGCGCGCGCTTCATTCGAGCGCAGTGTCTCGGGAACGACGAAACCGACGGCGAAGCCGCCACCGGCGAGCGCGACGACTTTCAAGAATTCGCGGCGGGTAGACATGGCGATTCTCCTCAAGAAATGGCGGTGGCGGCGTTGTGGATGGCGGCGCGGATGCGGTTGTAGGTGCCGCAGCGGCAGATATTGCCGCTCATGGCGGCATCGATGTCGGCGTCGTTCGGTTTGGGGTTGGCGGCAAGAAGCGCGGTGGCCGACATGATTTGGCCGGATTGGCAATAGCCGCACTGTGGGACATCGAGCGCAAGCCACGCCTCCTGCACGGCTTTGCCGAGTTTGCTGGCGCCCACGCCTTCGATGGTGGTGATGGGCTTGCCCGCCACTGCGGACACCGGCGTCACGCACGAACGCGTCGGCTGGCCGTCGATGTGTACGGTGCAAGCGCCGCACAGCGCTGCGCCACAGCCGAATTTGGTGCCGGTCATCTGCAAATGGTCGCGTAACACCCACAGCAGCGGGGTGTCGGGCGTGGCGTCGATTTGCACTTGTTGGCCGTTCACATTCAGGGAAATCATGGTGACTCCTCGGTTACCGGGTTGAAAAAGAGAACGAAATCAGGATTTAAATAAAAACGAAACATATCGTATTGATAATTATATTTTTAGTATATTTTTTATTATGTTATAGGTATGCTTTTATTATCATATTAGCACCCATCCAGGCATGTGTAAAGAATGAACCCAGCACGCCTGGCCTGGATCGGGAGGCCGGGGGTGTGAAGGAAGCGCCTCTCGCTCAACTCATGTAAAATCGATGCCTACGTGAAGGAGCGAAAAAAAATTGACGCAATTAAGGTTAATTTAAGATTGGGGAATTAATTTGATTCGCAATACGCTGGATACGGCTGGATGAACAGACGATATGGGCCTGTACCCGAACTCTCCGTGGTAGTGCCGGTTTACAACGAAGCCGATAACATCGCGCCTCTGGTGGCGGAAGTGCGCGACGCTCTGGAAGGCAAGCTCGAATACGAAATGATTTACGTCAACGACCACAGTACCGATGACAGCGCCGCGCAGCTGGCCGAACTGGCGCGCGGCGAGCCGCGCCTCAGGGTGCTCACCCATCGCGCCAACTACGGCCAGAGCACCGCGATGCGCAGCGGCGTGCTGGCTGCGCGCGCGCCCTGGGTGGCGTTTCTGGATGGCGATGGCCAAAACGATCCCGCCGATATTCCCAAGCTGTGGGAGATGCTCCACGCGCCCGGACGCAGCGCGGCGCTCTGTATGGTCGCGGGGTATCGCCGCAAGCGCCGTGACAACTGGCTGAAGCGCATATCCTCCAAAATTGCCAACGGTGTACGCAGCCGCCTGTTGCAAGATCGCACCCCGGATACCGGTTGTGGCCTCAAGCTAGTGAGTCGCCAGGCCTTCCTCGATCTGCCGTATTTCGACCACATGCACCGCTTTCTGCCGGCGCTGATCCAGCGCGATGGGGGCGAGGTGGTGTCGGTCGTGGTCAATCATCGCCCGCGCATGCGCGGCGTTTCCAAGTACGGTTTGCATAACCGCTTGTGGGTAGGAATCATCGATATGCTGGGTGTATGGTGGCTGCAAAAACGCGGGCAAACGCCGCGGGTGGACGAGGAACGCTGGTCGTGAGCTATGAAACCCTGTGGCTCGTCATCGGCTTTACCGGCCAAGCGCTATTCACCCTGCGCTTTCTGGTGCAATGGTTTCAAAGCGAGCGCGCCCGCCGTAGCGTGATTCCCATCCAGTTCTGGTATTTCAGCCTGGGCGGTGGCTTAGTGTTGCTCTGCTATGCCATCCACCGCGCCGATCCGGTGTTCATCGTCGGGCAGGCGGCCGGGGTGTTCATTTATCTGCGTAATTTGCACTTGATCTCGCGTGAGCGCCAGGCCCAGGCGAGCGGCGAGCGGACGAACGGTTGACTTTGCGCGCGCCGCCAGCGTTGTTCGTCTATGGCGGACTTTGCCTGGTATTACTTCTGGTCGGCATTCATAGCCGTCCGTTGCTGCCCATCGACGAGACCCGCTACATCACCGTGGCCTGGGAAATGTGGCTGCGCGGCGACTACCTGGTTCCCTACCTCAACGGCGCGCCCTACAGCCATAAGCCGCCGCTGCTGTTCTGGCTGATCCAGTGCGGATGGGCGCTGTTCGGCGTCAACGCCTGGACGCCACGGCTGCTCACCACGCTGTTCAGTGTTGGCGGCTTGTGGTTGCTGGCGCGCGTGGCTCGCTTGTTATGGCCCGAGGATGAGCACAGCGCGACGCTCGCGCCGCTGGTATTGTTGGGTTGTTTGTGCTGGAGCCTGTTCACCTCGGCGCTGATGTTCGACATGCTGGTGGCGGTATTCACGCTATTGGGGTTGCTCGGTGTGCTGCGCGCCTGGCGTGGGGGCACGCGCTCGGGCTGGATTCTGTTCGGCGTTGCCATCGGCTTGGGCATTCTCGCCAAAGGGCCGGTGATTCTGCTGTATACCCTCCCCGTTGCGCTGCTCGCGCCCTGGTGGATGCAGGGTGAGAACCAGCCGCGTTGGGCGTCGTGGTATCGAGGGCTTGGCGCCGGCGTGGCGCTGGGTGCGCTGATCGCGCTGGCGTGGGCGATACCCGCCGCGTATTGGGGCGGCGAGGAATATCGTAACGCTATCCTGTGGAAACAGACCGCCGGGCGCATGGTGGAATCCTTCGCCCATCGCCGGCCCTGGTGGTGGTATTTGCCGCTGCTGCCGTTCGTGCTGTTTCCTTGGATCGCCTGGCCGGCCTTCTGGCGCGGCCTGCCGCGGATTCAGCTCGACGCCGGGCTGCGTTTTTGCCTGGTCTGGTGTGGCATAGGCTTTGCCGCGCTGGCGCTGGTGAGTGGCAAGCAAGTGCATTATCTGCTGCCGCTGCTGCCCGCCTTCGCGCTGATCGTGAGCCGCGCCACACGCAATGCCGGTGCAGGGCGGTTCGACGATGGCTGGCCGGCAGCGGTGGTCATGGTATTGGGAATCTTGTTGAGCAGCTTGGGCTGGCTGTCGAATCACATCGAAATGACGGATTGGCTGGCCGAGCTGTCGCCGCTCTGGGGCATCGCGTTGATCGGCTTGGGGCTGCTTTTTCTCAGCCCATGGCTGAGGAAACACCACAGGCGCCTGGAAAAACTAACGGTGCTCGCCGTCGCGCTGGTCGTCATCGCCAATCTGAGTTTTCAGCGTTTCGCCTGGCGCTACTACGATATGGCGCCTGCTGGCCGTTATCTGGCCGGACTGCAACGGCAAGGCATCGATTTACTGCACGGCAACGGTGGCTATCAGGGCCAGTTTCAGTTCGCCGGTCGGTTAAAGCAGCCTATCGCGGTACTCCCGAAAGCCGAGATCGCGGCGTGGGCGGCGGCGCACTTGGATGGCAGGGTCATTACTTATCCCCAGACGTTGACGCTGGAACAATTGGCCAAGGCCGAGTATTACCAGCCGTACAAGGGCGGTTATCTGGCGGTGTGGCCGAGTCGCGCGTTGCTGCAAGACCCCATTTTGCTCAAGGCAATTGTCGGCAGGCGCGGCGCCGAAGGCGATAATAGCTAAAGCGTGACGACGATTTCATCCGCGAGCGGCGCTTCGTCACAGTTGTGGCCGGGGCCGCCGCGATCCACTACCACGAAATCGGTGACCTCATTGAGCGCGAGCGCCGGATGGTGCCACACCCCGCGATGGTAATTTACGCCTTGCTCGCCGGTGGTCACGAAGGCGCGCAGATTGGCAGCCGTCGGCGCCGCGCCGGGCGCCGCCACCACCACTAGAAAGGGTTTGTTGGAGAGCGGCATGAATGCCTGGCTGGCGAGCGGATGACGCTCCATCAGCCTGAGCTTGATCGGTTGCGGCGCGGGCTGGGTACGGAAGATGTTGATCAAGGGCCGTCCACCGTTTTCCAACACATCGACCCGCGCCAAGTCATGGAAGCGTTCGGTGGTGCCCGCGTTGATCGGATAATGCCGGCTGCCGGCGAGTTCGATCACGTCGCCGAACGGGGCGAAGACGGTCTTGTCCAGCGGCTCGGCGTGTAATGTCAATATGGCCATGGGCTAGTGCGGGTCCTCAGGCGATGTGGCCGAATAAACGCAGGCGGCTCACGCCGCCGTCCGGAAAGATATTGAAGCGGATGTGGGTGATGGCGCCGATGTCCAGCACTTCTTGCTCGAATACGTGCAGGTGATTCATCTGTAAGCGCTGATTGGGCAGCAGCGTTTCCCAGAACATGCTCTGCGGCGGCAGCGCTTGTTCGGTGCCACCGTGGACGGCCGCGGCTTGGATCGAGCAACTCTCCGGGTAATTGCCCTTGAAATGCAGGGTATCGACCTCGACCCGCTTCGCCACGCCCGCATGACCCAGGGCGATGATGGTCCAGTCGTTGCCCGGCTCGCGCCGGCGGCGGGTTTCCCAGCCGTCGCCCATGTTGAGTGCGCGTCCCGGGGCGAGGAGATTCTCCGGCATGCCGAAGTGCTTGTCGTTGCAGGCGATGGCGCGCCCGCCGTTGTCCAATGCGATGAGGTCGTAAAGCGCCTGGCGGTCACGCTTTTCCCAATCCACCTGCACCACGCCGTAAGCGCGCAGCCGCGCCACACCGCCATCGGGATAGATGTGGAGTTTCAGGTGGGTCCAGATGCGCTCGTCGGCCACCGCGACGAAATGGTGGGTATTGCCCTTGAGGCTCAAGGCGGGCACGATCTCGGTCCACTGTGTTGGGTTGTCGGGATCGGTTTCCGAGTGACACGCGTCAATCGACGCAGCCGCCGGGAAATTGCCGGTGAAATGGCTGGTATCGATATCCACGCCTTTGATCAACCCGGGACGCCCCAGCTTGACGATGCAGTGGTTATGGCCGGTAGCGCGCCAGCGCCGCGTTTCCCAGCCGTCCATCCACTTGCCGTTGTCGTCGTATTTGCCGTGGATAAACACCGCCGGCTCCGGATGGATCAGGCGCGATTTGTCGGCGAAAAATTCATCAGTGGCGAAAATCACCTGGGCGCCGAGGCGCGGTTGGGCAAGATTGACCCAGCGTTCGGCGAAATCGGCTTGCGTAGGAGGGGTAGAGGCATTCATCGTGGTTCGCTCTGATAAGGATGTTGGTCACGCCAGTGCCTGGCGATATCGATGCGCCGGGCGAGCCAGACGTTGGTATGGCTTTGCGCGTAGTCAAGGAAGAGTGCGAGCGCAGTCGCCCGTCCGGGCCGCCCCACCAGCCGGCAGTGCAGCCCCACCGACATCATCTTCGGGGCGTGTTCGCCCTCCGCGTACAGCATATCGAACGAATCCTTGAGGTAGGTATAGAACTGGTCGCCCGAATTGAAACCCTGGGGGGTCGCGAAACGCATGTCGTTGGCGTCCAGGGTATAGGGAATCATCAGTTGCGGCTTGCCGTGGCGCGCGTCCCAATACGGTAAGTCGTCGGCATAAGTGTCAGCGTTATAAAGAAATCCGCCTTCCTCGGCAACGAGGCGATGGGTGTTGGGGCTGCACCGGCCCAGATACCAGCCGAGCGGGCGGCTGCCGGTCGCACGGGTATGGACTTCGATGGTTTTTTGCAGGTGCTGGCGTTCGACTTCCTCGGCCATGTATTGGTAGTCGATCCAGCGGTAGCCGTGGCTCGCGATCTCCCAGTCCGCATTGAGCATGGCCGCAACCGCTTGCGGGTTGCGCTCGAGCGCCATCGCCACGCCGTAGACCGTGACCGGGATGCCGCGCTCGGTGAACAGGCGGTGCAAGCGCCAGAAGCCGGCGCGCGCACCGTATTCGTAGATCGACTCCATGTTCATATGGCGCACGCCGGGCAGTGCCTGCGCGCCGACGATTTCGGACAGGAACGCCTCGGACGCGGGATCGCCGTGCAGAATGCAATTTTCACCGCCTTCTTCGTAGTTGATCACGAATTGCACGGCGATGCGGGCATCGTTGGGCCAGCGCGGATGCGGCGGCTGGGCGCCATAGCCGATCAGGTCACGGGGATAGGGTTTGGCCATCGGTTTAGCTCCGCTTGAAGTTGCCCGGCGCGAGGTAGGCGCGCGCGCCCGTGTAAGATTTGACGATAGGGTAGGCGAGGTCGCCGAATTTACTGGTGCCAAGCTTCAGGCCCACCACCGCTTCGACGAACTTGACCGCCGCCCCCACGCCGTCGATCACCGGTATGCCGATGGTGGCGCCGATCGCGTCGGCGAGATCGGCCATGCCGGCGCAGCCCAAGATGATCACGCCGGCGCCGTCTTCGTCGCGCGCGCGGCGGCATTCGTCGATGATCAGGCGGCGCGCGTCGGAGCGCGGGTCTTCGAGGTCGAGTACCGCCAGTTCGGTGGCGCGGATGTTGCGGCAAAAGCGATGCATGCCGTAATTCTCCACCAGATGCTCTGCGATGACGCGCGTGCGTCCGAGCGTGGTGACCACCGAAAAACCGGTGGCGATGAAGCTCGCGGCGTGCATCGCGGCTTCGGCGATGCCGAGCACCGGGCCGCGCGCCGCCTCGCGCGCCGCCAGAAGGCCGGGGTCGCCGAAACAGGCGATGACATAGCCATCGATGCCGTTGGCTTCGCCTTGGTGGATTTCTTCCAGAATGCCAATGACGCTCACCGCTTCGTCGTAATGGCCCTCGATCGACACCGGCCCGCCTTCCGGGCTTACCGCCACGATCTCGGTGCCGGGCGCGGCGGCGGCGGCGGCGGCTTCGCCGATCTTGCGGGTCATGCTGAGCGTGGTGTTCGGATTGATCACTTTGATGCGCATAGCCGGGTTCCTTACAGCCCATGGAAAAGCTTGTTGTTTACAATAGATATCAAAAATAGTATACATTTAATTACAATAAATGTTGAGAAAGAGCAACTATGCTGTATACAATGCGCTTAAGGTCAGTCTTGACCGAAGCGCTCTGTTGCGTATCACGAGAACCACTTAGCAGGAGGTAAACAATGAGAAGCATCCGTAACATCGCGAGCATCGTGGCGGTCGGCGCCGCGCTCGCGCTAGGCGCCACCGGCGGGGTGGCGAGCGCCCAGGACAAAGTCCTGAAGATCGGCGTGCTGGGCGTGATGAGCGGCCCGGCGGCGTCATGGGGTTTGGTCAACAAATACTGCGCCGAGGCGCGCGCCCAGCAGATCAACGCCGCCGGCGGCTGGGACATCGGCGGGCAAAAATACAAGATCGAAATCATTGGCATCGATGACCGCAACGACCCCAAGGTCTCGGTCGCCGGCGCCGAGCGCCTGGTGTATCAGGAGAAAATCAAATACATCATCGGCCCCAACGTGGACACCACCGCGGCGGCGATTCGCCCGGTGGTCGAGAAGGGCGGCGCGATCCATATTCCTTATGCGTTTTCCAAGGAACTCTATACACCGCCCGCGAGCAACGCCATCCTCGGTATGATCGCGTCCTATCAGGCCGGGCCGGTGATCTACAAATATCTGATGGATAGCAAGGGCGTGAAAAGCGTGAGCTTCATTGCCCGCAACGAATCCGACCCGCTCAACCAGCGCAAAGAGGGCCTCGAAGCCGCCAAGACCTTGGGGCTGAAGGTATTGTCTTCGGAAGACACCTACGAAGCCGGTACCACCGATTTCGTCCCGGTGATGTCACGGGTGGTCAAGCAGAATCCCGATCTGATCGTGCTATCCGGCGTCGCGCCCTCGGATGCGCCGCTGCTCATCAAAGCGGCGCGCGAACTCGGCTACAAGGGCCTGCTCAGCACCGAAACCGCGCAAGACGCCAAAGTGCTCAAAGACGTCGCGGGTGAAGCCGCCAATGGCTTCATCTCCGTCGGCGGCGCCAGCACGCCGAGCATCCGCAGCGAAACCATGGATAAATTCATCGAACAGTACAAGAAAGTCGCCGGCGAGTGGAACGACGAGGCCGGCACCAAAGTGTACGCGCTGGAGATGATCCTCAATACACTGAGCAAAGCCGGTCCCAAGGGTTTGGATGACGTCGAGGTATTCAAGAAGGAACTGACGAGCTTCGAGATGAAGAATCCGTTTTTGAAGGAAGACAAAAGGTCAGTTTCGTCAGCTGCTTCACGGCCCAGCGCCGTCAAATCGGCGTCCCGATGGTGGTGAACGTCTTCGAAAACGGTGATTTCAAAACCCTGTTCGTGGGCCAGGTCGCGCCGTAATCCATTCTCCTCACCCTGACCCTCTCCCCGCGGGGAGGGGATTATGAATATGAAATAGCCGAGCCATGGGACAAGTCCTCGTCAACGGCTTATACCAAAGTATGAGCTACGCGCCCTGGGCCTGACGCTGATCTTCGCGATCATGAACGTGCTCAATTTTACATGGTCAGATGTACGTGCTCGGCGGATTCGTCACTTACTACGTATACGGCGTATTCAAACTGCCGTTCGCGCTGGCGCTCGCCGCTTCCATTCTAACCCTCGCAGTGATTGGGTTGTTGTTCGATAAGGTATTGTTCCGCAGAGTAATCCGCATGAGCGCCCGGGATGAAAGCACGATGCTACTCGCCGCCGGCACGGCGCTGATGCTGGAAAGCTTGGCGTTGGCCTGGTTCGGCGAGAAGCAGCGCGGTGTGCCCGCGGTGGTGGGCGGGGTTTATGAAGTCGCGGGCGCGTTCATTCCCAAGGGGCGGTTGTTGGTGTTCGCGATCGCGCTGATCGCGGTGGCCGCGTTCCTGCTGTTGATGCAATACACCCGCCCGGGACGGGCGCTGCGGGCGTTGGCCCAGGACAAGGAAGCCGCCGCCTTACAGGGCGTCAACATCGACCATTATTCAGCGGTCGGCTTCGCCATTGGCGCGGCGTTGGCGGGCCTCTCCGGTGCGTTGTTGGTGACGGTAAACGGCGTGAACTCGGGGCTCGGCACCTCGATTTCCATTGATGCTTTCATCATGGTGATGATCGGCGGCGCGGGGGTGGTGTCGGGGGCCATTCTCGGCGCCTTCGCGCTCGGTTTCGCCAAGGCGGTGGGTTACGCCCTGATCCCCGGCTCGATCACCCCGTTGCTGATTTTCGCCGCCATGATCCTCTTTCTGATCTTCCGCCCGCAGGGCATCATGGGCAAACCGTGGGGCTGAAGCATGAGAAACATAGGCAATTTAGTGGTTTTTTTCGCCATACTGGCGGCTTATCTGGTCGGCATTCCGTACTTCTTCGCTGATTCGCCTTACCACCTCGGCGTGGCGACCACCGCCTCCACGCTCGGCCTCATCAGCCTTGGCGTGTGGCTCACTTTCCACATCGGCCGCATCAACATCGGCCAGGGCGCATTCGCGCTGATCGGCGGTTATGTGCTCGCGATTTTGAGCGCGCGCCTGGGGTGGTCGTTTTGGATCAGCCTGCCGCTGGCGGGAGTCATCACGGCGGCGCTGGGGGTCGTCATCGGCTGGCCAATTTTGCGCTTGCGCGGCGTCTACTTCGCCATGCTCACGCTATGCTTGACCGAAGCCGTGCGCCTGCTCGCCCTAAACGGCGGCGGTGTGACCCAAGGCGCGCTCGGCATCGTCAATATTCCTACGCCGGGCGCGCTTTCTCTGTTCGGCTTCACCCTGATTCCGGCCTTCAAGGACGTGAATCAGCATCTCGCGTTTTTCTATCTGGCGGCGGGGCTTTTGATCGCTGGCTATCTGGTGATCTGGCGCATCACCCGCAGCCGTTTGGGCTGGATTTTTCGTTCGTTGCAGCAGAACGAAGACCTCGCCACCAGCATCGGTATCAATATCGCCAAATACCGGGTCATCGCCTATGCCATCTGCTGTTTTCTCGGCGGGCTCGGCGGCGCGTTTTTCACCGCCGCACAGCAGAGTATTTATCCCACCAGTTTCACCGTGCCGGATTCGGTTTACTTCATGCTGTATTGTTTCCTGGGCGGGCTTGGCTATACCTTCGGGCCGATCATCGGTGCGTTCGTGCTGTTCTTGAGCTTCGAGGCGTTGCACAGCCTCCAGCAATATCAAACGCTCATCTACGCCGGACTTATCATCGCGCTGATGCTGTGGCTGCCCAACGGCCTGCTCAGCTTGCGCTTGTGGGGCGGCGCGCCGGCGGCGCGCTCGGCGCTCAAAGCAGGGTGAGGCGGCCATGGCGATCCTGCAAGTGCAAGACCTCAGTAAACGCTTCGGCGGCTTGGTCGCCGTCGATCAAGTCAGTTTCGATGTGCAAGCCAATGAAATCCTGAGCGTGATCGGCCCCAACGGCGCGGGCAAGAGCACACTGTTCAAGCTGATCGCGTCTTTCCTCCCCCCTACCAGCGGCCAGGTGCTGTTTCAGAACGAAGCGATCAGCGGGCAGCCGGCCCATCTAGTCGCCCGCCGCGGGGTGGTGCGCACTTTCCAGGAAACCACGATCTTCAAGGAAATGACCGCGCTCGACAATGTCGTGGTGGCGCATCACCTGCGCAGCCACGCCACGCTGCCGGGATTTTTCTTCGGCACCCGCCAGGCGCGCGCGGACGAAGCGGCGTTTCGCGAGAGCGCCGAGGAAATCCTCGACTACCTCGGCCTCGGCCATGTCAAGCAGGAACGCGCGCGCAATCTCCCGCACGGCTATCTGCGCGCGTTGGGGATCGCCATCGGCATGGCGGCCGAACCCAAAGTATTGCTGCTGGACGAGCCGTTCGCTGGCATGAATTCGGAGGAAACCGACCGCGCCGTCGAGATGGTGCGCGGGATCCGCAAGCGCGGCATCACCGTGCTGTTGGTCGAGCACGATATGCGTGCGGTGATGCGCATTTCGGATCGTATCGTGGTGATCAACTTCGGCAAGAAAATCGCCGAGGGCGGGCCGCGCGAAATCCAGCGGAACGATGCGGTCATCGAAGCCTATCTGGGGCGCGAGGACGACGAACTGGGCGTATGAGCAGCTATTTTTCGGTCAACCATATCAGCGTCCACTACGATCAAGTGCGCGCGGTCTCCGAAGTTTCCTTGCATTTGGATGCAGGCGAGATCGTGGCGCTGATCGGCGCCAACGGCGCCGGCAAGACCACCACTATGCGCGCGATCACCGGTTTGAAGAAAATCGCCAGTGGCGAAATCCACTTCGACGGGCGGCGCATCGACGGTTTGAGCGCGGACCGCATCGTCAGCCTAGGAATCGCGATGGTGCCCGAGGGTCGCCATGTATTTCCGCTGATGAGTGTGCGCGACAATCTGCTGATGGGCGCGTTTCTGCGCCGCGACAAGCAGGCTGTGCGGGCCGACCTCGACAAAGTGCTGGCGCGCTTTCCGCGCCTCAAGGAGCGCTGGGGTCAACAAGCCGGGACGATGAGCGGCGGCGAGCAACAGATGGTGTCGATCGCGCGTGCGCTGATGGCGCACCCGCGTCTGCTCCTACTCGATGAACCTTCGCTCGGCTTGGCGCCCAAGGTAGTGCAGGAGATCGCGCGTGCGATCGTGGCGATCAACCGCGAGGATAAGGTCAGCGTGCTATTGGTCGAGCAGAACTCGCGCATGGCCTTGAAGATTTCCAACCGCGCTTATGCGCTCGAGACCGGGCGGGTGGCGTTGCAGGGCCGTTCGGCTGATCTGGCCAACGACGACAACATCAAACGCCTTTACCTAGGCGCCTAGTGGAGCCAGCGTTTCCGCCGCCGAGGGTTTGCCGAAGATATCCGCGAGTTCGACCGGTTTGCCCTTTTCCTTGAGGTTGAGCCGTGCTTCGCAAGCGCGCAAGTGTGCTTCCATCTGAGTCGCCGCGCGTTCGGCGTCGCCGCTGGCGATGGCGTCGATCAGCGCGAAGTGATCGTCGAACAAGCAAGCGGAAGTGCCTGGCGTTTCGTACAATGCGATGATGAGCGAAGTGCGGGTGATGAGTTCATTGAGGAATTGCGACAACACGGCGTTGCCGCCGAGCGTTGCCAAACGCAGATGAAACTCGCCCGACAGCCGCACCGCCGCGCGGCGATCACCGCGCTCCAGGGCGGCTTGCTCGTCTTCCGCGATAACATGCAGTTGGCGCAATTGCTCGGCGTTGGCGCGGTGGGTGAGGCTATGGATGAGCGCGCTTTCGATGACGCGTCGCGCCTCGAACACGTCATGGGTTTCCTCGATGGAGGGACTCGCCACTACCGCGCCACGGTTGAGGCGCAGCGTCACCATGCCGTCGTGGGCGAGGCGCACCAGCGCTTTGCGCACCACGGTGCGGCTCACCCCGAAAAAATCGCAGAAAGCCGCCTCGGTGAGCTTGGTGCCGGGCGGCAGGCGATGATCCATGATGGCGTCGTAAACCGCGTCATAAATCGCCTGATCGCGGGTGGCGGTGCGGCGCTTGGGGAGCGCCTGCGCAGCGGGCTTTTTGGTACGCGTGGGTGGCTTCATGGAAAATGCTCTACATCTGTGAATACATAAAATATTTCAATTGTATTCATTTCGCCGCTGTTTATCAGCCCACCCAGACTCGGCTAAGCTATCACGATAAAATCGAACGCCGGAGGAGAACACCATGAACCGTCTCGCCGTGCTGCTGGCATTCATTGCCGCGGCTTTTCTGGCTGGCGCCGACGCCGCCACCACGTTGCGCATTACCTTGCAACTGCCGATCAAGAACATCCTCGGCCAGAACCTGGTGGCGTTCAAAAACAAGGTCGAAGCCACCAGCAACGGCGACCTCAACATCGAGATCTACGATTCCTCCCAGCTTTACAAAGACAAAGAGGTGGCGCAGGCAGTGTCGTCCGGCGCCATTGAGATGGGTGTCGCGTCGCTCACCTTGTTCGCCGGCACCATCCCGGCGGTGGATATTTTCTACGTCCCGTTCCTGTTTTCCAGCGACGCCATGGTGGGCAAAGCCACCGCTCCAGGTAGCCCAATCCGCGCGCCCTTGGATGACGCCATTTTGAACACTGGCGTGCGCGTGCTGTGGTGGCAGGCGTTCGGTAACACCGTGATGCTGTCCAAGGGCAAACCGCTGCGTACCCCCGCCGATATGAAGGGCCTGAAAGTGCGGGTGTTCGGCAAGACCTTGGGTGATTTCGTCGAGACCGTGGGCGGTGTGCCCACGCTCATTTCCGGTTCCGAGCAATACCTTGCGTATCAGCGCGGCACGGTGGACGCAGGGCTCACCGGCATCACTTCGGTCACCAGCCGTAAACTCTACGAAGTCGTCGATACGATTACCGTCGCCAATATCGCTGACATCGAGTTTCTGGTCTTGATCAACGAGCAGGTCTGGCAGGGATTGGGTCCGGTGCGGCAGGATATCCTCGCCACCGCTGCACGCGAAGTGGAGCAGGATTTGCGCTCCGCCATGGCCGACGAAGAGCGCAAAGCGTTCGCGGAAGCCGAGCAGAAAGCGAGCGTGGTGGTGTTGACTGAGCAGGAACTCGCGGCCTGGCGGCAAGCCGCCGAGCCGGTAAAACAGAAATACCTCGACAATGCCGGTGAGTTGGGTAAAAAGCTCTTGGATGCCGCTCAAACCTTGCACTGATGAGTTTGCTTGGCGGGTGCATGAAGTTCATCGACCGTGCGAGTGACGCGCTGGGCACGCTGGCGGCTTGGCTGTTTTTCGCGATTGGCGGCATCGTAGTGTATGAAATCGTATTACGCTGGTTGTTCAATGCGCCCACCAAGTGGTCGCTGGAGGTGACCGAATGGCTCCAGCTATGGGCGACTTATCTCGGCGCTGCCTATGTACTGCGCCACCGTGAACTGATCCGCGTCGATATTGTGCTCGCTAGGTCAGTACGCGCGCGCGGCGCTGGCTGGACGGTTTCGCGTTACTGTGCATTGCTGCTTTCTCCGCAGTGGCGATTTACCATGGCAGCGCCATCGTCGCCGACTCCGTGCGGCTCGGGCGGCGCACGGCGTCGATGCTGGCCTTGCCGCAGTGGGCGGTCGAGATCGCGGTGCCGCTCGGATTCACTTTGCTGCTAGCGCAAAGCGTGATCGAACTTGCGCGCTTGCGCACAACACCGCAAGAGCCGCCCCGCTGACCGTCGCCCTCATCCTCATCGCCCTCATCGGGCTGTTGGCGCTCGGGGTTCCCATCGCATTCGCGCTGGGCGGGCTGGGCGCGATCCTGCTTGCCGCCAAGGGCTTCGCCCTGGTGATGGTGCCGCAAGCGCTGGCTTCTAGCATCGACAACTTCGTACTGGTGGCTGTGCCGCTCTTCATTTTGATGGCCAACATCCTGCTCAAGTGCGAGATCGGCAAAGATTTATTCGCCGCCGTACAGAGCTGGGTCGGGCATTGGCCGGGCGGGCTGGCGGTAGCCACTATCCTATCTTGCGCCATTTTTTCAGCGATTTCGGGTTCGTCGGTGGCGACCGCCGCCACCATCGGCACCGTGGCGATCCCGGAGATGATCGCGCGTGGCTATGACCGGCGTTTCGTATACGGCCTGCTGGCCGCGGGCGGCACGCTGGGGATTCTGATTCCACCCTCGATCCCGATGATCATCTACGGTGTCATCACCGAAGAATCGGTCGGCAAACTGTTTTTGGCCGGCGTTGCGCCGGGGCTGACGCTGGCGGGTCTATTCATCGCCTACAGCATGGCGTTCGCGCGTTTCAGCAAGCGCTACGTGCCGTTGGCGAAAGCCAGCGCGTCCGAGCGGTTGCGCCTCACGCTGGTCGCCACGCCAAGTTTCATGCTGGCTGGCGCTATTCTGCTCGGTCTGTATCTAGGGGTGTTCACCCCGACTGAAGCATCGGCGGCGGGGTTTGCGCTGGCGCTGGTGATTGCCGCCCTGCTCGGGCGTCTTAGCTGGGAGCGCCTGCGTGAAGCGGTACTGGCGAGCATGGCGACGACGGTGACGATTTTCCTGATTCTGGCGGGGGCGCAGCTGTTCGGCAGGGCCATCACGCTCTATCGCATTCCGCAGGAGTTTTCCACCTTGATCGCCACCCATGTCTCCAGCGCGGGCTGGTTCGTGTTGGTGGTGTGCCTGCTGCTGCTGGTGTTGGGGCTGTTCCTCGAATCGTTATCAATGCTGGTGGTGATGGTGCCGGTGCTGTTCCCGTCGCTCGCGGTGCTCGGCATCGACACGGTGTGGTTCGGGATATTTTTCGTGGTGATGATGGAATGCGCCCTGATCACGCCGCCGGTGGGCCTCAATCTGTTCGTCATCCAGGCGGTCGGCAAAGCGCCGCTGCAAGAGGTAGCGGACGGCGCCTGGCCGTTCGTGGCGATCATGCTGGCGCTGGTCGCGATCCTGTACTTTGTTCCCGACCTCGCCCTGTATCTACCGTTCAAACTTTGACGTAGGCCGGATAGATCCCGCCCAGGATGCGTGGCCCGGCGGCTCCGGTGACGGCCGGCGCGTTGCCAGGCAAGCCCTGCAAGGTTTGGCGCGCCAACCAGGCGAAGCCCAGCGCTTCCATGAAATCCGGATCGACGCCGTGGGCCGCCGTCGGTTCCACCGGCAGCGGCGCCAGTTCGACGCCGAGCGCCGCCATCAGCGCCGGGTTGTGGACGCCGCCGCCGCACACCAGTAGCCGGCGGGCCTCTGGCGCATGTTGGCGCAGCGCATCGGCGATGGTGCGCACGGTCAGCGCCAGCAACGTGACTTGCACGTCTTGCGCGGCGGCTTGCCCGCCCCATTGCGCGAGTTTGTGCTGTATCCAGTCGGCGTGGAATACTTCGCGCCCGGTGCTTTTCGGCGGCGCGCGGCGAAAATATTCATCATCCAGGAAGCGCTCCAGCAATTCGGGAATCAGGCGCCCGCCTGCGCCCCACTGGCCGCCGTGGTCGTGGCGTGTACCCAAATGACGCTTGGCCCAGGCATCGAGCAAGGCGTTACCGGGGCCGGTGTCGAAACCACTCACCGGTACTTCGGGATCGGCGGGTAGCAGCGTGATATTGGCGATGCCGCCGATATTGACCACCGCCCGCGCTTCTCCCGTGCCGCCGAAAAACGCGCGGTGGAAGGCCGGCGCCAATGGCGCGCCCTGGCCGCCAGCGGCCATGTCGCGACGGCGGAAATCGGCCACCGTGAGGATGCCGGTCAATTCCGCGATCAGGCTGGGATTGCCGATCTGCACGGTGTAGGGTTCGGATGCTTGCGGGGCGTGGCGGATGGTTTGGCCGTGGCTGCCGATGGCCCGCACTGCATCCGCTGCCACGCCCGCTTCAGCGAGCAACGCCCGTACCGCATCAGCAAACAAGCGCGCCACTATGCAGTCGAGTTGGGCGGCGCGATCGAGCTCATCAACATCTGGCCGGTGAAAAGCGAGCAAAGCTTCGCGCAACGGCTCGGCAATGGGGTGTTCATGACAGGCGATCAAGCGTGGCGGCAGTTGCTCGAATTCGGCGAGCACCGCGTCAACCGAGTTGACGCTGGTGCCGGACATCAAACCGATGAAAAGTTTCGTCAAAGGATTACTCAATCGTGTTAGCGGCGAGATGGTTGCGCCGGTACGCGTCGAATTGTACGAGCAGTGGTTGCACGTAGCCACGGAAGCGTGCGAGTTCGCGCGGCGCCAGCGGCGTGCCCGGCAAATCGACGGTGGTGGGGTCGTGGTAGACGCCGTCGATGCGGAATTCATAGTGCAGGTGCGGGCCAGTGGCGAGGCCGGTCTGACCGACATAACCGATCACTTCGCCTTGTTCGATGCGCCCGCCCGCCCTCAGTCCTTCGCGAAAACGCGATAAGTGGCCGTATAAGGTCGTATAGCCGCGGCCATGATCGAGAACAATGGCCTTGCCATAGCCGCCACGCCGGCCCACGAACTCAACGATTCCCGCCCCCGAGGCTTTGACCGGCGTGCCGGTGGGAGCCGCGTAATCGACCCCCATATGCGGACGGCGTACACCCAGTATTGGATGCCAGCGACTGGGCTGGAAGTTCGAGCTGATCCGGGTGAAATCGACCAGATTGCGATTGAAGGCTTTCTGCAAGCCCTGGCCGGTGGGGGTGAAATAATGCAAGACTCCATCGTCGTCGCGAAAGCCGATCGCGCGATAAGTTCTGCCGCGATTGACGAATTCGACCGCGAGGATGGCGCCGTCGGCGACTTTTTCGCCCTGGTAGGTTTGCTCTTCGTAGAGCACGGCGAAGGTGTCGCCGGGCTGGATGTCATGGCTGAAATCGATGTCCCAGCCGAAAATGTCGGCAAACCGCAGGATCAGCGTTTCCGACAAGCCGGCCTTGACGGCGGCGGCGTAGAACGAACCCTCGACCTCTCCTGCGCGGAAATCGAGATGAGTCTCGGTGGGTTGCCGGAAGGTCGCCGCTTGGAAACCGCCACCCTCGCGCCATAGTTTGAAGCCGTCGATCTTGTCATTTTCGCGCACCAATTCCAGCAATGTTCCGGCGCCGTCGGCGCGCGCTTTGAAGACTTGGCCGGGGTGAACCGTTTGCAGCGCCGCGCCGTCGGCATTCCCCGCCAATACTTCGCGCAGGGCGTCGCCGTCCAGGCCGAGGCGCGAGAATACCTCGGACAGGCTATCACCGGTCCTCACGACGGTGACACGCCAAGCGCCTGTGCCAGGCGGGGTTGAGGGGTTGCTAGCCGTGGGCTGCAACTCCTCGGGAGAGGGTAAGGGTAGCGGCACCTCGACCCGTTCGCTTGCGGTGGGAGAGATGTCCAGCATGGCGATGCTGACCCGCTCCAGCGGCAGGCCAAAAGCGATAACGGCGGTGATGCAAACGCATAGGAAAGCCATGCTATGGATGGACCTTGGAATGGTGCTGTTCCGCACGGCACGGGGCCGTCGTTCGGCATGGCTGCGCATGACCGAGTTCTCTCCTCGATAGCTACGTTTCGTCGTGGGTGTTTTTGGTTGCTCGCTTTATTGACTTATTTTGCTGCTTTGCAACACAATGGATACATGATGCCCACAATTTTAGGATAATTCCGTTCATGAATGTAACCGCCATTTATCCCGGCACTTTTGACCCGATCACCAAAGGCCACATCGATCTCGTCGAGCGCGGCGCGCGCATGTTCAGCAAGATTATCGTGGCCGTTGCACCCAATCCCGGCAAGAATCCGATGTTCACCTTGGAAGAACGGGTCGTGTTGGCGCGCTCGGTGTTGGGGCATATGTCCAATGTCGAAGTGCGCAGCTTCAGTGGCTTGCTGGTAAACTTCGCGAAGACGGTTGGCGCCAAAGTCATCGTGCGCGGTTTACGCGCGGTGTCCGACTTCGAATATGAATTTCAACTCGCGGCCATGAATCGCCGCTTGCAGCCGGAAATCGAGACGATGTTTCTGACCCCCGCCGAGCAGTATTCGTTTCTGTCCTCCAGCATGGTGCGCGAAATCGCGATGCTGGGGGGCGATGTGTCGGCGTTCGTCGATCCCAAAGTGGAGGCGGCGCTGATCCAGAAATACGCATCGCTCGGCAAGAAGATCGAACGCTGAGCAGCGAGAAGCCGCGATGGCGTTAATGATCACCGATGCGTGCATCAACTGCGATGTGTGCGAACCGGAATGCCCCAACCAAGCGATTTACCAGGGCAAAGAGATTTATGTCATCGATCCCGGGCGCTGCACCGAATGTGTGGGCCATTTCGATGAGCCGCAGTGTGTCAAAGTCTGCCCGGTGGATTGCATACCGCTCAATCCCGATTATCCGGAAACCAAGGAGCAATTGCTGGCGAAGTACGGGCGCTTGAACGAGCAGCAGAAGTCAAAATAGTGGCGGCCGATCAAGAATCCATAGGCCATGAACGAATCAACATCAGTATCCCCAGGCCGCCCATGATCCAGCTCAGCAGCGGCGCTTTCCACAGCATGGTCGGATGGTAGCCATCCAGCCCCAGGATGACAGCGGCGCCGACGATGAACGCAGCGCCGATCACCCCAAAGAAACTGCGCCGATTCGCTTGACGGACTTCATGGCGAAGCTGCTCATAAGCCTGTTTCTGGAGTTGCACCCGCACTTCGCCTTGGTTGACCTGGCGCAGCACGCCCTGTATCAGATTCGGCAATTCCGGCAATTGATCGATCCAGCGCGGTAGCTGGTTCTTGATTTTGTGGAAAAACGCGCGCGGCCCCAAGCGATCCTTCATCCATTTTTCCAGAAATGGCTTGGCGGTTTTCCAGAGATCTAGCTCTGGGTCGAGTTGACGGCCCAGCCCCTCGATATTGAGCAGGGTTTTTTGCAACAACACCAGTTGCGGCTGCACTTCCATATTGAAGCGCCGCGCGGTCTGGAACAGGCTCAGCAGGAACGAACCGAATGAAATATCCTTGAGCGGACGCTCGAAGATCGGCTCGGAAACCGTGCGGATGGCGGATTCGAATTCATCCACCCGGGTATCCGCCGGCACCCAGCCCGATTCGATGTGTAGTTCCGCCACGCGCCGATAATCGCGATGAAAAAACGCCAGGAAGTTCTCCGCCAGATAATGCTGATCGGTCGGGCTTAAAGTGCCGATAATGCCGAAATCCACCGCGATATAGCGCGGATCTTCGGGAATGGTCGTATCGACGAAGATATTGCCGGGATGCATGTCGGCATGGAAAAAACTGTCGCGGAATACCTGGGTGAAGAAAATCTCGACGCCACGTTCGGAGAGCTTGCGCAAATCCACGCCGCGGCGCGCAAGTTCGGGGATATCGTCGATCGGTACGCCGTAGACGCGTTCCATCACCAGCACATTGCGCCGCGTCTGCGGCCAATGGACTTCGGGAACGACCAGCATGGTGGAATCGCGGAAGTTGCGCTTCAGTTGACTGGCGTTGGCGGCTTCGCGGATCAGATCGAGTTCATCGAGAATGGTTTTTTCGTATTCCGCCACCACTTCGCGCGGGCGCAAGCGCCGCCCTTCCTTCCAATAACGCTCGGCGAGTTCGGCGAAGATGTACAGGAGATCAATGTCGCGGCGGATGGTTTTTTCGATGCCGGGGCGGACGACTTTGACCACCACATCGGCGCCGCCGAGCAGGCGGGCGGCGTGGACCTGGGCAATCGATGCCGAGGCCAGCGGCGCCTCGTCGAAGGCGGCGAACACCATCGCCAACGGGCGGCCATAAGCGTATTCGACGATGGCGCGGGCTTCGCTACCTGGAAACGGCGGCACTTTATCCTGGAGCTTGGCGAGTTCCAGGACGATATCGTCGGGCAACAAATCGCGGCGCGTGGAAAGCACTTGTCCGAACTTGACGAAGATCGGCCCGAGTTCTTCCAACGCCGTGCGGATGCGCTCGCCGCGCGGCTCCGCCAGCGGATCGCGCAACCAATACCAAGGCGATAGATAGCGTAGAAAACTGAAGGAGCGCAACAGCGGGATGGTGAGGATGACTTCGTCCAGGCCGTTGCGCAACAGCACCCAGTTGATGTGGAAAAGGCGCAGGAATTGAGCGGGTCGGAACACGTTGCAGGGTGGTCGCCGCGTCAGGAGTCGAGCGCTTGTTCGAGGCGCCGGATGCGGGCTTGCAGGCGATCGGCGTCGGCGCGCAACCGATCGACTTCGTCGAGAAAATATTCTACCGTTACCCGCGGCGGCAAATCCTGGCGCTCGTGCTGGGCGTATTCGGCGACATTTTGGAACAAAGTGTCGATCGTGCCACGACCCCAGGATTGAATAGCACGTACCTGGTTGCCAATCTGATGGGCGGCGACATCGCCGACCACGCGCGCCAGTGGTTCCTCCCAGTCGATATCGAGGTCGCGCAGCAGTGCCTGAAAGGTTTCGGCCAATTGCGCATCACCGCTGATGTCCACCTCGCCAGGCGCGATCTGGCCGCCGCGCGCGAGGCGGGCGAGGGTCAGCGGCGCGGCGCGGATAATCGCATCCGGCGTCTCGGCAGCGTCGGCGCGCACCGCGCCGCCCGCTCCAGGGCAGAGGTACAGCGTAAACCCCAGGCCGGACGGTTCAATCGCGATCACCCTGCCCAGCAATTGCGCAAGCCGTGGCGCGCTATCCGGATCAAGACGCAGCGCGCCGTTCAAAGCGGTTTCCACGGCGGTCGCGAGCCAGCGCGCGTAAGCTGTCATGACGGCCTCAGAATTTGTAGCCGCGATGGGCGGCGACGATGCCGCCGCTCAGGTTGAAATATTCGCAGCGCTCGAAGCCGGCGTCCTGCATCATCGCCTTCAAGGTTTCCTGATTCGGGTGCATGCGGATGCTTTCGGCGAGATAGCGATAGCTCCCCGCGTCGCGCGCCACCAGATGCCCGAGCGCCGGCAGTACGGTGAACGAATAGAGGTCATAAAGCGGTTTCAGCCCCGGCGCCACCGGCTGGGAGAATTCCAGAATCACCGCGCAGCCGCCCGGCTTGAGCACGCGCTGCATGGCGGCGAGCGCGTTTTCCTTGGTGGTGACGTTGCGAAGCCCAAAAGCCATGGTGATGCAGTCAAAGGCATTGGCGCGAAACGGCAGGGCTTCGGCGTCGGCGAGCACGTATTCAATATTGCCGACGATGCCTTCATCCACCAGGCGTTTTCGCCCTTCTTCCAGCATATTGGCGTTGATGTCGGACAGCACTAACATCCCCGCCGGCCCGACCAGCGGTGCGAGTCGGGCGCTGAGGTCTCCGGTGCCGCCCGCCAGATCCAGCACCTTGTGGCCCGCGCGCACGCCGGTCAAGCCGATCGCGAAGCGCTTCCACCAACGGTGAATGCCGAACGACATCAAGTCGTTCATCAAGTCGTATTTGCCCGCCACCGAATCGAATACCTGGCCGACCCTGGCGGTTTTTTCCTCGGGACTGATGGCCTGATAGCCGAAATGGGTCTGGCTCATCGTCATTCGGCCGAGTAGAACTGGGCTTTGCGGGGTGTGCGCGCAAGCCCTGCTTGGGCGAGACGGTTCAGGTAATCCTGCCAATAGCGTTCCTGGTTGACGCCAAGATCATGCAGCGTAGCCCAAGTAAACAAGCCGGTATCGTGGCCATCGTCGAACACCAGGCGTACGGCGTAGTGGCCGACCGGTTCGATGGCGTTGATGTTCACTTCCTGCTTACCGGCTTGTAGGGTTTCCTGGCCTGGGCCATGGCCGCGTACCTCGGCGGAGGGCGAGAACACGCGCAGGTATTCGCAAGGTAGCTTGAAGGTCTGGCCGTCGTCGAACGTCACTTCCAGGATGCGCGACACGCGGTGTAGACGAATGTCGGTAGGCTTGGCGCCCATGGCTATGCCTCAAAGAATGTAGCGGGTAAGGTCGTCGTCCTTGATCAGTTCGCCGAGATGGGCATCGACATAGCCGCGGTCCACCTCCAAGATCTTGCCCGCGCGCTCCGGCGCGTCGAATGAAATCACTTCCAGCAGGCGCTCCATGACCGTATGCAAGCGCCGCGCACCGATGTTTTCGGTACGCTCGTTGACCTGGAACGCCACCTCGGCGATTTTGCGCACGCCGTCAGGGGTGAACCCGAGATCGACGCTTTCGGTGGCAAGCAGCGCCCGGTATTGCTCGGTGAGCGAAGCATCGGGTTCGGTCAGAATGCGCACGAAATCTTCCACCGCCAGCGCATTCAACTCGACGCGGATCGGCAGCCGCCCTTGAAGCTCGGGAATGAGATCCGAGGGTTTGGACAAGTGAAACGCGCCACTGGCGATAAACAGGATGTGATCGGTCTTGATCATGCCATATTTGGTCGAGATCGTGCAGCCTTCCACCAGTGGCAGCAAATCCCGTTGCACGCCTTCGCGGGATACGTCAGGGCCACTGTACTCGCCGCGCTTGGCGACTTTGTCGATCTCATCGATGAACACGATGCCGTTCTGTTCGACGTTGCGAAGCGCGGAGCTTCAGCTCTTCCTCATTGATCATTTTGCCCGCTTCTTCGTCGCGCAGCAGCTTGAGGGCGTCTTTCACCTTCAGTTGATACCCGGTGCGGCCGCTGGATAAATTCCAGAACAAGCTTTGCAACTGTGTTGGGTCATCTCCTCCATGCCGGCGGCGCTAAGGATCTCGACGCCGAGCGGATTGGCCGATAGCTCGATCTCGATCTCGCGCTCGTTGAGGTCGCCGTTGTCGAGCTTAGCACGCATTTTCTGGCGGGTGCCTGACGAATCCGGTGTAGGAGGCTCATTCGCGAAGCCCACCGCGCGCGGGCGCGGCAATAATGCGTCCAGCACTCGTTCGCGCGCGCCTCCTCGGCGCGGTAACGTACTTTATTCATTTCTTCTTCGCGGGTCAGCTTGATCGCTGCGTCTGCAAGATCGCGGAATGATCGACTCGACATCGCGCCCAACATAGCCCACCTCGGTGAACTTGGTCGCTTCGACCTTGATGAACGGCATTGGCGAGCTTCGCCAAACGGCGTGCGATTTCGTTTTACCGGACGCCGGTCGGGCCGATCACATAGATATTGGGGGTGATCTCATTGCGCAGTTCCTCGGGAACCCGGAGACGCCGCCAGCGGTTCCTGAGAGCGATGGCGACGGCGCTTGGCGGCGGTCTGGCCGACGATGTGCTTGTCGAGTTCTTGAACGATCTCGCGAGGGGTCATTTCCGACATAACAACCTGAATATATATAGAAAATCAATGGATACGGGTTCACGCGCCCGCCAGTTCTTCCAAGGTCAGATTCCGATTAGTGTAGATGGCAGATGTCTGCGGCGATTTTCAAGGCGCGTTCAACGATGGCGCGGGCGTCGAGTTCGGTGTTTGCCAGGCGCGCGCGGCGGCCTGGGCAAATGGCCCGCCTGAGCCGATGGCCGCAAGGCCATGCTCAGCCCGATCACATCGCCACAAGCCGGAAATGACGAGCATGGTCGCCGGGTCGGCGATGATCAAGAGCGCTTCCAGGCGCCTGAGCAGCCGATCGGTGCGCCAACTTGGCGAGTTCCACGGCAGCGCGGGTGAGATTGCCGCCGTGCTTTTCCAGCTTGCCCTCGAAGCGTTCGAATAGCGTGAACGCATCGGCAGTGCCGCCGGCGAAACCGCAATCACTTTGTTTTGGTACAAGCGTTGCACTTTGCGGGCGTTGCCCTCCCCTTCATCACGGTATTGCCAAGGCTGACCTGGCTATCGCCGCTGATCACGACGCGCCTATCGCGGCGCACCGCCAGCACCGTGGTGCCATGAAACTGTTGCATAAATACTGTGGAGAAATCTATGGTTGCAATTGGGTGCGATTACAAAATTGTACACGATCCTACCGGCGCCCTGGCTCGCTGTGCGAACCGCTGAAAAAAAGCCCCCGGTCTATGGGGGAGAAGGACTGGGCAACGTCATGCCCAGCTTTGTGATAGCCGGGGAGAGAAGTTTCTCCGCTCAGGGGAGAACAGCTCGCGCAGCGAACTGCGCGTATCGTGATTGACTATGGGCGGTGGAAAAGTTCCGGGTCGAATGCTTCGCGATCGCCACGACGTTCCTCATGGCTTGCTGGCCGCCGCGTGATGATTGCTTAACTTCTGTGACAAAATCACAGCGCTGGATGCATCGCTATGCTCTAATGGGTCAAGCGATCCCGCGCTGCGAACGTCATCTCTTCCGAGGACAAAGCCAGACAAGATCGACTTCCCTGGTTGTCGCCATTCTACTATGGATGCTGGCAAGCGTTACGGCTGGGGTCGAGGCCCAACAGTCCGCGCCGCAAGACCATCCTAACGCGCCGACCGTGGACCCAAAGCCGAACTCGACGCCGCTTATCAAGCCGCTACAGGCGCTGGTGCGCGGTCCCAGCGATGTCGCACTGGCCGCGCAGGCGACCTCAAATTGCCTGGAGATTATGGCTATATTCCGGTCAAGGAAGCGCGGCGTTTGCTGGAAGCCATGGGCACTACGGCGGCGACGACTTGCAGGGCCTGGATTCACCCCGTGGCGGAGCAAAATTCCCAGTGGTTCATGGTAATCCGTTATGTCAACGAAGGCTATATCAAGGACGATGACGCGCGCAATTGGAACGCCGATGAACTGCTGGACAATCTGCGCGCCGGCACCGAGGCGCAAACGAAGCAATGCCGTAGCCGCGGGTTTCCGGAAATGGAAATCATCGGTTGGGTCGAAAAGCCCTACTACGATGCCACTACCCATCGCCTGGTGTGGTCCATTTCCTCGCGCGACAAAGGGCAGGCCAGCGCGATGTCAACAACGGCGTGAACTACAACACCTTCGCCCTTGGTCGTCAAGGCTATATGAGTATGAATATGATCGCCGACCAGAACGCCATCGAGGGTTTGAAACCGGTTGCGCGAACACTCCTAGAGGCTCTGGAGTTCGATGCTGAAATCGCTATGCCGATTTTGATCGCAGCACGGATAAAGTCGCCGAATACGGTCTGGCGGCGCTGATCGCCGGAGTCGCGGTGAAGAAGCTCGGTTTGTTCGCTTTGCTGGCGGTTGTGGTCAAATTCGCGAAAGTGATCGCGGTGGCGGTGTTCGGCGGTATTGCCATTGTCGCGAAACTGTTCAAGAAACGCCCGCCGACAGCACTTAAGATATCGTCGTTCGTCCTGAGCCAGATATGAAAGCGTTGTTGTTCCTGCTGAAAGCGGGAAAACTTGGCAAAGTATTGCTTTCCAGCGGCACGATGCTGCTGTCGGTGTTCGCCTACGCTTTGGTATTGGGTTGGCCTTACGCGGTAGGGTTCGTGGGGCGTTGCTGTTCGCGCATGAAATGGGGCACTATGTCGCTGCGCGACGGCGCGGGTTGAATGTCGGCGCTCCGATGTTTATTCCGTTCGTGGGCGCCTCTGATCGAGCTCAAGGACAAGCCTCACGATGTCGAAACCGAGGCTTACGTAGGATTCGCGGGTCCGTTCGTGGGAAATCCTGGCCGCCCTCGCTTGCTATTTCGTAGCACGGGCAGGCGACAGCCAATCCTTTCGCTCGCGCTGTCTTATTCTGGGTTTTTTTTGAATTTGTTCAATTTGATACCATTGTCGCCTTTGACGGGGGGCGGATCAACGCGATCCTCAGTCCACGCGTTTTATTGCTCGGCGTACCGATTCTAGTGCGGGTCTATTTTCTATCGGCCCAGTCCGTTGCTGATCATGATGGCGATTCTTGCCGCGCCGCAGGTCATGCGCGCATGGCGTTACGATCCGTCCGCCGCTGAAAACGCAGCCATTATGCTGTCGCTCTGGGATCGCGCATCACCTATGCCGCTTACTATCTGGTGCTGGCGGCGTGCTTTCTGGCGATCATCACACCAATGGGCGGCGGCGCGCAATGATGCGCGCAAACGAGCAAAAAAATGGTAGAAATGCCGTGGGCGAAGCGCGCTGGGCCATTGCAGGCGTTAGCCACCATCACTTCATTCTTACATTGTCACGGTAACCTGGTGCTTCCGCGTATTCCACAGGCGCGCGACCTCGCTCGATGAAATTCTCCGCGTAGCCTGCGCGGCGCAACAAATGGAAGCCCATCTCCATGCCCGGAGGCGATGCCACCGGCGGTAACGATGCGTCCGGCGTCCACTACCCGCGCCTGGCTGACTTTACAGGCCGGTGCGATTTCGGCGAGACGATCGACGGTATCTTGCCCATGTTGGAAGCCTCCAGGCGGTCGGGCTCCTTGCGATTGGTGGCCGATTTGCCGTCCAGCAGGCCCATCTTGCCGTAGATCCACGATCCCGTGCAGACGCTAGTGAGTAGGGTGGAATCCGGCAGCGAGCGGATGAACTCGAAGAGCCGCTGATTGTGCATTTCCTGGCGGGTGCCGAAGCCGCCGGGAATCAGGAACGCATCCATGTGTGGGCGTTCCGCGAACCCATAGTTCGGCAGTACCGTGAACCCGGCTTGCGCCTGTACCGGGCGCAGCGCATCGGCAATGAGAAAAGCCTCCAGCTCCGGATCGAAGCGCCGCGCCACCGAAAACACGCCGTGCGGCGCCGCGAAATCGACGATTTCCGCGTCTTTGAAAACATAAATACCGAGCCGGAAACCGGCTTTCTTGGGATAATTCGGGTGAATCATGGCCACGCTGTCCTCCATTTTTTGAATTTATCGTTTGACGGTGGTGCGACGATGGTTAGCCCGCCTTGGCGGCGGCTGGTATGGGGTGATGGGGGTACTGGCGGCGAAATGCCGCGAGTTCACGGTTGGCCTCGGCATCGCGGCCCTGGCGCCGCAGTTCGATGATTTTCTTCAGCCAATCCTCGGCGCTCAACCGTGTTTTGGCGGCGCCGCCGGCATCGGTGCGCGCGCTGATTTTGCCTTCCGGGGCGGTGGTGGCGCCCGTCTGTCCGCGGGTTTGGGCGTCGCCGCGCGCGTTTGCGGAACTTGGCTGCTTACCTGCTTCGGCGGCGGCGGGCGGCGGGGTGGGGGTGTCCGCCGGAGCGACAGGTTTGGCGGGCGAGGGCGCAGCCGGCGCGGTGATCGCATCATCCGCGCGCGTATCCGCGGACACCGCCGAGGCCGGTTCGGCCCGGCGTAGCGCGACATTGGGTGATGCCGGAGCTGCGGCGGGCGCGGACGGAACGGGTGCGATCTCGTTGTGCGCGGCGGCTTCGGGTTGCAGGCTGTCAGGCGCGCTGGCTCGGCCCTGTTCCAGCGCGTTGCCGGGTTGGAAGGCGGGTTGCCGAACAGGCGCGAATCCGTGCGGCGCTTCGCGCTGGACTAAGTGTACCAAACCGACCCCCAGCACCAGCGATGCCGCTAGCGCCAACGGCACGCTCCAGCGCGGCGCGGCGCGACGGCGTACCGGCGTGACGGCGGCGCGCGCGGCGCCGAGGATGGCGGAGTCCAAGTGCAAAGGCGGCGCGATGGCGCGTGCTTGGCGATAAAGGGCTGAGAGTTCGGGGTATTCTTCGTCGTGTCCGGGACGCGGATCGGCGGGGGTGTTCACGATTCCCCTCCCATGCCGGAGCGCAGTTTCGCCAGCGCGTAACGCAGCCGGCTCTTGGCGGTTTCCGGCGGCACACCGGTCGCCTGGGCGATCTCCTCCAGCGACAACCCTGCTTCCTCGCGCAGCAGAAAGGCTTCGCGTTGCGCTTCCGGCAGCATGCCGAGCAATGCCAGTAAGCGCTCCACTTGGCGGCGGCGGTCCTCGCGCTGGTCGGGCTGGTCGTGGTGGGCGGCCGGTATGCCGTCCAGGACGTCGTCGTCAGGGTCATCCGAGTATGACAGCGGCAACCCTCTCGCTTGCGCGCGGTAATGGTCGATCAGGCGGTTATGAGCCATGTGGTACAGATAAGTCGTGAACTTGGCCTTGACGCTGTAGCCGTTGCGGGCTCTTACCAATTTGAACCAGATATCCTGAAACAATTCCTCGGCGTTCGTCGTATTGCCGCACTGGCGCAGCAGATAACGGAAAAGCGGCCCTTTGTGGCGCGTGTAAAGCGCCTCGAACGCACGCGCGTCGCCGTCACGATAGCGTAGCATCAGGGTTTCGTCGGTGTCGTCGGCGCGCATGGTACGCCAACTTAACCGAAAATTCAGCGCGATTGAATCCCCCGACCTCGCCCTCCCGAGCGCAGGAGAGGGGAGATGAAGCGCGCGCTCGCCCGCACGGCCTGGGTGTTTTGGGGCGTGGTTTCGTCCAGGTTTGAGCCATGTCCACCAGACCCAGGAAAGCAGCGCAGTAGCGAAAACGGTCGGCGCCGCGCGCCTCTGCGCCAATGCCGGACGGCGGCATAATCAGAGAGCGCCGGTGTAACGCCCGCCGCGCAGCTTCTGGCCAAATGCCGCGACCGCGGCGGCCATGAAACGTTCGCTGGTGCGCGCGTCGGTGGCGATGTCACTCGCGAATTGGCCGCTCGATAAGGCTTGCTCGTATCCTGGTCGGGCAGCTTGTGGCGTAGCCGCAGGAACGCGATTTCATCGGTAGTGGCGGATATTTGCGCCTCGGCCTGATAGCGCAGCGGGTCGTTCAGCGCGCCACCGCCGCCTTTGAGGCGATTTCGTAGAGCGCGGTAACGGTATGGCCGGCGCCGATCTCGCCGGCATCCACTGCGTCGTTGTTGAAGTCCTCGCGCCGGAGCGTGCGGTTTTCATAGCCGATCAGCCGGTATTCCTCGACCGCGGCAGGGTTGAATTCGACCTGGATCTTCACGTCCTTGGCGATGGTCAGGACCGTCGAACTCATCGCCGACCAGCGCTGCGCGCTTCTTTTAAATTGTCGATATAAGCACGCAGTACCGTTGCCAGCGTTGGCGAAACTGTTCCATCAGTTGGTCGTTGTAATTACCCGTGCCGAAACCGAGCGTGGTCAGCGCGATACCGGTTTTACGCTTATCCGCCACCATGTCTTTGAGGGCGTTGAAATCGACCGTACCAACGTTGAAATCGCCGTCGGTGGCGAGGATGACCCGGTTGATGCCGCCCGCGATGAATACCTGGTGGGCGGTTGCATAAGCGAGTTGGATGCGCGCCGTTGGTCGAGCCGCCTGCTTGCAAACGGTCGAGCGCGGCGGTGATGGTGGCGGTCGGATTTGCCTGGCGTGGGTTCCAGCACCAATCCGGAAGCGCCGTAGACCACGATGGCGATGCGATCTCCAGCGCACCAGTTCGCGGGTCAGCAATTGAGCGAGGACTTCAGGAGTTCCAGCTTGTCGGGGGATTCCATCAGGCCCGAGACATCGACCAGAAGCACCAGATTGGCCGGCGGCAAGCGGTCCTTGGGGACATCGTAACCCTTGATGCCGACCAGCAGCAGGCGGTCTTCGGTTCCAGGGCGTGGCGGCGATTTCGGTCGTCACCTGGAACCGGCGGATCGCGTCCGTCCGAGGCGGATAGTCGTAGTCGAAATAATTGATCATTTCCTCGACGCGCACCGCGTCGTGCAGCGGCAGCCGGCCATTGTTCAAGAACCGGCGCACGTTGGCGTAAGCGCCGGTATCCCGATCGATGCTGAAAGTCGAAACCGGCTGCTCGCTCACGCGTTTCAGCGGATTGTCGTCGAAATGGCCGTAGTTCTCGCGGTCGGTGGGCTCGCTGGCGTTGCGCAGATCGTGTCGCTCTGGAAATGACCAGCAGCGACGAGGGCGGTGGTCGCCAAGGGCTGCATCTTGCCGGCGGTGGCGAGGCGCGGGCGGAAGGCTTGGCGAGGCTGATCGACTGCCAGCGCTTTTGTTCGCGCGAGGTGGGCGAACTCGAATCGGTGCGGCTGGCGTCTTGGGTTTGCATACAGGCCGCGAGCCAAACGACGGCGCTGGCGGCGATCAAGGCATAGGCGATGGAGGCGCGATGTTTCATAGGAACAGTCATCCGAGCGGTCAGGGGTTGCTGGCGGCTTGATGTTGTGTTGGCCGCCATTGTTTCGATAAACGCCGGCAGCGCAAAATCGGGGTTACGATGATCGGCGTCCGCCATGAGCCCATTCTCGGCACCGGATGCTGCGCCCATTCTTGTGTTCTAATCCTGGATTTGCGGCTGCGGGGGAGCTCCGAACATGGCGGATCCGGCGGTTCTTCACCATATCGTGATCGTCGGCGGCGGTGCGGGTGGTTTGGTGCTCGCTACCAGGCTCGGCCATACCCTCGGCAAGCGCAAGCGCGCGCGCATCACCCTGGTGGACAGCGAACTCACCCATGTGTGGAAGCCGCTTTTGCATGAAGTCGCGGTCGGCACGCTCGATTCCCACGAGGACGATGTGATCTACCTCGGCCATGCCAACGCCCATCATTTCAGATTCCAGCAGGGGCGCATGGACGGCTTGAACCGCGCGCGCCGCGAGATCAGCCTAGCGCCGGTGTTGGATGAGCAAGGCCACGAAATCATTCCGCGCCGCGCCTTGGGCTATGACACGCTGGTGATCGCGGTGGGCGGTATCTGCAATGATTTCGGCGTTGCCGGCGTAGCAGAGCATTGCCTGTTTCTGGATACCCACCGCCAGGCCGACCAAGTGCAAAAACGCTTGTTGAATGCTTGCTTGCGCGCTCAAGTTCAAGCCGGGCCGTTGCAGCCAGGCCAGCTCAGCGTGGCGATCATCGGCGCCGGCGCGACCGGTGTGGAGCTCGCCGCCGAACTGCATAAAGCGACCCGCGATCTGGTCGCCTACGGGCTGGATCGCATCAACCCGGAACAAGACGTCAGAATAAGCCTGATCGAAACCGCCCCGCGGGTGCTGCCGGCGCTCCCCGAACGCTTGTCGGAAGCGACCGAAAAAGCGCTACGACGCCTCGGTGTCGCCATCCATGTCGGCGAGCAAGTCGTGCAAGTCACTGAGGAGGAGGTCGTCACCAAGAGCCGGGCTGCGACTGCCGGCGGAACTCAAAGTGTGGTCGGCAGGGGTGAAGGCACAGAATTTTTTATGCGATTTGGACGGATTGGAAACCAATCGACTGAATCAATTGGTAGTCGAGCCGACCCTGCAGACCACGCGCGACGACCGTATCTTCGCGCTCGGCGACTGCGCAAGCTGCGTACCCCAAGGCGGCGACAAGCCCGCGCCGCCGCGCGCCCAGACCGCCTACCAAGAGGCGTTGCTATTGGCCAAATCGCTGTGCCGCCGACTGGAAGAGTAAGCCGCGGAGCCGTTCGTTTATAAGGATTACGGCTCGCTAATCTCGCTCAGTTATAGCTCGGTGGGCAATCTGATGGGCAATCTGCTGGGCAATGTGATGATCGAGGGCTTTGCACGACTCGCCTATATCTCGCTCTACAAGAAACACCAGCTTGCCTGCACGGCATGACTGGGTGGTGCTGAACACCTAATCAACATTGAGACGGCGTACCAAACCGCGCCTGAAACTCCATTGAAGCAAGGCTGGTATCGGGCGGTCTGACTCAATGAGTGCCAGTTCATCGCTGCGTTCCAGACGATAGCCGTGCTGGTAGACTGCCCGCAGCTTGCCAGCCGTTTTTCCGGCTTGAGCTTTGAGCTTGTTGCGAATCCGGCTGATATGGGTATCGACCGTGCAGGTGTTGGTCAGGTTGCGCCCCCATACGTTTTGCAGAATATGGGCGCGCGACAGCAAACGCCCGGCGTTGCGGAAAATGCATAACACCAGATCGAATTCTTTCTGCGTGAGTTCAATCGGCTGGTTGTCGAGGTAGACCGAACGGGTGACGGTGTCGATGGTGTAATGACCGCGCTTGAGCTGGCGGCTGGTGTCTCTTGGCCCATACTGCGGCGTGACGGCGTCGATCCGCGCCAATGGCTCTGCCAGCAGGCCGGTTTGGTCAGTAGTCGTCGGCGCCCGCTTTGAGCGCGTACACCACATCGGCCTCGGCGTCTTTGCCGGTCACGAACAGTACCGGGATCTGCCAATCCGCACGTTGCCGTATCCATTGGAGAATCTCGATGCCGTCACTGCCGGGTAGCATCCAGTCGAGAATGACGGCATCCACGGTGTCGCGGCTCAGTTCGCGCTTGACGCTCTTGCCATCGCCGAAGACTTTGCAGTCATGGCCGGCTTCTTGCAGCCATAACTGGATGATCTCTGCGGAAGCGGTATCGTCTTCTACCAGAAAGATGCGCAAAACTCTTGATTCCTTGTGGGGAGCACAACATTTTTTGCAATTTTGCCACAAATCAGTATCATTACAGAATAGTAAGTTTTAAACTAACGCTAACTTTTTTGAAAATTATACTCTAGCCGTTGACTTATTGGTTTATGACCATCCATTCACTCTTAGCCCAGAGCTTTTTCGATAGCCTTAAGGAGATACCGTGATGAATCTCAAATTACGCAAAATCAGCTTGGCTGTAGCTGCTTCACGCTGTTGATTTCGGCTTCCGCCGTCGTCGCCCAGGAAAAACTGTACGTCCAGTGCGGCGCCTTGGGTGGACCGGTGCGCGACTCGCAGGGCGAGTGCGTGCTGGCGGCGGGCGGCTCGCCGCTCGAGAAATGTGGTGCGCCGGTGACGAAGCTAAGCAGATATCGATCAGCTTGGCGGCGGACGCCAACTTCGATTTCGACCGGTCCGAATTGAAGCCTGGCGGTAAGGCAAGCCTCGACAAGTTCGTCGGCGCAACGGCGAGGGTCGATGCAGAGCGCCATCGACATCGTCAGCCGCTGCGACAGCAAGGGCTCCGAGGCCTACAACCAGCGCCTGTCCGAGCGCCGCGCTGAGCGCCGCCGATTATCTGATCGCCAAGGGCGTCAACTCCGACATCATCACCACCGCCCGTGGCATGGGCGAGTTGCAGCCGATCGCGCCCAACGCAATCCTAATGGTAGTGACAACCCGGAAGGCCGCGCCAAGAACCGCCGCGTCGATATCACCGCCACCGCCAATCAGAAGAATCAGTAAATTTATTCGAGCGGCGCTTGCAACGCCCTGGCCTCGCGCCAGGGCGTTTTTTTCGCCACGCCGTCGCGCGAGGTATAATTTTGTCGGTTGCAATCGAAGGATGACGCCATGCAGACGGTCGATACGCTTCTCGGCGCCCGCTGGACCGTGCCGGTAGAGCCGGAAAATCAAGTCTATGAAAACCATGCGCTGGCGATCCAGATGGCCGGATTCTGGACTTGGCGCCGGCGCCCGCGGCGCCGCGCGTTACCAAGCCGCCAGTAGCCTGGACTTCCCTAATACATGTGTTGATTCCGGGTCTGGTCAATGCCCATACCCATGCGGCGATGACGCTGATGCGGGGTTTAGCCGACGATTTGCCGCTGATGACTTGGTTGCGGAATATCTGGCCCGCCGAAGGGCGCTGGGTAGGCGCCGACTACGTGCGCGACGGAACCGAACTCGCCATGGCGGAGATGTTGCGCGGCGGCGTCACCTGCTTCAACGACATGTATTTTTTCCGGAGGCGGCAGTGGCCGCCATGTTGCTGCGGCATGCGCGCGTGATCAGGCTGATCGTGATCGATTTTCCCAGCCCTGGGCCGCCCATCCCGATGAATACCTCAGTAAAGGCTTGGCCGCTACACGCGCAATGGCGCGACGATCCGCTTGATCCGCTTCGCCCTGGCCCCACGCCCCGTACACGGTGAGCAGCAGCCCGTTGGAACGAGTGCGCGACCTCGCCGCCGACCTCAAGCTGCCGATCCACACCCACGTCCACGAAACCGCCGCCGAGGTCGAGCAAATCCTGCAAAGCCGCGGCGTGCGCCCGCTCATCTCGACCGGCTGGGCCTGCTTGCGCCGAATCTGTGCGCCGTGCGCTGACCCAGCTTACCGACGCCGAGATCGAACGGGTCGCCGAGGCCGGCGTCCATGTCCTGCCGAGTCTAACCTCAAGCTCGCCAGCGGCGATCGCCAGGCTCGAGCGCGCGGGCGTGAACGTGGCGTCGGCACCGATGGCTGCTCGCGCTCAGCGACCTCGACATGTTCGGCGAACTGCGCACCGCCATGCTGGGCAAGGCGGTTGCGCAAGACGCGCAGCCCTGCCCGCCCATCGCGCGCTCGGCATGGCGACGCTGAACGGCGCGCGTGCGCTCGGCTTGGGCAAGGAGATCGGCTCGCTCACGCCCGGTAAATGGGCCGATATCGCCGCGGTCGATCTCGGCGTGCTGGAGACCGAGCCGGTCTACCATCCGATCTCGCAACTCGCCTACGCCACCAGCCGCCACCAGGTGAGCGACGTGTGGGTGGCGGGCAAGCGGCTGCTCAAGCGTCGCCAACTGACCACGCTCGACGGCGCCGCCATCGTCCAGCGCGCGCGCGCGTGGCGGCAAAAGATCGGCAATTGAACCCCCTCACCCTGACTTTCTCCCATGGAGAGAGGGAATGATCGAGAGGTATCCAGTGACTGCGACCGCCAATATCGACCCCCAGGAAATCGCCAAGTTCGAGGCGCTCGCCCATCGTTGGTGGGACCCGCAAAGCGAATTCAAACCGTTGCATGACATCAATCCCTTGCGCCTCGATTACATAGACGAACGCGCTGGTCTTTCCGGCAAGCGCGTGCTCGATGTCGGTTGTGGCGGCGGCATCTTGAGCGAAAGCATGGCGCGGCGCGGCGCCCAGGTGGTGGGCATAGACCTCGGCCGGGCGCCGCTCGCGGTCGCCCGGTTGCATCAGTTGGAGTCGGGCGTCGCCGTCGATTACCGCGAAATCGCCGCCGAGGATTTGGCGTGCGAGGAGCCGGCAAGCTTCGATGTCGTGACTTGCCTGGAGATGCTCGAACACGTACCCGACCCGGCGTCCACGGTACGTGCTTGCCGCACCTTGGTAAAAGACGACGGCCATGTGTTTTTTTCCACCCTCAACCGCAACCCCAAATCCTATTTATTCGCCATCGTCGGCGCTGAATATGTGCTGAAGTTACTGCCCAAGGGCACCCATGACTACCGTAAGTTCATCCGTCCCTCGGAATTGGAGGCCTGGGCGCGCGCTGCCGGGCTCAAGGTTCAGGCGCTCATCGGCATGCACTACAATCCGCTCACCCGGCGCTATTGGCTGGCGCCCGGGCTGGACGTCAATTACCTCGCCCACTGCCGTCTCCCGTCTACATGAGCCCGAGTTCCCTCGCTTGCGTGTTGTTCGACCTCGACGGCACGTTGCTTGACACCGCCCCCGATATGGCGCGCGCCCTCAATCAATTGCTCGACGAGCGGGGCCGCGCGCCATTGCCGTTCGCGGCAATCCGGCCGGTGGTGTCGCACGGCGCGCGCGGGCTGATCGAACTCGGTTTCGGCGTAGGCTTGGACGATCCTGGTTTCGCGGTGTTGCAGCAGCGCTATCTGGAGATTTACAACGCCGGTTTGGCGCTGGAAACCGCGTTGTTTCCTGGTATGGAAGAGGCCATCGCCACACTCGAGGCGCGCGCGCTGCCGTGGGGCGTGGTAACCAATAAACCGGGTTGGCTCACCGAACCTTTGCTCGCCAGTCTTGCGCTGCGCCGGCGTGCAGCCTGTGTGGTGAGCGGCGACACCATTCCCCAGCGTAAACCCGATCCCGCGCCCTTGCGGTATGCGGCGCGCCAGGTGGGTGTTGCTCCCGACGCTTGCGTATACGTGGGCGACGCCGAGCGTGATATCGAAGCCGGGCGGCGCGCTGGCATGGCGACGGCGGTGGCGGGATATGGCTATTTCCACGCTCACGAAGACCCTTATGCTTGGGGCGCCGATACCGTCATCGCCGAACCCACTGAATTGCTCGAATGGCTGGGGGTAAGGCGATGAAGCCCGATGCTCTCAAGGACCGCGTCATTCTCGTCACCGGCGCCGGTGTGCTGGATCGGCTGCGCGGCGGCGCGCGCTTTTGTGGGCGCACGGCGCGACGGTGGTACTGCTGGGCCGCACCGTGCGCAAGCTGGAACGGGTCTACGATGAGATCGAGCGCGCCGGCCACCCCCAGCCCGCCATCTATCCGCTCAATCTGGAGGGCGCGGTACCGAAGGACTACCATGATCTCGCGGTGGTGCTGGACAAGGAATCTGGCCGAACTTCGATGGCTTGTTGCACAATGCCGTTGTTTCCTCGGCCTGACGCCGCTCGCCAATTATTCGATAGAGGCTTGGCATCGGGTGTTACAGGTCAACCTCAACGCACCGTTCATGCTGACCCAGGCGCTGCTCGGGGTGCTCGGCAATGCACCTGCCGCCTCGGTGTTCATCGATGGCGGGCCGGGCGGGGCGGGCGTACTGGGGGGCTTGCGGGGATCGCCAAGGCCGGTTTGGAGAGCCTGACCAAGATGCTGGCCAACGAACTGGAAACCAATACCCGCATTCGGGTCAACGCCATCGATCCCGGCAAGGCGCGCACCACGCTCCGGCTGAATGCTTACCCGGCGGGCAATCAAGCCGATTGGATCGAACCGGATGACCTCATGGAGGCTTATCTGTACCTCATGGGAGACGCCAGCGTGGGCATCACCGGACGTGGGTCATTGATGCGCGCGCCATGAACGCCTGATGGTTGCCCGCCGTAGGCCGTGATGGGCTGTGGGACCGGTGTGGATTCAGCGCCCACGCCGCGCTACGAACCTACCGCCGCTCATGTGGCCGGTCTGGAACAGGCTGACGAAAAAGCTGTAAGTGCGGTCCCAATGCGCGAAATGCGCGGCGCCGAATTTTTGCACCGTGGGTTCGCGCAGACCGCGATACATTGCCAGCCGCTGCTTGAGGATTTCCGCCCAATGGCGGCCCAGATCGTCGTGCTCCAGCAGAGTGAAGCCGGCCTGCCCGAGCAGCCGCTGGTAATCGGCGGCGCTGGCGATGCTGGCGTAGGTCATGTCGTGTTCCAACTGCGCTTGCTCGTACACCGTTAGCGCGGCGGTTTTCAGGATGTCAGTGAAGGCGATCACGCCACCCGGTTTGCAGACACGCGCGCACTCGGCGATCAGCCGCGTTTTATCGGGCACATGGACCCAGGCTTCCTGGCCGATGACGATATCGAAGCTTGCGTCGGCGAACGGCATCTGGGTCGCATCGCCGAGGTGAAAATCCACCAATTGATCGAGCTTGGCGAGTTCGGTGAGCCGCCGTGCGCCGTGGTAACGACTCTCGGTGAAGTCGATGCCGCTCACCCAGCAGCCATAGCGGTGCGCGAGCCAGCGCGCCGGCCCACCCATGCCGCTACACACATCCAGCACGCGATGGTGCGCTTCGATGCCGGCTTTACGCGCCAGTAGGGTCGTCGCGTCGCTGCCCCCGTAATGATCCTGGTCGTATTCCTGAAGGGTGTCTTCGCTGATATCAGCCAGGTCAATACCGCGTTTCTGTATGGCATCCAGGATTTGCTCGACGTTGATGGGGTGGGTGTCGTAATAATGCCGCGTCGCTTGTTGTTGGCTCATGCGCATCCCTCGTCAAAAGAAGGCGATATGCTAAGCTAGCCTGGCTGCCCTGCCCAGCCTGTCCAAACCCCGGCGCTTTGGCACGATGATCGAGGAGTCCATGATTCAACGCCGTTCATTTTGGCTTATCTTGGGTCTGCTGATCGCTGGATTTGCGTTTATCGGCTGCGGCCCGCAGCGCAGCGCCTTGGTCAAACCGCACCCCACTCCCATGCCAACACTCGCCACCCTGCCCAAACCGCGCGCGCTCGCGGATGTGATCGCCGTGCTCGATGCGCCCGTGCGCCAGCGCTTGCAAGCCGAGCTGGCGCGTACCGCGCTCCATCTGCCGTTTGCGGAAATGGCGCTGCTCGCGTTCAAACAGGAGCGCCGGCTGGAGGTATGGGCGCGCCAAGACGGTGGCTGGCGCTGGTTCAAGACCTACCCCTTCACCGCCTTCAGCGGCGCGCTCGGACCCAAGCTACGCGAGGGGGACGGCCAGATTCCGGAGGGTGTGTACGGCGTCGCTTACCTGAACCCCAACAGCCAGTATCATTTATCGATCAAAGTCGCCTATCCCAATGCTTTCGACCGCGCGATGGGCGCCGTGGACGGGCGCGAGCGCCTGGGCGGCGACATCTTCATCCATGGCAAGGACAAGACCATCGGCTGCATTCCGATCGGCGACCGCGGCATCGAGGAATTGTTCTATCTGGTCGATGCCACCGGCATCGATAACGTGCGCATCGTGATCGCGCCTTACGATATGCGCCAGGGCGCGCGGGGCTTTCTTGCCGGCGGCGTGCCTTGGAGCGGCCGGCTGTACCGTGACATCGCCTTGGCCTTGCGCGATTTCCAACGGGTTTGAAGCGGATCATGGGCGCCACCAACGAAACCGTCGCGTATCTGCTCGATCTGCTCGCGCCGCTCGGCGCGGTGCGGGCCAAGAAAATGTTCGGCGGCTATGGATTTTACCGCGATGATGTGATGTTCGGCCTGATCGCCGACGAGGTTTTTTACCTCAAGGCCGATGACGGCAATCGCGCGGATTTCGAGGCGCAGGGCTTGCCGCCGTTCGTTTACTATAAACAAGGTAAACCCTATACGATGTCGTATTATCGCCCGCCCGCCGAGGCCCTGGAAGACGGCGAGGAACCTCGCCGCTGGCGCGCAAGTCCTATGAGGCCGCGCGCGGCGCGCGCAAACGGCGCTGATCCGCATGAGTCAAGCGCGCCGCGCTATCCCCCACTTAGCTTGCCCATTATCGAGACCCATTGCCACCTCGATTATCTCAAGGAACAACCGCTTGCCGACATTCTCTTGCAAGCGCAGGCGGTCGGGGTGGAGAGAATCGTCACCATCGGCGTCGCACCCGACAATCTGGACAGCGTGCGCGGCCTGGCCGAGCGCCATTCCCAGGTGTGGTGCACCCAAGGCGTACACCCGCACGACGCCAAGCACTACGACGACGCCGTCGAAGCGCGCATCCGCGCCAGCCTCGCCCATCCGCGCGTGCTGGCGGTCGGCGAAATCGGCCTGGATTATTACTATGAGCACAGCGACCGCGCCGTGCAGCGCGCGGTGTTCGAGCGCCAGTTGCGGATCGCCGTCGATGGCGACAAACCGGTGGTGATCCACACCCGCGACGCCGATGACGACACCCGCGCCGTGCTCGACCAGTTCGCGGGCAGCCTCAAGCGCAAAGGCGTGATCCACAGCTTCACCGCCGGCCTGGCTTTGGCCGAGTATTGTCTGCAGGCCGGATTTTATTTGGGCTTCAACGGTATCTGCACATTCAACAAAGCCGAGAATGTGCGCGCAGTGCTACGGGCGACACCGCTGGAGCGCATCCTGTTGGAGACCGACGCGCCGTACCTCACGCCGGTGCCGTTTCGCGGTAAAGAAAATGCGCCGTGTTATTTACCACTGGTGGCGGAGAAAATCGCCGAGGTGAAGGAGTTAGAGGTGAGCACGGTGCTGGAGCAGACTTATCGCAATAGCTTGCGGGTGTTGTTCCATGAAGCGGGGTGACTTCAACCCTTAGGGCGGATGAGCGAAACGTCATCCGCCGTATGGAAAACATTCGGCGGAATACGGCCGTTGGCCTCTTCCGCCCTACGCGCTGCGATGCCCGATCAACCAATCGTAAAACGCCCATCCTCCAATATTCGCGCCTGACCCAGCGCAGCGAGCGTCTCTAGGAGTTCCGCCACCCGCTCAGGCTTGGCGCGCTCGAACTGGCGGGCAATCTCTGCGGTGTTCGCCGGAGCGCCAGTGAGCATCCCGCGCACGGCTTGCGCTTGTTCGGCGAGCGTCTTGGGCCAAGGCTGCTTGATGGCTTTGACTTCCACGGCTGCCGCTTCGATGTCGATGTCGATGTCGATGTCGGTCTGCGTCGCCTGTCGGCCCGTGGGGTTTTGGAATGCGGGCCGCAGCCAGCGGATGATCCCTTGTTTTTCCTCCGCTGCGCGCTCGGCGTTGAGCGCAACCAGGCGTTCCAGAATCTGCTCGTCGCGGCCCTCACCCCCAGCCCCTCTCCCGCTGGGAGAGGGGAGCAAGTCCGCCCAGCCGTAAGCGTCGAACACGGCGGCGTCGAGTTCATCGTGGATTTGCTTGAGCACCGACACCAAGCCCTGCTCGTGAATGGATTTGTCTTTCGCCGTCAGTTCCTCGCCCACGCGGAGCTTCTCCAGCACGTTGTACATGCCAGTCATGGTGAGATCAGGATGCTGCGCCTGCTGGCGCTTGCGATAGGCGTCGAGTTGCTCGGCCAACTCGCGGATGCGGGCCTTTTGGGCGTCGGAGGCGTTAGGGAAAGGGAAGGTCTCGAAGCAACGGGTTTTGTTGTAGCGCGGGTCGTTGCCGACACCAAGCCGTCCGCCCGCCGCCAGCGCCCAGCAGACATGAATACGACTGGAGAGAACGCCGTGGAAGTAGGCGTCGTCGAGGGCGATGGCGATGAGCATATGATCAGGAAGTATGCTGTCGTCGAGAAAAACGAAAAATCGGTGCTTGGCTGTCTCGACGGTAGCAATATAGCGTCCTAGTCCAACCAAGTATCCACGTAAAGCTTTACGAGGTTCAGCAAAATACCACCATACCTCTCGTAGTCTTTGGCGGTTGTTTTGATCTCGATCAGGTTTGACCCGCTCCAGCACCCATTGGTAGAGAGCAGGAAAGCGTTCTCGCACTTGTTCAGTAGTCAAACCGAATAGGTCGATAACCATGGCCCCGCGTGGGTTCTGAGTAATATCGCGGCCATTGCGATAGTGTCGAATGTGTTGTTCAAGTCCGACAATGTGGCTAAGGCCCAGGGTTTCGGCTTGTTCTGGAGTGACGATAAAACCGGAACCCGCGAGCATCATGCCGTTGCTACTGATGTTTTGATTTGCCGCTAAAGGCACTGCGCCAGCTACATTTGCGCCAATCGCCAAATCCGCAAAATCCGCCGTTGCGCGGGTTCAGATTGACTTCAACGCCTTCGCCTTCGCCTTCCTGCTCATCCGTCACTGTCAACAGCGCGCCCTCGTGCTGACCGGCTTCGGCGATGGTCATGGCGATCCGCACCGCCGCGCCGTCGGCGGCATCGACCCACGGATGATCGGGAATCGCAAAGCGCAGCGACAGCGGATTCTTGGCATCCAAATGGGTTTGCAGCACGCGCCGATTAAAGGTCTGGCGCAGGCTGTTAGTGGTGATGAAACCAAAGCGGCGCAGCTTCTCGGCGCGCGTAAGTTCGGCAGCTTTCTGCCACCAGAACATCACGTAATCGGCGGATTCGGGCACTTCCGCGTAGGTCTCGCGCAGCGCTTCGACATAGCCGTCACCCAAGGCTTGCCGCATTCTTTCGCCCTTACCAAGGAACGGCGGATTACCGACCACGAAATCCGCCTCCGGCCATTCCGCTTTGCGCGGATTGACGTAGCGTTCCAACGGCGTGCGCACGGTATCGTCGGGAACCTCTTCGCCGGTCACGGGATGGCGTTTATAGGTGCGCCCATCCCAACGGGTGATGGGTAGGCCCGCTTCGTCGGTCGCGAACTCGACGCGATCCCAGGCCAGCACGGCGTCACGGCATTCGATATTCTGGAAATCCTTCAGCACCGGCTCCGGCGGATTGACGTTGCCGCGCGTGCGGTAGTGCCATTGCAGATAGCCGATCCACAGCACGGCTTCGGCGATTTTGGCGGCGCGCGGGTTGGTCTCCAAACCCCGCATTTGGTGCGGGTCGACGGTGACGCCCGCGAGTTCCAACAGGCTTTGGGTTTCGCCCAATTCCTCCAGGGTGTTGAGCACTTCGCCCTCCAGGCGCTTGAGGTGCTCCAGCGTCACATACAGGAAATTGCCGGAACCGCACGCCGGGTCGAGCACCCGTACCTGGCACAGTCGCCGGTGGAAATCGCGCAGCTGTTGCACGGCGTCTTTGCGCTTACCCTGCCGATCGAGCGTGAGGGCCGCCGCCTGCGCCGCCTGCCATTCGGCGCGTAGCGGTTCGATCACGGTCGGCGTTACCAGCCGCTCGACGTAAGCGCGCGGGGTGTAATGCGCGCCGAGTTTGTGGCGCTCGACCGGATTGAGGGCGCGTTCCAACAGCGTGCCGAAGATCGCCGGTTCGACCTGCCGCCAGTCGGCGCGCGCGGCCTCGATCAGAAGTTCAAGCTGCTCGCGGCTGAGCGCCAACGCGGTCGGGTCGGCAAACAGCCCGCCGTTGAAGCGCAACACCTCGGCGCGGATGGCGGTGGAAAAACCGCCGTGGTTCATCGCTTGCCAGAGTTCACGCGCGAGATGCGGGAAATGCTGGGGCGCGTCGCGCAGGCTGTTCAGCAATTCGGTGAAGCTGTTTTTGCCGAGTAAGCCCACATCCTCGGCGAACAGCGTGAACAGGCAGCGCATCAAAAACGCCGCAACTTGATCGGGCGCATGGCCGGCGCGTTCCAGCGATTGCGCGAGGCGGGCGAGCTTAGCGGCGATCTCACGGGTGACGCGCGCCGCGCGCCGCGCCGGGTCGAGCGCGAGCGGCGTAAGCCATACCTGGCGCAGGGTATCGCGATGGGTTTCATTGCGCAGGTCGGTCAGCAGAATGCGGTGGTTCCGCGGATCGGGAAATGGCACATAAGCGCCGCCGCTTTGGCTGAATTCGCTATACAGCTCGATGCTGTGGCCGACATCAACCACCACCACAAACGGCGGCCTGCCCTCGGCGGCGGGCAACGCGCGGGCATAGGCTTCGGTTTGCGCACGGGCGCGCAGCATGGCGCTGTCCCAAGCAGGCAGTGCCGCGCGCTGGCTGGCAAGCGCTTCTGTTTGCGTTTGTTGTCGCGCCCAAGACCAGCGGTTATGGCCCGGAGCCCGTGCCCTGCTTTCGCTTCCAGCACGAATGCCGCGCCGGTAGAGGTCAAGATAAAAACCTGCTGGCGCTGCCGTCGCCGTGGTGGAACGTCACCGCGCGCTCTTCAGAACACGGTAGGCGTTATCCTGATTAATATCGGCGTAGGCGGGCGCGTCGGGGCGCGGCGTCCAGCACCGCGCAGAGGTTTTGCGAGGAAAGCTGATAATTCGCGCGCTCGGAAGCGCCAGAGGCTTGCCAGCGTTGGATGAAGCGGTCTATGGGTTAAGGGTTGTTCACCGGCTAAGCATGGTTTAGCGCGGTGCTGATATGCAACTATCCATCGAGCAATCAGGGACAAATCCTCTTTGGAAAAAGGGGGGTTAGGGGATTTCAGGCTGCCGCAGCCCATCGCGCGCTGGGATGTCCTTCCATCCCCTTTTCCAAAGGGTGAGCAGGCAGGGTCAAACCCTTACAACTCCGCCATTTCCGGCTGGCGGTTGTCCTCCGTTAAACCCAAGCGTTTCAGCCACGCTCCTCGCCGTAAGCCGGATCGGCTTGATGAAATGGGCGATCTGGCGCAACTGGACGCGCGCGGCACCCCGCATATCGGCGCATGGCGCTGATCGCGGCTTTCTGTTCGGCTGCCGCAGCCGGAAACAGATTGCCGGCTTGGCGGTCATACCATTACCGAGCCGATGATCGTAAGGTCCCATCGTCGCGCGACGATGCGCGGCGGCTCCTTGACGCGCGGATCCTCCACCGGGCCGCCGAAGCTGTTCGGCTCGTAATTCACCGCGCCGCCGTGGTTGGCCGTCGAGCGCACGCGCCGTCGCGGTAATAATGATTGACCGGCAAAGCGCGCGGTTGACGGGCAGGTTTCCTGGTGGTTGGTGCCGAGCCGGTAGCGATGCGCGTCACCATAAGAAAAGATACGCGGAATTGCAAAGATTTATCCGGTGAATGGCTGATCCTGGGCAATGACATTGGCGGGCGAAAAAGCTCGCCTGTTCGGACTCACGGGCGAAATAATTTTCCGGGTTGCGGTTGTCTCCAGAATGCTGACCTCGATCAGCGATAATCCTTGTGCGCCACACCTTGCGAAAATGAATGCGGCTGTGCTCGTGTTCGTCGGCATCGGTTTCTGGTAGCGATCTGTACCATCATCCGCCAGCGCGGGCAATCGCCAGCGCGATGGCGTCGTACAAATCGCGTTGATGGCTTTCGCGATCCTGGCCGATCAGTCGTGCGCGGCCTTCGCCGGTGCGTTGCCCAGGGTTAGCGATGCCTTGCAGGGATTTGAAAGTTCTGGAATTCTCACCCTGGCGCGCCGTTGTTGGCGTGCGATGAAGGAACGTATGGCTGCTGAAGCCATGTTGATGGCGCAGCGTTTTCGGATGCCGCGGTCGCTGAACAAGATCGTGACCGTGCAGCGATTCCGGCGACAATGACCAGAAATCCCAGCGCGCGCGGCGCTGCGGATTGGTCTAATGCGTTTGGTGGATGAAATCCGGGAATTTGTATACCGCGCACGAAAAACACCGGCGTATTGTTGCCGACCAAATCCCAATTGCCCGGTGTAGAACTTGAGCTGGGCAAAACGCGCACGTCGCGCTCGGCGTCCGCCGCGCCGCGCTCGCCGGCGACGGTCGAGAGCGCAATAACACTTCCGTTTGCTTGCCGATCAGGAAAACAGCTTGGCTTTCGAGTAGGCGATGTCATTGCAGACGGTGAGTGCTGTAAGCTCCTGAACCCTTGGCGTGGACGACACGCTTCGGGATGCGCTCGCGGTTGAAATGCGCGTGTTTTTCGAACAACGCTGGCCCTGGCACCAGTAAGGCCTGCGCGGCCCGGCGGTGAGGCTGTTTTGATTGTCGCCCACCGGGATGCCAGCAGCGGTGGTCAGGGTGGAGGGCAGATTCTCAGGGTGTTGCTTAGCCATAGCGTAGTTCCTCATGGTCGTTGGATAGGTGAGGAACAGCTTAAGCGGAATCGTAGTATTGGTAAAATGAATTGTTTAAATAAAATAGATAGCAATAAGCTATTATAAAGGAAATCTACGCGATATCCGCACCAAGTTGTGCCAGCGCCGCCAGTCGCCACGGTCGAGGTCGATGCGGTGCGTCATGGCGGTGGACAGGGTTGGAGGCTTCTTGGCGCGTGGTCAAGCCCTGGCCCGCGGTCAGCGCAGCGTCACCAGTTCTTCGGCGCTGGTGGGATGGATCGCCACGGTGTCGTCGAAATCGCGCTTGGTCGCGCCCATCCGCACCGCCACCGCGAAACCTTGCAGCATCTCGTCGGCGTCGCGGCCGATGATGTGGCAACCGATGATCTTCTCCTGCGCGCCGACGCACACCAGTTTCATCACGGTTTTCGGCTTGTGCGGCGTAAATGCATGGTACATCGGCGTAAAACGGGTTTGATAAATCTTCACGGCGTCGCCGAAACGTTCGCGCGCCTCCTCTTCGCTCAGGCCGACCGTGCCGATGGGCGGGTGGCTGAAGATCACGGTGGGAATGTTGTCATAGACCAGCCGCCGGTCGGGTTGATGGTTGAACAGCCGGTCGGCCAGCCGGCGCCCGGCGGCGATGGCGACCGGGGTGAGTTCGAAGCGGCCGGTGACGTCGCCGATGGCGTAGACGCCGGGCACATTGGTGTTCTGGAACTCGTCGGTGGGGATCATGCCGTCGGCACCGACGTTGACCCCGGCTTCCCGCAATCCGAGGTCGGCGGTATTGGGATCGCGGCCGATGGCCCACAGCAGGCAGTCGACGTGGACATATTCGCAAGCGCCGCTGCATTGCACGTACAAGGTGCCGTCGGCCCGTTTCTCCAGTGCGCGGATTTGGGTGTTCGGCAGGATGTTGATGCCGCTTTCCAGCATTTGCGCGGTCAATTCCTCGCTCAGCATGGCGTCGAATGAACGCAGCAGGCGTTGCTTGCGCAGCAGCACCGTGACTTCGGCGCCAAGCGCGTTGAACATACCGGCGATTTCCACGGCGATGTACCCGCCGCCGACGATGGCGACACGCGCCGGGCGTGTTTCCAATTCAAAGAAGCCGTCCGAGGTGATGCCGTGCTCGGCGCCGGGGAGCGCCGGGATCATCGGCTTGCCGCCAGTGGCGATGACGATGTGCTCGGCGCTGTACCGTGCGCCGTTGACCTCGACGGTGCGCGCATCGACGAGCGGCCACGGCCGCGCGCGAGGGTCACGCCGCTGCTCGCCAGCAGATTCTCGTAGATGCCATTGAGGCGGCGCACGTAAGCATCACGCGCGGTTGTCAGCGCCGGCCAGTCGAAGCGCCGGCCATCGATGCTGAAACCATAGCCGGCGGCATCTTCCAGGGCGTGGGCGATACTCGCCGCGTACCACATGACTTTTTTCGGGACGCAGCCGACGTTGACGCAAGTGCCGCCCAAGCGTCCGGCCTCGATCAGTAATACTTTGGCGCCGTAACCCGCCGCGCGGCGCGCGGTCGCCACCCCGCCGCTGCCGCCGCCCAGCGCGATGTAGTCGTAATGATCCGCCATGAAAGCTGTCTCCGCGTTCGCTCAAGCCGCTAGCATACCGGAATCGGCAACTCATCGGCTGATCGATGGTCACAAGATCAAGCGCAGCGCTCTTGATTTTTCGCGCATCGCCCGCAAATTTTAATATTGTTATCCACTGGAGGAATCAACAACCCATGTTGAAAAGCACTCTGTTAGCGCTAGTGATTGGATTAATGGGCATTTTCCTAGTCGTCACGGACAGCGAGGCGCGCCGCATGGGCGGCGGCAAGAGCTTGGGCCGTAGCGCGCCTAGCTATTCGCGCCAGGCCGATGCGCCGTCCGCAGCCCAGCCAAGCCGTCCGGCGCCGCAAGCCGGCACCGCGACGACAGGTTCGCGCTGGGGCGGACCGCTGGCCGGCTTGCTGGCGGGCGGGCTGATCGGCGCGCTGTTGTTCGGCGGCATGTTCGAAGGTCTGCAATTCATGGATTTGCTCATCTTCGCGGCGCTCGCATTCGGCGTATTCTGGTTGTTTAAAACCTTTAGACGCGGACCCGGCCAGCCGCCACTGGCACCGCGCGAGGCGCACGCCACGGTCGGCGGCGCGGGCAGCCAGGGCTATCAGCCGGCGGCCGCGCCGTTCGCCATACCCGAGATCGGCGGCGCGCGCGCAGCCCCCGCCCTCGACGATCAGCCGCGTATTCTAGACAAGCCCTCGTGGTTCAAGGAGCAAGATTTTCTACGCGCGGCCAAAACCCATTTCATCCGCTTGCAGGCGGCTTGGGATAAGGGCGATATGAAGGACATCCGCGAGTACACCACGCCGCAACTGTTCGCCGATTTGACCCTGGAGCGGCAAGCCGAGAGCGGCCGGCAGTTCACCGAGGTGGTGGAGCTCAACGCCGAGCTGATCGGCCTGGTCGAGGAACAGGATCAGTTGGTCGCCAGCGTGCGCTATAGTGGTCAGATTCGCGAACAAGAAGGCGGCGCGGCTCAGCCGTTCAGCGAAATCTGGCATATCCAGCGCGCGCGCGATGGACGCGATGGCAACTGGCATGTGGCCGGCATCCAGCAGGAAGCGGACGCCGCTTGATCTGGCCGTTGTTTGTTACCGAGAAGCGGGCGGCGACGCCCGCTTTCGATCGATAGGGCTCATATGCACAATCCATTGCTGAATATTCGTGATCTGCCGCCGTTTGCGGAAATCCATGCCGAGCATGTCGAGCCCGCCATCGACGCCATCCTCGCCGATAACCGCGCGATCGTCGTCAAGTTGTTGGACGAGCAGGCGGATCATGCCTGGGATACGCTGGTGCAGCCGCTGGAAGATGCGGATGACCGCTTGAATCGCGCGTGGTCGCCGGTCGCGCACCTCAATGCGGTGATGAATTCCGAAGAGATGCGCAAGGCTTATAACGCCTGCCTGCCCAAGCTCAGCGAATATGCCACCGAACTCGGCCAGAACGAGCGCCTGTACCGCGCCTATCAAGCCATTGCCGGCGGGCCGGAGTACACGCGCTTGAATACCGCCCAGAAAAAAATCATCGACAATGCGTTGCGCGACTTTCGCCTCGCCGGCGTCGCCCTAGCTCCGGAGCAAAAAGCGCGTTTCAAGACGGTCATGCAACGGTTGTCGGAACTTGGCTCGAAATTCCAGGATAACGTGCTCGACGCCACGCAAGCCTGGAAAAAGCACGTCACCGACGAAACACTGCTTGCCGGCTTGCCGGAATCGGCCAAGGCGCTGGCGCGCCAGACCGCCGAGCGCGAGGGCTTGCCGGGCTGGTTGCTGAATCTGGAGATTCCCTGCTACATCCCGGTGTTGAACTATGCCGACAACCGTGATCTCAGGCGCGAACTGTACGAGGCTTACGTCACCCGCGCCTCCGAGCAAGGTCCGAACCCCGGGCGTTGGGACAACACCGGCGTAATGGAAGAAATCCTGAAACTTCGCCATGAGGCCGCGCAACTGGTGGGGTTCTCGGACTATGCCGCTTATTCGCTGGCTACCAAGATGGCCGAATCGCCCGAGCAAGTGCTGGCGTTTCTCAATGACCTCGCGCGCCGCTCGCGCCCGCAGGCCGAGCGCGAGTTGAACGAACTCAAGGCGTTCGCCAAAACCCACTACGGCGCCGGGATTTGCAGTCCTGGGACATCAATTACTACTCGGAAAAACTGCGCCAGCACCGCTACCAGATTTCCCAGGAAGAGCTGCGCCCATATTTTCCCGAGACCAAGGTCATCCCCGGTTTGTTCGCGGTGGTCGAGCGTCTATATGGTTTGCGCATTCGCCCTGCGCCGCGGATGGAAGTCTGGCATTCGGATGTGCGCGGCTATGAAATCGTCGACGCCGATGGCGGCCTGCGCGGGCGCTTTTACTTCGACCTCTATGCGCGCCCCAACAAGCGTGGCGGCGCCTGGATGGACGGTTGCGTCACCCGCCGCGTCACCGACGCCGGCCTGCAAGCGCCGGCGGCTTACATGGTGTGCAACTTCACCCTGCCGGTGGACGGCAAGCCGGCGCTATTCACCCACGACGAAGTACAGACGCTGTTTCACGAGTTCGGCCACGGCCTGCACCATCTATTGACCCGCATCGATCACGCGCCGGTCGCCGGCATCAACGGCGTCGAGTGGGACGCGGTCGAACTCCCCAGCCAGTTCATGGAAAACTGGGGCTGGGAGCGCGCGGCGCTGGATTTGATCGCCGGCCACGTCGATACCGGCGCGCCCATTCCCGATGCGCTGTACCGGCGCATGCTCGCGGCCAAGAATTTCCTGTCGGCGATCATGCGATGGTGCGCCAGCTCGAATTCGCCTTATTCGACTTTCGCCTGCACCGCGAATACGACCCCAAACTGGGCGGGCGCGTGCTGGAGACACTGGACGAGGTGCGCCGCCAGGTGGCGGTGGTCAAGCCGCCGGCGTTCAATCGCATGCCCCATGCGTTCTCGCATATCTTCGCGGGCGGCTACGCGGCGGGCTATTACAGCTACAAATGGGCGGAGGTGCTGGTTGGCGGACGCGTTCTCCAAGTTCGAGGAAAACGGCATTTTCGATCGCGCGACCGGCGAGCAATTCTTGAAGAGCGTGCTGGAAGTCGGCGGCTCGCGCGCCGCGATGACCAATTTCGTCGAGTTCCGTGGGCGCGAGCCGAGCATAGAGGCGCTTCTCAAGCATAGCGGAATCGAGGCCAGCCCGGTGCAGGCATAGGCGCCGTTACCGCGCCGGGTTCGCTTTCTCCAAAATCGCGTGCAGCAGCACGTCGCAGCCCGCCGCGATGTCGGCCTGGGTGGCGTTCTCGATCTCGTTATGGCTGATGCCGTTCTCGCAGGGTACGAAGATCAGCGTGCCGGTAGGAGCGATTTCGGCCATGTAGACCGCGTCGTGGCCGGCGCCGCTCACGATGTCCATGTGCGCGAAACCGGCTTGCTCAGCGCCGCGTCGTACGGAGGCGATGCAGGAGTCATCGAACGGCGTGGCCGGGAAATGCCAGATCTGCTCGGCGGCGAGTTCCAGGCGCGCGGCCTTGGCGATGTCGGTGCAGCGCTGGCGCAAGGCGGCGTCCATCGCCGCCAGGCGCTCGTCGTCGGGATGGCGGAAATCGACGGTGAACCACACCTGGCCGGGGATGACGTTGCGCGAATTGGGCGTCACTTTCAGCATACCGACGGCACAAGCGCCGGGCTGAATTCCAGGCCGATACGGTTGACTGTTTCCACCATTCGCGCCGCGCCGGCTAGCGCATCGCGCCGCACCGCCATTGGCGTAGGGCCGGCATGGGCTTCTGGCCGGTGATGGTGATTTCATACCAGCGCTGGCCTTGCGCGCCCTTCACGATGCCGATGGTTTTCTGATTCGCTTCGAGGATGGGGCCTTGTTCGATATGGGCCTCGAAATAAGCTCCTACCGCCCGCCCGCCCACGCGCTCGGGGCCGTCGTAGCCGATACGCCGTAATTCCTCACCCATGGTCTTGCCGTCGATGTCTTTGCGCGCTAAGCCGTAATCGAGATCGAACACGCCCGCGAACACACCCGAACCGACCATCGCCGGAGGGAAACGCGAGCCTTCCTCGTTGGTCCAGACCACCACTTCCACTGGCGCTTGGGTTTGGTAGTCGAGGTCGTTCAGGGTGCGGATGACTTCCAGTCCGGCCAGCACGCCGTACACGCCGTCGAACTTGCCGCCGGTCGGCTGGCTGTCGAGATGGCTACCGGTCAGGATCGGCGGCAAGCCATCATCGAGGCCGGGGCGGCGCGCGAAGATATTGCCCATGGCGTCGATCTTCACCGTACAGCCGGCGTCCTCGCACCAGCGGATGAACCGATCGCGGCCCTGGCGGTCGAGGTCGGTGAGCGCGAGCCGGCACACGCCGCCCTTGGCTGTCGCGCCGATCGTCGCCATTTCCATCAGGCTTTGCCAGAGCCGTTCGCTGTTGATTCTGAGATTGTTCATCGCTGCCAGTTCTCCGTTGGTTTCGAACGCTATTGTTCATTTTAAGCCGGTTCAAAATGATCCCGATATAGCAATTTGGCTCGATTCACCTCAAGGAAGAGGGGAATGGGGCCGTGTCCAGGGTCAATCCACGTGCTGCCGGCATGGCATGAAAGATGCCGATGGGCATGTCACGCTGTGTTGCTCGCAGCGCCCACCGATACACTTTTACAAATACACGGAGTTAACCATGGCAAACACGATTACGGGACGTGATTACCAACTGAAATGGCAAGATTTCGCGGGGCCTGTTCCTGCCAATCGCGGTAGCAGTGTGGCCTTTACTTCGGCCTCTTACACCTTGAACTATAGCGTCGCGCAGGCTTACGCCGCCATCGGCATCCGCGTGCCGGATGCACAAAACAATCTGGGTTATGTGGTCACCAATCTGAGAATCGCGGTTGCCCCCAATCGACCGCGCATGTGGTCGGTGCAAAGCGCGCGCACGAACGATTTGCTCAAGCACGAGCAAGGGCACTATGACATCGTGGCGCTGATCGCCGACGAATTGTTCAATGATTTGCTGAGCCCGCCGAGCGTGATGACCACGGCGGCGGCGGTGCAGAGCTTTGTCAATATCCGTAAGGCGGCGGCGGATCGCCTCATGGATGCGCTACAGAGCAACGCCACGCGCGATGGACTGTACGACACCTCGACCAATCATGGCCTGACCACGGCTCAGCAAACCCGCTGGAATCGAGCGTTCGCCAATTCGCGCCCGCCGCTCGGCATGAGGTTCAGCCTGGCCCTGGACGCCGAAGGGATTCGCGTACCTTGAGCGCGCCGAAATAAGCCACAAAAAAACCGCCGGTTTGCCCGGCGGTTTGGATCAGAGCGAAACCGGCTACTTGGCTATAGCATCGATCAGTTTATTCACTTCGCCCACCGCTTCCATGTGTGGCATGTGGCCGGCGTCGGCCAAGCGATGGACTTTGACGTTGCCGCCCAAGTTCTGGCTGTGCGCCGCCGGAATGATTTGATCCTTGGCGCCGACGATGGCTTGCACCGGTATTGTGACGCCGGCCAGTTTGTCCTTCAGGACCGTTCCCTGTTTGCCGTTCGCGAACACCGCGCCGGCGATGGTCTTCAACGCCGCGTCCACGCCGTCCAGGCGTTTGAACTTGAGGATGTCGTTCACCATGTCGCGGCTGACCAGTTCCGTGTTGGCGAAGAGCTTCTCCAGCACTGGCTTCATGTCGCGCCGGCTGGACCCCGCGATGAAGCCGTCGATGTAGTCCATGTTGATCTCCGGCCCCAGCCCGGCGCTGGAGACCAGCGTGAGCGACGCCGCCTTGGCCGGCTGCTCGATGGCGAGTTGGGCGATGATCGCCCCGCCTAGCGAATGGCCGACCAGGTGGGCTTTGTCGATCTTGAGCGCGTCCATGAAGCCCGCCAACAGTTGGGTGAGCCCCGCCAGCGAGCCGTCCTTGACCGCTTTGCCGGACGCGCCGTGGCCCGGTAAATCGAGGGCGTAGGTTGCGCGTTTCCCGGCCAGCACCGGTTGGTTGAACATCCAGTTGTTGAGGTCGCCGCCGAAGCCGTGCACGAACACGATGGGCACGCCGCCGTCGCCGAGCTTCAGGTAATTGATGGCGGTATCACCGACGTGTACGGTCTGGCTTTTGGGCGCTTCGGTCGCGGCTTGCGCCGCGGCAGTGGCGAATTCCTCTTGGAATTTACCAACGAACGCATCGATCTCGGCATCCGCGACCGCGCCGTCGGTCACCACGCCGAGCAGCGCACCCACCGGCAACGTCACCCCCGGCTCGGCGACGCGCCGTTGCAGTTTGCCGCCGAGCGTGGATTCCATGGCGCTCGCGATCTTGCTGGTTTCGATGTCGCAGATCTCCATGCCTGGCTTGATCTCGGCGCCTTCTTCCACCAGCCAGTCGGTGAGGGTGCCTTCCTGCATGGCGAGCCCCCACTTGGGCATCACGATGGCCTGGATTTTATCGCCCATGGTTCAGCCCTTCATGACCGCGCGCACCGCCGCTGCGATCTTGTCGGCGTTCGGGATGTAGGCGTCTTCCAGTACCGGCGAGAACGGCACCGGCGTGTGCGGCGCGCACACCATCTTGATCGGCGCTTTCAAGGAATCGAAGGCGTCCTGGGCGACGAGGGCGGAAATGTCGGTGGCGATGTTGCAGCGCGGGTTGGATTCATCCACGACTACCAGTCGTCCGGTTTTCTCGACGCTTTCCAGAATGCTGTCGGTATCCATCGGCGAAGTGGTGCGCAAGTCGAGGATTTCGCAATCGATCTTGTCTTTGGCCAGGGCGTCCGCCGCCTGTTTGGCCATGGTGACCATGCGCCCGAGGGTGACGATGGTGACGTCCTTGCCGTCGCGCACGAAGTTGGCCTCGCCGAACGGAATGGTGTAGGCGTCTTCCGGCACTTCTTCCTCGACGTCGTAGAGCATCTTATGCTCGAAGAACATCACCGGGTCGTCGTCGCGGATGGATTGGATCAGCAAGCCCTTGGCTTCGTAGGGCGAGGATGGCACCACGCACTTCAAGCCCGGAACATGGGTAAAGATCGAGTACAGGCACTGCGAATGCTGGGCGGCGGCGCGAAAGCCCGCGCCGAACATGCAGCGGATCACCACCGGGGTTTTTGCCTTGCCGCCGAACATGTAGCGGAACTTGGCGGCCTGATTGAAGATTTGGTCGAAACACACGCCCATGAAATCGACGAACATCAGTTCCGCCACCGGGCGTAGACCGGCGGTGGCGGCGCCGATCGCCGCGCCGACGAACGCCGACTCGCTGATCGGGGTGTCGAGCACGCGCTCGCGCCCGTACTTCGGCTCTAGACCCTTGGTGACGCCGAGCGGCCCGCCCCAGGCGTCGTCCTCGCCGGGCGAGCCCATGCCGCCGGCGACGTCTTCACCCATCAGAATGACGGTCGGGTCGCGCGCCATCTCCTGCGACAAGGCTTCGTTGATGGCCTGTCGGAATGAAAGTTTTCTCGCCATGTTTCCCTCCTCAATAGGACAAGTAGACGTCGGTGTGCACCGCATCGAGGCTCGGCCAGGGCGCGGCTTTGGCCTTGGCCAAGGCGTTGGCGATGATTTTTTTCGCCTCGCCCTCGATGCCGTCGAGGTCGGCGGCTTTCAGCAGGCCGTCCTTGGTCACGCGGTTGCGGAAAATTTTCAGTGGGTCTTTGGTTTCCCGCAGCGTCTTCACCTCGTCTTTGCCGCGATAAGTTTGGGCGTCGCCCTCGAAATGGCCGTAATAGCGGTTGAGCTTGAATTCAAGGAGGGTGGGACCGCCGCCGCCGCGGGCACGCTCGATGGCCTCTTGCGCGGCTTCGTAGACGGCGAAGAAATCGTTGCCATCGACGATCTTACCGGGCATGCCGAACGCCGCGGCGCGCTTGCCGATGTCGCCGCTCGCTACCGACCAACTGCTCGATGTGCTCTCGGCGTAACCGTTGTTCTCGAATATGAAAATCGCAGGTAGCTTCCACACCGCCGCCAGGTTCATGGATTCGAAGGTGGTGCCTTGATTGGAGCCGCCGTCGCCCACGAACGCGATCGCCACGCCGCCGGTCTTCAGGGTTTTGGCGGCCAGCGCCGCGCCGCAGATCAAGGGGGGGCCGCCGCCGACGATACCGTTCGCGCCCATCATGCCCTTGGAGAGGTCGGCGATGTGCATAGAGCCGCCTTTGCCGTTGCACAGGCCACCCGCCTTGCCGAAGATTTCCAGCATCATCGCATCCACGTCGCAGCCCTTGGCGATGCAATGGCCGTGGCCGCGGTGGGTGCTGGCGATGTAATCGACGCCGGGGTTCAAATGCTGGCACACGCCCACGCCGCTCGCTTCCTCGCCCGCGTACAGGTGCACGAAGCCGGGGATTTGACCGTTGGCGAACTCGACCCGCGCCGCCTCCTCGAACTCGCGGATGGTGCACATTTTTTGATAGGAATCGAGCAGTTCTTCTCTGCTGATCTGTTGCATTATGGATACTCCTCCACAGTGTAGAACCCAAACTCAAGTTTAGGCAGGTTTAGGCAAACTGCAAGCCGCCCAGAGCCGCGCGCAGCCTCATTGGCGCGCCAGCCCTAGCGAAAAAGCCAAATATACGACGACGATAAGATTCACCAGCAATACGATGATCTTCGCCGGCGTGATGCCGGCGGTTAATTCATAAATTTCGATGGGTAGATAAATCGCTCCGGACAGTGCGCCGAACCATTGCGCCCAGCGCCGGCCCAGCCATAAGCCGTATGCCTCGATCAACCGTACCAGCGTATAGCCGAACGCCCCCGCTGCGAGCAGCCATAAACTCAAGTCGTTCGCCTTGGCGGCCGCTTCCAGGAAAATATGCGGATAGCGACTCGCCGGATTGAGGTGGAAGTGACGCACGATATCCACGGCGAGCGCCTGAATGTCACGATGCACCATCGACAGCAGGCCCAAACCGACCAGTAACACCAAGGTACCCTTGGCGGCTTCGAAAACCGCCACGGTGCGCAATCCACGGGCCATTGTAGAGGGGGACAGCTGGTGCATAATGGTTTCTCCATGTGGACTCGCGAAGATCTTTACCCATGATGAAGCACGCGGCGCTCAAATGGTATAGGCGACTCAGCGCGGTAAGACGTCTGGCGCTGTCGATCTTGATCGCAAGCGCGGCATTTTTCTTGCTGCCGGCCTCCATGCGCCTCGAACCTCGGCTTCTTGCGGCGTGGAACCTCAGCGTGATGATCAATTTGGGGCTGACTTGGATGGTGATCGCCCGCGCCGGCGCGGCGGAAACCCGCGCCAGCGCCGAGCGTCAGGACCCGAGCAGCATACCGGTATTGGTGTTTGTCATCGCCGCCACCATCGCCAGCAGCGCGGCCATCGTATTCATGCTGAAGACCGCAAAAGGTTTATCGGCCCAAGCGTTTGCCCTGCGCCTGCTGCTGGCGGCCTCGACCGTTGCGCTATCCTGGCTGCTGATCCATACCCGGTTCGCGTTTCATTATGCCCACCTTTATTATCGCCGCCACGATGAGAAACTCGGTGTGCACACCAACCCCGGTCTGACTTTCCCCGGCAATCATCCGCCCGATTATCTGGATTTCATTTATTTCGCCTTCGTCATCGGCATGACGTCGCAGGTGGCGGATGTTTGCACGGCTTCGCGCGCCATGCGCCGTCTGGCGCTTGCCCATGGTCTGGTGGCGTTCATCTACAACATGGCGATTCTGGCGCTGTCGATCAATATTTTGTCGAGCTTGATATAGGGATGTCGCCAGTCACGGCGCGGCGAACAACTCCTCGATCTGCCGCACCAGCACGCTCCCGAACTCCTCGGCGGTTTTGATCTTCACCGCGCGCCGATAATAGCGCGTCACATCGTGGCCGATGCCGATGGCGGCAAGCTGTATCGGCGAACGCGTCTCGATGGCGTGGATCACTTGCCGCAGATGGCGATCCAGATAATCGGGCGCATTGGCTTGCAAGGTGAGTTCATCGACCGGCGCGCCGTCGGAAATCACGATCAGGATGCGGCGCTGTTCCGGGCGTTCGAGAAGCCGGCGGTGTGCCCACAGGAGCGCTTCGCCATCGACGTTTTGCTTCAGCGTGTCGATGCGCAGCATCAGCCCCAGGTTGTTGCGGGCGCGACGCCAGGGTGCGTCGGCGGCTTTGTAGACGATGTGGCGGAGGTCATTCAGGCGGCCCGGATTGGCGGGGCTGCCGGCGGCCTGCCAGCGCTCGCCGGACTGGCCGAGCTTCCAGGCGCGGGTGGTGAAGCCGAGGATTTCCACCCGTACCGCGCAGCGCTCCAGGGTACGGGCGAGGATGTCGGCGCTCATCGCGGCGGCGCTGATCGGCCAGCCGCGCATCGAGCGCGAATTGTCGATCAACAGCGTCACCACGGTATGGCGGAACTTGGCGTTTTTTTCGCGTTTGAAGGCGAGCGGCGTCAGCGGTTGGAGGATGACTTGCGGCAAGCGTCGTGTGTCCAGCAGGCCCTCATCGAGGTCGTATTCCCAGCCGCGGCTTTGTTCCGCCAGCAGTCGCCGTTGCAAGCGATTCGCAAGGCGCGACACCAGCCCTTGCAAGGGTTTCAACTGCTCGTCCAGCGCGCGGCGCAGGCGCGCCAGTTCATCCGCGCTAGCCAGTGATTCAGCACCCACGATTTCGTCAAACTCGGTGGTGAACGCGCGATAACCCAAACCTACCGCGCCCGCGCCGAAGTCGGGATAAGCGGGCGGCGCGACTTCACGCTCGATCCAGCGCTGTTCGCTGGGCTTGTGCTTGGTTTCGGCCTCGGCATCGTCGGCTGCCAGCGCCATCGCGCGCTTTTCCGGCTCGGCCTCGGCGTCCAGTGCGAGCGTGGCGAGCAGGGCGGCGGCTTCACCGGCGTAGGTTTCTTGCTGATCGAGCGCGGCCGCGAGCCGCGCCAGGCGCTGGCGGTCGAGGTGTTGATCGGCGTTGCGCAAGCTGAATTGCAGCGGTTCGGGTAGCGCCGCGCCGAGCAGCGCGGCGTAGGTCAAGAGCGGGATGACCTCGGCCAGCGACCATTCCAGCACCGGCTTGTCACCGAGGCTCCGGCACAGCGCCGCGAACCCGACGCGCAGATTGGCCGCGACCCCGCCCCAACGGCGCGCGCCCAGCGCTGCGCAGCGCGCTTGTTCGAGCGTGTCGAACGCGCGCCGGGCCTCACCACCGGCGGGCGCATAGCGGGCATGGATGGTCGGATCGTGATAGCGCAGCCAACAAGCAGCGGTATCGGCGTCGCCGCGAAATTGGGCGAGCGCGGGGCCGCCGTCAGCCGTGGCGGGCGGCGGCGGCAGCCGCGCCGACGCCGGGCCGATGACGGGGTCGGCGCCGAATTCGATCTGCACATCCATGCGCCCGGCCAGCGCGCGCACGGTAGCGGCGGTGGCGGCCTGGCGGATATCGGCGTCAGCCTGCGCGCCACTCGCGCCGCGCGGCGGACGGGGGGGGCCGGATTTCAAGCGGCGGCGGCGGTTTTCTTCAGCTCATGCAGCGTATCGTCGAGGGCACGATGCAGGCGGTCGAACAAATCGTGGATTTCCGTCTCGGTGATGATCAACGGCGGGCAGATGCCGACCGCGTCGTTCGGTAGGCCGCGCACGATCAGCCCGTGCTTGAGCGCCTTGGCGGCGACCATCTGGCTCACCTTGAGTTCGGGCGGGAACGAACGCTTGCTGGCTTTGTCGGCGACGATTTCGAGGCCACCGACCAGGCCGACGCCGCGCGTGTGGCCGACCAGCGGATGCTCGGCGCATTCCCGGATGCGGCGCTGGAAGGCCGGCGCGACTTTGCGTACATGGCCGATGATGTCGCGTTCTTCGTAGATTTTCAGGGTTTCGACGCCGACCGCGGCGGCGACCGGATGACCGCCATAGGTGAAGCCGGTGGCGAGATTGCCGAGCTTGCGGCTTTGTTCGACGAATGCGCCGTACAGCGCATCCGACACCAACACCGCCGACATCGGAATATAAGCCGAGGTCAATTGTTTGGCGCAAGTGAGCAGATCGGGCGTGATGCCGAAGGTCTGCGAACCCCACATATTGCCGGTGCGACCGAAGCCGCAAATCACCTCGTCGGCGACCATCAGTATGTCGTAGCGTTTCAGCACGGCCTGGATCTTTTCGAAATAACCGCGCGGCGGCACGATCACGCCGCCGGCGCCCATCACCGGCTCGGCGATGAAGGCGGCGACCGTGTCGGGGCCTTCGTCCTGGATGAGTTTTTCCAGATTGGCGGCCAATCTGTCAGAGAAAGCATCCTCGGACTCGCCGGGCAGCGCGTTGCGATATGGGCAGGGCGTATCGGTGTGGAGAATGCGCGCGATCGGCAAATCCCAGTCGTTGTGGTTGGGCGGCAGCCCGGTCATGCTCGCTGCGGCCACGGTCACGCCGTGGTAGCCGCGCTTGCGGGCGATGATCTTTTTCTTGTTGGGGCGGCCCATCGCATTGTTGTAATACCAGACAAATTTGACCACCGAATCGGTGGCCTCCGAGCCGGAGTTGGCGAAGAACACTTTGCCGAGCGGCTTGGGCGCGATCTTGATGAGCTTTTCCGCGAGCTCAATGATCGGCGGCGTCGAGCGGTGCGCGAAGATGTGGCTATAGGGCAGGGTCTGCAACTGTCTGGTCGCCGCTTCCACCAGGCGCGGCTCGCTGAAGCCCAGGCCCGTGCACCACAAACCCGCCAACCCTTCGAGGTAGCGGTTACCGTCCTCGTCCCACACGTAAATGCCCTCGCCGCGGGTGATGATGAGCGGGCCTTTTTGCTCGTGGTCACCGAGATTGGTGTAGGGGTGGAGCAGGTAGGCGATGTCGCGGGCGGCGAGCGAGTTGGGTGCGTAAGCCATGGCGGGTGTCCTGAGTGGTTGAAATTCTCTTGTATTGTACCTCACTCGCTGGAGGCTATGCCGATTTCCGGTTGGATAGCAACCGCCCAAGACTTCGTCCGCTGGCGCGCTAGCGGCAGTGAAAAGCACTCACACCACGTTGCGGTAAATATCAAGGATGGGGACGGTGAGATCGATGGATTGAAAGCGCACGGCATCGTCCTCAGTGAAGGTTTCGATGATCCAACCCTCCGCCTGGCGCCGATAAATCTCGACTTGCGGCGGTTTCTGGCCGATCAGCGCGTATTCCTGCAAACTCGGCAACTGTTGATACGCCAGGCGTTTGTGCTTTTTGTCATCGATCTCGGTGCTGTCAGAGAGCACTTCGATGATGAGCTTGGGTGCGGTTTCGTAGTATTCGTCGGGTTCGTCGGCGACCTTCGTGCAACTCACCAGCAGATCCGGGTAATAAAAACGATTGCCGATCCGTACTTTCATGTCGTTCATGAAGACGCGGCAGGGGGTATTACGCAAATGCAGGTGGATCGCCGAAAACAAATTGCCCGCAATGAAATTATGCGCGCGACTGGCGCCGGTCATCGCGAAGATTTCCCCGTCGATATATTCGTGGCGCGCCTCGCCGTCGCGCTCTTGGGCGAGATAATCGGCTATGCTCAGCCTGCGCGCCGCCTTGACCATGGACATGGGGGTAGCCTCTCAATGCGTAAAATAACCAAATTATAGTGATAGCGCGTATCTCTGGCAGTAACGGCACCAAGGGGTGGATGAGTCATGCAGCAAAAACTCGCGGTCGTTCTGGTCGGCCTGATCTTCGTGGCATTATTCGCGCCGCTCGGGCAACAGCCTTATTTGTATGCGAATTGGATGAACCTAGGCCTGTTCGGCGCCGGCTTCCTGTTGCTCGGGGCGCTGCTGTTTCGCAGTGAATCGACAAGCTGGCGGCGCGACGCCCGCGCTTTGAATCTGCTGTTGCTCGTTGCTTATCTGGTGCATCAGTTCGAGGAGCACGGCATCGACGCCACTGGAACGCATTATGCATTCATGGCGGTAGCCAACGCCCAACTCGGGGCGCTGGCCGGCTGCGCGGCGCAAAGCGAGTGTCCGCTGAATCCGGAGAACATCTTCTACGTCAACACGATCGCGGTATGGCTGTTCCTGACACTCGTTCTGGTGGCCGGCAACCGTTTCGGGTTCGCCAATCTGTGCGCGGCGGCGCTATTGCTCGTCAACGCCGTCGTCCACATCCAGGCCGGCATTCTGCATCGGGCGTACAACCCCGGTCTGGTCACCGCCGTGGTGATCTTCATTCCACTCGCGCTGTACCGTTATCGGGTCTTGTTACGCGAGGATGCGGCCGGCGGCCGACGACTGGCGGCAAGCATCGTTTGGTCGATCCTGGCGCACGCGCTGCTGTTGCTATTCGCGGCGCTGATCTATGGCAAACACCTGCTGCCGCAGCCGCTCTTCCCCTGGCTTCTGCTGATCTGGGCGTTGTTGCCGTTCTTGATCCTCAATGGAACCGCGCCGGCGATCCAGGCAACGCCGGTGCGAACTTGAAAGCGTGATCAGGAAACGAACGCCACCGGCGCCGGATCCAGGCCCAGGGCTTGCAGGAGAACCGCCCAATGCATGGCTTCGTCGCCGAGGATGCTGGCGGCAGCCTTGGCAAGTTGGCGATCACCCAGTTTCGGCACGGCGTCGAGATAAGCGCTGACCGCCCCCTGCTCCAGGCCGGCGGCGAATTTCAGCACATCTGCCTGGTTTTTCAAGGTATCGACCGGAAATTCATAGCGGGCTTTGGGTTCGGCGGGGGTACCTCCCAGGGTGCGGACCGTGGCGGCGAGCAAGTCGCCATGGGTTTTGTGGTGACCCTGAAACTGTACGGCGAGTTTCAACACTTCCGGTTTGAGCAATCCGCTCTCCGCGCCCACTTGATACGCTGCGACCGCGTGGTACTCGGCGGCCAGAGCAGCGTTGAGGATGGATACATCGGGATTGGCCGCCGCGGCTTGTTTCTGTTTATGAGCCGCGAGGCTGGGGTTGCCGCTCAGCAGGGCGATGGCGGTGGCCGACAGGGTCGCTTGGCCCGTCGTGCGCAGGAACGAACGACGATTGAGTACGGCGATGGGGGTTTCAGGACACAACAATAGTATGCGCTTGGACATGGAGAGTCCTCCGTCGTTGGGTTGGAAACATCGGTCGGGATGATTACGGCGCTAGCGATGCCTGGGGCTGACGGCTATACAGCATGCCCGCCGCGCGCAGGCGCTCCATGACGCGGGCGGTGATGCGATCACAACGCGCGCCCAGGAAACGGAAGGTGTCGCCCAGAGCGGTCTCGATCCGCTGGTTCAGGGCAAGGCGTAAGCGCTCTTTAGCGCGATGATTGCGGGTTTTCACCGTCGCTTCCGGAAGCCCCAGCAACTCGGCGGTCTCGCGCACACTGAGCTGCTCCACTTCGCAGAGCACGAACACGCTGCGAAAGGCATCCGGTAAGCGGTCGATCTCGGCTTCGATCAACCAGCGCAACTCGGCGCTGATGGCGCTCTCTTCCGGGCCGGCGGGCGTTGGCTGCCCGAACGGCAGCACCACGCACTCATCGGCTACGTCGTCCAGGGATTCGTATTCGGGCCGCGCCCGCCGTCGCCGCAACCGCCCCAGGGCCTCATTGATGACGATTTTGGACAGCCAGCCGCCCAGACTGCCGCTGCCCTGGTAGCTTGCGAGGTGGAGATACGCCTGCAGATACCCCTCTTGCAGCACTTCCTCGGCTTCGGCATCGTCTTTGACGATGCCGCGCGCCAAGCGGAACAGGCGTTGGTTGTAGCGTCGCATCAGTTGCTCGAAAGCGCTGTGCCGGCCGGTCAACGCATGAGCGACGAGCCCATGGTCGTCGAGCGTTTTGGGCAGGCTATCCGCTGGCAAGGGTTGAACGAGGTTCATGGTCGGCGTCTCGGTTGGTAATACCGGTCAAGATGCACCGAGGCGGAAAAAGGTTCCCGGCACCGCCGAGGTCGTGGCGCTGCGGGCCTGCGCGGAGCATTGAAAGCCGTGTGCTTGCGATCATGCCTTGATCGGACTATAAACGCTCATCCTCTGCCGCTGCGGGTATCATCGCATGACGCTCATCCTCGCCCTCGCTGCCGTCGTACCGGCGTTGCTGGTGATGTGGTACGTACACGCCCGCGATGCTTACCCCGAACCGCCGCGCGTGGTGTGGACGACGTTCGTGCTCGGCGCGCTCAGCATTGCCCCGGCGCTGGTGCTGGAATGGCTGGCGGCGTGGTTACTGCATGGAGTCCATGGAGCATGGGCGCACGGCCTGGCGGAAGCGTTCATCGGCGCCGCCGCGCCGGAAGACTTGATGAAGTTCTGCGTGCTGTATTTCTATGTGCTGCGCCACCACGAATTCAACGAACCGATGGATGGTTTGGTCTATGGCGTCGCCGCGTCGATGGGGTTCGCGCTGGTCGAGAATTGCCTGTACGTCTATCAATATGGCATGGGCACCGCCATTGCCCGCGCCCTCACGGCGATTCCGAGCCATGGGGCGCACGGCATCATCATGGGTTATTTCCTGGCGCTCGCCCATTTCCGGCCGAGCCGTAGGCGCGGGTTTCTCATCAGCGCGTTGCTGCTGCCGATGGTGTTTCATACGTTTTACGATTTCCCGGTGATGACCGCGTTCCGCCTGGCGCCCTCCGGCGACGGCAACCTCGATGCGATGCTGTGGGCCGGGCTGAACGGTATGGTGCTGCTGGTCGCATCACTGGAATTCGGGATGGCGTTGGCGCTGATCAAGCGCCTGCAAACCTTGCAGGGGCTGGGGACCGAGACCACCCAGCCGCACCAAACGCTCGATCGTCACCACGAAGCCGGGGCTGCCGGGCGGCGCCTGGCTCCATGGCTACAGATCGGCGTCGGTGGCTTACTGGCCTGGCTGGGGTTTCTCAGCGTCGTGGGAGCTACCCAGACCGGCGTGTTGGCCGCCGACCTCGCGCTATGGATAGCGCTGGGCGTTGCCGGCGCAGCGGTGTTTCGGCGCGGCATCGTCAAGCTCAATCTGCGCGCTGAGCCGGTCTCTATTTGAAGCGGAAATTCGCTATTTTCCTCCGCCAGTTGTAATGCCGCCGCAATCCTTTAACATTAACGCCGCCACTCAACGGGGTGCTCGTGGAGCTGAGAGGGGGCTTTGCCCTCCAACCCGCTGAACCTGATCCGGGTAATGCCGGCGGAGGGAGTGAGTGCGCCGCCCAACCCTCCGTCAATCATCATCAATAGGAGGCGTTCATGCGCATCGTCGTTGCTGCAATTCTCAGTCTGTGGGCCGGCCTGGTGCTCGCCGCCGGCAAGCCCGTCCTTACCGTTTACACTTACAACTCGTTCACCGCCGAATGGGGCCCAGGCCCCGGTGTCAAGAAAGCGTTCGAGGCCGATTGCGGCTGCGAACTGAACTACGTCGCCCTGGACGATGGCGTGGCGCTGCTGAGCCGGGTGCGGCTGGAAGGCGCGAACGCCAAAGGCGACGTGGTGCTGGGGTTGGACACCAATCTTACCGCCGAAGCGGCGGCGACCGGTTTGTTCGCGCCGCATGGCCTGGAACTCGGCAAGCTCGCGCTTCCCGCACCCTGGGTTGATTCTGTGTTCGTACCCTTCGACTACGGTTATTTCGCTTTCGTCTATGACAAAACCAAGCTCGCCCAGCCGCCTGCGAGCCTGGATGACCTCATCAACGGCCCGGCGGAGCAGAAAATCATCATCGAAGACCCGCGCGTCAGCACCCCCGGCCTGGGATTGTTGCTGTGGCTGCGCCAAGTCTACGGCGACGGCTCTAAGACTGCCTGGGAAAAACTCAGGCCACGCATTCTTACCGTCACCAAGGGTTGGAGCGAGGCCTATGGCCTGTTCCTCAAGGGCGAAGCGCCGCTGGTGCTGAGCTATACCACTTCGCCCGCTTATCATTTGATCGCTGAGAACAAAGACAACTATGCGGCCGCCGACTTCAAGGAGGGCCACTACCTGCAAATCGAAGTGGCGGGAATGCTCAAATCCAGCGCCCAGCCGGAACTCGCCAAGCGCTTTCTAGCGTTCGTGGTGACGCAGGCATTCCAGGAGCAAATCCCTACTACCAACTGGATGTACCCGGTGATCGCGCTGCCGAATGGACTACCCAAGGGTTTCGAGACGCTGGTGCAGCCATCCAAGGCACTCGCTTATGCGCCGGCGGAAGTGGCCGCCAACCGCAAGCGCTGGATCGAGGAATGGCTTGAAGCGCTGGGCCGCTGATGCGGGGGTTGTGGGCGGGCGCGCTCGCCCTTGCCGCCATTGGCCTGATCGTCGCTGGCGCGTTGGCGGCGTTGCTTGCCGAAGCTCCTACGCTTGAGTTCGCTGGTTTGTGGCGCGACGCGTATCTGCGCCGGGTGGTGTGGTTCACGTTCTGGCAGGCGGCGCTCTCCACGTTTCTGAGCGTGGGTTTGGCGTTGCCGGTGGCGCGCGCCTTGGCGCGCCGCCATTTCGCGGGGCGCGAATGGCTGATTAAGCTGTTCGGGCTGCCGCTGGTAATCCCGACCATCGTCGCGGTGTTCGCCATCGTTGCCGTGTACGGCCAGTCGGGCCTGGTGAACCGTGCCGCCGCCGCGCTGGGTCTGCCGACCTGGACGCATTTCTACGGCCTTTCCGGCATTCTGCTCGCCCACACGTTTTTCAATTTGCCGCTCGCGGTGCGGCTGCTGCTGCCGTTGTGGCGGGCCATTCCTGGCGAGACCTGGCGGCTGGCGAGCCAGCTCGGTATGAGCGGCGGCGCCCTCTGGCGGTCGCTGGAATGGCCGTTGCTCAGGCAAGCGCTGCCCGGCGTCGCCGGGCTGGTGTTCATGCTGTGCTTCACCAGTTTCGCTGTGGTGCTCGCGCTCGGCGGCGGACCAGCCGCCACCACCATCGAGGTCGCCATCTACCAGGCGCTCAAGTTCGATTTCGATCTGGGACGTGCGGTGCTGCTGGCGTTGCTGCAACTGACCTTATGTGCGCTGTTGGTGGGATTTAGCCAGCGTTTCGCGCAACCGATGGCAAGCGCCGCCGCGCCGGGGCGCCGCCAGGAACGGCCTGATCTCCGCGGCTGGCCCGGACGGATGGGGGACGCCATCGCCATCGCCAGCGCCGCGCTCGCGGTGCTGCTGCCGCTCGCCACGCTAGTGGTTGCCGGATTGAGCGGCCCGGTGCTAGCAACCCTTGCCGATTCTCTATTGTGGTACAGCGCGCTGCGCAGCTTGTTCATTGCGCTAGGCGCAGGTGTACTGGCTTTGCTGCTCGGGTGGGCGCTCGCGCTCGCCAGCCGCGAACTGCGCGTGCGCCGCTACCGCCCGCGTTGGGCCGATGCCGTCGAACTCGGCGGTGCGCTGATCCTGGTGGTGCCACCGCTGGTGCTCGGCACCGGTTTTTTCGTGTTACTCGCGCCGCGCGCCGATGTGTTCTGGCTCGCTCCGCTCTTGGTGGTGATCGTCAATGCCCTGATGGGGCTTCCCTATGTCATCCGCATCCTGACTCCTGCGCTGAACCGCGTCGCCGAGCACCATGACCGCTTGTGCGCCAGCTTGGGGCTAGCCGGCTGGAATCGCCTGCTCTGGGTCGAATGGCCACTCGCCCGCCGCCCCCTGGGGTTGGCGCTGGCGCTCGCGGCGGCGCTCTCCACCGGCTACCTCGGCGTCATTGCCTTGTTCGGCAGCCAGGATAATGCCACCTTGCCGCTGCTTTTGTATCAACGCCTTGCAAGCTACCAGATGGGTCAGGCGGCGGTCACCGCGCTGGCGCTGACTTTGCTCTGTCTTGCGTTATTCACCATCCTCGAACGCGGCGTCGGGGGGCGGCATGTGGCTTGAGGTCGAGGGTGTCGAATTCCGCTATGAAGATATGTTGATGCGCTTCGACCTCCAGATCGAGGCGGGCGAGTGCGTGGCGATCATCGGTCCAAGCGGAGCGGGTAAGAGCACGCTGCTGGCGCTGATCGCCGGATTCGAGCGCCCGCTGGCGGGCCGTATCGCCATCGGCGGGCGCGATGTCAGCGATCTTCCGCCCGCCGAACGCCCGATCACCACGGTGTTCCAGGAGCACAATCTGTTCCCGCATCTGGATGTGGCCGCCAATGTCGGCCTCGGCATCCATCCGGGCCTCAAGCTGGGCGAGGCCGACCGCGCCAGGATTCGCGCGGCGCTCGCGCAAGTCGAACTCGCCGGCATGGAGCGCCGCCAGCCGGCGCAATTGTCGGGCGGCGAACGGCAACGCGTGGCGCTGGCGCGCGCCCTGGTGCGCCGGCGCCCACTGCTCCTGCTCGACGAGCCCTTCGCCGCGCTCGGACCGGCGCTGCGGCGCGAGATGCTGGATCTGGTCGATGCGCTGCGTCGCCGCGAGGGCATGACCGTGCTGCTGGTGAGTCATCATCCCGATGATGCGCGTCGCATCGCCGGGCGCACCGCGTTCGTGCAAGCGGGCCGGATACTGCGGATGGATCACACCGCGCGCCTGCTGGACGATCCCACACTGCCAGAATTGCGCGATTATCTGGGCGATGCGCCGGCATGAGCGACGCCGTGTACGAATGCCTGGCGACGCTGCCGATGTTCGCCGGACGCGCGCGCGCCGATCTCGCCATCGCACCGCTGCCCGGCCTGACCAACCAGAGCTTCAAGATCAGCATGGCCGGCGCGGATTATGTCCTGCGCCTGCCCGGCGCCGGCACCGAGCGCTACCTCGACCGGCGCCAGGAAGCGCACAACGCGGCGCTCGCGGCCTGTTGGGGAATCGCGCCCGCGGTGTTATGGCGCGACGCCCGGAGCGGCGTGCAGCTCAGCCGCTACCTCGAGAATAGCCGGGCGCTGACTGCCCACGATCTGCGCGATCCCGCCATCCTGGGCCGGGTGGTGGAGGTACTGCGGCGTTTGCATCGCGGCAGCCGGCCGTTTCAGGGCCTCATGGAACTCTATCCCAAACTCGACGAATACCTCGCGCTCGCACGCCCGGCGCCGTTCGCCGCCGAGCTGGACGCGCTCAGGCGCAGGGCCGAGCCGCTGCGCCCGTTATTACAGCGCGATCCCGAGCCACTCCGCCCCTGCCATATCGACCCCGCGCCGCATAACTTTCTGCTGGCGCCAGGCGCATCGGCGCGCCTGTATCTGCTCGACTGGGAATACTCGGCGCAGTGCGAACCGGTGTGGGACGTAGCGGGTTTGGCGCTGGAAGCGGAACTGACGGCGGACGAGGAAGCACGGCTGCTGGCTTTGTACTACGGTGAACCGTCGCCCGCGCGGCGCCCGCGCTACGCTCGCTACAAAGCCGTGCTGTGCCTGCTCGCGACCGCCTGGGGCGCGGCGCAGATCGCGCTCGGCAACGCCGCGGACGGGTTCGAGGGCTGGGTGCGGGAGCGGCTGCGGCGCAGCGCCGCGCTACTCGACGAAGCGCTTCAAGCCACGCTCAGATAGCCTAATTTGATTAGATGGGTATACACCTGAGCTAGCGCCGCCGGAACGCTGGTCACGCCGAGGTCGATCCGCAACTCCGGCGCTGCTGGAATCTCGTAGGGATCATCGACGCCGGTCAAGCCTTTCAGCAGCCCGGCCTTGGCTTTTGCGTAAAGTCCTTTGGGATCACGCGCGGCGCAGACTTCAAGCGTGGTAGCGACATGGACTTCGATGAATCCGCCGACCGGCTCGATCATTTCCCGCACCTGCCGGCGCGAGGCCGCGTAAGGCGCGATCGGGGCGCAGATCGCAATCCCGCCGTTGCGGGTGATTTCGTAGGCGACATAACCGATCCGCGTCACATTCAGGTTGCGATGCTCGGTCGAATAGCCCAATTCACTCGACAGATGTTTACGCACATGATCGCCATCCAGCAGCGTGACTTTGCGCTGGCCGGATTCCATCAGCTTGACACGCAGCGCATTGGCCAACGTCGATTTGCCCGCCGCCGGCAGGCCGGTGAAGAACACCGTGAACCCCTGACGCGATTTGGGTGGGTACAACTCACGCAATTCCGCGATCACTTCCGGGTAAGAGAACCAATCCGGTATCGCCTCTTCCCGTTCCAGCTTGCGGCGCAGCTCGGTTCCCGATAGCTCCAGGGTTGCCTCGCCGGGATCGATTTCGTCGACGGTGCAATACGCGCGCCGCGCCGGGCTGTACACCATGGCCTGGAACGGCAGCATCCGAATGGCGAGTTCCGCTTGATGGACTTGCACCAGCGCCTGCGCCGCGTAGGGCGGATAAAAGTCCTCGCCCCGGCGATTCTTGCCCGGGCCGGCATGGTCGCGGCCGATGATGAAATAGCGGCAGCCGAAATTCTGGCGGATGATGGCGTGCCACAGCGCTTCCCGCGGCCCCGCCATGCGCATCGCCAGTGGCAGCAGGCTCAAGGCGAGCGCCGGGTCACGCTGATGCGCGACGACGTGGCGATAGCAGCGCACCCGCGCGTAGTGGTCGATGTCGCCGGGTTTGGTCATGCCCACCACCGGATGGATGAGCGGTTCGCCCGCTACTTGACGCGCGGCGCGCAACAGCAACTCGACATGGGCACGGTGCAGCGGGTTGCGCGTTTGCAGGGCGACGACGTTACGCCAGCCGCGTTCGTGGAAATAGGCGCGCAAGCCCCGCGGAGTATGGCGGTACGCGGGGAAATCGTAGTGGCGCGGCGCTTCCAGGCCATAGAGCCGGCCTCCCAGATACACCGGCCCGGCTTGCTGGCGCAGATAAAACACGCCCGGATGTGCTTCGTCCTCGCTGCCGAACAGCGCATGGGCTTCGGCGGTTTTGTCCGCAACCCAGTGGTCGCTGATCGCCAGCAGCGCGAGCGCGATTCCCTCGGGATCGCGTAGCGCAATGCAGTCGCCGACTTTGACCTGATCCGCGAACGCGGCGCTGACATCGAGGGTGATGGGCATGGGCCAGAGCGTGCCATCCGTGAGTCGCATCTCGGCAAGCACGCGCCGGTACTCGGCCGCGTTGAGAAAACCTGTGAGCGGCGAAAATCCGCCGTTCAGCAGCAATTCGATGTCGCACATCTGGCGCAGGCTGAGGTTCCAGGATGGCAGTTTCTGCGCCTCGCGCCAGGCTTGCTCGCGTTCTTCGCCTTGCAGATAAAGGTCTTGCAGAGCGCCGCCGTGGGCGGCGACGAAGTCGGTCATCGGATGTTCTCCCGGTTTAGGGTTATGTTGCCGCAATCGCTGGGAATGGGGCGGATGGCTTCGTATTATGCGTAACCGAAAAATAAAGTTCAGCGGTGGCGCGTTCAGCCTTGGCTTTGGGTCGGGGCTGTGCGCCCGCTAGCCGTGTCAAGCCGGTCTTGGACCCGCCACGTTCTCGGGGTTAAACTGCTAGGCTACCGCCCTGGAAGTTCACGCCATGAGCGTCGTTGAAGAACACGAAGATATTTTGCAGAACATCGAGGCCGCCATCGTCTCCGTTTATCGAGACGATTCTGACCTTCCCGATACCGTGGCCGTTCGAATGGAGGCCTGCATCGCCCATTCTCCGCCGACCAGCGCGGGCATGCCACGCCGATCCGGCTGTCCGGAAATGCGCTGCTGGTGTTCGAGCGCATCAGGGAGGTCTGCGAGATGTGCTTGGGGCACGGCAGCCTGTCAGCAGCCGACGCGCTGTTTCCGGCTACCGGGCGGCGACCGCCGAAATCCTGGTCGCTTGCCTACGGAGGATTCGCAAATCCGTGGATCGCTGGAACAAGCAGGCAGGGCGACGGGGCTATTTCCAATTCGTCAGCCAGTTCACTCGCTGAGATCAGCCTCATGATGACCATCAACGCCGAGCGTCGTGCGTGATCTCTACATCGCTGCGTTCTTTCGGCGGCCAGAGCTCGGGCAAGGGCGTGGTGCGCCCGGCGCTATCGGTCGCCGACCTCGAAAGCGCGGCGCTGGCTCGCGGCGCGCATGGCGGAAGCGGGCTCGATACGCGCATCGACGGGGTCGGCTGTGTTGGGGCGTTCGCGCAACCCTGGTCCCGCGCTGCTGCGCGGAGTTCGCATTCCAGCACCCCAGCCGCGCGGCAGTTGGCTGGATGGCGCCCTCGGCGTGATCTACGCGCTGGAGGCCATTGCGCGCTGCGCCGAACATGCGGATACCGCGATCTGGCGCTGGATGCGGTGTCGTGGATCGACGAGGAGGGTGCCTATCTCAGTTGCCTCGGCAGCCGCGCGTTCTGGCCAGATTGAAGTAAGGAGATCGAGGGGGCGCGCGGGCGTGATGGCGGCCTGGTCGAGGCGCTGCGCGCGGCGGGGCTGGATGGCGTCGCGTCGCCTGGGCCCGATCGCTATCAGGGCTATCTCGAAGCCCATATCGAGCAGGGGCCGTATTTGGAAGCGCGCGGCCTCAAGCTCGGCGTGGTCACCGACATCGTCGGCAGCCGCAATTTCGATATCGTCTTCAAGGGCCAGCAGAACCACGCCGGCACCACGCCGATGGCGCTCCGGAAAGACGCCGGCAGGGCGCTGATCGACTGCGCGCTCCATCGACCAAGCGTTCGGAGCTCGCCGGGCCGCGCACGGTATGGACCATCGGCAGGGTCGAGTTCGACCCTGGCGCGCCCAGCATCATCCCAGGCCGCGCCGAGGCCGTTCACAGTTTCGCGATACCGAATCGGCGCGCTTGGATGGATTCGAGGCCAGGCGCGAACTGGTCGCCGCAGCCAATCGGCACGGCCCGGTGGCGGTGACCATGACCGCGGCCGGCAAACCGTCGGTGCCGACCGCGATGGACGAAGATTTCCAGCGCCACCTCGCCGCCGCCGCCGAGGCGCCGCCAGGCGCTGGCGATCGATGCCGAGCAGCGCCGTCGCATGACGCCATACCTCGCCCGCGCGTCACCGACGGCGATGCTGTTCGTTGAGCATCGGCGGTGTCCAGCCATGATTTCTCCGAAGACAGCGTCGAGGACGACATCATGCTGGGTGCCGAGCATTCGCCGACGCGGCGGGCGCCATTGCAGCAGCTCAGATCGCCAAATAAGTCCGCATCGGTTCACTCGCGGCCGCGCGCGCGCCTCGCCAGCACACCACCGGCCTTTTTCGAGCACGGTGATCATCACGGCATGCCGAACACTATCGGCACATTCTGCTCGACGATGACGTAGTCATCACCTCGTGCAGGATTCGATATCGCTTGAAGGTAGCGGCGGTTGCTGCACCAGCGGCGACGATGCCGTCGGAAGGCTCGTCGAGCAGCAGGACGCGCGGTCGAGTCATCAGGCCGCGCCGGAAATGGCATGAGCATCTGCTGTCGCCGCCGGATGCCGTGCCCGCGCGGTTGAAATGCGCTCGGCGAGCCGTGGAAATAGCCGACTACCTCGGTGGCCTGCCTTCGCGCTGGCCAGGCGATGCGGCCTTCTCCAGTTCTCCAGCGCACCGTGAGCAGGAAGGTACGCGCCCCTGCTCACGGTGGTGAAGGCCGCGCCGGGCGCGTTCGTGCGGTGGCAGGCGGGTGATGTCGGCGCCGTCCAGCGCGATGCGACCCTGGCTGGGGATGATCAAACCCGCCAGGCAGCGGATCAGGGTGCTCTTGCCCATGCCGTTGCGCCCCAGCACGCCGAGGATCTGTCCGTGGGCGACGCCGAACGATATGTCTTGCAGCACGGTGATGCCGCCGTAACCGGCGCTGAGGCTGGCGACTTCGAGCATCATGCGCCGCCCAGATAGACTTCGCGCACTTCGCGATTGGCGGCGACGCTGTCGAAATCGCCTTCCATCAGCACCCGTCCGAGGTGTAGCACGGTGATGGGTGCACCCAGGTCGCGCACGAAATGGATGTCATGTTCGATGATGATGGCGGCGAGCCGGGACTGCTCGGCGAGGTCGCGTACCAGCTTGGCGGTGGCCGCGGTTTCCTCCGCGGTCATACCCGCGGTGGGTTCGTCGAGCAGCAGGAGCTTGGCCTGGACCGCGATCAGCAGCCCCACTTCCAGCCATTGGCGCTGGCCGTGCGACAACGCATACGCCGGTTTGTGGCGCTGATCGGCCAGCCGCACCTGCTCCAGTACCTCGAGGATACGGCGGTGGCGCGCCCGCCGCGGGCAGCCGCCGCCGAGCACCGCGATCTCGACGTTTTGATAGGTGCTCAAGTTGTCGAACAGGGTAGGGGTCTGGAATTTGCGCACAATGCCGAGCCGCGCACGCGCGATCACGCCGAGCCGGGTGATGTCGCGATCCTGATAAACGATGGTGCCGGCGCTCGGCGCCAGATGTCCGGAAATCAGACTGAGGAAAGTCGTCTTGCCCGCGCCGTTCGGGCCGATCACGCTGCGGATTTCTCCGGCTTCGAGGCTGAAGCTGATGTCCTGGTTGGCGACCAGGCCGCGGAAATTCTTGCTGATGTCGTGAGTGCGCAGAATCGCGGCCATGGCGTCAAGCCCCGTTGGACACCGGGCGCGGCCCGAAAAAGCGCGTAGCCGCGCCGGCCAGTCCGCCCTTGAAATAGACGATGACGGCGATGAAGATCAGCCCCAGGATGAGCTGCCAGTATTGCGGCGCGACGCTGTTGAGATAATTGGAGATGGAGGACACGATGACGCCGCCGACGAGCGCGCCGAGCAGCGAGTTACGGCCGCCGATTGCGACCCACACCACGACTTCGGTGGAGAACTGCACGCCGGCCAGCGACGGCGCGACGAAATTGGCGTGCGCCCCGTAGAGCGCGCCCGCGAGGCAGGCGAGCGCGCCGGAAATCGCGAACGCGGCGGTCTTGTAGAACGTTACGTTGAAGCCGAGCGCCACCATGCGGTCCTCGTTCTCGCGGATGCCGACCAACACTTTGCCGAATTTCGCGCCGATCAGACCGCGCAGCAGGAAATAAAGGGCGACGACCACCGCCAGCACCAGGTAATAAATCGCGCCGTCCTCGGCGAGCGACACCACGCCCCACGGCCCGAGCGTGAGATCCATGCGGTTGATGAACAAGCCGTTCCAGCCGCCGGTGATGTCGGAATAACTGACCGTGATCTGCTCGCAGAGGATGGAAAGTGCGAGCGTGACCAGCACGAAATACGTCGCGCGTACCCCGGCGCTGAATAGGAAATAACCGGACACCGCCGCCAGCAGAGCGCCGATTCCAAGGCTCAGGATCAGCGCGACATAGCCGGCGTTGATCGCCAGTTCGTGCTGCATCGCGAGCCCCATCGTATAGGCGCCAATGGCGAAGAACGCCGCCTGGCCGAAACTGAGGATACCGACGAATCCCCACAGCAGCCCCAACGACATCGCCATCACCCCGAACAGCAAGTATTGCGGCAGAATGTAGATGGGATAACCGGACAATAGCTGCGGCAGCGCCGCCAGCACGGCGAACACCAGGAGCGCAACCGTCGTTTCCGATGCCAGGAATTTTGGCATCAGTTCGCTCTCAGCACGCCGAGCGGGCGGAAGCGCAGGATCACGATGGCGATGGCGAACACCGCGGTCTGCGCGACCACTTGGCTGGAAAACAGCGCCAGCAGTGTCTCCGAGCCGCCGATCAGAAAACTGCCGATCAGGGTGCCGCCGAGCAGGTGGCCGATGCCGCCGACGATCACCACGAAGAACGACCGCACCAGATAAATATTGCCGATATACGGATCGACGCTCAGCATGGGGCTGATCAGCGCGCCCGCCAAGCCGGCCATGAACGCGCCGAGGGTGAACACGGCCTTGTACATGCGCGCGATGTCGAGGCCGAGCAGGCTCGCCACTTCGCGATTCTGGATCAGGGCGCGGATCTTGATGCCGAGCGACGTGCGGTAAAACACCAGGGCGGTGATCAGGATGATGGCGAGCGATAGCCCCGCCACCACGGTGCGGTAGGTGGGAATCTTGACCAGCCCGAACTGGATCGCCTCCGGCAACGGATTGGTGACGTTGCGAAAATCAGTGCCGAAAATGATTTTGATGACCTCGGTCATGACCAGGAAAAACGCCCAGGTGAGGAGCAGCGTCTCGAACGGCCGGTCGTAGAAATGGCGGATCAGAAAATGCTCCAGCGCCAGCCCCACGATGCCGACCCCGAACGCGGCGACCACGACCGCGGCCACGAACGGCAGGTGCCCCCAGGTCGTGCCCGCCCAGGTCAGATAGGCGCCGAGCGTAAGCATCGCGCCGTGGCCCATGTTGATGACGCCGACCAGGCCATAGATGATGGCGAGGCCAAACGCGGCCAGCGCCAGCACCAGCGTGATCGATAACGCGTCAACGATGACGATCAAGGCGTTTTCCAAGATTTGTCCCCGCGATTTCCGGGCCGCATCACCCCCTGGAATACCAGGGGGTGGGGAAATATTAAGCCTTCAACGGAAACTCGCAGCGCGCGTCGACCGGCTCGACCGCCTGGAACGACTGGACTTCCTCGAACATATCGTTGACGCTGGTCCAATTGTCACGCACTTTCATGAGGTACGACGGCAGCACCATCTGGTTGTCTTTGCCGCGCATCTTCACCTTGCCTTGCGGCGCTTGGTCGAACTCGAGTTCCTTCAAACCCTCGCGCAGCGCTTCGGTGCTGACCTTGCCGGCCTTGTTGAGCGCCATCGCCGCCATGTGCGCGGCGTTGTACATGGCGACGCCGACCGTGTTCATCAGCGCGTCCTTGCCGAATTTGGCCTTGAAGCGCTCCAGGAACGGCGCGTTGTTCGGGTGCTTGATGCTCATGAAATAATCGAAGCTCACGTAAGTGCCGCTCGATACTTCGGGCCCGAGGCCGGTGGTGACGACTTCCTCGTCGTCCACGGTCCACAGCACGAAGTCGCTTTTCATGCCGGCGGCGGCCAACTGGCGGCGGAAGTTCACGGTGTCGCTGCCGGTCAAGGTGTGGAAGATGATATTGGCCTTGGAATTGCGGATGTCGCGCAGGACGGATTCGTACTGCGGTGTGTTGAATGGAATATAAACTTCACCTACCACCTCGCCGCCGAGCTCTTTGAGCTTGATCTTGGACACCGCGTTGGTGACGCGCGGCCAAGCGTAATCGGAGCCGATCATGAAGAATTTCTTGCCGTACTTCTTGATCATGTACTCCATGTGCGGCCACACCTGCTGGGTGGGCTCGGGGCCGAACATGAAGATATTGCCGTTGCACACGCCGGGGTAGTATTCCTTTTCCTGGCCTTCGTAGAAAGTCGGATAAAGCAGGACTTTCTTGCCGGCGGTGACCACCGGGCCGGCGGCGTTGCGCTCGGCGCTCGAGAACGTGCCCGCCAGAAAATCGACTTTTTCCTGTCGGATCAATCTGTTGCCCTGCTCGACCACGATGCGCGGCTCGGTCTTGGAGTCGCCGACCACGATTTCGAGTGGCCGCCCCAACACACCGCCAGCTTTGTTGACTTCCTCCACGCCGAGCTCAAAACCCGCGCTATGGGCTTTGCCGTAGACCGTCCAGGCGCCGGTGAGCGGCGAGATCAGACCGACTTTGATCGGCTCGGCGGCGTGGGTTTCCTGGATCAGTAGGCGCGGCGCGGCGAGCGCGGCGGCGGCGAGCGAGGCGGTTTTCAAGAAACCGCGGCGGTTCAAGACAGGGCTATGACGATGGTTCATACGGATACTCCTCGAAGGGTCATGTTGTTGGTATCAATACCAGCCGGGCGGGACTTGCGCGCCCAGCATTTCACCACAAGAGCTTGGCGCCCTTGGCGGCGGCTTGCTCGATCATGTCGAGGCTATGCCGCAGGTTTTGTTTCTTGGAGCCGACGATGGGCTCCATCTGCAGACAGGCAACTTTGGTTTTCATGCGCAAACTCCAAATTGAAGCAGATTACGAAATGACAAGTCTTGTCATGATGTTGCACAAACCACACTTGAGCAGCGCGAATCACCAAGGGCTGGCTGACACTTCATGCTGGAGCAAGGAATCGCAAGCGATACGCTTTCTGCACCATTCGTGCCGCGCCCGGCGTGGAGTTTGGGTTTTTATGAAATCCCCGATCTATTTTTCGGCAATTATTTCATATCATTTTATAAAAGACCGGTAACCTTGGTCAAGTTGGTATCGGCTTTGCTGTGGCGATTGGAGATGGCTTCGCATACTGTCATGAGGTCTGGTTGTAGGGATGATTGTTGACGAAACATCAATCAGGTTCTAAACGAAATCTATCGCTCAATGTATCCGATACGCCTGATAATTAGAATACAGAATTCCTGAGGAGGCTACGATGCAGTACCCCAAAAGGCCCGCCGTGACTCCCCAGCAAGTACGGGAAATGGCGGCGAAGGCGCGCCTCGCCTAGCGCCGAGCGCGCGCAAGCCCTCTGCCCGGTGGTGGATCAAGTATTCGCGAGCTACGACAGCCTCGACCAGGTACCGCTCGGTGACACGCCGCCGGCGTCCGCCTTCAAATGTCGCTGGACGGATGCACCGGCATGAGCGCCCACACGCTGACGCTGAAGGATGCCGCGACCAAGCTGCAGACCCAAGGTTGTCACCGGTCGAACTGACCGAGGTGCTGAAGACGGCGCGCTGCTGCGCGCGAACTGGCGAAGAACTACGACGGCATCGTGGTGACCGAAGAAGCGGCGTTGGCGGCGGCGCGCGAGGCCGAGCGCGAGATCAACGCAGGCCGTTACCGCGGCCCGTTGCACCGGCATCCCGGTCGCGGTCAAGGATTTGTGCGACATGGCCGGATTGCCGACCACTTGCAGCTCGAAAGTCCGCCATGACCATAAAGCGACCGACGATGCCGCCGTCGTCGAGCGGTATCGACAGGCCGGCGCGATCATCGTCGGCAAGACCCATACCCACCTGGTCGCCTATGGCATCGTCACCCCAACCACGCGCCGTCAAGTAGGTCGCGGGCATATCCCGGCGGTTCCAGCGGCGGCACCATGCCGCGACGGTCGCCGCGCGCGGCTGCTGGTGGCATCGGCACCGACGCGAGCGGCTCGATCACACATTCCCGCCGCATTGTGCGGTATCGTCGGCCTGAAGCCGAGCTATGGCCGGGTGAGCCGCTTCGGGGTGGCCTCGCTCAGTTGGTCGCTCGATCACGTCGGGCCGATGACGCGCACGGTCGAGGACGCGGCGCTGATGCTGAACGTGCTGGCCGGCTACGATCCGCGCGATCCGGGCAGCGTCGCGGCACCGGTGCCGGACTACACTCAGGAGCTGAACGATGGGGTGCGCGGTTTGCAGATCGGCGTGCCGAGCAATTTCTATTTCGACGCCATGGACGCCGACACCCAACGCCTGTGCGAGACGGCTTTCCAGAAGTGCTGGAACAGGCCGGCGCGACGCTGCAGGCGGTCGAACTGCCATTGACCGAGCATTACATGGCGATCCAGTTTGGCCTGTGCCTGCCAGAGGCCTGGCGCTTACCACCAGGAAGCACTGCGCAGCCGCGCCGACCTGTACGAGGAAGACGTGCGCACCTTCCTCGAAGTCGGCGAACTGATTTCGGCCACCGATTACATCAAGGCGCAGCGGGTGCGTGAGAGGATCAAGCAGGGGCTGGGCGCAGTGATGGCCCCGGCGCGGGCGTGGACGCGGTGCTCGCGCCAGCGACGCCGGCTGCCGCCGCCAGGTCGGTCAGGCCAGCTTCACCTGGCGCAACGGCGCGGAGGAAACCATCACCAGCACATATGCGCCATTCCTGCCCGGCCAACCTGGCTGGTTTGCCGGCCATCGCCGTGCCCTGCGGTTTCGGCGCCGCGGGTCTTCCCGTCGCGATCCAGATTCTGGGGCAAGCCCGTTCGCTGAGGCGACGCCATTCTGCGCATCGCCCGCGCTTACGAGGCCGCCACCGATTGGACGAGCCATGCGCCCAAGCTGTGACACCGGCAATGCGCCGCGGTCCGGGTAGGTGATGCAATGGAAGCGGCGCTCAATATTCTCAGTTTCACCTCGATCATCATTCTGGTCGTGCTCGGTCTGGGGGTGATTGCCAGCATGATGGGCATTTTCAATTTTGCCCATGGCGAGTTCATCCTGCTCGGGGCGTATACCGTGTTTCTGTTCCACAACTGGGGACTGCCGATCTGGCTCGGCATGTTGGCCGCGCCGCTGGTGGTAGCGATCATCGGTTGGTTGCCGAACGGCTGATCATCCACCGCTTTTACCTTGCGCCGGTGGTCGCCATGCTCGGCACTTACGCGATCGGGGTAATCATCCGCGAGAGCGTGCGCGGCCTGATCCCGGCGGGCGTTATCACGCGGTGCGGAACCGCTGATCGGTTCGTTCCAGATCGGCGAGGTCAGCATTTCCAAGTGGCGCGTCCTGATCATCCTGATCACGATTTTGGTCATGATCGGCTCGTATCTGCTGCTGACCCGGACCACCTTCGGCCTGCGCGCGTGCGCGCGGCGCTGGAGAACCCGCCGCTGGCGCGCGCTTCCGGCATCTCTACACCGCGCATTTACGCGCTGACGTTTGCCTTCGGCGCGGCCCTGGCAGAGCGCTTGCCGGGGCGTTGATGGTGCCGCTGTTTTCGTTGTTCGCCGACCTTGGGTTTGCGCTTCCTGATCAGGGGTTTCTGGCGGTCATGCTGGGCGGCGTCGGCGGTTTCGAGGGGCCAGTGGTCGGCGAGTGGCGTGGTCGGCCTACTGACCGCTTCATTGCCATGGGTATTGAATCCGGTGCTGGCGGACGTGTTGGTGTTCGTCATCGCCATTGTCATCGTCAAGCTGAAGCCCGCCGGGCTTCTCTCACGAGGAAAAATATGAAAACAAAACAACTATCGAATCATTCACAACGCCTGGCGCTGAGCCGCCGCCAATTTTTGCGCAGCGCGTTTTGGATGTCGGGCGCGGTGGCGACCGGCGTCGGTGGCTGGATCGTGCCCGCGCCTTGGGCGAGCGCCGCGGACCCGATCAAGGTCGGCATCGCCACCGACCTCACTGGCCCCATCGGCTACGCTGGCAACGCCAACGCCAATGTCGCCAAGCTGGTGGTCGATGACATCAACGCCCAGGGCGGCATCATCGGCCGCCCGCTCGAACTCCATATCGAAGATACCGCCTCCAATGAATCGGTTGCGGTGGCCAACGTCCGCAAACTGATCCAGCGCGACAAGGTCGATGTCGTGCTCGGCGGCATCACCAGTTCCATGCGCAACGCGATCAAAGACCCGATCGTCGGGCGCGGCAAGACGCTTTACATCTACCCGCAGCTTTATGAGGGCCGCGAATGCACGCCGTATATCTTCTGCACCGGCCCGACCCCGGCGCAGCAATGCGACGAACTGATTCCGTGGCTGATCAAGAACGGCGGCAAACGCTTCGCGCTGCCGTCGGCCAATTATGTGTGGCCGCATATTCTCAACGAGTATGCGCGCAAATCCATCGAAGCCAACGGCGGTGAAGTCATTTTCGAGGAGTATTACCCGCTCGATCAGGTCGAATACAGCGCCACCGTCAACCGCATCATGAGCGAGAAAGTCGATGTGGTGTTCAACACCGTCATCCCGCCTGGCGTCGGCCCGTTCATCAAACAGCTTTCCGAAGCCGGCTTCCAGAAACGCGGCGGGCGGCTGTCGTGCGTGTACTACGACGAGAACACCGCCAACGTCAACGCGCCGCACGAATGGGAAGGGCTGGCGAGTTGCCTGGATTATTTCCGCATCATCGCCACCTCCAAGGAAGACGCCTTCAGCGCCAAGCTGCAAGCCGAGTACGATCAGAAATTCCCCGGCAAGTTCTTGTTGGCCGCCGGCAGCGCGGCGACCGGCATGTATCGCGGCCTGAAGCTCTGGGAGGTTGCGGTCAGGAGGCCAATAGCGTCGAGCGCGAAGCCGTGGCGGCGGCGCTCGATCACGCCGCAAGATCGCCGAAGGCCGGGCGAATAGAGCGGAGATGGTGCCCGGCAAGCGCCATTGCAAGATGAAAATGTACATCGCGGTCGCGAAAAATGGCACCTACGAGATCGTCCAGCGCAGCAACGGCCTGGTCGATCCCAAGGAGTGCTGAGCGCCGCCGCCATGAGCGCTCATCGCCAGCAGCGCTTCGTCGTCATCCCAGCGCTCGAAGTCGTCTTGCTCATCGCCTTCGCGGCGCTGCCCTGGCTCCTGAACGAATTCTGGACCGTGTTCGCCACCAAAGTCCTGATCCTGAGTTTGCTGGGCTTGAGCTTCGATCTGGTGTGGGGTTACAGCGGCATCCTGAGTTTCGGCCAGGCATTGTTTTTCGGCAGCGCCGCGTATGTCGTCGCGCTGCTGGCGCGTGACCTCGGCATCAGCTCGATTTTCGTGGTGCTGCCGGCGGCGGTACTGGTGGGTTTGATCCTGGCCTTGATCCTGGCGGGATTCCTGCTGCTGGGGCGTACCCCGCCGAGCACGGTGTTCGTCGCGCTCGGCACGCTCACCGGCTCGTACGCGGCGGAACGCCTGGCGCGCGCCTGGTATTACCTGGGCGGCCAGAACGGGATTCCGTCGATCCCGGCGCTGCGCGTCATGGGCAACACCGAGTTATACGAAGGCAGAGGCTATTACTACCTGGCGTTCGGCGCATTGGCGCTGGTGTATCTGGGCTGTCGCTGGCTGGTGCGCTCGCAGTTTGGGCTGGTGCTGGCCGGTATTCGCCAGCGCGAGGGGCGCATCGCCTTTTTCGGCTACAACGTGCAGCATTTCAAGGCCATCGTGTTCTCCCTGAGTGGCGCCATCGCCGGTCTGGCCGGCGGGCTGTACGCGTTTCACGAAGGGTTCGTGTGGCCGAATCTGCTGGGCGTGATCCTGTCCACCCAGGTCGTGCTGTATGTGCTGTTCGGCGGCGTCGGTATGCTGATCGGCGCGGTGATCGGAGTGGCCGTGATCGAATACGCGAGTTTCGCGCTGGCCGATTCCTACCCGGAAGCCTGGCCGATCATCCTCGGTGTGTTGTTGCTCCTGGTGGTGATGTTCAGGCCGACCGGGTTGGTGAGCCTGTTGGCCTCGGAACGCGAGCGCATCGGCGCGTTCCGCTGGCGCGGCGCACGGATGCGGAGCGGCTGATGGCGCTTCTGGAAGTACGCGGCCTGGGCAAAGTGTACGGCGAACTCACCGCGCTGGCCGGCGTCGATCTCACCGTCGCCGAGCGTCAATTCCACGGCCTGATCGGCCCCAACGGTTCGGGCAAAAGCACGCTCTTGAAGTGTATCGCCGGCGCCGAACGGCCAAGCGCCGGAACGGTGACATTCGGCGGCGCCGACATCACCACCGCGCGGCCCGCCGAGCGGGCGCGACGCGGCTTGAGCCTCAAGTTCCAGATCACCAGCGTGCTGAATGCGCTCAGCGTCTATGACAATATGCTGCTCAGCCTGCAAGCCGAGCAGCCGTTGTGGGGTTTGCTGCGCTCGCGTTCGCGGCGCGATTTGCATGAGGGTGTGCTGGAGAGCTTGCAGCGTTTCAAGCTCGCCGACCGCGCCGACGACCTCGCGGGCGAACTCTCGCATGGCGAGCAGCAGTGGCTGGAGATTGCGATGGCGCTCGCGCGCGCGCCCAAGCTCTTGCTGCTCGACGAGCCGACCGCCGGCATGAGCCCCGAGGAACGGCGCGTGACCGGCGAGCTGTTGACACCCATCAAAGACCACTGTGCGCTGCTCATCGTCGAGCACGACCTTGATTTCATCAAGGGTTTATGCGATGTCATCACCGTGCTCGATCAGGGGCGTTTGCTCGACGAGGGCACGGTGGCGGAAATCGAACACAGCCAGCGAGTCCAACAAGTCTATGTCACCCGCGTCTGAACCCGCGATGCTGGCCACGACCGGGCTCTGCACTTACTACGCCAGCAGCCAAGTGCTGTTCGATGTCGCGTTCCGTGCGCCGGCGCGCGGCGCGGTGGCGATCCTGGGGCGTAACGGCGCGGGCAAGACCACGCTGTTGAAAACCATCGTCGGCGAGCTGCGGCCCAAGCGCGGCCAGGTACGGATTGCCGATGCCGAAGTTACCGCGTGGACTACCGAGGCGCGCGTGCGCCACGGGCTTGCTTATGTGCCGCAGGAGCAGGCGGTGTTCGGCGGCTTGTCGGTGCGCGAAAACCTCGAAGTCGGCGCGCTGGTCAAGCACAACCGCGACGCCATCGATCGCGTGCTCGCGATCTTCCCGAAACTCGGCCAACGCCTGAACCAGCGCGCGGGGACCCTGTCCGGCGGCGAACGCAAGATGCTGGCGATTGGCCGCGCGCTTCTCTCGGAGCCGCGCCTGTTGCTCCTGGATGAACCGACCGAGGGCGTGTGGATAGGGGTAATCGAGGAGATCGCCGAACGGCTCGCGGAGATGGCGAAATCGATGGCGGTCGTCATCGTCGAACAGCATATCGAACTCGCGCTCAGGATCGCCGACTACGCCTATGTGATGGATCGCGGCCACATCGCGATGCACGGCGCGGCGGCGGAGGTCAAGGGGGATCCGCGCCTGCTGCGCTACCTCGCGCCTTGACTTTCACCCGATCGTTGTCTTTACTTGTGCGACACTGATCTCGTCCATCTCAATCTGGAGGAGTCGCCATGAGTAAAACCCGTCATAACGCCCCGCTGTCCGATGTTGCGCTGCGCGTCAAAGCGCTGGAATCCATTCTGGTCGAGAAGAATCTGATCGATCCCAAGGCCGTCGATGCGCTCATCGACACCTACGAAAACAAGGTCGGCCCGCACAACGGCGCGCAAGTCGTGGCGCGCGCCTGGGCCGATCCCGAGTACAAGAAGCGCTTGCTGAGCGACGGAACGGCGGCGATCGCCGAGCTGGGGTTTTCCGGCGTTCAGGGCGAAGACATGGTGGTGGTCGAGAACACCCCCGAAGTCCACAATCTGCTCGTCTGCACCCTCTGCTCGTGCTATCCCTGGCCGACGCTGGGGTTGCCGCCGGTGTGGTACAAATCCGCGCCCTATCGCGCGCGCGCGGTCACCGATCCACGCGGCGTGCTGAAGGAATTCGGCGTCGAGGTGCCGGAAACGACCGAGATACGCGTCTGGGACAGCACCGCCGAGTTGCGCTATCTGGTTCTGCCGGAGCGCCCGCCGGGCACCGAAAAGATGGACGAACAACAGCTCGCCGCGCTGGTCACCCGCGATTCCATGATCGGGGTGGCGAAAGTTAGCGCCCCCACCCGGTAAACCTATCCTCTTGCTAGCGGAGGTCGCTATGAACGGCATACACGATTTGGGCGGGATGCACGGCATGGGCCCCATCGCGCGCGAAAAAGACGAGCCCGTCTTCCACGAAGATTGGGAGCGGCGCGTGTTCGGGATGTTCATCACCACGTTTGCCGGCGGTCATTACAACGTCGATGAATTCCGCCACGGCATCGAGCGCATGGCCCCCGCGCATTATCTGGAATCCAGTTATTACGAACATTGGCTGCATACCATGGAGACCAATCTGATCGAAAAAGGCGTGATCACGCGCAAAGAACTGGATGCGCGCATCGCCAAGCTGAAAAAGGAGGGCAAGTGATGGCCGTGCTGAAGCCTGAACAAGTCCCCGGCTTGGTCAAAGCCGGTGCCTCGACGCGCGTCGATGCGCACGTAGCGCCGCGCTTCAAGGCGGGCGATCACGTCGTGGTGCGCAACCTCCACCCTGTAGGCCATACGCGCTTGCCGCGCTATCTGCGCGGTAAACGCGGCACCATCGCGTCCGACTGGGGCGTGTTCGTATTCCCCGACAGCAACGCCCACCGCAAAGGGGAAAAACCGCAGCATGTGTACAGCGTGCGCTTCACCGGGCGGGAACTGTGGGGCGCCAGCGCCTCGGAGCGCGATACGCTGCACGTGGACATGTGGGATGATTATCTCGACTCGGCGCTGGAAAGCCGCTGATTGCCCACCGCGTGTTTGAGCCGCCATGACTCTGAAGCCAGACCTCGCCAGCGCGGCTGCGCTGCCGCAAGACCAAGACGGCCCGGTGTTCGCCGCTCCCTGGGAGGCGCAAGCCTTCGCCATCGTCGTCAAACTGTTCGAGCAAGGCCATTACAGCTGGCCGGAATGGGTGAAGTATCTCAGCGCCGAGATCGCAGCGGCGAAGAACTCACCCGACCCGGCCCAGGCCCCAGCTTATTACGAGCAGTGGCTGGCGGCCGCGGAAAAGCTATTGGTGGCGAAGGGCTTGACGACGCGGGCGGAGCTTGCCGAGCGTAAACGCGAGCTGGCGACGCCGGCGGCCGCGCATGATCATGACCACGATCACTGAATACACTGTCACATAGCCCGTTGATTCAGGGGTTGGCGCATTCGGTGCGCTTCGCCCCGCGACCTCGCTGCCGTAAGCGCGCTTGTCGCTGAACTCTCGCTATAATCCGCATAGTGGCGATTACGCGCCACCCACCCACATCGAATAATCCAACGAGGAGGCATGAGCATGGCCGTCAGACGCCCCACCCCGGAGCAGCTTTGGGAAGTCGCCGAGAGCCTCGGCATGAATCCGACTGCCGCCGATATCGACTCTTACCTGGGCCTGTTGCAGCCCAATTTCGATGCTTACGACCTGATCGATGAATTGCCCGATTATGTACCGCCGGTGAAATACCCGCGCACGCCCGGCTACAAACCCGAAGGCGAGGAAAACCGCTACAACGCCTGGTACGTCAAGACCACCATCAAGGGCGCGTCACGCGGCAAGCTGGCGGGCAAGACCATCGTCGTCAAGGACAACGTGTGCTTGGCCGGCGTGCCGATGATGAATGGCGCCTCTACCCTGGAAGGGTATACGCCGGATGTGGACGCCACCATCGTCACCCGCATGCTCGACGCCGGCGGCACCATCCTTGGCAAAGCCCATTGCGAATATTTCTGCTTCTCGGGTGGCTCGCACACCAGCGCGTTGGGGCCGGTGCACAATCCCCGCAAGCACGGCTATTCGGCGGGCGGTTCTTCGTCGGGCAGCGCGGCGCTGGTCGCCGCCGGCGAGGTCGATATGGCGATCGGCGGCGACCAGGGTGGCTCGATCCGCATTCCCTCGGCCTATTGCGGCACTTATGGTATGAAACCGACCCACGGCCTGGTGCCGTATACCGGCGTCATGCCCATCGAACTCACCCTCGACCACACCGGACCGATGACCGCGACGGTGGCCGACAACGCGCTACTCCTGGAGGTGCTGGCCGGGCCGGATGGTCTGGATCCGCGCCAGTATCTCACGCCGAAACCGGCGGCTTACAGCAAAGCGCTGGGCCAGGGCGTCCAGGGCTTGAAGATCGGCGTGGTGAAGGAAGGCTTCGGCCATCCGGGTTCCGAGGGCGATGTCGACAGCAAAGTGCGGCAAGCCGCAGAGCGCTTGCGGCAACTGGGCGCAACCGTGGACGAGGTATCGATCCCCATGCACCGTATGGGTTTGGCGATCTGGCTGCCCATCGCCGCCGAGGGCGCGACCCAACAGATGATGAAAGACAACGGCCACGGTTTCAATTGGAAGGGCTTGTACGTCACCAGCCTGGTGGATGCGCACGCCGGCTGGCGCCAGCGCGCCGATGAACTGTCCGAGACGCTCAAGATCACCATGCTGCTCGGCGAGTATTTCATCAAGCATTATCGCGGCCACTATTACGCCAAGGCCCAGAACCTGTCGCGCAAGCTGCGTACTGCCTACGACCAGGTGCTGACCGACTACGACTTGCTGCTGATGCCAACGCTGCCGCTCAAAGCCACCCCGCTGCCGCCCAAGAACGCGCCGCGCGAACTCTACATCCAGCGCGCGTTCGAGATGCTGCCGAATACCGCGCCCTTCGATTGTACCGGCCATCCGGCGATGGCGATTCCGTGCGGGCTGGGTGATAGCCTACCCATCAGCATGATGCTGGTCGGCAAGCATTTCGACGAAGCGACCATTTACCGCGCCGCGCACGCCTTCGAGCAAGCGGGTGATTGGAAGTCCATGTAATGGCGTTATCCCTGATAAAAGCGCTGCTGTTCGATGTGTTCGGCACCGTGGTCGATTGGCGCGGCAGCATCGCGCGCGAGATGGCCGAATTCGGGCGCGCCAAGGGCATCACTCAGGATTGGGAGGCGTTCGCCGACGCCTGGCGCGCGCTGTATCAACCGGCCATGGAAAAAGTCCGCAGCGGCGCGGCAGCGTGGATCAGGCTCGATGAACTGCACCGCCAGAATCTCAATGTTTTGTTGCCGCGCTTCGGCCTGGAAGGGTTGAGCGCGGCCGATCTCGATCATGTCAACCGTGCCTGGCATCGCTTAGACCCGTGGCCGGACGCGGTCGCGGGGCTGACGCGGCTGAAGTCGCGCTATATCATCGCCACGCTTTCCAACGGCAACATCGCGCTGATGGTCAACATGGCTAAACGCGCCGGCCTGCCCTGGGACGCCATCCTCGGCGCGGAAATCGCGCAGAGCTACAAGCCACAACCGGAGACCTACCTGAAAAGCGTCGAGTGCCTGGGGCTCAATCCCGAGCAATGCCTGATGGTAGCCGCCCACAACGGCGACCTGGTCGCCGCGAGCCGCTGCGGCATGCGCACCGCCTTCGTTCTTCGCCCGACCGAGCATGGGCCGCGCCAAACCACTGATCTGCGTGCCGAGCACGCGTTCGACGCGGTGGCGCGGGATTTCATCGACCTGGCCGAGCAATTGGGCTGTTGACGGAGCATTGTCCGGGATGACGGCCGCCAAGCAATTCCTGCTCTGGTTCGCCGCCGCGCTCGCGTTGATTCTGGCCGCCGTGGCGTTGCACCGCTATGCAATCCCGTTGTCGGTCACACAACCGATCTGGTGGGTGTGGGCGGTCATCGAAACCGTTTTGCAATGCGTGGCGTTCACGGTTGGCGTGATGCACTGGCGCGAATTGAATCTCGGCCTGCGCGTGCTCACCGTGCTGGCCGGCATCGTGGCGTTGCACGCCGTGTTCGGGTTGTGCGTGGCGGTGGGGTATTATTGGGTATACGGTTGAAGAAGATCAGAGCGTGGCAATGTACCGCGCCATCTTCTCCCGCTCGGTGGCAGCAAGAATCTGCGGGTTGTTGTTCCAGGAACCGCGATAAGGAAAAGAATAAAAGGGAAAAAGGATAAAGTGCAAAGGGTTATATAGACCTGGCAGGGCGAAAACCGAGAGCGTAGCTACGGTAAACAGCGGTGTCCTTGGTGCGGTAAGCGGAACGCATCCACTGCGGGTCGTTAAGCCAAGAACCTCCCCGGACAACCCATTGATACGTATCACCTTTTCCTGATCCAAACAGCTTGCCAAAAAAGCCTGGGGGTTTTGCGCTAGCCAAATCTTGCTCGTTGAACAAGCGCTGTTCTGAACCATCATAGTCAGACTGATACCGCGATCCCGTCCATTCCCAAACATTGCCGTGCATATCATACAGGCCCCAGGCGTTGGGCGGGAACTGGCCAACGGGAACGGTTTTTTGTCGGTATTCGCCTCTCTTACCCTGGCCGTAATTGTAGTTGCCGTCGTAATTGGCCTGGTCGGTGCCAATCGTCGCGCCGAAGTAAAACGGCGTTGCCGTACCCGCCCGACAGGCATATTCCCATTCGACTTCGGTAAGCAACCGGTAGGACTGGCCGGTCTGGAACGCCAACCAGGCACAATAGGCCATCGCATCAATGCTGCTCACGTTGATCACAGGCCGTCGCCCGCGCCCCCAACCCCAAATACCGCCACATCTTGACTTTCTTCGCCCGGTGGCTGCACAGAACTCGTCGTACTCATCGAAGGTGACGGCATATTTACCAACCGCGAAAGGCTTGGCGATCGTCACTTCGTGGTGGTATTCGTTATCAGAGCGACCCTCTTCGCTCTCTGGCGATCCCATCAAAAATATCCCCGCCGGAATCACCACCATCTCCGGCCCCACGCTGCTATCTCTAAGCCGATCTTGGAACGTCACCTCTAAACCCTGGACTTCGGCGGTCTGACGTTGGAGCGCTTGCACCTGGTCGGTGGACCAGCCGTGGATATTCTGAATGGCAGGCGGTGTAGGCGCGGGCGGTGGCTGAATAATCACCGGTTGCGGGTTCTGCTTCGCTACAGGCACGGACTCGTCCAGCATCCGCTCCAGCCGTTCGGCCACTTCGACCGCGCTCGCGGGCCGTTGGGCAGGATCATCCGTGATGCAATCGAAAATCAAATCGTGGAGTTCAGGAGAGTCGCGCAGATAGCGCGGATTGGGCTTGGTCGCGGATTGCCCTGTGAGCAGCCGATACAGCGTCACGCCAAAGGCATAAAGATCGCTCTGTGGCCCTGGTTGCCCACCCTCGCCGCGTTGTTCGGGCGGGGCATAATCGAGCGAGCCGAACACCTGCTGGGCGAAGGTGCTTTTGCCGCTGCGGTGGCTGCGGCTGAGCTTTTGCTGCAAGGCTAGCACGCTGTTGGAAAGGCCAAAATCGATGATCTTGGCCTCGACCGACTGGCTGGCGCGGCGCAGCAACAGGTTGGCGGGCTTGAGGTCGTAATGGCAGATGTTTTGCCCATGCGCCAGGGCCAGTCCGCGGGCAATCTGCCGCCCCACGGCCAGGCCGTCTTTGAGGCTCAGCTTGCCGTGCTGTTTAAGCCAGGCGTCGCCATCCAGGGCGGCGTCGAGGTATTCCATTTCGATGTAAGGGCGTTTTTTGTGGGCGGGGTCGGCGTAGTCGAAATCGCGCGGTTGGGGCACGTAGGCACCGGCGATCCGCACCATGGTCTTGGCCTCGGCGAAGAATTGCCGGCTGGCGGTTTCGCTGGCGTCCCACAGGGTTTTCAGCACCACTTGCTGGTCCAGCCGATTGCGGGCGAGAAACGCACAGCCCATGCCGCCCGCGCCGAGGATTTTTTCGACTTCGTATTTATCGGTGCGCCACAGCGCATACTCCGGGTTCAGGGCGATGGCTTCCTGAAGATGGCTGAGGGCGCTGTCATGGTCGGGCCGGTGCAGATAGACATGGAACAGGTTGTAGTGCGCCAAGGCTTTGTCGGCGTTGGTCTGCGCAACGGTGAGGGCTTCTTTGAGGCTGGTTTCGGCGCGGGCGTTATCGCCGCTCGCCGCCAAGACGCTGGCGTGGATGAGGGCGGCGCGCGCCCGGTAGCGGGCCGATAGGCGTAGTTCGGCGGTTGCTTGTTCGATGCGCTGGACGAATTCCGGGCTGTAGTTGCCGAATTCGTCCTCGGCTTTGATGCGTACATCCAGCCCTTGGGCTTGCAAGTAGGCGAGGATTTGGTCGAGCTTCGCGGTGTTCTGGTCGAGTTGGTCGCGGATGTCGTCAAGCCGCCAATCGAGTAGCCGTGACCAGTCGGCGAATTGGCTCTGGAAGCGCTGGAGGTGTTCGCGGTGGGCGCGCGCCTCGGCTTGCAAACGCTGGTTGAGGCGCTGGTCTACGCCATCGAGTTTATCCCCCAGCGCGTGTACGTCTTGCCAGATGCCCTGACTCTGGAGCGCGTTCATGGTGCGCTGTACGCGCTCGTCGCGGCGCAGCTGTTCGCGGAAGAAATACAGCACCGCATCGCCGAGCAGGTTGCGATAAGCGAAGAAATCGACGCTGTCGGTAGGTAGTTCAAACCCAGCGCTGGCGCGGATCTGCGCAAGCAGCACGGCGCTGCTGCTCTCCGGCAGGGCGTCGCTGAGGAGTGCAGCGAGGTCGGGTTCAGGAAAAGCCGCCGGAATGAAGATACGGTCTTTGGCGTCGCTGAGTTGGCCGCAAACCGTGGAAATCCGCGCGCATAGGGCATTTTGCTCGGGCTGCGAAAGCTGGCGCTCGGCGGCGAACGGCGCGAAGAACTCGGCCTGTAGCCGGGCTTGATATTGGCGCTGGTGGAGCGGCCCCAGCATTTTGCTGAGTCGCCCGCCGTTCAGCTCGGCGTCGATGGCGGCCAAGGCGCGCACCAGGCTCGCGCCGAATGCGTCGCCCAGTTCATGACCGCTGAGGGTGAAGTGCTGGCGGAAGGCTTTAATAGCCGGTTCGGTCAGCGCGCCCACCAGATCGCCCGCGACGTTGCTCGCGAATACGCGCAGAAAGCGGCCATCCAGGGCGATGTCGAGGCCCTGCTGAAGGAGGGTTTTCAGTGACATGCGGGTGATCTCTCCGATTTCTGGCATCCGATTTCTGGCATGATACCTATCACTGTGATGATAAGACAAATGCCGCCATGGCCGATGATTTCGACAGCCCCTGGCAAGATATTCTTGAACACTACTTCGCCGAGTTTATGGCGTTTTTCTTCCCCGACGCACACGCCGATATCGACTGGTCCAAAAATTATGAGAGCCTCGATACCGAGCTTCAACAGATTGTGCGCGAGGCCGAACTCGGCAAACGTCTGGCCGATAAGCTAATGAAAGTTTATCGCCGCAGCGGTCAGGAGCAGATCGTTTACGTGCATGTCGAAGTGCAGGGCGAGTACGAACGTGCATTTCCCGAACGAATGTATGTCTGTCACTACCGGCTGTATGATCGTTACCGTAACCCTATCGTCAGCCTGGCGGTGCTCGGTGACGGCAAAAGCACTTGGCGCCCGAATCGTTTTATGCACGAACTCTGGGGTTGTCGCATAGAGTTGCGCTTTCCGGTGGTGAAACTGACTGACTACAATCGGCGTTGGGATCTGTTGGAGGCGAGTTCCAACCCGTTTGCCGTCGTGGTGATGGCGCATCTGAAAACTCGTGCCACCCGTAATAAGCCCCACGAACGCTTGCAGTGGAAGCTGCGTCTGGTGCGTGCGCTTTACGAACGGGGCTTCCAGCGCGAAGATGTGATCAATCTGTTTCGCTTCATCGATTGGCTGCTGGTGCTATCCGCTGAGCTAAAGCAGCAATTTCACGATGAGCTGGCAACTTACGAGGCAACCATGAGCAGACCCTATATCACCAGTATTGAACAAATAGGGATTGAAAAAGGCATCCAACAAGGTATTGAGCAAGGTATTGAGCAGGGCATCCAACAAGGCCAACAATACACTCTACGCCGACTACTAGCACGCCGCTTTGGCCCGCTGCCACTGGATATCGAGCAGCGCCTGGCTGCGGCCAGCCAAGCGGAGCTAAAAGTCTGGATCGAACGCGTGCTCGATGCTCCTTCACTGGAAGCGGTTTTGGCGTCTGAGCATTGATTCTCGACTCTTAACCAAATTGAGTAGCGAGTAGTGAGCGGCCTGGGTTGAGCGTTATTTGCGAAACCCAGGGCAAGCCCTGTTACAGATGCTCAATCCAGGTCGCCATCCGCTCGCGTTCTTGCTGATCGGGCAGTCGCCCTATTCCCGCTAGCAGATTGTCGTGCATATGCGCCGCATTGCGCGTCGCCGGGATGGCGCAGGTTATGGCCGGGTGTGACAGAATGAACTTCAACAGAAACGCTCCCCAAGTCGGGCAGTCGAGTTCCGCCGCCCAGGCCGGGAGGGTGGCGTTTTTCACCGCGCCCACCAAGCGGCCCGCGCCGAGCGGGCGATTCGCCAACACCGCCACGCCGCGCTCTTGCGCGAGCGGCAGCAAGCGCTCCTCGGCGGCGCGATCGTCGATGGCGTAGTTGAGTTGCACGAAATCGAGCGCTTCGGCGCGCAAGATGCTCTCCAACTCGGCGAACGCCCCGCTTTGGTAATGGGTGATGCCGAGGTAGCGGATACGCCCTTGCGCTTTCCAATCGCGCAGCGTTTGTAGATGGGTGCGCCAATCGACGAGGTTATGGATTTGCATCAAATCCATGGTTTTGGCGCCCATTTTCTGGAACGAAGACTCCATCTGCTGGATGCCGGCCTCGCGCCCGCTGGTCCAGACCTTGGTCGCCATGAATAGTTTGGAATGCAGGCCGAGTTCGCCGGTGAGCGCGCCGATGGCGGCCTCTGCCTTGCCGTACATCGGCGAGGAATCCACCAAGGCACCGCCGCCCTCGGCGAACAGGCGCAACACCTCCGCGCAGGCGGTGCGGTCGGCGCGGTCGTTGAGGGAAATATCGAAGGCATTGTAAGTGCCGAGGCCGATGGCGGGTATCAGCTCGCCGGTGCTGGGGATAGGGCGCTTCAGCAGCGCCAAGGAATGCGGTGATTGCGGGTTCATGAGAGGAGCTATGATCGAAAGTTGTGTATGCCAGGGAACGAAAAGGCGGCGTATCCTGGGTGAGGCGGCCAGCCATCACCCCCCTGCAAGAGGACCGATACGCCATGAGTAAAGATAACGTGATTGAGTGGTCAAAGCGAGCAGAAACGCCGACCGTGGATCCGCTGACTGAAGTATTACGCTGTGGCGCGCGGCGGCTCCTGGCCGACGCCGTGGAAGCGGAAGTGGAACAGTTTCTGGCGCAACATCAGGGGCTTCGTGACGAGGCGGGCCGCGCGCGGGTGGTGCGCAATGGCTACTTGCCGCCGCGGGCGATTCAGACCGGCATCGGTGAAGTGGAAGTGGAGGTGCCGCGGGTACGCGACCGCGGGGGGCCGCCAGCGGCTGAGCCGGTGCGCTTTGGCTCGGCGATCATCCCACGGTATCTGCGCAAAAGCGCAAGCGTAGAGGAACTGATCCCCTGTCTGTATCTCAAGGGGCTCTCTACCGGGGATTTTCAGGAGGCGCTCCAGGCATTGGTGGGCGAGCGGGCGGCGGGCTTCTCCGCAGCCACGGTGAGCCGCTTGAAGGCGGGCTGGATCGACGAGGTCAGGCGCTGGCAGAAGCGTGATCTGCAGGGCCAGCACTACGTGTATCTCTGGGCCGATGGGATTCACTTCGGCATCCGGGCCGAGCACGAGCGGGCCTGCGCGCGGGTGGTGATCGGCGCCACCGCCCAGGGCGAGAAGGAGTTAGAGCGGTTCCTGAGTAGATGTAGCGGCTGAGTAGCCGCAACTGGTGAAGTAGTGGCGACATTCGGCGGGCAGGAACTCGTCTAACACCTCACCGAGGTAGTGCCACAGCGCTTCGACCGTGCGCTTGGCCGCGGCTCTGAGCTTTGCCTTGAGCTTGCTGAAGGCGTGTTCAATGGGATTGAGGTCGGGGCTGTAGGGCGGCAAAAACCATAATTGGCATCCCGCCCCCTCAATCGCGGCCCGCACCCCGGCGCGCTTGTGGCACGAGAGGTTGTCCATCACCACGATGTCACCAGGCTTCAGCGTGGGCACCAACTGCTGCTCGACATAGGCCACGAACAGATCGCCCGTCATCGCCCCATCGATCACGGTCGGGGCGGTGAGCCCCTCGCAGCGCAGCGCAGCGACGAAGGTGGTCGTCTTCCAGTGCCCCCACGGCAGTGCCATCACCAGCCGCTCACCGCGGGCGCAGCGACCGTGGGTCCGTCCCATCGCCGTGCTCGCCCAGGTCTCGTCCACGAACACCAGCCGCGCGGGGTCAAGGCTTGGCTGCGTGGCCCGCCACGCTTGCCGCCCGGCGTGCACATCCGTGCGATCCTGCTCAGCGGCGCGCAGCGACTTTTTTTCTCGGCAGACCCAACTCGATCAGCGCGCGGCTCAACGCCGAGCGCGACAGCGGTAGCGCGAACCGTTCGCGATACTCACTGAGCGTCGCGTCCGGGTGCTGGCTGACCGCCGCCCGGATTGCCTCGGCGTGGCTCTGCCAGCCGGGGATGGGGCCGTGGCGCTGATCACACGGTCCAATCTGCCCACGCTCACGCTGCCGCTGCTTGAGCCGGCGTACCCACGACTCGCTCACCTGGAACCGCTCGGCCACGGCCTTGGTCCCGCAACCCGTGTCGCAGACGCCCAGCACCCGTTCGCGCAGATCCATCGAGTACGCCTTCATGCCTATTCTCCACTGCTTCGCAGGTGAGATACCCTAACCCAATAGACCGAAATCCGCTACATCAATTCAGGAACCGCTCTAGTCGCCCTGGAAGAGGGCTTTCGCGAGAGTACCGAAAGCTGGCGGGATCTGCTACGGGATCTGAAGACTCGGGGTCTGGAGCAAGCGCCGGCCCTGGCCATCGGCGACGGGGCACTGGGGTTTTGGAAAGCGTTGACGGAAGTCTATCCGGCCACGGCCTGGCAACGGTGCTGGGTCCACAAGACGGCAAACGTGCTTAATAAGCTCCCCCGCACCCTACAGGACAAAGCCAAAGCGGACTTACAGGACATCTGGATGGCCGCAACCCGAGCCGAGGCTGAGAAAGCCTTCCAAGGGTTTCTCGACCGCTACGGCGCCAAGTATCCCAAGGCGGCGGAATGCCTGACCAAAGATCGCGACACGCTGCTGAGTTTTTATGACTTTCCGGCCGAGCACTGGGTGCACATCCGCACCACCAACCCGATCGAATCGACCTTCGCCACCGTGCGGCTACGCACTGACAAAACGCGCGGCTGCGTGACCCGCATGACGTTCCTGGCCCTGGTATTTCAGTTGATGCGCAGTGCCCAGCAGCGCTGGCGGCGACTGACCGGCTCGGAGCAGTTAGCCGAGCTGATTCGCGGTGTAGCATTCGTGGATGGCGTGCGGGCTGACCCGCGCGAAAAACTGACTGAGGAGCACGCCCCTCTTAACCAACAGGCCGCCTGACGATCTCACCCCGTACACAACATTTGACAAAATCTCTCATGAGAGAGCGCCTTTGCGGATGATGGACATCATTTTAAGCTTGATTTAAGGAATCGCGCTTAAATTCATGGCATCGAACGGGCATCGTTTGCCTCGCGCACCTTTTTCCATTGTCGTTGAGAGAAGAAATAAGACCATGATCGCCATTGAACATGTCCATCCCATGCTGGTTCACTTTCCCATCGTCTTGCTGATGGCCGCCATCGCCGTTGATTTCCTGGTGCTGGTGCGCGGCGGTGCGCTGGCCAGCCGCCAGGGTTTGCCGGTGACCGCGCTGTGGGCTCTATTGCTGGGTACGCTATTCGCCATGGCCGCCGCTTTCTTTGGCGACATCGCCCTCGATAAAGCGGTGGAGTTGGGATTTTCGCAGGATCCGCTGGAATTCCATGAAACTCTGGCGACGGCGACCATCATCATTTTCGCGGCCTTGTCGTTGCTGCGGCTGTTCGCGGTGTGGCGCGGGTTTGCGCTGAGCGGCGGCTGGGGCTGGCTGGTGGCATTGCTGGGACTGGTCGGGGTGGCGGTATTGCTCGTCACCGCTTACTACGGCGGCTCCCTGGTGTATCAACTGGGAGTCAATGTAGCGCCGGTCAAACCCTGACGAGACTCGTCATCGCGCCAATGGTGGCAGGCCACCGCATGGTGGCCGTCGGCATCGTATTCGAGCGGCGGCGTTGCAGCGGCGCACAGGGCCGTCGCTTTGGGACAACGGGTGCGGAACACGCAGCCCGAGGGCGGCGCGAGCGGCGAGGGCGGCTCCCCTTGCAGCGCGATGGGACGCTTGGCTTGTTCTACGTCTGGGTCAGGAATCGGCGCGGCCGCGATCAACGCCTGGGTATAGGGATGGCGCGGGTGGGCGTAGATCGCGTCGCGATCGGCAATTTCCATAATCTTGCCCAGATAGAGCACCATCACTCGCCGGCTGATATGGCGCACCACCGCGAGGTCATGGCTGATGAACAAAAGCGCCAGCCCGAACTCGCGCTGTAAGCCCACTAATAGATTGACGATCTGCGCCTGGATCGAAACGTCTAGCGCCGACACTGGTTCGTCGCAGACGATGAGCTTGGGCGCGAGGATCATGGCGCGGGCGATGCCGATGCGCTGGCACTGGCCACCGGAAAACTCGTGCGGGTAGCGGTTGCGCATTTGCGCCGATAACCCCACTTGTTCGAGCATGGCCTGCGCGCGCCGTTGGATGGCGTCCGTGCCGAGTTCGGGTTGGTGCGCGCGCAACGGCTCGGCGACGATCTCACCCACCGTCATGCGCGGATTCAGCGCCGCCAGGGGGTCTTGAAACACGATCTGCATCGCGCGCCGCTTCGGGCGCATGGCCTCGGCGGAAAGCCCCGTGATGTCTTCGCCTTGCCATGCCACCCGGCCGCTGGTGGGGCTAATCAGTTGCAATACCGCACGCCCCAGCGTCGATTTGCCGCAGCCGGACTCGCCGACCAGCCCTAGCGTTTCGCCCGCCTCAAGGTCGAAACTCACCCCGTCCACCGCCTTGAGCGTGAGCAAGCGCCCGCGCCGCAGCCCGCCCACCCGCATCGGGAAATGCACGCACAGATCGCGCACCGCCAGCAGCGGCGCGCTCATACGCTGCGCTCCAGGTGGCAGGCAAAACTGTGGCCAGGCGCGATTTCGCGCGGCGCCGGTGGTTCGTGCTCGCAACGCGCGAAGCGGTGCGTGCAGCGCGGCGCGAATGGGCAGCCGGGCGGGAGGTGCTGGAGGTTGGGCGGCTGGCCGGGGATGGCGGCGAGTTCCATGCTTCTGATTTCGTCCAGGCGCGGCGTCGACCGCAACAAGCCTTCGGTGTAGGGGTGCAGAGGATGATGGAATACGTCCCGCGCGGCGCCGGTTTCGACGATACGGCCGGCGTACATCACGCCGACGCGTTCGCACAGCCCGGCGACCACGCCGAGATTATGGGTGATCAGGACGATCGCCATCTTGAGGTCGCGCTTCAGTTCGCGCAGTAGAGCAAGGATTTGCGCTTGCACCGTGACGTCGAGCGCGGTGGTGGGTTCGTCGGCAATCAGCACCGCCGGCTCGCACAGCAAGGCCATGGCGATCATCACGCGCTGGCGCATGCCGCCGGAAAACTCGTGCGGGTAGAGCCGATAGCGGCGCGCCGCATCGGCGATTCCGGCCCGCTCCAGCATGGCGATGGCGCGCTGGTCGGCGGCGCGCGCGCTCATGCCGCGATGCTCGGTCAGCACTTCGCGCAATTGCCGCGACACCCGCAGATAGGGGTTCAACGCGGTCATCGGGTCCTGAAAGATCATGCTGATCCGCACGCCGCGGATGGCGTTGAGGCGGGCCGGGGGCAGATTCAGGATGTCCTCGCCCTGCACGCGCACCCGCCCGCTCGCGCTGCCGTTACCGGCGAGCAGGCCGAGCGCCGCCAGAAACGTCTGGGTCTTGCCCGCGCCGGATTCACCCACCACGCCGAGGCTTTCGCCCGCCGCCAGCGCGAGCGATACGTCGTGCACCGCGCGCACTTCGCCGTCCGGCGTGGCGAAGCGCACATCGAGCCTGTCGATTTCCAGCACTGGTGGGATAACCACGTCAGCGCTCGCGCGGGTCGAGGGCATCGCGCAGTCCGTCGCCGATGAAGTTGAAGCAGAACAGCGTGAGCGCGAGAAAAATCGCCGGAAAAATCAACAGCCATGGCGCGGTTTCCATCACCCGCGCGCCCTCGGCGATCAGCACGCCCCAACTGGTCAGCGGCTCTTGCACGCCCAGGCCGAGGAAAGAAATGAAACTCTCGGTGATGATGACCTGCGGGATGGTGAGCGTCATGTACACGATCACCGGCCCTAACACGTTGGGAACGATGTGGCGGCGGAGGATGGCGGCGTTCGATATCCCTGCGGCGCGCGCCGCTTCGACGAATTCCTTGCGTTTGACCGATAGCGCCTGGCCACGCACGATGCGCGCCATGGTTAGCCACTCGACCGCGCCGATAGCAATGAAAATCAGGAAGATATTGCGCCCGAAGATCACCATCAACAGGATCACGAAGAACATGAAAGGCAGCGAATAAAGAATATCCACGAAGCGCATCATCAGATTATCGATACGCCCGCCGAAGTAGCCGGCGGTAGCCCCGTAAGTCACGCCGATGACGAGACTCACGGCGGTGGCGAGTATCCCGACCGCGAGCGATACACGCGCGCCATACAGCGTGCGCACGAACAGATCGCGGCCATTGCCGTCGGTGCCGAACCAAAAATGGTTGGCGAAATCGGGCGGTAACTGGATGCGATCCCAATAGATTTCATCGTAAGCATGCGGGCTGAGCCAGGGGGCGAAAATCGCCATGAAGGCAATGACGACGAGGATCAGCATTGATGCAACGGCCGCTTTATTGCGCAGCAGGCGCCGGCGCGCATCGGCCCACAGGCTGCGGCCTGCGACCTCCGCGGGCGGTGAGGGGGTGGTGTGGGCGGCGGTGAGCGGAACCATGAGCCGACGATGGAATCGTGGAATTGCCGTTATGATGCTTGAAGATGGTTGACGATCGCCAGCGCTGTCAAGAGCGTAGTGGTTCCAAGTTTTACCAATTCTTTACCGATGTTTTATGACTCCTCCACGAATCGCGATTAGCCTCATGCCTACAACAACCGATGGCATTACTATGTTTCCCAGGAGGAATCAGCGCCATGACAGCGAAAACTACCTCTTTTCATACCCATGTGAGATTTGTACCGGGCGGCGTTTGGATACGCTTTTATGATTTTCTGACGGCAAGCGCGACCCCGCGTGATGAGCATCGCGCCTGGATCGACGAAGTCGTCGTCCCCTTTTTGAAGGAAAGCCCGGCGCGGTCGGTATTCGTCGTGGGAATCGCCAGCAGCGCGAGCGGCATCGGCGAGGACAAAGGGCGTGCCTTGCGGCGCGTGCAGGCGGTTTGTGCTTATTTGAAGAAACAAGGCATCAGCGAAGCCCAGTATGAGAAGGGCTTCGGGCCGTTTCGCGCGGTGACGGAGGAACCCGTCGTCGATGACACCTTGCGCAAGAACGATCCGGCGCGCGCCGCACTCATGGAGAAACCCGGTTATTACCGGGCGGTCGAGGTGTGGCTGATCAAGCACAACGTCGCGCGCATGGTCCAGGAAAGCGACCAACTCGCGCAGCGCCATGCCGACGAGCGCGCTGCCATCAATCAATAGCCCTGCTGGGAACACCCGCGGCGGGTGGCTACAATGCGAGGAGTAATGCCACCCCATCCACGAGGAGCCGAGCCATGGCGCGAACCGCGCTCGTCACCGGGGCCAGCCGCGGCATCGGCTGCGCCATCGCTACACGCTTGCAGGCCGACGGCTGGCGGGTCGTCAACTTCGATATCCTGGAGCCTACGCCGCAAGCCGATGCCGCCGCGCGTTGGATGAAAGTCGATCTGGCGGATAGCCAGGCGCTAGTCCGGGGGCTGGCCGACTTGATAAACAGCGAGCCAATCGACGCGCTGGTCAACAACGCCGCCATCGGCCTGATGGCGGGGCTGGAGCACACCACGCTCGCCGATTTCGAGCGCTCGGTCGCGATCAATATGCGCGCCCCGATGCTGTGCGCGCAAGCCGTGCTACCGGCGATGAAAGCGCAGCGCTGGGGGCGCATCATCAACATCGCGAGCCGCGCCCATCTCGGTAAGACCGAACGCACCGCTTACGCCGGCACCAAGGGTGCGCTGGTGTCGATGACCAAAGTGTGGGCGCTGGAACTCGCGCGCTTCGGCATCACCTGCAACGCCGTCGCGCCCGGACCGATCGCCACTGAATTATTCACTAGCGCCAATCCGCCGGAGATGCCGCGCACCCGCGCGATCATCGATGCCATCCCCATGGGCCGGCTCGGCCAGCCCGCCGACATCGCCAACGCGGTAGCGTTTTTCGTGGACGAGCGCGCCGGTTTCATCACCGGCCAGGTACTGTATGTGTGCGGTGGCGTCACCCTGGCGCGCGGCGGCAGTTGATCGCCATGGGCCGGGGCCGTTACTCTCAGCGTATCGCCGCAACCCAGAGGTGCTGATCCCGATGTCGCCCGATTTCCGCAGCCGCGCTTTCCTGCTTGGCCATATCGAGCACACGCTGGCGTTTTATCATCCGCGTTGCATCGACCCGCGCGGCGGGTTCTACCATTTCTTCAAAGACGACGGCCGCGTTTACGATGCCGTCACCCGCCATTTGGTGAGCAGCACCCGCTTCGTGTTCAATTACGCGATGGCGTATCGCCAGTTCGGCAAACCCGCATACCTCGACGCGGTGAAGCACGGCATCGCGTTCCTGCGCGCTGCGCACCGGCAAGCCGCGACCGGCGGCTACGCCTGGCTCATCGGCTTCGAGCAGGGCAGGAGCAGCGTGCGGGACGGCACCAATCATTGTTACGGCTTGGCCTTCGTGCTGCTCGCTTATGCGCACGCGCTCAGGGCCGGCATAGTCGAAGCGCGGGCCTATCTCGATGAGACCTTCGAGCTGATGGAACAGCGCTTCTGGTCGGCCCAGCATGGGCTTTACGCCGACGAAGCGAGCGCCGATTGGCGGACGCTGCATTCCTATCGTGGCCAGAACGCCAATATGCACGCCTGCGAGGCGCTGCTCTCCGCGTTCGAGGCAAGTGGCGAGAAACGCTATCTGGAACGGGCCGCGACTGTCGCCCGCCACATCACCGTGCGGCAAGCCGCGCTCGCCGGTGGCTTGATCTGGGAGCATTACCACGCCGACTGGTCGGTGGACTGGGATTACAACAAGAACGACAAAACCAACATCTTCCGGCCTTGGGGTTATCAGCCCGGGCATCTCACCGAATGGGCCAAACTCCTGCTCATCCTGGAGCGCCATCAAGATCATCTAGTAGGCGATGGCGGCTGGCTCGCGCCGCGTGCCCAGGAGTTGTTCGACGCCGCGCTCGCCAAGGCTTGGGATAGCGAGCATGGGGGCATTTATTACGGCTTCGCGCCGGATGACAGCATCTGCGATGGCGACAAATACTTCTGGGTGCAGGCCGAATCGTTCGCGGCGGCGGCGCTGCTCGCCCGGCGCACCGGCGATCAACGCTATTGGGCGTGGTATGAGCGCATCTGGGATTATAGTTGGCGGCATTTCGTCGATCACCGTTACGGCGCTTGGTATCGGATACTGACCCGCGACAATCAAAAATACACCGACGAGAAAAGCCCGGCAGGCAAAACCGACTACCACACCATGGGCGCGTGCTACGAAGTGCTGAATGTGATCTGACCGTGGCCACCGTCAAGTTCGCCGAAGGCTATCGACTGCCCACTTATCCGTTCTTGGAGCCGCCAGAGCTGCGCGGCGGCAAACCTGGGCACTATCCAGTCGTCATCGTCGGCGCAGGACTCTCTGGGTTGACGCTGGCTTGTGACTTGGCCCTGCGCGGCATCCCCGCGGTGGTGCTCGACGAAGACGACAGCGTCGGGGTGCGCGGCGCCTCGTCGCGCGGCATCGTCTACGCCCAGAAAAGTCTGGAAATTTTCGCCCGGCTCGGCATCTACGAGCGCATCCACGGCAAGGGCGTGAGCTGGTCGGTGGGCAAGACCTTTGCCGGCGACGATCTGGTCTATGGCTTCAACCGGCAGACGGAAAACGCCTCGCGCCAGCCGCCGTTCATCAATTTGCAGCAGTTTTACATCGAATGGTTCTTGGTCGAGCGTATCCAGGAACTGGGCCGCAGCGATCTGCGCTGGAAGAGCAAAGTCGTCGGCGTGGAGCAGGGCGCGGAAGCGGTCAGGGTCACGGTCGAGACGTCCACCGGTTCCTACCGCCTCGAAGCCGAATGGCTGATCGACGCGAGCGGCGCGAACAGCACGATCCGCGACGGTTTCGGCCTGGATGCCCATCAGGCGCTTGGCGTGGATCGCTGGTGCATCACCGATGTGCGGTTCAAGAAAGCGTTGCCGGCGGAACGCTGGACCTGGGTGGAAGCGCCGTTCAATGACAACCGCGCGGTCTGGCAACATCCGATGGCGGACGATGTGTGGCGGATCGATTATCAAATGGACGCGGACGCCGACCCGCGCTACGTGAGCCGCCCCGAGGTGGCCGCCGAGCGCCTGCGCGCGCATTTGGGGCCTACGGTCGATTTCGAGTTCGTGTGGATTGGGCCGTATGCGTATCGCGACCTGCTGCTCGACGATTTCCGCCATGGCCGAGGTGTTTTTCATCGGCGACGCCGCCCATGTGGTGTGCCCGTTCGGCGCGCGCGGCGGCAACAACGGCATCCAAGACGCCGCCAATCTGGCCTGGAAGCTCGCGCTGGTGCTGGCAGGCAAAGCACCGCCGCGATTACTCGACAGCTACAGCGCCGAACGCCGCGCGGCGGCGGTCGAAAATCTGCGCGTAACCAGCCGCACCACGCGTTTTCTCGCGCCGCGCAGCCCCGCCGAGCGCATCCTACGCAATGCTGTGCTCGACCTCGCGCGCCGCCACGAATTCGCGCGCCCGCTGGTCAACACCGGGCGGATGTGCGTAGCCAACGATTATCCGCCCTCGCCCTGCCTGCCACAGGGTGGGGTGTCGGTGCAAAACGCGCCGCTCTGCCTGCCCGATGGCCGTCCTGGCGGTCTGATGGATTTATTGGCCGACGGCACGGCGCTGATCGGCGTCTGGTTTGCGCCGACCGACGCCAGCGTTGGTGAAGTTGCCGGATTGCTGCGCAAACCCTGCCGTTCGCCCTCTATGCCTGTGGCAACGCGCCTGGCCTGCCCTGTATCGAGGATGTCGAAGGCAAGCTCGCCGCGCATTTACGGGTGGCGCCGGGGGCGTTTTTCCTGATTCGCCCCGACGCCTATCTGGCCGCGCGCCTCGACAATCCGCGAACCGCGGAGGTGGAAACGGCGATCCAGCAAGCGCTCGGCCATGTTTGAACGACAAGAGTTGCGGACGATGAACACCCAAACGCCCCATATTCCCGACCCGGACGGTTTCTACGAAGCCCTGGTCGATGCCCACGCGGGCTTGAGCGATGCCGAGAGCGCCGCGCTGAACGCGCGGCTCTTATTGCTGCTCGCCAACCAGATCGGCGACCAGACGGTGCTGCTAGCGTGCATCGACGCGGCGCGCGCGTGCCGTGCCGAAATTTCGGCTGTTCCACCGAACTCTGTTCGGCATGGGCATTGAAACAATCTACCCCGAACTGGGCGCTTATCTCAACCTCTAGGTGGTTCGCCATGCGCCGATTCATCCTGGTCTGTGCGTTTCTGCTCCACGCTCCGGCATGGGCTGCGCCGGTGAGCCAGGCCATCAAGCTCGATCATTTCGGCTACCGGCCCAATGACAGCAAGATCGCAATATTCTCGCAAAACCCCGGCGCCAGTGTGCAGCTCCGTGACAGCGCTGATCAGGTCGTGTTCACCATTCCCCCGGGCTCGATCCAAGCCAAGGGCTATGACGGCCCGCCGTCCGGCGACACCGTGTGGTGGGTGGATTTCAGCGCGTTCACCACGCCGGGGACTTATCGCTTGTTCAGCCCGGCGCTCGCGAGCCAGTCCTACGATTTCACTATCGCCCTCGATGTTTACAACCCGGTGGTGCTGGCCGCATTGAAAACGTTTTACTACCAGCGCTGCAATACGCCGAAGCCCGCTGTTTACGCGGGCGCCTGGGCCGACCCGCAAGCCTGCCATCTCACCGACAAGACCACGACCCATGCCGCCGGCCATGCCGATCACGGGATTCTCGACCTCGGCGGTGGTTGGCACGACGCCGGCGATTACAACAAATACGTGTGGGCGGCGGCGGCCAACGCCATCATTGGACTTCTGCAGGCATACGAAGACAACCCCGGCCATTTTCGCGACGGCGACCTGAACATCCCTGAATCCGGTAACGGCGTGCCCGATATTTTGGACGAAGTGAAATGGGAGCTGGATTGGTTTCTCAAAATGCAACTCGCCGACGGCTCGGTGTTGTATCAGACCCACGTCGATGGCTTCGCCTCGAACGCGCCGCCGAGCGCCGACGCCAATGTCCGTTATTATCAGAATCCCACCCTGGAATCGGGCGCGGTGTTCGCGGGCAGCTTGGCGCTGGCGGCGCGGGTCTATGCCGCTGCCGGCATGACCGTCTACGCCGATCAGCTCAAGACCGCGGCATTGAAGACTTGGTCCTGGCTGCAAACCCAGGGCGACAGCGAGCACAAAGCCTGGGCCGCGGCGGAAGTGTTCCGCACGGCGGGCACGGCATCCGCCAGGGCCTATGTGGATGGTTTCCATGCCAACCAATGGGCGGGCGTGTTCTTCGACCCCGGCCATTATGACGTCCATGCCGCCGTCACTTATTTGCAAGCGCCGGGCGCGACCGCCGCGGTCGTCAACCAGATGCGGGCGGATTTCGCGGCGCTGGTCGACCGCATTTTCAGCGTCAACGATCTCTACCGCAATGGTATCCAGGATTGGTCTTACCATTGGGGCACCAACGCCATCCGCGCCTGGTACGGGATCATGCTCCTGAACGCCGCCAAACTCGGCGCGACCGGCGGCCAGAGTGCTGCCGCATGTCGCCTACACGCGCAGGATTTCCTGCATTTTTTCCGGCCATAATGAACGCGCTCAAGATGCTGTATCTCAGCAATACGGCGGCGTTGGGCGGCGAGCATTCGTCATTTCAGTTCTATCACGCCTGGTTCGGCGATTCGCTGAATAATTATTCGCGCAGCCGCTATGTCGGCAAACCAACGGGCATCATCGAACCCGATTACCCGTATTTCAAAGGCACGGACAACCACGGTGTCAGCGACAACAAAACATCGCTGCTCGGCCCCGCGCCCGGATTCGTGCCCGGCGGCCCGAACAAGGACTATGGCGGCGACGCCAGCCCGCCGCTCGGGTCGGTGTTCTATAATCGCTTCTACCGCGACTGGAACGACCAAGTGCAATGGACGGCGATGACCTGGGAGATCACCGAGAATTCCATCGGCTATCAGGGGCCGTATGTGGCGCTGGGGGCGTATTTCATGGCGGCGGGCAACAGCAGCGATGAGATGTTTCAGGATGGGTTCGAGGCCGCGCCGTGACTCCGCCGTTTCCCTTTCTTACTCGAAGCCGCTCTGAAAAATGGCGTTGCCGACCACTGCCGGTTTGCGCCCGAACACTACATAGCTCGACCCTGCCAAGCTGTTGCCGCTAGGGCTGGCGCCGGGCGCACCGATGATGAAATCGTCCAAACCGTCGCCGTTGACGTCGCCCAGGCCGCTGATCGCCCGTCCGCTGTAATCGCTCGCGGTTACGCCGTTGGCCCGAAAACCGTTCGCGCCATTGAGGCTGGACAACTCCAGCACCCGCCCGCGCCCAGCCCGTTGCGCCCAAAGACGACGTAAGCAGAGCCGGCGTAATTGCGATTGATGCGCCCCGGCGCGCCGACGAGAAGATCGTCCATTCCATCGCCATTGACATCGCCCAGGCCGCTCACCGTATAGCCGGCGAAATCGTAAGCGCTCGCGCCCTTGAGGCGAAAGCCGTTCGCACCCGCGAGGGCGGAGAGCTGCAATACCCCGCCCGCGCCCAGCCCGTTGCGGCCGAATACCACATAGGCCGTGCCAGAGTCGGCGCCATTGGCGTCCGCGCGGTGGGCGCCGACCACTAGGTCGTCCACGCCGTCACCGTTGACATCGCCCAGCCCGCTCACGGAAATGCCCGCACGGTCATTGGCAGCGGCGCCGTTCAGGCGAAAGCCGTTGGTACCGTTGAGGGTTGACAGTGGCAATACGCCGCCGGAGATCGCGGCGCGGCGGCCAAACACGACATAGGCCGCGCCCGCGCCGCCATTGGGATCGGCGCGCAGCGCGCCGACCAGGATATCGGCGAGGCCATCGCCGTTGACATCGCCCAGCCCGCCCACCGCGAAACCCGCCCGGTCGTCCGCGCCTTCGCCGTCCAGGCGGAAACCGTTCGTGCCATTGAGGGCCGAGAGTTGCAAGACCCCGCCGGGGAATGCCGTGCGTCTGCCAAATACCACGAACGCCATGCCCGGACGGCTGTTGGGAGGAGGGGGTGTGGGGGCGCCCACCAGGAGATCGGCGAGGCCGTCGCCGTTGACATCGCCAAGCCCACTCACCGCATAGCCGGTGAAGTCCGAGCTATTGATCCCGCTGAGGCGAAAGCCATTCGAGCCATTGAGAGCCGAGAGCTGTAACACGCCGCCGCCGACCGTGCCGGTGCGCCCGAACACCACGAAAGCCGCGCCCGCGTAGGGATTGTTGCCATTGCTCACGCCTGGCGCGCCGATGAGGAAATCGGCCAGGCCGTCGCCGTTGACATCGCCCAACCCCGCGACCGCGCGCCCCGCCTGCGCCTGCGCGGGGGTTCCGGCGAGCTTGAAGCCGTTGCCGCCGCTGAGCGCAGATAGCTTGAGTATGCCGTTTGCGACCGGCGGGCTGCGTCCGAATATCACGTAGGCAGCGCCGGAATAGGTACCATTGGTATTATCGCCGGGCGCGCCGATGAGGATGTCGGCCAGGCCGTCGCCGTTGACATCGCCCAGCCCCGCGACCGCGCGACCCGAGGTTTGATTCAGGGTTGCTCCATCGATGCGGAAACCAAGCGTACCCGCAAGAGAGGAGAGATCCAGCGTTTGCCCGAAGGCCGGGTGGCCAGGCTGAACAGACCCAGCGTCAACAAACCGCGCGCCATGGGCGGCGCGAGCGCCTGGCTTAGCGCCAGCCGGAGCGGGCGCTGACAAAGCCGCAACTCTCTCGGTTGCATCGGAGACCCCCTCACTCATTCTATCGTTTGGCGAGGATGGTAGCTCAGCGGTTCATGATGCTCAAGCAATAGTTCACGCCGCGCCTGGCGCAGCGGCTCAAGCTGGCTTGGGTTTGTGCGCCACGGCCCACAGCGCGTAATCCTGGCGATTCACACTGTGGATCTGGAATCCCGCCGCCTCCAGCTTGCGGCGCAAAGTTGTCGCGGTGAAGCCGGTTTTGTGCGCCATAAAGTGCCGGCCCTGGGCGAGCGCCGGGCGGTGGCCGTAGAGTACGTCCAGCGCCGTGATCGGCCCTACCGGGCTTTGGTAGAGGGGGTCTTCCAGGCGATCCTGGCTTACCGCTGTGGCGACGGTTTGCAAATCCGGCAGGGTGACGAGCAGCATCCCGCCCGGCTTGAGCACACGGTGGAATTCTCCCAGCGCTTGTAGCACCTGATGCGCGTACAGATGCTCCAGATTATGCGAGCTATAGACCGCATCGACGGATTCATCGGCGACCGGCCGCATGGCAGTGATATCGGCGACGATATCAGGGTTGACGGCGGGGTCGACATCGAGGCGGATTTCGCGCCAGCCGCGCTGGAACAGTTCGGGCAAATGACGGATGTCGGCGGGGCCGCAGCCGACATGCAGCACGATTTGCGTCACCGGCGCGGAACCGTTTTGGAAAAAAGCCTATTTGCCCCACTCACCGGCGCCCGGCTCCAGCGTGATCATGCGGCGGATTTCGTCGGTGCGGAAACCAAGCGCCATGGGCCGGCGCGCGCCGGGCAGCACGACCACGTCGTAGAGTTCCTCGACCACGCCGTCGATACGCAGCCAATGCACGCTGTCGCCGCTCCTGAGATCGACGATATGCAGGGCGCAGCGCGCATCGGTATTTTTAGCCTGGAGGTTGCCATCCAGCGGTAGGCCGGTGAAGGTGCGGTTCTGGCGCGCTTTGGATAAACCGATGATGGCGTAGTCGCCGACGAAGGCAAGCCCGCGCAGAAAGCCGGGGCAGAATGCCACGGGCTCGAAGCGCCCGCGTTCGAGGTCTGCATAGCCGAAATAACCGCTGCCGGAATCCAGCAGCCAGAGCTTGCCGCGATAAAGCCTAGGCGAATGCGGCATGGATAGACCGTCGAGCACGACCTCATTGCGTTGCGCGTCCACCACGATGCCGCCGCCGGCGCGTTTGTCACGCCAGCCGTCGGCGGCGTCGCTCTGGCTGACGCAGGTCACATAGCGCGGCGCGCCGTCCTCGGCGGCCAGGCCGTTCAGATGGCAGCGGTCCTCGGCGGCGAGCTTGCCGATGAAAAATGGCTTCCAAACGGGCTTGAAGCTATGGCCCTCGCTTACCGTGGCGATGCAACTGAACAAGGTATTGGCGAAAATCGGCTTGCCGTCGCGGCCTAGCGCGATGTCGTGGATGTCGAGGTCGCCGGTGGTGTAGGCGAGTTGCGGCACATACAAGCGGTCGTAACCCTGGTAGATCTCTGCTGGCGGCAGGGCATTGTCGAAGCGCCAGAGTTGATAAAGCGTGCTCATGTAGAGCTGATCACCGGCCGCGCACAAACCCATGCAGCGCTCGAACGTGCGCTCGAACACCGAAAGCCGCCCTTCCAGGTTGAGGCCGATCAGAAACAGCTTGCCGGCTTGATACGTGGTGAACGCGAGGCTGGCCTGTTGTTCGCCGAGCCAGGCGGTGAATTGGCGTGAGCCGGTGAACTCGAAAGTCGGGGCTGGAGTGGCAGGATTGTGCATGGCGCTAGCGTAGCATATCGATTGGAGAGTGCGTGATTCCACCCCTTGATGCGCGGCGCCATGGGGTCTACAGTGCGCCATGATCGATCAGTAATGGAGAACCGCCCATGCAACCCGAAGACGTACTGAAAACTCCCGCCAAAGTGCTGAACCAGGCCCAGCGCGAATTCTACTTCGACAACGGCTATCTGCTGATCGAGAGCATCGTGCCGAGAGCGATCATCGACCGCCTCAACGCCGTCACCGAGGAAATGGTCGAGCGCAGCAGGAAAATCACGAAATCCGACGCGATCTTCGATCTGGAGCCCGGCCATACCGCCGCCAAACCCAGGCTGCGCCGGCTCACCAGCCCGGTCGAGCATCATCCGGCATATTGGGAATTTGCCTCGCAGTCGGTGATCGCCGACGTCGCCGCCGACCTGGTGGGACCAAACGTCAAATTTCACCACTCCACACTCAATTTCAAGTGGGCCGAGGGTGGCGAGGAGGTGAAGTGGCACCAGGACATCCAATACTGGCCGCATACCAATTACAGCCCGTTGACCATCGGCGTGTATCTGCACGACGTCGGCCCCGAACAAGGGCCGCTCGCGGTCGTCCCCGGCAGTCACAAGGGCGAGTTGTTCGACCAGTACAACAGCAAAAATCAATGGGTGGGTTGCATCGCCGAGCAAGACCTGCAGCGGGTGGCGCTGGACCAGGCCCATTATCTGTTGGGGCCGGCCGGCTCGATTACTATCCACAATTGTCGCGCCGTGCATGGCTCCAAGCCGAATCTGTCGGATCTGGGTCGGCCCTTGCTGCTGAACGTGTTCTCGGCGGCGGACGCGTTTCCCTATACCGCCAACCCCTTGCCCAGCCGCCATGCCGGGGCCATCGTGCGCGGTAAACCAGCGCGTTGGGCGCGCCATGACGAACGGCCCTGTCAGATACCACCCGATTGGTCGTATGGGTACACGTCGTTGTTCGCGCTACAGCAGGAAGAATCCTGGGATACGGATCAACTGCGAACGGTGGCCGAACAGCACGCCGCCATGCGCGGCGAAACGAGCGGCGCGGCGCGGATGTGACGACGGCTAGATACGGGTTTTGGTGATCGGCACCCAGGTGCCGAGGTACTGAGGTGGGCCCGAAGGCGCTGCCGGCATCGGCTCATCGCGATGCTCGACCGTGACCAACAGCTTGCCATCGTGCAGCATCCCGCGCATGTCTTCCGCAACCCGCAGGGTCATTTCATCGCCCTTGTCGGGCAGAATGCCGAGGGGATAAAGGGCTTGTGAACCCGCCGGCTGTACCCACAGCAGACAGCCCATGTTGGTCGGCATGCCCATCGGTTTCAGGCTGCGGACGTGGAACTTGTCCATATCGGATGACACGCTGACCGTCCACATCGGTTTCTGCGCGGTGTCGTTGATGATGACCACGTAGGCGGGCGCTTCGTGAAACCTGGGCGCCAGCACCAATATGAACGCCAGACCGGCGGCCAGGGCGGTGCTGGCAACCGTGATCCCACGCCAGAACGCCAAGTTTTGATACCAGGGAAGGGGTGCGGACGCGGCGGCGGTAAAAAGTCGGCGCTCGATCTGGGTCCATACCGCTTCCGGCGGCGTCACCGGCTTTGCGCGTTGCGCCAGGCGGTTGATGCGCAGCTCCCATTTTTCCATTTGTCGGTGCAGATCCGGATGGGCGAGCACAAGCTTCAGGAAACGCCGGCGGGCACTACCCTTGAGCGTGCCCAGCGCATATTCGGCGGCGAGCAAATCAATCAGCTTGGGGTCTTGATACTTCATACCTGGTCCAAACAGTTTTTCAGGCGCATTAAACCGCGCCGCAGCCATGACTTGACCGTACCCAGCGGCTTGCGCATCTCGGCAGCCAGTTCCTCGTGGGTCAACCCTTGAAAATATGCCAGCAGCATCGCCTGCCGTTGTTCGCCCTCCAGTTGCTCGATACAGCCGCGCAGCAATTGGTTTTGCTGGTCCTGATCGGCTTGGTCGAGTGGCCCTAACGCATCATCGGCCAGCCAATCGATCGCGTCGATGGGTTCCGCAGCGCCGGTAGGCTGATGCGCGCCCCGGCGCAGCGAATCGATGGCCTGGTTGCGTACGATGGCGCTCATCCAGGTCAGCGCTTGCGCTTTGTCGGCGCGGTAATCGCCGGCGCGGTGCCAAATCTTGATAAAGCCTTCTTGTAGGATTTCACTCGCAAGCTCGCGATTTTTGACTATACGCAGGATCAATCCAAATAGTTGCGCGGCAGTGGCGCGATACAGGCGCTCGAAACTCGCACGGTCGCGCAGCGCCGTGCGCGTGAGCCAGTCAACGAGTTGTTCAGGCGACGCGGTCATGCGGGCAGGGGCGAGAGGGTTGCTCAATGCTGGCGCAGCCGCGCCTTGAGCTTATGGAGGTAAAGGGTCTCGTCGGGCGGAGTACCGCGGCGTTGCGCGTCCCACAGCACTTCCCCCAGGACTTCCATGATCTGGTGCTCGGCGAGGTGCGGATCGTCCAGGCGTTGGCAATACTGGCGATAAATTTCCATGATTCCCAGCGGTCGGTCGGCGCGCAGCTGTTCCTGGATGGCAATGTGCAGACCCATGTGCAGAAAGGGGTTTGCCGCGCTGTGTTCGGGGGTGAAATCCTGCTCCAGGACGCGCTCGTTGTCGGAGAGCAAGCGGTGGTATTCGGGGTGCTGGGCGATGACCGCGGCGATCAAGCGCTCCAGCGGTTCGAGTGACTGCCCGGCGCAGTGTTTGCGCCAGGTTTCGCAGAACGCACCGCGCAACTGGCGGCGATCGGTGCCGAACAGCATTCAGCGAGCCTCGCTTTTATCAGGATATTCGCACAAGTCGCGGATTATACACGCGGCGCAGCGCGGCTTGCGGGCAAGACACACGTAACGGCCTTGCAGGATCAGCCAGTGGTGGGCGTCGCGCTTGAATTCATCGGGCACGATTTCGAGTAGCTTGCCCTCCACCGCCAGCGGAGTCTTGGCGGGCGCGAGGCCGGTGCGGTTGGCGACGCGGAATATGTGGGTATCCACCGCGATGGTAGGTTCTCCGAACGCGGTGTTGAGAATCACGTTGGCGGTTTTGCGGCCCACCTCGGGCGCGCTTCCAGCGCGGCGCGGTCACGCGGCACCTGACCACCATGGCGGGCGATGAGCAAACCGCAGGTTGCGATGATGTGGGCGGCTTTGCTGTTGTAAAGGCCAATGGTTTTGATGTGCTCCTTCAGCCCCTCCAGGCCGAGGTCAAGCATCGCTTGGGGCGTGTCGGCAACCTGAAACAGCCGCGCGGTGGCCTGATTGACGCTCTTGTCGGTGGCCTGCGCGGACAGGATTACGGCGATCAGCAGTTCGAACGGCGTGCGGTAGTGGAGTTCGGTGGTCGGTTTGGGATTGGCGGCGCGAAGACGGGTGAACAGGTCGCGGACGGTGTGCGGATGCATGGGTTCACCCCCGCCGCGCGGGCCGAGCGTGCGCCGCGCCGCTTGCTTGGCTTGGAAACGCGCGCGCCGCCGCGATGACGGCGTGCTTGGAATCTGCGCTAGGTGTGGGCGTTGCGGTAGCCTGCGGCGCACGGTTGCGTTCGGCGTGCTGGCGCGCGAGCCGAGTCTGGCGCGCGCGATAGCGCTGGCGGAAGCGCTCGGCTTGCGCCCGGCTCGCATCGGCGCTGGCTGGCATCGGCGTAGGGTGCATGATGATGCAGTCCACCGGGCACGGTGGCAAGCACACCGCAGCCGGTGCAGTCCGTAGCGATCACGGTGTGCATGACTTTAGCCGCGCCGACGATGGCATCCACCGGACAAGCCTGGAGACAGAGGGTACAGCCGATGCAGCGTTCTTCATCGATGACGGCGACGGTGGGTGGTGCTTCGTGGCCGTGGCGGGGATTCAAGGGCCGATAGTCGCGCCCCAGCAGCGCCGCCAAGGCATGGATGGTGGCCGTACCTCCCGGTGGGCATTGATTGAGTTCGGCAGCGCCCGTCGCCAGCGCTTCGGCATAAGCGTTGCAATCGGGATAGCCGCAGCGCTGGCACTGGGTTTGTGGCAGCAGGCCGTCGATGCGTTGCGCCAGCTCGATGCTGGAGGTGAATGACGGGTTCAAGCGCTGAGTAAGAATTCGATCAACGCTTTTTGGCTGTGCAGGCGGTTCTCGGCCTGATCCCACACCTGACTCTGCGGGCCGTCGATGACATCGCTACTCACTTCCTCGCCGCGATGAGCAGGCAAACAGTGCAGGAATAGCGCATCACGCTTGGCGCAGGACATCACCGCGCGATCCACCTGGAAGCCGGCGAACGCCTGCTGGCGTTTCTGGCTTTGTTCCTCCTGACCCATGCCTTCGCCCACACGTCGGTGGTGACCAGGTCGGCGCCCGCGGCGGCGGCGCGTGGATCACGCGTGATGTCGACGCGCTCGGCATTGGCTTGCAGCAATGCGGGATCGGGTTCGTAGCCGACCGGCACGGCGATGCGCAGGCGAAAATCGAGTTGGCGCGCGGCTTCGATGTAGCTGTTGCACATATTGTTGCCATCGCCGATCCAGGCGACGGTCTTGCCGCGCATGTCGCCGCGATGCTCGCAATAAGTCTGCATGTCGGCGAGCAGTTGGCAGGGATGGCTGTGGTCGGTGAGCGCATTGATCACCGGCACCGTGGCGAAGGCGGCGAAACGCTCCAGGGTGGCATGGGAGAAGGTGCGGATCATGACGATGTCCACCATTCTTGATACCACACGCGCGGTGTCCTCGACCGGCTCGCCGCGGCCCAGTTGGGTGTCGCGCGGCGACAAGAAAATCGCCGCACCGCCGAGTTGCACCATGCCGGCCTCGAAGGAGATACGGGTGCGGGTCGAGGATTTCTCGAAAATCATACCCAGCACTTTGCGGGTGAACGGCGCGTAGTCTTCACCGCGCCGGCGCAAGCTCTTAAGCTCACTGGCGCGCGCCAGCAAGCCCTTGAGTTCGGCGGGCGTCAGATCCAATAAACTCAAAAAATGGCGTGGTTTCATAAAAAACGGGCTCGTGCGTCGAGCCCGTTGGGGATCAACGCGAACGCATCAAGCGCCGAACTGGCGCGCGGCGAAATCCCAGCTCACCAGATTCCAGAATGCCTCGACGTATTTCGGGCGGGCGTTGCGGTAGTCGATGTAATAAGCGTGTTCCCACACATCGCAGGTGAGGAGGGCGGTCTTGCCGGAGGTCATCGGGGTGCCGGCATTGCTGGTGCTCATCAATTCCAGCGAGCCGTCGGCGTTCCTGACCAACCAGCCCCAACCCGAACCGAACGTGCCGACGGCGGTTTTAGTGAATTCCTCCTTGAAAGTCGCGAATGAACCAAACTTGCTCTTGATGGCGTTCGCCAGCGCGCCGCTCGGTTCCCCTCCGCCGCCGGGTTTCAGGCAGTTCCAATAGAACGTATGATTCCATACCTGGGCGGCGTTGTTGAACAAGCCACCCGACGAGGATTTGATGATGTCTTCCAGAGACTTGTTTTCGGCGTCGGTGCCTTTCACCAGATTGTTCAGATTGGTGACATAGGTCTGGTGATGCTTGCCGTAATGGAAGTCGATGGTCTCGGCAGAGATATGGGGCTCCAAGGCGTTTCTGGCGTACGGGAGCGGGGGGAGTTCGAAAGCCATGCGGTTCTCCTAAACGAATACCTATTCGGTGCGGGTGTTGCAAAGGGTATGTAGTCTAGTCCCGCGGCCAAGGCAATGCAACGCCAAGCGCCATGCTATTCTGAGCGTGATCGTTGGGGCGGGGGTTACATTTTAGCGATGAAGGGCTCGATGGGGTATGGCGATGAAATCGATGGCGGTGGGCGTGGTAATGGCAATACTATGGATGCTGCCCGGTTGCAACCTCTTGCCCAAACTGAATAGCGCGGAATCAGGCGCGGCAGGCCATGCGCCCGCTGTGCGCGAGGTCGATGATAATGGCATCGCTGCCGCGATCAGAGACGCCTTCAAGCACGACGTGCTATTGGCGACGGCGGCGATCGCCGTGCAATCGGATCATGGTAAGGTGACGCTGAGCGGCACCGTGGCGGATGCTTTCGCTTACAATCGCGCGATTTCCATAGCCCGTCAGATGAACGGGGTGAAGCCGCCGGTGCGCGCAGTCGATTTGCAGTATCCCCAGTAACCGTAAAGCGGCAGCGCCATTTTTTTGCGGTGGATCAGGCCGTATAATGGTATTTATGTGTCAACCTGATAGTAGTTACTAGCGAGGTCGTGTGCAATGGACGTGATGGAGCGCATCAAGCAGCAGATCGAATCCAATCCCGTGCTGATCTATATGAAAGGCACGCCGCAGTTTCCGCAATGTGGTTTTTCCAGCCGCACCGTGCAGGCTTTGATCGAGACCGGCGCGCCGTTCGCTTATGTGAATGTGCTTGAACATCCCGATATTCGTCAGAATCTGCCGCGCTACGCCAATTGGCCCACCTTTCCGCAAGTTTATGTGGATGGTGAATTGGTGGGTGGTTGCGATATTACCCTGGAGTTGTTCCAGAACGGCGAGTTGCAAAAAATGGTCGATGCCGCAGCCGCCAAGGCGGGTGCTGAAGAACCATCGAAAGCCTCTTGACGAGGTTTGGCCCATCGGCGCGTTTGGCGTTCAACAGGACGGCGGCTTCCAGCCGCCGAACTCCTGCCAGCGATTGACGATCAGGCAAAACAGATCCGCGGTGCGTTCCGCGTCATAGATGGCCGAGTGGGCTTCCACTTCGTTCCAGCCGATGCCGGCGGCTTCGGCTGCACGCGCCAGAACGGTTTGCCCGAAAGCGAGGCCAGCCAAGGACACAGTGTCGAAGTTGCTGAAAGGATGGAATGGATTGCGCTTGATCGCGTTGCGCGCGGCGGCGGCGTTGACGAAACCCAGGTCGAAAAAAGCATTATGACCAGCCAAGATAGCGCGATGGCAGCCGGTTTCCTTGACGACTTTGCGTACTTCGGCGAATAAATTTTGCAGGGCTTCCGCTTCCGGTACTGCGAACCGGAAAGGATGATAGGGGTCAATGCCGTTGACCGCCAAGGCTTCCGGGTCGAGACGGCTGCCTGGGAAAGGTTCAATATGGAATGCGATGGTGTGGCGGCGTTGTAAGCGATGATCCTGATCCATCTCGAGGATGACCGCTGCAATTTCCAACAGGGCGTCGGTCTCTGCGTTGAAGCCGCCGGTTTCGACGTCGACAACGACGGGTAAGAATCCGCGGAAGCGCCTGGCGATAGGGGACTTATCCATGGCGTCGGTGGTCCTTTTACAACAGTATTGGGCAGCGGTTTGGGCGCATTGCGGAAATTCGACGGCAGCCTTAGAGCGTGCTGCGCAGTCACCGAATTTGACAATATCTTACAACGATATGCTGGCTGTGATGAAAAACTTCTTTATCCTATTGATACTGGCTTTGTTGCCTGGTGCTGTCGGAATCACGGCCGAAAAGCTGCTGCCAGTCAATTTGCAGATCATTGATTACGACGAAAAAATCAATGCTATCCTGTTGTCTGGCGAATTTACCAATGTTCTAGATCAGCCGTTACGCGCTTGGCGCGGCGAATTGCGGCTGAACAACTCCACTACCCACGAAGTGATTTCGCTGTTCTACGAGTATCAGGCGAAGCGCTCGATCGACCCGGGTGCTGGGGGAGTATGGAGCTTTTGGCTCAAGTATGATCCCACGATAAAAGAGCATGTGGCATTGCGGACGATGCGCGTTGATCAGGTCAAGGCCGAGATCAAACTGATCAGGGTATTGTTTGAAGATGGCAGTCAACAGGCTTTTTGAGAGGTCAAGCAGAGGGGAATCCATATCGATTCTCCCGTGCGTATGAAAGATCGCATGAAAGCGTACCGCATTTCTGGTATGAGGTTTGAATATCGATTTTGTGTTTGATGGTTGAAATGGGTTAGTAGCTGGGATGCTGCGGAGCCACCCTGCGCCATTGTCTCTGTCGTCGCCCGGAGTTTGAGTATGGCGAAGAAAATAAACGTTGATCAGTTGCGTATCGGCATGTTCGTCGAGGCCTTGGATCGCCCTTGGCGAGAGACACCTTTTTTGCTGGAAGGGGTGGCGATCAATGAACCCAGCGATATCGAGGCGCTCACTAGACTGTGCCGTTATGTCTACATCACCGCCGACGAGCAAGAGACTCACGCCTGTAATGCGGCGCAGCTGACAAAATTGGGTCACTCCGGGCTGCAGGGGGACGTAGCCAGGGCCAGGCCGCCGTTTGCCGTCGAAGAAGTGGAAGAGGCCAGGAATCTGCGGCGGCGGGCACGGGTCGCGGTCGATACCATGCAAGAAGATGCGGCGAAACAACAGATCATCGACGCCGAGGGCGCCAAGATTCTGGTCGATGACATGGCTGCCAGCATCATGGACAATCCCGATGCGCTGCTGTGGCTGACGCAGCTGAAGAAAAAAGATGAATACACCGCCAATCACAGCGTCAACGTATCGATTTTGGCGATGGTCTTTGGCCATCATCTTGGCGTGTCCGGGTCGCCGCTTCGGGAGCTGGGACTGGGAGCGCTGATGCACGACATCGGCAAGCTACGCGTGCCGCTTGCGATCTTGAATAAACCCGGCCAGCTCGATCAACGCGAGTCTCAGGAGATGCGCAAGCACCCCGTGTACGGATTACAGATCTTGCACGCCACCAAGGTCTTGCCTCGGGCGGTTACGGTCGTGGCTTACGCACATCATGAGCGTTATAGTGGCGGTGGCTATCCACGCGGCCTAGCGCTCAATGAAGACAAGGATTTTTACAGCCAGATCGTCACCATCGTCGATATTTACGATGCGCTCACCAGTGATCGTCCTTACAAGAGCGCGATGCCGCTCAGCCAAGCGCTCAAGCTGATGCAGCAGTGGCGGGGGCAGAATTTTCATCCGCAACTCATCGACCGTTTCGTCGAATGCCTGGGGCTATTTCCGAGCGGTAGCTTAGTCGAGATGAACACCGGCGAAGTAGGGCTGATCGTACCATCGCGCAGGGGCAAGCAAGGTCAACCGATCATCATGCTGATATTGGATCAGAATAAAAAGAAATACTATCCGCTCAAAATCGTTGATTTTAAACTGTTCGAGCAAAGCGCTTCACCGTACAGGATCAAAGCTGTACTTGCCCCTGGCGCCTATGGCATAGAGCCTATCGAATACACCGATGAGATCGTGTCCATCAAATGAGCAGCCCCCGTTATCTCGGTTTCGATACCCTGAGCCTGCACGCTGGCAGCCAGCCCGATCCAGCGACCGGTGCGCGCGCCACGCCAATCTACCAAACGACTTCATTCGTATTCCGCGACACCGATCAGGCCGCCGCGTTGTTCAATAGCGAACGCGCGGGGCATGTGTACTCGCGTATTTCCAACCCCACTTGCGCGGTGCTGGAGGAACGCATCGCCGCGCTTGAAGGCGGCATCGGCGCCATCGCCACCGCCAGCGGTCAGGCGGCTTTGCACCTCGCCATCGTTACCGTGCTCGGCGCGGGCGCGCATATCGTGGCCTCACGCGCGCTGTATGGCGGTTCGCACAACATCCTGAGCTATACCTTGCCGCGTTTTGGCATTACTACTACGTTCGTCGATCCGCGTGATCTCGCTGCGTGGCGGGCGGCCATCCGCCCTGAAACCCGGCTGCTGTTCGGCGAAATTCTGGGAAATCCCGGCCTGGAAGTGCTGAATATTCCGGCGCTCGCTGAAGTCGCCCACGGCGCGGGCCTCCCCTTGCTGGTCGACGCCACTTTCGCTACCCCTTATCTATGCCGGCCTTTCGAGTATGGGGCCGATCTGTTGTTTCATTCCGCGACCAAGTTTCTGGGTGGCCATGGGGTGGCGATCGGCGGTGTGCTGGTCGACAGCGGTCGCTTCGATTGGGAGGTTTCGGGCCGGTTTCCGACCCTTACCGAGCCGTATGCCGGGTTTCATGGCATGGATTTCAGCGAGGAATACGGCCCGGCGGCGTTTCTGCTGCGCGCTCGCCGTGAAGGATTGCGTGATTTCGGCGCATGCATGAGCCCGACTACCGCTTTCCATATCTTGCAGGGCGTGGAAACGCTGCCGCTGCGTATGCAGCGGCATGTGGAGACGACCCGTACCTTGGTGTCTTTCCTCAAGGCGCACGATGGCATCGAGGCCGTCAATTATCCGAGCTCGCCGGATCATCCCGACCACGCGCTCGCTCGCCAACTGCTGCCCAAGGGTTGCGGCGCGGTGTTCAGCTTCGTGATCAAAGGCGGGCGCAAGGCCGGGCAACGCTTCATCGAGAATTTGAACCTCTTTTCCCATCTCGCCAATGTCGGCGATGCCAAATCGTTAGTCATCCATCCCGCCAGCACTACCCACCATCGCATGGATGCCGAGGCGCTCGAGGCGGCGGGCATTTCCGAGGGCATGATCCGGCTGTCGGTCGGCCTCGAAGATGCCACCGATCTGATCGATGATCTCAGCCGCGCGCTGCGCGCCGCGCAGAAAGCATAACGCCATGGAACTCAGCGTCGATGGGCGGAAGGTTTATGTGTACACGGGCAATCGCGCCCTCAATCCAGCATTGGAAACCGTAGTATTCATCCACGGCGCGGCCATGGATCATTCGGTGTGGGTGCTGCAAAGCCGTTATTTTGCCCACCATGGACGTAACGTGCTGGCGCTCGATTTACCCGGTCACGGTAGGTCGGCGGGTCCGCTCGTGGCGGCGATCGGCAACTTGGCGGATTGGATGATGCGCGTACTCGATGGCGCCGGCCTCGCTCGCGCGGCGCTGGTTGGTCACAGCATGGGTGCATTGGCGGCGCTCGAAGCGGCCGCGCGCTATCCCGAGCGCGTGCGCGCCGCGGCCTTGCTCGGCGTGGCGGTTCCGATGGCGGTCAGCCGGCAGTTGCTGGACGCCGCCGCCGCTGACGACCATGCCGCCATCGATATGATCACGATCTGGGGGCATGGCGCGTCTTCCCATGTGGGCGGTAATCGCGCGCCGGGTTTATGGATGGCGGGCGAGGGCCTGCGCTTGCTGGAGCGCGCCGCGCCTGGCGTGCTGCACAACGACCTCAAGGCCTGCAATGATTATCAACAGGGGTTGGCGAGCGCCGCCAAAGTTCGCTGTCCGGCATTGCTCATTCTCGGCCAGCGTGATCTCATGACCCCGCCGCACGCCGCCAAAGCGCTTGCCTCCGCCCTGCCGCAATCCCGCACCGTCATGTTGGATTGCGGCCATATGCTGTCCTATGAACGCCCCGACGCCGTGCTCGATGCGTTGATCGAGTTCCTCTGAGCCTTTCGGCTCTGCCTGGCGCTGGGCCGAGGCAGGGCCGGGAAAGCGTTGAAGATCAGCTACATTTGACGAATACGACCTGTGAGTTCGGACGCAAGACCACTTTGCAATTATCGGTATTGCGGCGTGCGAGAAACGGACTGCACCACGCCAAATCGAGCTGGATATCCTTGATCGAGCACCCCAGCAACGTGCCATTGGCGGCGCGCTGCAAGCGCAGCTTGCCGAACACCTCGGTGCTGGCGCCGCTGGTGTTGAGTGCGACCCGCGCCCGGCTTGCTGCTTGCTGAGTCACGGCATCCTTGAGGGTGGCGTTTAATTCTTCCGACGGTTCTCCCGATGGATTGAGGTTGACCTGGTTTTGAAATGCCCGAATCGCCGCCTGCGTGGCGGCGTTCGCGTTGCCATCGGGACGGCCGGAATAATAACCCAGCGCTTGCAGGCGCGATTGGATGCTGGTGATGGTCGATGACGGAGCTTGGGATGCCGGGGCTGACGCCGATGGGGAAGAGTTGGGCGCGGGGGCGGGCGCCGCCAGGGTAGCGGTCGGTGCTGCCGGAGCCGCGGAGGGCGGCAGAGTGCCGATCGTGGGCGCGGGTAGCGGCTCGGTGCCTGTAGATTGTGGCTCGGCAGGTGATTCAGGTGCTTGCAACGTGGGTAGCTGCGCCGGTGTTTGCAGCGTCAGGCTAGGTTGTGGCGACACCATGGCGATGGGCGGCAGGGGTTCGGATGCGGCTGGCTGGACGCTCGCCGGCTCATGCGGCGGCTGTTGTTCGAGTCGGGCTAGCAGTGCTTCGGATATCTTGCCGGTAACCGGCAGCCGCGCTTTTTTCTGGAAGTCACGGATCGCCGCCTGGGTGCGCGCGCCGAGTTCGCCGTCCGGTTTGCTGAGCCTGTAGCCATGCGCTTTGAGCGCGGTTTGCACGCGCAGCACCGCCGTCCGCAGAGCCTGCGCTTGCTGTGCTTGGCGCGCGGCACGCTGCCGCGCCTCGGCCTCGGCGATCTGCGCGCTGATAGTGTTTTGCAGGTCTAGCGCGAGTTCCGCCGATGCTTGGCCGGTGGTCGGCAGATTGGCTTTTTTCTGGAAATTGCGGATCGCCGCCTGGGTGCGCGCGCCGAGTTCGCCATCCGCTTTGCCGACGCTGTAGCCCAAGATTTGCAAGCGCGCTTGTACCGCGCGCACGATTTCGGCATCGAGTTCGCGGGTCAAGGTGTCGGATAGCTGACCATCGGCTTTCAAGCGATTTTGTTTTTGGAATCCACGAATGGCGGAGCGCGTATCATCGCCGGCGATACCATCGGCGCGGCCGGGATCGAATCCCAGCGCACGGAGTTTGATCTGCACGCTTTTCAGCGCTTCGATGGCGGCGGTTTGTTCGGCTTGCTTGGCGAGGAGCGCGTTCAAGTCGGCGTCGAGGCGGTTCAACAGATCCGTGGAAGGCGTTCCGTTCACCGCCAACTTGACTTGTTTCTGGTAGGCGCGAATCGCGGCTTGCGTGGCCGGCCCCATAAACCCGTCGACGCCGCCCGGATTGAAGCCCAGCGCTTTTAGGCGCGTTTGAATCTTGCTCAGACGTTCGCGCGGAGAGAGTTGTTCGTTGTTGGCCGGCGCGGTGGTGACAACCGGCTGGGCGGGGTTCACCGGCGTTTCCTGGAGGGTCTTGGTGTTTTTGTCGAGCGCTGCAAGCAGTGCGGCCGACAATTCACCGCTAACCGGCAATCCGGCTTTTTTCTGGAACGCTTTGATCGCCGCGCGCGTGCTCGGCCCGTTTTGGCCATCGGCGGCGCCCGGCTTGAAGCCGAGCGCTTGCAGGCGCGCCTGTACCTGGCGCAGGGTGTCGGGAGAGGAAAGTTTCTTCGGGTCCAGGGTGGCGGCGGTCTTGGCAGGCGTCGCTGCGTTGGGAGTCGCCGTAGCGGTGGGCAACAACTGTGCGATGGTCGCGGCGGAAAGCCGACCATCCGCCGGCAGTCCAGACTTTTTTTGGTAGGCGCGCAGCGCCGCCGTCGTGCCCGGCCCTATCTCGCCGTCGGCGGAACCGGGATTAAAGCCAAGTGTTTTGAGGCGTTGCTGTGCTTGACTCAGGGCTTTGCCATGCAAGCGCATGACCCAATCTTCGCTGACCCGGCCGGTAACGGCGAAGCCTTCTCGCTTCTGAAATGCGCGGATCGCTTCGCGAGCGCCGGTTCCAAGTTGACCATCAACAGCGCCTGGATCGTAACCCAAGGCTTGCAAATAGGCTTGCAAAATCGTCACCATTTCGGTGAGGTGGGTTTGCGCGCCATGACGTTGGAGCAGCTTGGCGGTTTCGTTGTGATCGTTGATCTGCGCCAACAGTAACGGGGTGAAACCGTAGGCGTTGGCTTCATTGACATCGGCTTTTTTGGCGATCAGCTGCTGCGCGCGCTTGATGTCGCCGGTTTTGGCGGCATCATGCAGCGGCGCGGCGAGAACGCCGGAAACGGCCGCGATAGCCATTGCGGCGCCCAGGCAAAAGCATTGCGACTTCATGGTATTACCTACATCGATCGGTGCGCGTCGAGGAACAACGGCTTGGCCGGGACATGGCGGCCAAACCGATTACATCATAGCACGCAACGCAGAAGTCTTAACCTTCCTGCCGCTCAACTGAAAGGTTGTTGGGGATCGACCAGTTTCTGCAGCTTGAACAGAATGTCGGAGTGTATTGTTAGGAATTTGCAACCGATCCAATAGATTCGATTGGATTTGTCCTGTGCGCACCATATAGTCTGGAGGTCGACAATCGCTCGTTCCCACCCGCTGGGATTGGAGGGAACATCCAAACTGATCGCCAACTGATGCTCGACAGGCAACGGTTTTTCACCCACGATCAGCATACCGCCGACGGAAATGTCCGCCGCTAGGCCCATCCGTTTTTGTGTGGCCCGATCATATATGGGCAGGCGCACGGTGAGGTTCATGCGCGGCGCCGCCCTTCTCTCCGGGCATTGTGTTGATTTCATGAGCGGGCGAATCCGAAGCTGAACCGCGAACGCAAGGATTTCAGGCGACCCAGCAACCGCTCAGCCAGCGATGGATTGCGAATTTCCTTAAGTGTTTCGACTTTATAGCGTTGCAGTAGTTCGGGTTTACTCTTGTTGCGCGCGTAGAAGTACAGCGCGTGTTTGATGCCCATACCCAATACCGCCTTGCTTGAGGTCTTACGGATGTAGCGGAAAATCTGGCCCTGGTTGATCAAATCGATGGCGGCATCGGCATCCAGGATATCCGTCAGCACAATGGACATGATCAGCGGATATTGCTGCTTGAGGAGCTTGATGAATTCGGTTGTATCCTCACCTTTGACGGAGAGGTCGGCGATCAACACCGCGATTTCTTGGCGGGCGAGAACATCCATGGCCAGTTCGATACTCTGCGCGACATGAACCGCATGCTGTGGAAATGACGCTTTGATCATATCGACGAGACTTGGTGACTGATCGATGACCAAAATGCCGACGCCGCTGGTCTCGGGTGTGGACGCTTGGTTTTCTTCCGGGTAGCGGGGGGCGCTGCCCAAGGTATTGAGGGCGATTTGCACAGCGCTATCAATGGTCGAGCGGATTTCCTCGTTTTTCCAAGGTTTGTTGATGAAACGAAACACTTCGCCTTCGTTGATCGAATTGAGGATCGCGGGTATGTCGGAATAGCCCGTCAACAGCAAGCGCATGGTGTTGGGGTAGCGTACTTTTACCTCGCGCAATAACTCGTGTCCCGCCATCTGCGGCATTCGTTGGTCGCTGATGATGGCATGAATGTGTTCTTTGCTGAGGATATCGAGGGCTTCGGCGCCGCTGTTGGCGGTGAATACCTCGTACTGCGAACGGAACACCGCCCGGAGTGCGAACAGGATGTGTTTTTCATCATCGACGAACAAAATTTTGGGCTTGGCGTTCATGGGCGAGTGCTCCGTGTGGTTCGAGGCCTGGCCGGGCTTGTCGGCAAGCCCGGCCGTTCGTTACGACAATATCAAGCGGCTTCCTTGAGATCCAAGGTTTGCGATGCGGTTTGTTTGATCGGCAGCGAGACGGTAAAGCGCGTACCCTTGCCGACTTCGGACTCTGCCGAGATATTGCCGCCGTGTTGGTCGACGATCTGGTAGCAGATGGCGAGCCCGAGCCCCGTGCCTTCACCGACCGGTTTAGTGGTGAAGAAGGGGTCGAAGATCTTCGGTAGAACATCATTGGGGATGCCCTTACCCGTATCTTCGATCACGACATCGACGAAATTACCGCGCGCAACAGTGGTGATCGTGATAAGCCCGTGATTTTCGATCGCCTGGGCGGCGTTCACCAACAAATTCAGGAATACTTGGTTGAGCTGCGAGGGCGCACACATAACGTTGGGCAGTTGGCCGTAGTGTTTGACAATGTCGGCCTTATACTTTAGCGCATTCTTGGCGATCACCAAGGTGCTGTCTAGGCACTGGTTGAGGTCGACGCTCTCGGTTTTCTTGCGATCCATGCGGCTGAAGTTCTTCAGGTTGACCACTAGATCGACGATCTGGTCGAGGCCGGTGAGGCTGCCGTTCAATAGCTCTTCCATTTCCGCGATGGCATCTGCTTTGCGCAGCGACTGGGTCAATTCCGTCGCCATGCCCGGTTCGGCGCCGTGTGCTGCTGCTTCGATCAACTCGCGCAATTCAGGCAGTTGCTCGAGAATGACCGATATATTACTGCGGCTGTAGGCGAGCGGCGTGTTGATTTCATGTACTACGCCGGCCACCATCTGGCCGAGCGATGACATTTTCTCGGATTGCACCAAGCGCATCTGCGACTGCTTGAGTTCTTCGTAAGCCTTAGAAAGCTCTTGGGTGCGCTCGTTAACCCGTTTCTCCAGCTTGACGTTCAGGGTGGCGAGCGAGCGCATCCGTTCTTTGGCGCGGGCGCGCAAGAAGATGGCGATGAGCGCGACCCCGAGCAGCGCGGCGTAGACGATCAGCGCAGTGCGGTAGCGGTCGCTCTGCGCTAAGCGCACGTCGTGTAATTCGGTATACACGGCTTGTACTTGGTCGAGGCTGTTGGCGGTATCGGTGGTGACGATTTTCGTCATCAACTGATCGACGGGCGGGCGCTGGGCCAACACCGATTCCACGTGGTTGACGATGATCAGGGCCTGCTCGGCGAGGTCGCCTTGGAGCGCTTGTTGGCCGAGTACGAGGTCGGTGATCGCCGTGGCCTGTTTGCGCACATAGCCCTCGGCCTCACTGCGCGGTTGGGCGTTGTATTCCAGCACGCCGACCGCCAATTCGTTCAGGCGGTGCTCCACGGTGCCGAGGCTCGCCAAGTCCGCGCCCGGTTTTTGCTTGGCTTCCGCGGTCATCGCGAGCAGTTGGCGAATGCTGGTGGAGACCAGGTTCATGGAGTTGCGCAGGATGGAGTTCTGGCTCTTGAACTGCTCGACCAAGTCGGTTTTCGCCGCAAGCGCTTTCTGATAATCAGCCAACGCGTTGGTAACCGCGGGGCTCTTGCCGTCAAAGGTTTGCAAAGCGGTCGCCAGGCGTTTTTCCAAACCCTCGATCACGGTCGAGGATTCCACCAGCGGGTCATAGTTGTTGTTCAGGTTGTAGCGCGATTTCAGTGTGTCTTCGTTGCGCTGCGCATCGGCGGCCTTGATCCGCAGGGCGAGGTCGGTGATCTCCCGGTGCAGGACGGGATCGACGCCATGCGCCTTGTGATAGAGCATGGCACCGATGATCGTCGCGCAGAAGCCGAGCAACAAGCCGAGCATGAGATTTTCGATGATCCGTATCGCTTTCATGATTTACCTCCTTTGGCCGTGATTTTGGCCACTTCGGTGAGCCCCGGCGAGCCAACGTTTTGTTTGCCCGTCAAGCTTTGTAGAAATTTGATGATCAAAGCGCGTTCCGCTTCCGGCACGGTGCGCCCAAGTTGGTACTTGACCATGATTTTCACTGCGTCGTCCAGCGTTTGCGCGGAGCCATCATGGAAATACGGCGCGGTGAGCGCGATGTTACGCAGGCTCGGCACTTTGAACTTATGTCGGTCTTCTTCCTTGCCGGTGACATTGTAGCGCCCCAGGTCGGCTTTTGTTTCGTTGCCGCGATCCTTGAAGTAATCGCCCATCACGCCGAAGTACTGATACATGTTGCCGCCGACGTTGGTGCCTTGGTGACAGGCGATACAGCCGTATTTCTTGAAATTCTCATAGCCTTGTTTTTCCTCGGCGGTGATGGCATTGGCGTCGCCGTTTAGATAATCATCGAAGCGCGAGGGCGTGGTCAGGGAACGCTCGAAAGTGGCGATGGCGTCCTGGATGTTCTTGCCTTGGATGCCGTCCGGGTAGAGTTTGGCGAAGTCATTCGGATAATGCGGGTCTTGGCCGAGCTTGCCGATCACTTCCGGCCAGTTGCTCGCCATCTCGATGGGGTTATGCACGGGGCCGGCAGCCTGGTCTTCCAGCGTATCGGCGCGGCCGTCCCAGAACTGGCGGAAATTGAAGCCGCTGTTCAACACCGTGGGGGCGTTGATCGGACCTTTCGCACCGCCCACGCCGGTCGATACCCGCGACTGATCGGTGCCGCCCTTGTCCAGGCTGTGGCAAGACGCGCAGGATAACGTATTGTCCTTAGACAAGCGGCTGTCGTGGAACAGGCGTTTGCCCAGTTCGACCTTGGCGGCGTCGAGTTGCACCTGGGGCAGGGGTTGGATCGGTTCGTTCGAGTTGGCGGCGTACACCGCCGCACCGAGCGGTGTCAAGCAGAGCAACGCCCCCGCGGCGAAGCCGGCTCCCCGATTGTTTCGTTGGTGACTCTTTTTCATTGGCTACACTCTCCCATCATGATCCAGCACTGCGGTTTCTGGTTCTACACCCATGTTGTGTAGAATAGTGGCTGAACCTGAGCAATAACCGGGCCATTTCATAATTTATTGTAATTATTTATTATATTTTCTCAGACTCCGACCCTTCGCGCCGCTAAGATGACATGATGGAGCAGCAACAGGCAAAAAAAGGCAATGCTGGGGCTGAGTACGGAAAAATCTCAAGCGTTCGAGGCTTAGGAGGCGGTTGAATGACAGTGGCAATCATCCCATTTCGTCGCGATCTTACCTTCACATACGGCGTCCTCGAGCAAATCGGGCCCCTCATCCGGCGCGTCATGGCGCGCAATCCCAGCCCGTTTACCTTTCACGGCACCGGTACTTATATCGTCGGACGCGGTAAAGTGGCGGTGCTCGATCCCGGCCCCGACCTGGCCGAGCACATCGATGCGATTGTGAGCGGCCTGCGAGGCGAGCGAATCACCCACCTCGTCGTCACCCACACCCACCGCGATCATTCTCCAGCGGCCCGCGCGCTCGTTGCCGCGAGCGGCGCGAAAACCTATGGCTATGGCCCGCACGGCGCGGGCAGGATCGAAATCGGCGGCGAAGTCGAGGAAGGCGGTGATATGGACTTCGTTCCCGATGTAGAAGTCCGCCACGGCGACATCATCGAAGGCGCGGGCTGGTCATTGGAGTGCGTTTATACGCCGGGGCACACCTCCAACCATATGTGCTATCAGCTGCGCGAGGAGCAGGCGTTATTCACGGGGGATCATGTCATGGGTTGGTCCACCAGCGTGATCGCGCCGCCCGATGGCGATATGGGCGCCTATCTGCATAGCCTGGAGTTGCTGCTTGGCCGTGCCGATCATATCTACTGGCCCACGCATGGTCCCTGCATCGACGACCCTAAACCGTTCGTGCGCGCGTTCATAGCCCACCGCCAGGAGCGCGCTGCGCAGATTCTGGCCTGCCTGGCGCAAGGGATGGAGACGATCCCGGCGATGGTGGCCGAGATTTATCGGGATGTTCCCGCTCAACTCCATCCAGCGGCTGCGCTCTCGACCTTGGCGGCGCTCGTTTACCTGGTCGAGCGGGGCGAGGTGGATTGCGAGGGCACGCCCCCGCTGGACGCTTGTTACCGCCTCAGCGGACGGCGCCCAGCGCGAGGCCCTTGACCAGATAGCGTTGCAGCCAGGCGAAGACGATGGCAACCGGCAGGGTGGCGAGTAGGGTGGCGGCCATCACATGATGCCACTCGATGGTATAGCGGCCCGCCACCAGAGCAAAGATCTGAATGGGCAGGGTGTAATTCGATTCCGAGCGCAACAAGGTGAGTGCGAGCAGGAACTCATTCCAACTGTTGATGAACGTGAAAATGGCGGTCACCCCCAGCGCCGGCACGGCGAGCGGCAGAAACACGCTGCGCAGGGCGCGCGCCCGGCTTGCGCCATCCAGCCAAGCGGCCTCTTCCAGATCACGCGGGATGGTCGCGAAATAGCTATGCAGCATCCACACCGCGAACGCGATGTTGAACGAGGCGTAGATCAGCACCAAGGAATTTACCGAGTTCAGCAACCCCAGCCCAGCGGCGAGCCGAAACAAGCCCAACACCAGAACCAGAGGCGACAGCATTTGCGTCATCAGTAAGAATTGGCGATACAAGCTTTTGCCGTGGAACTCGTAGCGCGACAAGGCATAAGCGGCGGGAATACTGACCGCAATCGCGCCGGCGCTGGCGGCGAGACTGACATAACAGCTGTTCAGCAGCGCGGTGCCGAATCGCGTCGCTTGCCACATATCGACGAAATTGCGCCACTGCAAACGGCTCGGCAGCCAGGCGGGCGGGTACGTGAGCACCTCATCGGGCGGTTTGAGCGCGGTCGATAACATCAGCGCGAACGGAAACAAGATGAGCGCGATCAGCGGCGCCAGCAGCAGCCAATACAACAGGCTTTTGCTGATTCTATTCATGATGTCTGATCATCGCGCATCATCATGCGCATATACAGCAGCGTAAACGCCAGCAGCAAGGCGAACATGATCAGCGACACCGCCGCCGCTTCCCCCATCTTGCCAAAGCGGAAAGCCAGCTTGTAGAGATAGGTGACGAGGATATCGGTGCTGTTCGCCGGACCGCCTTCGGTCAGCACCCAGATGATCGGGAACGAGTTGAATACATAAATGATATTGAGGACGAGCGCGATATTGATGAATGGCTTCAGGAGCGGCAAGGTGATGGCGCGAAACTGCTGCCAGGCGTTGGCGCCATCGACTTTGGCGGCTTCGTAAAGCTCGGCGGGAATCGAGGCGAGGCCACCGAGAAATACGGTGACGGTAAACGGAATGGAAACCAGTATGCCGATCGCGATCTGCGCCGGGAACGCAGTCCGCGCCGTCGCCAGCCATACCACCGGCTCATGGATGATGCCTGCTCGTTCGAGTACGGCGTTGAGCATGCCGAATTGGCCATGCAGGCCCCAGCGCCAAACGATGGCCGTCATGGTAAGCGATACCGACCAGGGCAGCATGATGATCACCCGCATGAGTCCACGGCCTATGAAGTCATCGTTGAGGATCAGGGCGATCGGGATGGACAGCAGAAGGGTGCCGCCGACCACGCCTAAGGTCCAGAGCGCGGTGCGGCTCAGGGAAGCGTAGAACAGCGCATCGGTGAACACCGCCCGCCAATTGCCCATACCGATGAACCCGCGCAACTGACCGAAGCGGTTGACATCGTGGGTGGCGACGGCGAGTAAATCCCACAATGGGTAAGCGATGATGAAAGCGGTGAGCAGAAAGCTGGGCAGGATGAGGAGGTAGGGGTTGAGGCGAGAACAGAGGGCGGCCATGGTGCCGTTATCGCGCTGACAGGGCGATGGCTGAGCTCAAAAATTTTGTTCGAGAAGCTTTGTTTTTCTTGCTCGAAACCTTGCAGATTTTTTCCATGAGGTCTTTATCGAGCAAATAAGCGCTGGCATTCATCGACGCCCAATTGACGACTAACGATATCGGATTGCGATAGCGGCGAAATTCGCTACGGCGGAAAACGATGTCGTCGGTGATATAGGCGTTGCTGGTGCTGATGAAATTATTCTCGGTGGAGCCATCGATCCACACGCCGATTTTTTCGTTGATGAGATAAGTCGGCGAGCCAAAGCGTTGCAGCATCAAGTCCTTGAATTTCAGGCTTTCGAATGTCGAACTCTTATACCAAATGTAATAGAGTTGCTGGCCGTATTCGGGGCGGGTGAACAAGAGCACGATGCTGCCGTTGCGCTCGATCTGCGACCAATAATACTTGAGGACTGAGCGCTTACTGATGGCCTGCGTAAACGCAGACAGCTTGATGTCAGCTTCGAGCGCGCTCTGCACTTCGGCAACCGTCATGCCGGGGTGTAGTTTCCCCAGGGTTAGCGCGCCGGTATCCGCGCCTGCAGGCCGTGGAATGGTTGCGCCGAGACAAGCACCGACCAGAGCAAGCGCCAGCAGCGCAATCGAATAGCGCGCCTTGCCTAAGAATCGGTAGGGGTAAACGGATGTTGTCATGGGAGTCGCTTTCCGTTGCGCGCTGAGCCAAAGCCCGGCAAAAGTATAACGCGTTTCATTGGCAACGCGCGGCGCTTGGCCGGGTTCACTCGGGGTCGGGATTATTTTCTTGCCAATACTTTATTGGCTTCATCGGCGGCGGCTTCGAGGGCGGTCTTTGGATCGGCTTCGCCCAGGTAGATTCTCTGCATGGCACGCACGGTGGCGTCGGCGACTTCTTCCCAGCCGGCGATGGTCGGCGCGAAATGGGCGTGCGGCAGCACTTGGGCAAACGCCTTGAGGTCTTCGCTGTCGGTGAAGTAAGGCTCGGCGGCGACCGCTTTAGTGACCGGCAGGAAGCCCTCGTTCTTGTCGAATTTGGAGCGCCACTCCTGCTGAAAGATGAAATCGAGGAATTTCCAGGATTCCGCTTTGACCTTGGAGTTGGCGAACAGGATGATCGAGTCGGTGACGCCGTAAGTGGCCGACTGCGTGCCTTTGGGCACTGGGATGATGCCGTATTGCAGCTTGGGCGCTTGCTCCTTGATCTGCGAAGCCAGGAACGGCGCGGTGATCATCATTCCGATCTGGCCTTTCTTGAACAGATTTTGTACGTCCTCGCGGGTGTTGGCGGTGACGCCGGGCTGGGTGAGCTTTTCGTCGATCATCATTTTATAGAGCTGGGCGGCCTGGATCGCGGCATCGCTGGCGATCCCACTTTTGCCGTCGGCACCGATGATGTTACCGCCGAAAGACCAGAGTGCATAGTAAAAATACACGTCGGTTTCGATCTCCTTGCCTTGCAGGCCGAAACCGTGAACATCGCCGCCCAGCGCGCTGATCTTGCGCGCCGCCTCGACGGTTTCGGCCCAGGTGGCAGGTGGCGCTTGGATGCCGGCTTTCGCGAACAGTTCTTTGTTGTAATACATGGCGCGCGCCGAGGCCGCGACCGGCAGGCCGTAAGTCTTGCCCTTCAGCACCGATGGCGTCAGAAAAGTATCGATGAAACGCCCTCGGAAATCATCGGTGATATAGTGATCCAGCGGTTCGACGATACCTTGTTCGACGAAATCGATCAGCCAGCGCGTGCCGATGATGGCGATATCGGCGTTGGCGTTGCCGGCGATGTCGGTTGTCAATTTTTGTAACAATACATCCCAAGGCACGACTTCGAGTTGTATGTCAATGTCGGGATTGGCTTTTTCGAATGCGGCGGCAGCTTCTTCGTAGAACGGCCCGGTTTTGGAGCTATATTCGGCAATGGTGAAGCGCACCGCCGTCGCGGCCTGCGCGACCGTGATAGCGCCGGCCAGCGCGAGGGTGGCGGCTCCGTACAGCCAGAGGCGAAGAGACAAAATCATGGACTCCTCCACAGTTGTGATTGTGTGGGCAACTATACTATAAAGAAAAATTGCTAACGCTAGATGGACTCTCGACATGTATCGCGCAATTTATGCCTATGCTTGGGATTTAGCGCAACGGCCCGTCGCGGAAATAGTGGCGGAGTTGCGCGGTCTGGGATTGAATACGGTGACGCTGGCAACCAGCTACCATGCTGGTAAGTTTCTGCGTCCGCGAGCGCAAACCGGCAAAGTCTATTTCCCGGAAGACGGTACGGTTTATTTCAAGCCCCGCCTGGAGCGTTACGGCATCTTGCGCCCGCAGCCGAACAGCATGATCGAGGAGCAAGATCCATTGGCGGCGTTGTGCGCCACCAAGGAAATCCAAGCCAACGGCTGGATGGTGTTGCTGCACAACTCGCGTATAGGCGCCGAGCATCCTGAGGCCACCGTGCGCAACGCTTTCGGCGACAATTATATCTACAGTCTATGCCCATCCAATCCGGCGGTGCGCGAATATGCGATCAATCTCTGCACCGACCTCGCCGACGCCTACGGCGTATCCGGAATCACCCTGGAAACGCCCGGGTTTCTGCCCTATACCCATGGTTATCATCACGAATTCGCCCAGGTCGAGCATAATTCTTGGCTGGATGCGCTGCTCGGATTGTGTTTCTGTGAACATTGTTTTGACGGCGCGCGCCAGCATGGCATCGATGCAGTGAGTCTGTGCCAGTGGGTGGCCGAACGTATCGAGGCGTATCTGGCAAGCCCCGTCTCGGCGCCGCCGGAAGTCACCGCCGACTGGCTGCTCGCCGATATCGTCGTCAATCCCGATCTCGGTGCGTTCTTGCTATGGCGCTGTGCGCAGGTCAGCGCCCTGGTCTCGGAAATTCGCGGAGAGTTGCGCACCGACCTGGTTCTTGCGGTGATTCCAACCATCCAGCGCACGCTGAGCTCGGCTTGGCTGGAAGGCAGCGACCTCAATGTGCTAGCGCAATCGGCCGATGCCGTGGAGTTGCCGTTCTACCAGAGCAGCGCCGAACGTATCGCCGCCGACGCTTGGGATGCGACGCGACGCATGGCGGGCGGGACTTTGCGCGGCATTCTGCGCCCCGGCCCGCCGGATATTACGAGCCGAAAAGACTTGTTGGCCAATCTGGTGGCGTTGCGTTCCGGCGGGGTCAAGGATTTCGCGTTCTACAACTATGGCCTGCTGCGGCCCGTCAATTTACGCTGGATGCGCGATACTCTGGCGGCGCTCGACAGCAGCGGGACTGCTGGGGCCGCGAGCCGGTGAGCGGCTTCGCCGGCAAGGTCGTGCTCATCACCGGCGCGGCCGGCGGCATCGGTCAAGTGTTGTGCGCACATTTTGCCGAGCTCGGCGCGACGCTCATCGCCCTGGATAAAAACGCCGCCGTGGCGGAACTGCGCGATGCGCTGCGTGCGCGTGGCGTGCCGGTAGAATGCGCCATCGCCGATATCAGCGTGTCCGCCGAGGTCGGTGCGGCGATTGCCGAAGCTACGGCCAGGATCGGCGCGGTCGATGTGTTGATCAATAATGCCGCCATCGCCGAGGCCGGCACGCTGGCAGCCACGACCGCGGCCGGCTGGCGGCGTGAGATCGAGGTGAATCTCGATGGCGCTTACCACTGCGTCGAAGCCGTTGCGCTGACGATGAAGGAACGCCGCGCCGGCGTCATCGTCAATATCGGTTCGGTCAATGGGTTGACGGCGCTCGGTAATCCGGCTTATAGCGCCGCCAAAGCCGCGCTGATCAGCTACACCCGCGCGCTGGCGGTGGAGTACGGCCGCTACGGCATCCGTGCCAACATCGTCTGCCCGGGCACCGTGCAAACCCCGGCTTGGCGTGCGCGGGCTGCGCAAAATCCGCAAATTTTTGCGGAACTGCGAAAGTGGTATCCGCTGGGGCGCATCGTCGAACCCATCGATGTCGCCAAGGCGGCGGCTTTCTCGCCTGCGACGATGCACGCCTGATCAGCGGCGCGGTGCTGACCGTGGATGCCGGCCTGATGGCAGGCAACGCGGTGATGGCGCGCGAACTGACCCTGGAAGACCCCTAGCGACAGCAATCGCCAGCGTTTTGGCTGCCCGTGGATAGCGTCGGCGGCAAATCGATGGCCGGGTTGCGGTCGAAAAATCCTACCGGCATCAGATGAAAGCCCAGGGTGGCGACCGGCATCACCGGCCAATCCTCGGGCCGCACGACGTGATGGCTGTTCAGGTTGTACCAGACCGTCAGGCTGGTGTTATCGATGGGGCGATTCTGTTGGCTGTAAGCCGCCAGGCCGTGCGCGACACGGGGGTCGCTTTGATTGGGATAATCGCCGGCGGCGTAGCGCTCGCGCGGCGCGGCAGCCGTCACCCAGAAATGGTGATTGATGAATCCGGCGCGTCGCCGCACGCTGGATTGCGGGTTCAGAAACGGAAAGGCGTTTTCGGCGGGCATCAGCTTATAGCCCACGGGTTCGCCCAGGCTGTTGCTGACCGCGGGGTTGGCGATTTTCCAGAAGCGCGCGCTTTCCAGGCATAGATCGCGCTGAGCTTCGCTCTCGGTTTTGAGCAGCGTAGCTTCGGTGTAACAGGCGTTGCCGAACGGATTGCCCGGCCCCATCGGTTCCGCGCGAGTATTGACCTCGTACACTGCGTTGTTGCGTCCTTCTAGCGCCATGTCCAGACGCACGTTGAAGATGTGTTGATGGAGCGCGGCGTACAGCCCGGGCGCGATTTGGGTGCCGTACTTGAACGCCTCGCCGGACGGGCGCGCGCCGGTGTTGAGGATACCGGTCATCTTGATTTCGAACTGGATCGTGCCGTCGAGATAGAAATACCAAAAGAAGCCATATTCGTAATTGCCGACGGTCGCGATGGAAGACACCACCAGGCGGCGCGAGCGGCGCACTTCGACTTCGTTGGTGCGCCAGTCGGAATGTTTCCAGAGGATGCCGTAGTCCTCTTCGTGCATGCAAATCGCATTCGGGATCGCCATGATGTCGCCACGGCTGGCGACGACATCGGCGTCGAAATAATGGATCAAGCCCAGGCAATCGCAGCCGAGTTTGAGCGAATTGGTCATCAGCCCCAAGCCATATTCGCCGACGTCGAAGGCGTTGCGCCGCGCGTAATTGATATGCGGATCGCTGTACGGCACCAGCATCTCGGAGATCGAGGCGCGATGGATGATCGAGCGCAGCCGACCCTGATCGCGGTAGCCAATGCCGTGCAGCACCAAACCCTCGCGCGCGGTGAAGCCGACCCGGAACGACCAGCCCAGCCACTCGACCTGATGGCCCTCGACCCGGAAACTCGGACCCTCGGGTTGCATGATTTCCAGCGGTTTGGGCGCTTCGCGCAAGTGCCCTTCGAAGTAACGCGCGGCATAGTGGCCTGGTGCTTGGGGAATGGGCACCGCCCCGGTATCTTCGACCTCCACGACGGTCATGGAGTTGAGGTCGACCCAGGCGAGCAGCCCTTCGATCGGGTGGGCATAACCGTTCTCTCCGGGCTCACTGCGGGTCCAGGTGATGGTACGCGCCAGCCGCAGGCGTTGCTCGCGCTCGTCGCCGTAATTACCCGCCGACCATGGATCGACCATCAGCAGGTCGAAATCGGTAATCCCGCGCTGGCGCAGCGCTTCCTGAAATCGCGGATCGCGCTTCACCGCTTGCTCACACTCGAAAAATTCATCCAGCACGATGGCCGGCTGAACGCCGGGGATGTGTTGGCGGGCGAGTATCTTGCGTTGGCTCAACGACACCAAAACCTCCCAGGTTTCACCGCTGGCATTGTCGAGCAGCACCGCGAACGCTTGTCGGTCGAGCGCGATGCCCGGCTGCCAGGCGAGCATGACATCCTTGGCGGGCTCTTCCAGCGTGATCGAGATGAACCGGGTGTGGGCGTGAGCCGCGCCGGTTTCGCGCAGCAGCGTGACGACCGCGCGAATCTCAGCGGGGCTCAACGGGTCCAACGGATGGATGGCCATGGTCAAATGCTCACTTGTCATTTCCAGAGTTTTTCTTCGGCATGATAGGCCGCGCCCGGTAACGGCCCAGGCTTCATGAATGCATTCAGCACATTGGCCATGACCTGCGAAACATTGTTGTCGCCCTGGTTCCAAGGCAGCGCCTGGCCCCAGGCGATGGAACTCGCCGACCATACCGCGCCATGATTCGGCGTCGTGAAATAAGTCATATCGGCGCGGATTTGATAATCCTGGGTGCCGCCCAGTCCCGCGAAGTTGAAACCGATCTCCTCGGACACATGCGGGTAATTGTCCGAGTGGCCTTCCGACGAGGCCAGAATGCGCGTGTGCGGCGGCGTGCCGAGCGTGAGGTCGTAGCGGTCGATTTCGATGCCGGCGGCGCCACCCAACGCCAGACCGAAATCGCCGATGACCTCGTTCGTGACGCCCGCGAAAATCCACGCCACCGATTTGTGATAGCTGTCCGGCATCCGCCGGTACGGTTTGCACTCATCCATGCCCTCCGAGGTAAACCCAGTGCCGACCAGTTTCTGCGGCGCGCGGCCACGGTTGCGCCACAAGCCGGAACGTTCGCCGCTGCACGCCAGATAATGCTCGCCGGGTTGCGCCTGCCAGGCGCGCGAGCCGGAATCGAGCTTGCGCACCTCCATGCAGCTAAGGTCATTCTCGCGGAACCCCACCACCCAGTAATAGCCGTTGCCCGACAGATACATCAGGCGTCCGCCGCCGGCCAGATAGTCCTCGGTGGCATCCATCATGGGCGTGCTGTAATACTCGGCGTGGGTGGCGTTGATGACCACTGGATAAGGGCTTAAACACGCTACGCCCTCGCGATGGAGGTCGTGGTCGGTGATGACATCATACGGATAGCCCTTGGCTTCCAGCCAATAAATGATCGACAGATCGGCAGGGAACTGCCATGCCACTACGGTGCCCGCCATCCGGTGCTTGGGGCGCATGTTGAAGATCGGCCTGAGATGGCTCGAATGGCACACCCCGGCATCGTCGCTATGGTGGTCATAAGTCGAAAGGCCATACTCCGGGCGCTTGTGCAATTCCAGGTCCCATTCGTGGAAAATCACGGTATGGCCAGTGATGACTTGCGACACCGGAAACTCCAGCGCCAGGCGCTCATTGGCGTAAGCAAGATAGCTGCACGTCGGCATCAGCATGGCGATCGGCGCGATGGGTGCGCGCGGGCGCACGAAAAATGGAATGTATTCCTCGGCCTCGCCGGCGCGCACGCGCGCCGCGTAGACGCCGCTCTTGAAGTCGGGCAGCATCATCTCGAAGGTCGGTTGCCAACGGCAATCGGTCATCGCGTCGTCGTGGAAATAAATGCCGCCGAACTGGGCGGGCGCGAGTCGGAAGCAGTCATCGCGGCCATTCCAGTTGTAGCCGGTCATCGCCCGCAGCGGTCGATTGACGCCCACGCCGTGCAAGCCATGCGGACCGACGTCGAGCACCTCGTCGCCGATGCCACTGTCGGTATAGCCGGCGCTGGTGTCCCAATGGGCGATGACCGTGTCGCTCGACGGGGCGCCGCTCTGGCGCAGCTGATCGAGATCAAAGCGGGTCAGCGCGCGATTCAGCACGCCGCAACGGTCGATTTTGCCGTTGTAGAGCTGCGCCACGAAATCGCCGCGCATGGCGTTGCGGTCGTGCGCGCCACCGAGCAGAAAACCGACCTTTGCGTCATGCGGGCGGATGCGCAGCGCCTCGTTGACATGCGAGCGCAAATCCAGCGGCACGATCTTGGACAGATGATTGCTGTAGCGATTCTCGATGGATTCCTGATAGAGGGTGACGCGCTGGCTCGCGGCATCGTAAGCCGCCGCGACCAAGTACCATTGCTTGGGCACGAGCGCCACCTCCGCGTGCACCGCGTCGACCTTGTGGCCGTCGCCGACCCAGAATTCCAACTCGCCACGGTCGTTGATGCCGAGCGCGTAGCCGCGGTCGGCGTCGATCGACCAACGCGTCAGAATGCCTTGCCGGCCTTTGTCGGGCGTGGTCGGCCAGATGAACGCCCACAGTGTGAACGATCCAGACAGGGTTAGTCGATGATCGGGGTCGGCGATACTGACGAAGTTGCCGACCTGGGTATATTGCTTTTGTACGCCATGTACGCCATTGACGGGCGCTTCGACTTCGCGCTCGATGAATCCTGGCCCATTCGGGTTTTCGTCGCCGTGGACCAGGCGCACGATCTGCACGGTCGCGGAATCCGCGCCTTCGGCGCTCAACATGAAACGCAAGCGCTCGCCGGGCTTGACGCTGAGCTTATCGCAATAGCCGGCCAGGGTGATCTTCGCCATCGCGCGCTGCTCCTAGGATTCCAGCAGTTCCTGCACGCGCTTCAGGAATACCGCGTGCAGGGCTTCGTTCTTGTCGGTGTAAATGCGCTCATCCACGTCGCGCGGCGCGATGCCTTTGACGCCGGTGAGCGCGACGATTTTGTAGCGGCGGTTGGCTTCGATCTCATAGAGCGCGTATTTGTTTTCCATCGGCGCGCGGCGGAAAAAGTTCAGCACGCGTTCGAGCGCTTCCGAATGCTGGCCGAGCGGCTTGCGCCGGTGCTCCTCGATCAGCTCCGGGGTGATCAGCGTTTTCAGATGATCACGGAGGTTTTTGTTGAACCGCCGGAAATAGATGAGATCTTTGTTACGGATCTCGGTCGCTTCTTCTGACATCACTTCGTCTCCTTTACCAGTATGGGCCGAGCGCCGTTCGCTTTTCTTTTTCTCCCTGAATTCGCGAAACTGCGCCCGGATGCCAAGCAGACCGTTGCGGGCAAACAAGGTAACCCCGAGCATGACTAGGCCGATGACGACGAAACGCATCGGCCCGTAATCGCTGAACAATTTGTCGAGCAATACGACAATCGCGGTGCCGACCACCGCGCCCTCGGCGCGGCCCAGGCCGCCGATCACGATCATCGCGAACAGCAGCATCACGGTGTCGATGGAAAACAACGACGGCGACGCGCCTTTGAAATAACCCGCATAAAATCCGCCGATGAAGCCGAGCGCGGCGGACGAAATCAGAAACACTTGCACCCGCGCCAGATGATAGTTGATGCCGAGCGCCTCGGCGGAGGCCTCCGACTCGCGCGCCGTCGCCAGCAATAGCCCCAGGCGTTGGCCATTCACCCAGCGGTACAAGCCGAGCATCAGCAGCATCAGCGCGAACGCCGCGACATAGCCGAGCATCAACCCCGGCGTGCGCAGTTCCCAGGCTTTCGGGATGAACGAATCGGCGCCGTACAGCCCACCGGTCGCCGAGCCGAACGCCTTGGATTGCACGACATAGACGCGGCATACCTCGACGATGCCCATCGTCAGCAGTGCGTAATAAAGCCCATCGATGCGCAGCGCCGGCAACCCGATCACCAGGCCGAACAGAAAACCAACGCCCGCGCCAACTACCAGCATCAGCGGCCAGGGGATGCCGTAATGGATCGAGCACCAGGCCGAGCTGTAGGCCGCGGCACCGACCACCGCGAGCGTCGCCAAGGAATAGATCCCCGCCGTGCCGATCACCAGCATCCACATCAGATTGATCGCCGCGTAGAGTGCGAATGTGGTCGCCGCGCTCAGCATGACGTTGCTGCCGATGAGCAAGGGCGCGAGCAGCGCAAAGGCGAGCCCCGCGATCCAGAACCACGGGCGTTTATCGTCGAGCTTGTATTCGCGCACCAGATCGCGCGGATTGATCTCGGCGCGACCGCGCAGCCAGGTACGGCGCGCGAATGGGATGCGATGGCGGTGTAGTTCACGCTGGCCGTCGAGCGGCAGGCGCGGCAGCACACGGCGGCGGCCGACGGTGGCAAGAGCACGGGCCGGGTTTGGCGGTGTCGGTGGGTATTGGTGGGCCACGTCAGCTTGTTTTAGCGGCGAGTTAACGAAAAAATCGGATTCTCACGTTGGTGGCGCGTGCTCCGAGGCGCAACGCTCTCTTCCAACTCTAGACGGAAATGCAACCATTTGCCCGCTAAAGAGTCTTGGATCGAGAGGAAGCATAGTGTAGCGCATGTTAAATTTTGTCCCGTGTGGGAGTGTTAGCAAGGGCATTCATTTATGATAAGGGATCGTTGCCGCGCAGTTGATAGGAGCGTAAGCGATGAGCGCAGCGGACAGTTTCTTACGGGTCGTGCAGATCTCCGACACCCACATCCATTTTCAGCCCAACGCACGCCGGTGGGGAGTGGATGTTGATGCGGGTTTGACAGCGGTGATCGGGCGGCTCAAGCGCCGGCATTGGCCGGTGGATTTGCTATTGATTACCGGCGACTTGGTGCAAGATGAAGGTGCGCCCGCCTATGAAAGGCTGTGCGCATTGCTGGAACCCTTGCCGGTGCCGATTTATTGCCTCCCCGGCAATCATGATCTGCCTGGGGAGATGCGCGCGACGCTCAACGGCGGACGCATCCAAGCGGTTCGCCATATCATCCGTGGGCGCTGGCAGTTTGTGCTGTTGGACTCGGCCTTGCCATCCTCGCCTGCCGGCCATCTCGCGGCTGAGGAATTGCGGTTTCTCGATGCCACCCTCGCCGCGCACTCGGATTTGCACGCAATAGTGTGTTTGCACCACCACCCCGTGGCGGTGGATAGCGCGTGGATCGACGCCATGGCGGTCGACAATGCCGATGATTTGTTTGCGGTCATCGATCGCCATCCTCAGGTGCGCGCGGTGATTTGGGGGCATATTCACCAGGCGTTTTCGGCGCGCCGAAACGGCGTACAATTGCTGAGCGTACCCTCGACCTGCGCGCAATTCAAACCAGCCGTAGAGCGGCCCGAGATCGATGCGCAGGCCCAGCCCGGCTATCGCTGGTTCGAGTTGCATGACGACGGCAAACTGAGCACCGGAATCGAGCGGATCGGCGCGGTGCTGGTGAATAGGCAATGCTGATGAGTGGATATGACGAGACAGGATAAGCCGTGATGGATGTCGAATCGGCCCTTGCCGAGTGTTTGAATCAATCCGATGACGCGCTCGACCTCGCGCGCGCGACGCTGCTCATCGCTTGCGCCGAGTACCCCGAATTGAATATCGAAGCGTATTTGGCCCGCTTGGACGAAATGGCCGCCGCCCTGCGCCCGCGTCTGCCTTCGCAACGCTCGCCTGCCGTCGCGCTGACGGTTTTGAATCAATATTTATTCAAGGAACAGGGATTCAGCGGCAATATCGAAGATTATTATGACCCGCGCAACAGCTTTTTCAACGAGGTTCTCGATCGCAAAACCGGTATTCCCATCACCCTGTCGATTCTTTACCTGGAGATCGCCTGGCGCTTGGGGTTGCCGGTGGCGGGCGTGAGTTTCCCCGGCCATTTTTTGGTGAAGCTCGAACTCGACGATAGCATGGTAGTGCTTGATCCTTTCTTCGGTGGTTTGTCGCTCGGTGAAAGCGAGCTCATGGAGCGGCTTACCGCGGTATCGGATGAACCTAAGCCGAGTCGAGCGGATTTGCTGCGCCTCCTCGATAGCACCGGCAAGAAGGATATCTTGGCGCGCTTGCTGCGCAATCTGAAAAACATCTACGTACAAAAAGACGACTTGCCGCGCGCGCTCGCGGTTTATAACCGCATCATCATGATCGGGCGCGCAACCAACGACGAATTCCGCGAGCGCGGATTGATCCTGGAAAAACTGGATTGCGGTCGCGCCGCCATCCAGGATTATCGTCGTTACCTCGCGATCCAGCCAGACGCCACCGACCGCGCCGCCATCGAGGAGCGCATAACAGACCTAGAATACAGCGTGCCGCGTCTCAACTGAGTTTCACGCGGATTTTCACCCTTCCGATGGAACTCGTGGAACAGCGCCGTGATGGGCGGCTGCCATCCTTCGAACAATGCCTACTCAGGCGGTCAGCGCACGCAATGCAAAACCGGCGGCGAGCAATATCAAGGCCGATATCCCGGTCATCACAATCATGTCGGCGTGCTGCCTGAATCGCACGGTAATCGATTGCTTGAAAAGGGTGCCGCATTCAAAACAGCGCAGCGCGTTGGGGCCCATTTTCTGCCCGCATTCCCTACATGCTTTCACTTCCATACCCATTCTCCTGATGGAATCGCTTGGAATGGATGAAGTTCCGAACAATATTCATACCAAGTTCAGCAGGGGCTATCACGGCAATCTCCATGTCGTGTAGTTGGCGGCGCTAGCGAAGTTTGTCATCGCCGCGCACGAGTGGTTTATGCCGGCGGCCAACTCTTTGCGGGCCGACCGTATCGTGTCGTCAGGAGCAACCATAGGTAAATTTGTGACAAATTGTGACATATCGGAACCCTGCTGCGTCCGCGCGGAGGAGTCCAGGAATGGACGTGATTTGTGATCAAGCGGTCAGCGAGTACAGTGCGAACAATGCCGCGAGCGACAGCCAACACAACACCACCATCCAATAGGTAGCCGCAGAGTAATGCTTGACTGGCGCGCCGCAGCCCATGCAGCGTTTTGCCCGTATGCCCATCGGCTTACCGCATTCTTTACACGCGATTCTGTCCATCTTTCTACCTTTCTGCGGATTAGCGGAATTGGTGAAAAAATGGACAAAATTCGTGCCAAGCGAGCTACTGATCTCGTGCGGGGCAGTGATACAGCGGTGGGCAGTGGTCAAATCAGATGAGGGTTTTTCTTCTTTACATTCCTAATCAATAGGTTAATCTTGTACCTCGTTCGCGTACCCAATACCGCTATCTCTCTCGAAAGCGCCGATACAGGCGGCCAATGACCCAGCCAAAGGCATATACGACCGCAATGGCGACAAGCCAGGCTATCAGGCGGTCGCGCAATCGTGTTTGGGCATTGGATTCAGTGACATTGACGCCGCCCAGTGCATCCATGAGGGTAGGTGCTGGCATTGTGAACAGGGTGTGAACAGGCTCCCAAAGGAATGCGATCCCAGACAATATCGCGAAAACTACCCATAGCCACAGCCATCCGCGTTTCATCATCTCATCCTCTGGCCGAATCGCTTCTGATACACACGTCGGATAATGGAGCGTCGATTGTATAGTATTCTTGTATTTTTCGATGAGTGGCAGAAGGCAATGCTCAGAATTCACTTAACCGCGGCAGCGCAAGCGCGCTTGGAGCAGATATTCAAGACGACCTCGGAGCGGCGCCTGCGGGATCGCTGCCAGGCGGCGTTGGTGGCCGCGCACGGCGAACGGCGGACAACTGGCGGGCGAGCTGCGCGCCTGGGAACTCACGCTGCGGCGGCATTGGCAGGCCATCCATTGGGGCAACCTGGAGGTCCATCCGGAAGCGGATGGCGTGCCGCATCACTCCGAGGCGTGTGTCCCGGGCGAACTCAACCTGATTCAGTGGCGAGAGGTTTAGCGGTGATGGCGGGGGTTGGCGCAGAATGAGGGTAGCGAATCGCATTGTACGTTTGCTCGGCGGAAGTAGGGTCGCTGAGCACTGTGCCATCCGCCGCGTGGGATGTATTCAGCGGAATACCGCCTTTGGCCTATTCCGCCCTACTGCGCTCTTGTGAAGCTGAAAATATTGTCTGTTTATGCAACATCTCATCCAATCCCTGGATGCAGCTGCGAAATGATGGAAACCTTCCAGGTTATAGATAGGGGATCCAACGTTCGTGTGAATCCTTGGTTTAGCGACTGGCTTTGACATTATTCCATGAGGTCTTTTTCTACCAGTAGCAAATCACGACCACAACGCCGCTGGCCATCGGCAGCGCGGGATAGATGGAAATCCTCCGGGAGACAACACGGAAGGTTTCCTGCTACTCAATGTTAGGCGCAGAACCGGAATAACGTATCTCGGACACGGATTGAAGGGATCACACGAATGACTACCACATCATCGTATGCTTGGCTCCTACTCGGCGGTGTGCTACAGGTCTTCGGCTTCGGCAAGTGGATCGTGCCGCTGGCGGCTTGGCTGGCACCTGTCTTCCTTCTGCATTGCGCGCGGGGCGCGCAGCCGAGTAATGGTTTCCTATGGTTCTGGCTCTCGTTGTTCATTGCCTTGTCAGTAGGCAATCGCGATGTGATTCCGCTGCCGGGCCCGGCATTTTTTGGTGTGGTCGCGGCCATGGCTATCACGATGACGCTGCCGTTCATAGCGGACCGCCTGTTGGCACCTCATCTTTCCGGTTTCTTGTCAACACTCATATTTCCAGCTTCATGGATAGCGTCTGAGTATGTGGCTGCCTGCCTGAACCCCTATGGCACCTGGGGCGCGTTGGGCTATACACAGTACGGCAATCTACCGCTAATGCAGTTGGCGGCCGTGACCGGTATCTGGGGCATCGGATTTCTGGTTACGTGGTTCGCTGCGGTCATCAATTCGGCGTGGGATCGGCAGTTCGATTGGGGCGCGATTCAGAATGGTGTTTTGCCGTATGTCGCGGTATGGAGTCTGGTGATGCTGGCGGGCGGCGCACGGCTAGCCTTTTCGCCAGAGGTATCGACCGTGCGCATTGCTGGAATCGGTTGGCCACAGGGGATCATCGAACCGAGCGAGTTCATGCGGGTGATTGCACCGGACTTCAGCGCGGCGGAACGCAAACAAGTTCGTGAGAAATTTGTCTGCGTGCAAGACTCATTCTTCGAACGCAGTCAGCGCGAAGTGCTGACCGGCGCCAAGATCGTCGTTTGGCCTGAGGCCAATCTGATGGTGCTGAAAGAAGATGAGGCAGCTTTTCTCGATCGTGCACGGCGTTTTGCGCGTGACAACGATATTTTTCTATTGATGGGGATGGGGGTGCTGGAACCCGTGATGCCTCGCCCGGTGGAAAATAAGGCAGTGCTGTTGAATCCTGCGGGCGAAACGGCATTTTCGTATACCAAGATCACCGCTGTTCCCGGCTTCGAAGCAAGCGTTAACGTCCGTGGCCAGGGACCAATTCCGGTCGCCGACACACCCTACGGGCGTATTGCCTCGCCAATCTGCTTCGATCTCGATTTTCCGCAGATTATCCGCCAAGTGGGGCGTTCCGAGGCAGAGATCATGCTGGTGCCCGCGAGCGACTGGAAGGCCATTACGCGTTTGCATCAGCTCATGGCCGAATTTCGCGCAGTCGAGAACGGAGTAGCCATGTTCCGCATCACGCGCTGGGGAGGGTCTGGCGCGATCGATCCCTATGGCCGCCGGCTCGCGGCCATGGACGACTTCACGGCGCAGGACAGCGTGATGGTGGCGCAGGTGCCCGCCTCGGCAGGTGTAGACACCATCTATGTGCGAATGGGAGATCTGTTTGCCTGGGGCTGCGTTGTAGGTCTGCTGGCAAGCATCGCATGGAGAGTATTCGGCGCCTAATCGGGTAGCCGGGGGTTTTTTTCCCCCAGCCCCCACACCACCACGGCATGCGGGTCCGCACCGGGGAATCTGTCAATTTTTTTGTGTAAATACCTTCTCGGTTAATTCAATGACACCCGTCCGTCAAACTCGATTGAGGGATTCGATTCCATGGGTGGTATAAATAACCCACTGAATGTCATCGGGGTAGTCAAAGATCGTGATGATATGCGCCCAGTGCCGATGCCACAGCGCACTGATCGAGGGGTATTTCGTATCCCAGCCTTCGGCGAAAGTGCCGAGCGCTCGTTCGGCCTCGGTGACGCTCACCGCCCGGTAGATCGGCTTGAGCGCCGCTGCCACCCCCTTACGGTCTTTATACGAGACGTACCTGAGACTATTACGCACGAGATGCACGATGCACAATCGTACCTTTGCCTGCGGATCGGTAGTTGTCAAGATAGTTGCCGCCTCAAATTCATTCATGGCACCTGACCACGCGCTGCCTTGGCGGCGATCGTTGAATGCGCGGGACTGCGCCCCGCCCCCGCGGGCGGCCCTGACCCCATTAGCCAGCGTCTTGGGCGAGAGCGATAATCGTTGCCCTGCTTCCGGCACGGATAGCCCCTCGGCCAGCACCCACTTTACCGCCTGTTCGCGAAACTCCTTCGTATAGACCGCTTTCGGTAGGCGTTGCATCTGACACCTCCATTCTCAGTTTACAAAACGTTGGCGTCCATTGTTTCCAGCCTACCTCAACCTCAACCGGTGGCGCTGTAAACGCTTGCGTCGAAAATCGCTCAAGTCAGGCTGGGCCAGCCAAGTGGCGTTCCCCTGGATCAGCGCTGCACCGAGTGCAGCGCGCAGGTTGCAATTGGCGCGGTCAGGCTGGCACGATATACAGAGTTCCAGCCTAGCCATCGAGCCTACCATGTCATCGACCATCAATGCCGAACAGGCCCTTGCGGTCTTGCGCAACTCCGATATGCTTTATTCAGCCGAGCACGTCAATGCCGCCGTAGAACGCATGGCGCGGGCGATCACCGCGCGTCTGGAGGGCACGGATCCGCTGATTCTGGTGGTCATGCACGGCGCGCTGATTCCCGCGAGTTTGTTGTTTTTGCGCCTCAATTTTCCTCTGCAAATCAGCTATCTCCACGTCACTCGCTACCGTGGCGCGACCAGCGGTGGGGAAATTCACTGGGTTGCGCGCCCGAATGTACCCGTAGCAGGACGGATAGTGCTGGTAGTGGATGACATTTTCGATGAAGGCCATACCCTGAAGGCCATCGTCGATGAGATGCACAAACTCGGCGCCGCCGAAGTGCTGAGCGCGGTACTGGTGGACAAAAAGCACGATCGGCCCAAGGAAAAGCTCAAGATCGACTTCATCGGCATGGAAGTCGAAGATCGCTACGTGTTCGGCTGCGGTATGGACTACAAGGAATACTGGCGTAACTTGCCAGGCATCTACGCGCTCAAGCAGGAATGATTCGCTTGGGCGCACCATTGGCGGTGATCGGGGGCACCGGCCTGACCCGCCTGGAAACGCTCACGGTCACGGGGCGCGAGCCCATCGTCACGCCCTACGGCGAACCCTCGGCGCCGCTCACCCACGGCGAGATCGGCGGCAAACCCGTGGTGTTTTTGGCGCGGCATGGCGATCAGCACAGCATTCCACCGCACCGGATCAATTACCGCGCCAATGTATGGGCGCTCAAACAGGTTGGCGCGACCCATGTCATCGCGGTGGCGGCGGTGGGTGGCATCAGCGCCGCGATGGAGCCCGGTTGCTTGGCGTTTCCCGACCAGATCATCGACTATACTTATGGCCGCGCCCACACGCTATACGATGGCCCGCCCGATGCGGTCGAGCATATCGATTTCACCGAGCCTTACTGCAAGGAATTGCGGCAGACGCTGATCCAGGCCGCGCGCGCCGCCAAGCTGGATGCCCGCGAATCCGGCGTGTACGGCGCGACCCAAGGCCCGCGCCTGGAAACCCCGGCCGAGATCCGCCGCATGGAACGCGACGGCTGTGATCTGGTCGGCATGACCGGCATGCCGGAAGCGGCGCTCGCACGTGAACTCGGGCTTTGTTACGCGACCTGCGCGGTGGTGGTGAACTGGGCGGCGGGTAAGAGCGAGGGCGTGATTACCATGGCTGAGATTCAAGGCCACCTCGATGTCGGCATGGCCAAGGTGAAAGCGCTGCTGACGGCAGTCGTTGCCATCGCTTGAGTCGCGGATCGTCATGATGGAACTGATCCTGTTGAAAGCCTTCCAGTTCGCGGCGCTCAAGCACCGCGACCAGCGCCGTAAAGATCATGAGGCGTCCCCTTACATCAATCATCCGATCGCGGTTGCGCTGATCTTGGTCGAAACCGGCGCGGTACGCGATCCTGACGTACTTTCCGCGGCAATCCTGCATGATACCCTGGAGGATACGCAAACCACCGCCGCCGAGTTGGAAGCCGCGTTCGGCCCTGCGGTGCGCCGCCTGGTCGAGGAAGTGACTGACGACAAAACGCTGCCTAAAGCCGAGCGCAAGCGCTGCCAGATCGAGCACGCGTCGGCGCTTTCGCCGGGCGCGGCGCTGGTGAAGCTGGGCGACAAAATCGCCAATGTGCACGATGTCCAGCATGCGCCGCCGAGCGCCTGGAGTCTGGAACGGCGCCGCGAATACCTGGAATGGGCGGAGGCGGTGGTGCGCAACCTCCCCAAGGTCAACACTGCATTAGAAGAGCGCTTCGCGCTGCTGATCGAAGAAGGGCGTCGGCGTTTGCGCTGACCGTCATCCTATTCCCTTATCATACTTCTATGGAATCGATCTATTACGTCATGTCCTGGGCGTGCCACCGTCACTGCAAGCATTGCTATGAACCGCGTTTTCGTCCTTATGTCCGTGCAGCTTTGAACAGCGTCCTGCAAGAAGCCCAGCGCAATTTCCCGCGCATCATCGATCATCTTCCTGAGGAGTTGACGTATCGGGATCGCGCAGACCCCAATCCCGACGGCTCGCTTCCCGAAAAGCCCGCCAGAATCATTTTGTCGGGCGGCGAAGCGCTGTTGGATCCGATTCGCGAACACGTCACTTACCCGGTCATCGAAAGGCTGCGAAAGCGGTATGCGGGGCAGGGCATCAAGGTCATCGTGCAGACTACCGGCGATTTGCTTACCGACACGATCGTCGATGATCTGCTGAGGCGCGGCGTGTGGATGATTTCGGTCGCCGGTGTCGATGATTTCCACGTCGGCCTCAAAGGCAAGCGCAAACAAGCGGCTTTCATGGAGCGCCTGACCCAATTATTCGAGCGCCACGGCATGGCGCAGGCCGGCTTGTCGGCGGACCGAAAATGGCTGGAGTTGCCAGGGCCCGTATTCAATTTTTTCGGTGCGACGCCGGAGGTTTGGATCGGCAAACTATGGCCTCGCGGGCGAGCCTGGCAAAACGATCTGTCCAGCGCCACGCTGGCGGACAATTTCTGCAATCGCTGGTCAGGGGGCTTGAACTTTCTTCAGCACCGCTACAATGGTTCCGAGGTCTCGGTCGAGCCGGATGGCAGCGTTTATCCGTGTTGTATCAAGACCAAACTGCCCATCGGCAATCTGCTGGAGGACAATTTGATCGACATTCTGGAATCCCTCGCTGACGAATCCGCGTATCAAGCCATTGATCGGGGTGAGCCGCAAGCGATGGGCTTGGCTTATGGCTGGTCCGAGGAGCAATTCATCGCGAAATCCAAGACGCTGACGCTGGCAGGCCGACCCTATGAAAACCTTTGCATCGGTTGCGACCGTTTTCACGAAGAAGTGCTGGGGCCGATGCTCGCCGCGGCACGCGCACGCCGGCAAGCGGCCAAGTTGGCTTTGGCGGATGGCAAGTAAGAGAATGAAATTGTTATCGTTGTTTTTTGTTTGGCTAGCTCTGGCGGGTGCCGCGCCGGCCCAGCCTTTGGTGTGGACCGAAGTCGAGGCCAAGGCGCGCGATCAAACCGTGTATTGGAACGCCTGGGCCGGCGACGAGAAAACCAATGCCTTCATCGCCTGGGTCGGCGAGGAAGTGCAAAAACGCTACGGGGTGACCGTGCTCCATGTACCCCTCAAGGATACCGCCGAAGCCGTACAGCGCGTCGTCGCCGAAAAAACCGCCGGGCGCGACCGCAACGGCTCGGTGGATCTGATCTGGATCAATGGCCCCAATTTCCTGGCGCTGAAAGCGCAAAAGCTGCTGTTCGGCCCGTTCACCGAGGCCATGCCGAATTACGCTTACGTGGATACCGTCAACAAGCCCTCCAATCGGATCGACTTCACGGTGCCGGTGGATGGCCTGGAATCGCCATGGCGCATGGCGCAGTTCGTGTTCGTCTACGACAGCGCGCGGATCCAGGATCCGCCGCGCTCGATTCCAGAGTTGCTGGCGTGGGCAAAGCGGAATCCAGGACGATTCACCCATCCGAACGTGCGTAATTTCCTGGGCGCGACGTTTTTCAAGCAGGCGCTTTACGAACTGGCGCCCGACCCGAGCGCGCTGCAACGCCCAGTGACCGATGCCCAATTCGCCGCGCAAACCGCGCCGCTGTGGGTGTGGTATGACGAACTGCGCCCGCGGTTATGGCGGCATGGCGAGCAATTTCCCGACAATGGCCCGGCGCAGCGCCAATTGCTGAACGACGGTGAGATCGACGTGTTGCTCTCGTTCAACCCCGCCGAAGCGGCGGTGTCTATCCTCGCCGGTTTGCTGCCTGACTCGGCGCGCACCTTCACCCTGGCCAAAGGCACCATCGGCAATACCAGCTTCGTCGCCATTCCTTACAACGCCGCGCACAAAGAAGGCGCGATGGTAGTGGCCAACTTCCTGCTCGATCCGGCCACCCAGGCCAGCGCCCAGGATATCAATCAACTCGGCAATTTCACCGTGCTGGATTTGGCCAAACTTTCTCCCGAACAGCGCCAGCGCTTCGCGGATTTGCCCAGGCATCCCGCGTTGCCGAGCAACGCCGAGCTTGGATCGGTGCTGCTCGAACCCCATCCGAGTTGGATGACGCGCATCACCGCGGAATGGGAACGGCGTTACACGCGGTAAACACCGCGCGGTCCGCGCCTACGGGAATGTTGCGGTTTGCGCCAACGCTGACCTTGGCGGTATTCCTGCTGCCGATCGCCGCCGGTTTGATCGGTACTCTTCTACCCGCGTTCGGCTATTTGCCCGCTATCGGCGGAACCGCCTTCAATCTTGCGCCCTGGCGTGATCTCATCGCCTATCCCGGATTTGCGAGCGCTTTGCGCTTGACGCTCACGGCCGGATTCGCCGCCACCACACTGTCGTTTGTGCTGGCTGTCGCGCTGTGTGCCTGCCTGTACGGCAGCCCGCTGTTCGCCCGCTTGCAATCGTTGCTAGCGCCGGTATTGGCCACGCCGCACTCGGCGCTGGCGCTGGGTTGGGCGTTTCTGATCGCGCCGAGTGGCTGGTTGAGCCGCTGGCTGTCGCCGGAGATCACCGGTTGGGCGCAACCGCCGGACATCGCGACCGTGAACGATGCCGGGGGCGTGGCGCTGACCCTCGGCCTGGTGCTGAAAGAAACCCCTTATCTCCTGTTGATGATGGTGGCGGCATTGAACCAGGTGCCGGCGGCCAGGCACCTCGCCATCACGCGCTCGCTGGGATATACGCAGGCAACGGCGTGGATCAAAGTGATATTGCCACAGATCTATCCGCAGCTTCGCTTGCCGCTTTATGCGGTGCTGGCGTTTTCGCTGTCGGTGGTCGATGTCGCGCTGATCCTCGGGCCCGGCAATCCACCCACGCTGGCGGTGCTGGCGACGCGCTGGTTTTTCGATGCGGACGTGCGCCTGTATTTTCCAGCGGCGGCGGCGGCCATGCTGCAATTACTGCTCATCGTGACGACGATAGGATGTTGGCGCGTGGGCGAGCTTGCCGTTGTCGCCTTGGGTCAGTGCTGGATCGCGCGCGGCAAGCGCGGGTGCGGCGATAAAATGATGAAAGCGCAGGCGCTGATCGCGCTGGGTTTGCTCGCCGGCAGCTTGCTCAGCCTCCTCGGCATGGCGTTGTGGTCGTTCGCCGCCCGCTGGCGGTTTCCCGATGCGCTGCCGACGGAGTGGACTCTGACGACCTGGGCGCGCCATGCGGGGGTACTCGCCTGGCCCGGCCAAATGACGCTGGCGGTTGGGCTCACCGCAACGGCGTTTGCCCTGCTGCTCACTCTGGGCTGTCTCGAACACGAGCAACGGCATGGTGTGCGTGGCGGCTCCGGTGCGCTGTGGCTGCTTTATGCGCCGCTGTTGGTGCCGCAGATCGCGTTTCTGTTCGGCGCGCAGGTGTTACTGATCCGGCTCGGGCTGGATGGTACGTTCGCCGCCGTGGTCTGGGCCCATCTGTTGTTCGTGTTGCCGTATCTGTTTCTCTCCCTCGCCGATCCCTGGCGCGTGTTCGATCCGCGTTATGCGCGCACCGCGGCGAGTCTGGGCGCGTCGGCGAACGCGGTGTTCTGGCGAGTCAAGCTGCCGATGTTGTTGCAGCCCATTCTGATTGCCTGCGCGGTCGGGTTTGCGGTGAGTGTCGGTCAGTATCTGCCTACCCTGTTCGCGGGTAATGGCCGCATCACCACCCTCACCACCGAAGCCGTAACGCTGGCCGGCGGCAATGATCGCCGGGTCCTGGGTGTATATGTGTTCCTGCAAGCGTTGCTGCCGTTCGCACTGTACACGTTCGCGCTGGTATTGCCGGCGCTGGTTTATCGCCAGCGCCAGGACATGCGGGGCGCGCGGTGACGGCGGCGTTGCGCCTGGAAAAAGTGAGTATCGCGCTGGCCGAGAGGGTATTGATTCCGACCCTGGATTTGCTGATTGCCCCGGGTGAGATCGTGACCGTGATGGGGCCGAGCGGTGCCGGCAAGTCCACACTGCTCGCTTATCTCTCGGGCACGCTGGATCGGGTGTTCAGCGCCCGGGGCCGGGTCTTTCTGGGCGCTGAAGAAGTCACTGGCTTGCGTCCCGAGCAGCGGCGCATCGGCATTTTGTTTCAAGACGATCTGCTGTTTCCGCATCTGTCGGTAGGCGGCAACCTCGCGTTTGGTTTGTCGCCCGCGGTGCGGGGTGCGCCAGCACGGCGCGCGCGGATCGATGCGTTCCTGGCCGAAGCTGGCCTGGCCGGCTTCGCGGCGCGCGACCCGGCAACCCTGTCCGGCGGCCAGCGCGCCCGGATCGCATTGCTGCGCAGTTTGATCGCGGAGCCGAAGGCGCTGCTGCTCGATGAGCCGTTCAACAAGCTCGACGCCGCGCTGCGCGCCGATTTCCGTCGTTTCGTGTTCGACCACACGCTGGGCAAAGGCTTACCGGTTCTGATGGTGACGCATGACGCCGCCGACGCCGAGGCGGCTGGAGGAAGGCTCATCCTGCTGAGCGTAGCTGATGGGTAATTTTTACTTATATAGTCGCCTTTCTATCCGTTATATAACCAATGGTGCTAGTTCATAGGCTGAACTCGGCGATGGAAAGCCGCACGAATCCGTCTTCATCGGCTGTCAACCCATGCCATTGAGCCAAGAGATTGAACAACGCCATGCTGAAAGCCAAGCGCGCCTGAAGGTAGGCAGCCACCCGGTGGCTGAGTTTTTTCAGATGGGCAACGGTGGTCAGCATTCCCAACACCGTCTCCACCAGCATCCGTTCGTTCCACTGCCCGCGCTGGCAGAGTTTGAGGTTGTATGGATCACCCACTGTGGCGTGAAAGCCGTGATCGGCCAAGACGACCATCTGCCCCGCGCCGCTCGATCATCAACACCGCAAAATGCTTATCGTATTGTCCGTCGCCCACACCCAGCCCACCACCAACCCCAGCCGGTTGAGCAATACGCCGAGTTTGACAATTCACGATCCAGCGATGATTGATAAGCCTTGCGGCCGATCTGCGCGCGGCTGCGTCCCTCGCGCTTGGGATGCAGCAGTTCGATGCCGTAGGTATCGGCCACTCCCAACAGACTCATCTCCGCCATGAACGCATCGCTCCAGCGCCAGGGTAGCGATACGCCGAAACAGCCGCGTGCGACTGGGCAACCTTGGGAACATCGCCCGTCGCGGCTGATCCAGCGATAGAAGGCACGACCGCCCACCCCCTTGAGTGCGAACAGCAAGGCCAAAGCCAGCCACCTCGCCGCTGGCCACAACCGGGCCTGCCGATGCCGCCCCAATCCCAGTGCTTGAAATCGATCATCTACGCGGCAGAACAACTCGGTGATAAAGTCTTCGGTGGTCATGCGTGCCTCCATCGACGGCAGGTAGCTCTGCCTACCACGGTGGCTGGCACGCATGGCTTTGTCAACCGCTATTCAACTAGCACCATTGGTTATATAGAGGAATCTGAATCACTGGTTAATGGAACCGATAGGGAACTCACTATGGCTGCTGAAGATGATGCTAAAGCAAAGAAAATGGTAATTGAGGTACTGAAAAGCCCGCTAATCGACAAGATAAAATTCACGATAGGGAGTTTCAGCATTGCACCGGCAATGTATGAAGAGGTGAGAAAAGCCATAGAGAACGATAAAATCGCAGTGCTAGTGGATACGAAATCTCCACCAGCAGGTGCTGAGGGAATAGATGCCGCTTACATTAATGATCTTCGTTTGGAGAACGATACGATCTTATACGATCTGTTGGTTTTGAGATTTTTGGATTTGGGGGAATCCACCAAAGATGAAAAGGAAAGAATCAAGACCTATATGACGCGAACCATGATGATTGTTCATGAGTGTACGCATGCGGCCATGGACCTCAGAAAAGTCAAAAAGATAACGCATAAGAGCAACGAGGCTGCTGCTTATGTAGCCGGTGCCCTGTTTATCGTGGCAAGCGTTAGAGACTTAAACGGAAATCCAGAAAAACTGGAATTCAAGAAACAATACGGGCCCGCTCATAAAATCGCTCTGTATCTTGAGAACGCGAAAGAAAAGGTAGTTCCTAGAAAACTATTGAATGAGCTGAGCACGGAAATAATTAAACTCCCTGCTTACAAAGATAAGGCCGATAACATCGTAACTAACGATGGCGTGGGGCGGCCTTGGAAACTTAAAGGCCAAGCCACAGCGCAATAACACCTCCAATCATTCATGGTGATAGCGCTACCATCAACTTTTCCATCTCGGCGATACGCTGTTCGGCCTCGCCCAATTCCTTGGTGATGCGTAGCTTGTCTTGGCCGTCGAGCCTATAGGACTTGGGCTGTTTTTGAATCAATTGGATGAGCTTGGCGACGTCGATTCTGGGTTCCGGGTTGAATATCATCCGCCCACCTTTGGCGCTGGCTTCAACCTTGCGCACCCCCAGCCGGGCCGCTTGCAGCTTGAGCTCGGTAATGCGAAACAGGTTCTTGACCGGCGCCGGCAGCAGGCCGAAACGGTCGATCATCTCCACTTGCAACGCTTGCAAGGCTTCGGTGCTCTGGGCGTTGGCGATGCGCTTATAGAGCAGCAACCGGCTCGCCACATCGGGCAAATAATCCTCCGGAATCAGCGCCGGGATTTGCAGTTCGATTTCCGGGCCGTGATCGAGCGGTCGATCCAGGCTTGGGCTGCGTCCGGCGCGTAAATCCCGCACCGCTTGTTCCAGCAATTCCATGTACAGGGTAAACCCGACTTCGTGGATTTCGCCGCTCTGCGCCTCGCCCAGCAATTCACCGGCGCCACGGATTTCCAAATCGTGATTGGCGAGCAGAAAACCGGAGCCGAGTTCCTCCAGCGCTTCGATGGCTTCGAGGCGTTTCACCGCGTCCGCCGTCATCGCGCTCTTGGGCGGCACGATCAGGTAGGCGTAAGCGCGATGGTGGGAGCGCCCGACCCGACCGCGCAACTGATGGAGTTGGGCGAGGCCGAGCTTGTCGGCACTGTTGATGATGATGGTATTGGCGTTCGGCACATCCAGGCCGGATTCGATGATGGTCGAGCATACCAGGATGTGGCAACGGCGATGATAAAAATCCAGCATCACCCGCTCGAGGTCACGTTCGCGCATCTGGCCGTGGGCGATCATCACCGTGGCTTCGGGAATGATCTCGTTGATCTCACGCGCCTGGCGTTCGATGGACTCAACCTCGTTGTGCAGAAAATACACCTGGCCTCCGCGTTTGAGCTCGCGCTGGCAGGCTTCCAGAACGAGGGCGCGGTTCCATTGGCTGACGAAGGTTTTCACCGCCAGCCGGCCAGCCGGTGGGGTAGCGATGACGGAGAGATCGCGCAGACCCGCCAGCGCCAGATTGAGAGTGCGTGGGATCGGCGTAGCAGTGAGGGTGAGGACGTGAACCTCGGCGCGTAAGGCCTTGAGGCGTTCCTTGTGGCGCACGCCGAAGCGATGTTCTTCGTCGATGATCGCGAGCCCCAAATGTTTGAATTTGACATCATCTTGCAAAAGCTTGTGGGTGCCGATCAGGATATCCACCTTGCCAGCGGCGAGGTCGGCGATAGTATGATCCTGTTCTTTTTTAGTGCGAAACCGCGACAACATCTCGATCCGCACGGGCCAATCGGCAAAGCGATCCTGAAAATTTTGGTAATGCTGCTGCGCGAGCAGGGTCGTGGGCACCAGCACCGCAACCTGCGCGCCATCTTGGACCGCTACGAAAGCGGCGCGCATCGCGACTTCGGTTTTGCCGAATCCAACATCGCCGCACACCACACGATCCATCGGTTTATTCTTGCCGAGGTCGGCGAGTACGGCGTCGATGGCGGCTAGCTGATCCGGGGTTTCCTCGAACGGAAAGGCGGCGGCGAACGCGGCATAATCGGCTTCGCCGAGAGCGAGCGCGTGACCCAACTGGGCGGCGCGGCGAGCGTAGATGTCGAGGAGTTCAGCGGCGGCGTCGCGTACTTGCTCGGCGGCTTTGCGCCTGGCGCGCGCCCATTGCTCATTGCCGAGCTTGTGGAGCGGCGCGGTGTCCGCCGCGCCGCCGATGTAGCGGCTCAGAAAATGTAAAGAGGCAACTGGCACGTAGAGCTTATCGCCCTCGGCGTAATCGAGTGCCACGA
>JAXMFZ010000039.1:0-40688 GCA_046347515.1 Gammaproteobacteria bacterium | reverse complement strand
GGAGATGGCGGCCTTCCTGGTCGCCAGCAGCCAGAGCGGTCTGGATCGCGACGAAGTGCTGGCCCTCACCCGCGCCATGCTGGAGAGCGGTGAGCGCCTCGCCTGGAACGAGCCGGTGCTGGCCGACAAACACTCCATCGGCGGCATTCCCGGTAACCGTACGTCGATGCTGGTGGTGCCGATCGTCGCCGCGCACGGCCTGCCGATTCCCAAGACTTCCAGCCGCGCCATCACCTCGCCCGCGGGTACGGCGGATACCATGGAAGTGCTGGCGCAGGTGAACCTGGCGCCCGAGGCTTTGCACACCATCGTGCGCGCCGAGCACGGCTGTCTGGCCTGGGGCGGCACCGCGCGGCTGGCGCCGATGGACGATATGCTGATCGCGGTGGAAAGGCCCCTCGGCATCGACTCGCAAGGCCAGATGGTGGCCTCCATCCTGGCCAAGAAACTGGCGGCCGGCTCGACCCATTTGCTGATCGATATTCCGGTCGGGCCCAGCGCCAAGGTGCGCCACATGCGCGACGCCATGCTATTGCGGAAACTCTTCGAATACGTCGCCGACCGGCTCAATCTGCATCTGGAGGTGGTCATCACCGATGGCCGCCAGCCGATCGGACGCGGCGTCGGGCCGGTGCTGGAGGCGCGCGATGTGATGCAGGTGCTGCAAAACGATCCGCAAGCACCGCTCGACTTGCGCGAGAAAGCACTGCGCCTGGCCGGGCGTCTGATCGAGTTCGACCTCGACGTGCGCGGCGGCCAGGGTTACCGCATCGCCCGCGAAATTCTCGAGTCGGGCCGTGCGCTCGCCAAGATGAATCGCATCATCGATGCGCAAGGGCGACAAACGCAGCGCTTCGTACCCGGCAAGTTGGCGGTCGAGATCACGGCGGAATGCGCCGGCGCGGTGATCGCTATCGACAATCTCCAGATCGCCAAGATCGCCCGCCTCGCCGGCGCGCCGCTGGACAAAGGCGCCGGCGTCGATGTCCTCAAACGTTTGGGCGATCAGGTAGAGCCGGGCGAGTCCTTGTACCGCATCCATGCCGAGTTCGCGGCGGATTTTACCTTCGCCCGTCAAGCCGCGGCGGCCAACAGCGGCTATGCGCTGGGCAAGGCCGAAGACCTGCCGCAAGAATTTGCGGAAATGTAACGCAATGGGGCGGATTGACGCCAACGCTGGAGCCACGGCATGGTCTTCGAAGATATTTTTCTTGGATTCTTGGTCGCGCTCGCCGCCGGCGCATTGATCGGCATCGAGCGCGAGCAATCCGGCGCGCTCGACAAAAAGCTCCGGCTGGGCGGGGTGCGCACGTTTCCGTTACTGGCCCTGGCTGGGGCGCTGGCGGCGCTGCTCAGCCATGTGCTGACCGTGGGCATCGTGATCGGCGCGCTGGTGGTGATCGGCGTGTTTCTGGCGGTGTCGTATTTTCAAGGCTGGGCGTACCAGAACAACCCGAGCGTCACCACCGAAATCGCCGCGGTCATCACTTTCTTGCTGGGCGTGCTAGCGTTGGCGCCGGGTTTGCCGTTGGCTATCGGACAGCGCTATTTGCTCATTGTCGCCAGCGCCGCGGTGGTGATGGCGCTACTGTCGTTCAAAGCCCCTCTACACCAAGCGGTGCGCCGCGTCTCGGCGGACGATCTGTACGCGACCGCCAAGTTCGTCATCCTGGCACTGGTGGTGTTGCCTCTCTTGCCCGATCGGGCGCTGGGGCCGTGGCAGGTGTTCAACCCGTTCCATAGCGGCTTGATGATTGTACTGGTCGCCGGACTCAGCTTTCTTGGCTATGCCGCGGCGCGCATTCTCGGCGAGGACAAGGGGTTGGCGGTAACCGGCTTGCTTGGAGGGCTGGTATCATCGACCGCCGTCACCGTAAGCCTCGCCAGCCGCGTGCGCCAATCGCCGGAGACTCTGCCGCTCGCCGCCCTCGCCATCCTCACCGCCTCGACGACGATGTTCGCCCGCATCCTGGTGATCGTGCTGATCGTCGATCCGGCTTTATTGCCTACGGTGCTGGCGCCACTGGCCAGCATGACCGGCGTTGGCTATTGGATCGTATTGGTATGGTATCTGTACATTCGGCGGCGCGTGGCCAGACCTCAAGCAGTGGCCTATCGCAATCCATTTGAGCTCCAGTCCGCGCTGCAATTCGGGCTGATTTTCGTCGCCATCCAATACCTGGTGAAAGCCGCCGAACTGTTCGGCGGCCAATCGGGCATTTATCTCTCCAGTTTGTTGGGGGGTACCACCGACGTGGACGCCATCAGCCTGTCGCTACTGCGTTTCCATCTGAATGGCGGAGCCGCGACCATCACCGCGACCGCGATCATCCTCGCGGTCGTCGCCAATACCGTGGTCAAGATCAGCATCGCCGCCTGGCTGGGTGGCTGGCGCTTGGCTTTGCCGGTGCTGCTCGGTTTATTCAGCGCGCTGGCTGCCGGCGGAGCGGTGTTGTGGTGGGGTGCGGGCCTGACCGTGCCCTGATCCGTCCGCTTCGGCGCTGCTATTCGAAGCCATCCTGAAAGATCAGATTGCCGAGAGGCGCTTTACGCCCGAATACCACATAGGCCGCGCCCGAGTCGACCCCACGAGGATCGGCATGGTGCGCCCCGACGAGTAGATCAGCCAGGCCATCGCCATTGACGTCGCCTAAGCCGCTCACGGCGTTGCCCGCCATATCGTCGGCGGCCGCGCCATTGAGTCTGAAGCCATTGGCGCCGTTGAGGGCCGAGAGTTCCAGGGTTCCGCCCGCGCCGAGATTGGTTTTGCCATACACGACATAAGCCGCGCCCGAATCGGCGCCGTGGGCATCTACGCCGAACGCGCCGATGACCAAGTCGGCTGTGCCATCGCCATTCGTATCTCCCAAATCGCCGACCGCTGATCCTGATTGATTGTCGGCCGCCACGCCGTTGAGCTTGAAACCGTTGGCGCCGTTGAGGGCAGAGAGTTCCAGCTTGCCCCCGGCGCCCAGATTGCTGCGCCCAAACACGACGTAGCTCACGCCATCGGCGCCGCCATGAGGCGATGCGCCGGGCGCGCCGATGATGAGGTCGGCCACGCCATCGCCGTTGACATCGCCAAGCCCGCTCACCGCGAAGCCAGAGTAGTCACTGATCGCTACACCATTGAGTTTGAAGCCATTCGCACCGTTGAGGGTGGAGAGTTCCAGGGTTCCGCCGGCGCCGAGGCTGGGTTTGCCGAACACCACGTAGCTGGCGCCCGAACCGCCGCCGTTGGGCGAAGCGAAAAGCGCGCCGATCAAGAGGTCGGCGCGTCCGTCGCCATTGACATCTCCAAGCCCGCTCACCGCGCGGGCAGTGGAGTCATTGCTCGCCACGCCGTTGAGCTTGAAGCCGTTAGCGCCGTTGAGGGCGGAGAGTTCCAGGGTTCCACCGGCACCCAAATTGGGTTTGCCGAACACCACATAGCTTGCCCCCGAGTAGCTGCTGTTGGGGTCGGCCCCGGGTGCGCCAATCAGGAGGTCAGCGACGCCGTCGCCATTGACATCGCCCAGATTGCTCACCGCAAATCCTACATTGTCGCTCGCCGCGCCATTGATGCGGAAGCCGTTAGCGCCGTTGAGGGCGGAGAGTTCCAGGGTTCCACCGGCACCCAAATTGGGTTTGCCGAACACCACATAGCTTGCCCCCGAGTAGCTGCTGTTGGGGTCGGCCCCGGGTGCGCCAATCAGGAGGTCAGCGACGCCGTCGCCATTGACATCGCCCAGATTGCTCACCGCAAATCCTACATTGTCGCTCGCCGCCACACCGTTGATTTTGAAGCCATTCAGACCATTGAGCGCCGAGAGTTCCAGGGTTCCCCCAGCGCCCAGATTGGTGCGCCCGAACACGACATCACTCGCCCCCGAGTCAGTGCCGTTGGAGTCAACCCCAGGCGCGCCAATCAGCAGGTCGGCCAAGCCGTCGCCATTGACATCGCCCAGATTGCTCACCGCAATCGCTGTATCGTCTCCAGTAGCCACACCGTTGATTTTGAAGCCATTCACGCCATTGAGGCTGGATAGTTCCAAAACCTGAGCAAGAGCGGGATTCGCTGCACCCGCCAAGCCAAGCAGCAACACGCCGCTGGCCAGTCGGGGTGGCGTCAGCGCCCGGTGCAGCGCGGCGCGTAAAGGGTGAAGGATGCGTGGAAAAGGTAGCGGGCGCATGAGTCAAGTTCCTCACAGCTTATTGGTTGGGCGACAAAACGCCGACTGTTCCATGCCACCGATCCCATCGGGATGCTCGGGATGGACTGGCTCGCATAACGGCTACGGAAGAAGTTCGATGATTGGATTGCGCCCACCCTATCCCGCCCAACCCAAACCACCCACGTTTTAGGTAAGAAAGGCTCCCGCGCGGGCCGCGGGCGCAGCGGTATTGTGGTGGAGCGCGGGCTCGGCGGCGTCCTGATTCAGCCCTTCAGCGTTCTGTGGCGGGCCGCGCGGCGCGTGCTAGCAGCAGAGTGAGCGCGCCTGTGGCGAGCGCCAGCAGGCCATCGTCACCGTGCAAGGGCGTGAGATGCAGGGCCGCTGCCAACGGCGGCAATTGGATGAGGAGCGCCAGCGAAGCGAGAGAGGCGAGCACTGTCAGCCAGGCGGGCCAGCTGCGCAGACCGCTCAAGCCCGCGCTGGTAGCGGCGCTGGCGACGATCAGCGCGGCTAGGGCGATGCTGCGGGCGTGGTCGATGTCATGGCCTACGCCAAGGCTGCGCTGATAGCCGAAGGTGATCGCCAGGGTGATGAACGCCCCCACCAGCCCGATGAGCCACCACTCCCTGCCGCTAAAAAACCGGACGCGGTCGCGGTGTTTGCGTGGCCGCAAAGGCCCGGCCGGCGGCAGGTCCTGGAACACGAACAACGCCGTGGGATGAATGATGAGCTCCAGCCAGACGATATGCACCGGCAGATAGAGCAGCGGAAAACCGGCGAGCGGGATCAGTGCGGCGGTCACCACCAGCGGAATATGGATCATGAGCAGATAAGTGAAGCTCAGCCGCAGGTTATGAAATAGTTGCCGGCCTTCGGCAATGGCGTTCATGAGGGTGCGGAAGTTGTCGTCCAGCAGCACGATGGCGCCGGCCTCCCGCGCGCTGCGGGTACCGCGCTCGCCCATTGCGATGCCGATGTCGGCCGCTTGTAGCGCCGGCACGTCATTGACGCCGTCACCGGTCACCGCGACGATTTCTCCCCTACCCTGTAAGGCCCTCACCAATCGGAGCTTATGCGCTGGGGTGGCGCGGGCGACCACGTCCACGGCGCCCAGCGCGGTATTGTCGCTGTGATCCAGTAAAACATCGATTTCCGAGCCTTCGATCAGTTTGGGCGATCCACCGCCGATGCCGAGCGTGCGCGCCACCGCGCTGGCGGTGTCGGCATGGTCGCCGGTCACCATGATTACCCGAATTCCAGCCCCCAGGGCGGCGCGTACCGCGACGGCCGCGCCCTCGCGCACCGGATCCTCGCAGGCCAGCAAGCCGGCGCAGCGGTAATCGCGATCGGGCTCGCCGCCCGGCCAGCCCGCCTCATCAAGCTCACGCCAGGCGCAGGCGATGACTTTGTGCCCGCTGGTCGCCAATGCGCGGATTTTCTGCTCCCAATGGGTGCGCTCGGCGGCGGTGAGCGAGCAAAGGGCGAACACGGTTTCCGGCGCGCCTTTGACCACGGCCCATAGCCCGCCGGGATGGACGCGGAACACCGCGCTTTCACGGCGGCGATCTTCGGTAAATGGATAAGTGGCGAGGCGCTCTTCCGTGCGCGTAGCCTCCGGCGTTTTGGCGAGGATGGCGAGATCCAGCGGATCGCCGCTCTGCAGGCGCGATGCCAGCGCGGCGACAGTGAGCAAGTGGGCGTCACTGACGCCCGCCGCCGCCAGTTCGTGAGTCAAGCGCAGCCGGCCTTCGGTCATGGTGCCGGTTTTGTCGCAGCAGATGGCGGTGACGCGACCGATGTTCTCGACCACCACCGCGCGCCGCACCAGCGCTTGGCGTTTGGCAAGCCGAAAGATGCCAACGCCGAGGAAAAAGGTGAATACCACGGGAAATTCCTCGGGTATCGCAGCGACCGCGAGGGTGGCGGCGCTCACCAGCGCATCGATGACGCCGTATCCTTGGCGTAGGCGCACCCAGGCGAGAATGGCGCAAAGCACGACGGTCGCCACCAACAATACCGCGACCAGGTTGGCGATGGCCTGTTGCATGGGGGTGCGCGCGTGCGCGCCGTGGAGCGCCGAGCGGACGATGTCGCCATACCAAGTAGTGCCACCGGTGTTGACGATGCGCAGCAGCGCGCTGCCGGTCAGCAGGCGGGTGCCGGCGAAACCCCAGTGCGCGACATCGACGCCGGCCTCGCTATCCGCCGCCAGCGCGGTGGCGAGGGGAGTTTTGCGCACCGGAAACGATTCGCCGGTGAGCGCGGATTCCTCCGCCTGCAACCCCTCTCCTTTGAGAACCAAGCCATCGGCGGGAAAAAGCTCACCGGTCTTGACGATGACTGCGTCGCCGGGGACTAGCTCGAGCGCGGCGATTTTGCGCGTGACGCCGTCGCGAATGGCCACGGCTTGAGTCGCGAGGCGGCTTAGTCAAGCCTTGCGTGGAGAGCTGGGTGCGGCGATGGAGATAGAAATCCATCCCGATCAACGGCGCAATGGCGAGCAGCAGAATGACCGCCTCGTCGTATTCGCCGAGCCCGGCATAGAGCGCGCTGGTGGCGAGCAAAAACGCGATCATCGGGTCTTTGGCGGTGGCGAGCAGGAGTTCGCGCCAACCGCCAGGCGGAGTCACCAGGATATCGTTGGCGCCATAGCGGGCGCTACGTTCGGCAACCTCCGCGGCGTAGAGGCCGCGGTCGGTATCGAGCAGCCCCTGGAGCCGTTCTAAAGGAACCGGACGCTGCATGGCTCGGCCCATGGAGGCAAGCCTAGCCTGCGCCACACGGCAATCAGCGCTCGACGATCTCGTCGTCCAGGGAGGCCAGGGCGATGAACGTACAGCCGTTCTCGCTGTGGATCGCCTCGTGCACGGTGCCCGCCTCGGCGCGGCAATAATCGCCGCTGCGAAGCGTGTAGCGCGCGATTTGCGCATCACCCGCGAGCAGGATGATTTCCTCCACGTCGGCATGGCGATGGCGCGGATAAGTCGCGCCCGCCGCCATCGTCACCAGGGAATGGGCGTAGCGCCGGGCGTGATCGATGAACAAACGCTTGAAGCTCACACCCGGCACTGGCGTGTCCTGCCAAGCGAGCCGCTCGACCAGCACCAGCCGCACCCCGGGCGCCAGCTCTATCTGGGCTGCCTCGGATGGTTGTCGCGGCGCCTGGCCGGCTTGCTCCAATAACCGTGCGCGCAGCCCGGCGGGCGGTTCCCGATTCGGCACGCGCGCGGCCAGAGCCAGGATGACCTCGCTAAATTCGCGCAAGCGCGTGGCGGCCACGCCCTTTGGATCGCGCAATAGCGCCTCGAACGCCGCGCGCTCGGCATCCGCTAGCTGGCCAAGCGCATACAGGGCCGCCGCCAGTTCGACGGCTTTGGTTTCATCGCTCTCGTCCATGCTATGCCTCGCTTGCTCTGTGGCTCTTGCGTTGCCCCATGGAAAGCGATGCCGCCGTAGGCTGGGGCTTATTATTTAGAATAGCCAAGATAGCACAACGCCGGCGCACTGGAAAAAGCGCGCCGCGGCGCATCCGAATCGCCTTATGGCTACGGAGCGCCGGAGGGAAGCCTTCTGGCTTTCTTATCCGTTATCTACGAGCGTATGAATGAGGTGGGATCATGGTGAATCCGCAAAGCTTTATTCATCGATTTGGCGGTGCGTTTGCGCGCCATTCCGGCGCGCAATGAGTCGGCGCCCGTTCTTAGCGGCGTGGCCCGCTCACCAGCTTTGCACGGAACCGTGGATGGGTAGCAGGCCATTCGTGGTGATCGGTCGCGCGGCGCTGCCGCGGCAAGAGGGAGCGGTTCGGTTGCTTGAGCGAGAATCCGCATCGTGCGTAACCGCGGTCGCCGAACTCGTGCGATGCGCGCCGGCGGGATTGGGACGCATGTCGCCGAAGCGGGGCATGAGCAATTCATGCAGGCGCAGTATCCCGGTGCGGATGCGGGTCTTCACCGTGCCGAGTGGCAACTTGAGGTGCTCGGCGATTTCCGCATGGCTCAAGCCTTCGTAAAAGGACAGCAGTAACACCTGGCGTTGATCCGGATTGATCTGTGCCAGCGCCGCTTGCACATAAGCGGCGCACTCGGCGGCGCTGGCTTCGTCTTCGGGCAGCTTGTCGAGTGCCGCCGCGCTGTCGGCGTCCGGGAGTGCATCGCTGAGGTACTGGCGATCGCCCTTGTTTTTGCGCAGTTCGTCCAGTGCCCGGCTGCGCGCCAGCACCATCAGCCAGGCCAGGGGATTGCCGCGCTCCAGGCGGTAGCGCGATGATTCCCGCCATACCTGGAGATAAACATTCAGCGTGACTTCCTCGGCCATGCCGGCATCTTTCACGATATGGAACGTCAGTCCGTACACCTGGCGGCTGGTGAGATCATAAAACCTCGCCAACGCCTGCTGTTCGCCCGCCGCCATCGCGCCGATCAAGTCCACGAGCTCCGTGTATTTGGCGGCTGCGTCCGGATTGCCCGGGCGGTTCGCCAGCCGCGCCGCCGTCGTTTTGTCATTGCCCTCCATCAGCCCTTTGCTATCGCTTCTATGAGCGAACTCGACAAAGGTGTTCATCGCCATAACAATGTCCCCATATCAGGATTGAGTCGTTAGTCAGCGGGAGGCGGAATTTCCCGTCATACCACCTTCCATGTCGACTATGCGCCCGAGGCGGCGGTTTGGATGCAGGGAATATTGACTTGACAATGCGCGCAAGAAGTGCTCGGGGCAGCCATGCCGGCAATCGCCGTTCACGGCTGGCCCCGGCCACCCTAATCGCGCATAATAAGGTTTCTGGAGAATTGATGTAATAGTATGAAAAATAATAATTATTTAATAAATCAAATTGCCGGGGCCGAAGCCGTGGTGCGGATGTTGCAGCACCATGGCGTCAGCCACATCTTCGGGCTTTGTGGCGACACCAGCCTGCCGTTTTACGATGCACTTTACCGGCTCGATCACGGCATGACCCATATTCTCACCCGCGATGAGCGCTCCGCCGCTTACATGGCCGACGGCTACGCGCGGGTGAGCGGCAAGGTAGGCGTGTGTGAAGGGCCGAGCGGCGGCGGCGCGACGTATATCCTGCCGGGCGTGGTGGAAGCGAATGAATCGTCGATCCCGTTGCTCGCCATCACCACCGATATTGCCACCAGCGCGCGCGGGCGCTACACGCTCACTGAACTCGATCAGGAAGCGCTGTTTCGGCCCTTGACCCAATGGAACCGGGTGATCACTCGCGCCAGCCAGATTCCGGAGGCATTCCGGACCGCGTTCCGGCGCATGACTGGAGGGCGTCCCGGCGCGGCGCATATCGGCTTACCGCTCGATGTGCAGCGCGAGCCGGTCGATGAAACCGATCTGTGGGCCGATGCCGAGGTAGGCCGTTACCCGGCGCGGCGCAGCGCACCCGACCCCGAGGCCGTGGTTGCCGCCGCCCACGCGCTGCTCGGCGCACGCGCGCCGCTGATGATTTGCGGCGGTGGGCCGGTGCTGGCGCGCGCCTGGTATGAAGTGCGCGCCCTCGCCGAGGTGTTAGAGATGCCGGTGGCGACCACCGTGAGCGGCAAGGGCAGCCTCGCCGAGGATCATCCGCTGGCGGTCGGCGTGGTGGGCAGTAACGGCGGCGTGCCGGCGACCCGCGTGCTGGTCGAGCAGGCCGATCTGATTCTGTTCGTGGGCTGTCGCGCCGGGTCGGTGACCACCGAGCGCTGGCGGTTTCCGGCGCGCGGCAAGACGCGCATCGTCCACATCGATGTCGATCCTCATGTGATCGGCGCGAATTACCCGACCGAAGTCGGGCTGGTTGGTGATGCCGCCTTGAGCCTCGCCGCGCTGCGCCGCGAAATCGCCAAAACCCTGGCCGAGCCGCCGCCGCGCGTCCAGGGCCGGGCTGCGGTGGCGCGCGCCAAGGCCGACAAGTTCGCGGTATTCCGCGCACTGGCGGAATCTTCGGAAAGGCCGATTCGCCCCGAGCGGATCGTCCATGAGTTGCAGATGCTGTTGCCGCGCGACGCCGTCGTGGTCGCCGACCCCGGCACGCCCTGCCCGTATTTCTCGGCGTATTACCAAGTGCTGGAGCCGGGACGGCATTATTTCAGCAACCGTGCCCACGGCGCGCTCGGCTATTCGCTGGCCGCCGCTGCCGGCGCGGCGCTGGCGCGGCCCGCCGCCAAATGCGTGAGCGTGATGGGCGATGGCAGCTTCGGTTTCGCGGTCGGTGAATTGGAGACCATCGCGCGCCTCAACCTGCCGATCACCCTGGTGGTGATTTCCAACGCCAGCTTTGGTTGGATCAAGGCCGGCCAGAAAGCGGGCTTCGGCCAGCGCTATTTTTCCGTCGATTTCAGCCGCACCGACCACGCGCGTGTAGCGGAAGCTTATGGCGTCAAGGCTTGGCGCGTCGAGGATCCGCATGATTTGCGCGCTACCCTGGGCAAGGCGCTGGAAGCGGCGGGGCCGACGCTGGTCGATGTCATCGCCCAGCCCCTGCAGGAAGCCAATGCGCCGGTGAGCGAGTGGATCGCGTGAGTTCGGCGCGCATCATCCTCATCCTCGCCACGCTGTCCGCGTTCGGGCCGTTTTCCATTGACATGTACCTACCCAGCCTGCCGGCGCTGGCGCGCAGTTTCGCCACCGACGCCAGCCATGTGCAATATACGCTGAGCGCGTTTCTGGTCGGGTTCGCGCTAGGCCAGCTCATCTACGGGCCGCTTTCCGATCGCACCGGGCGGAGGCGCCCGCTGCTGTTCGGGGTTGCGCTCTATGTGCTGACCAGCGTGTCGTGCGCGCTCGCCAGCAGCGTCACCGCGATGATCGTGCTGCGGTTTGCGCAGGGTTTGGGCGCCTGCGCGGGCATCGTGGTGGGGCGCGCGATCGTCCGCGACCGCTACGAGAGTGACGCGGTGGCGCGCACGATGTCGTTGATCTTCATGGTGATGACGGTTGCGCCCATGATCGCACCCTTGCTCGGCGGCTGGCTGATGGTGTGGCTGGGGTGGCGCGCGATCTTTTGGTTTCTGGCCGGGTTCGGCGCGCTGTGCTGGCTCGCCGGCGCTTTCGGTTTGGACGAAAGCCTGCCGGCGGAAAAGCGCTTGCACGGCGGCGCGGCGCGGATTCTGCGGGATTACGCCCAGTTGCTGCGCGCACGGCGGTTCCTCGGCTACGCGCTGAGCGGCGGCTTGGTGTCGGCGGGGATGTTCGCGTATATCGCCGGTTCGCCCTTCGTGTTCATCGAACTCCATCACCTACCGCCGCAGCACTACGGCTGGCTGTTCGGGATCAATGTGCTGGGCGTCACCAGCGCGTCGTTCATCAACAGCCGCCTGGTCATGCGCTTCGGCGCGGATCGGATGCTGAGCGTAGCGGTGATGGTCGCGGCGCTCGCCGGAGCCGCGCTGCTGCTGGTCGCTACGCTCGGTGCGGGCGGACTGCCACCACTGCTGCCGCCGCTGTTTTTGTTCATCTCCTGTGTCGGCTTCAGCGGCGCGAACGCCACCGCCGGCGCGCTCGCCTTGTACCCGCAGATGGCGGGCACCGCCTCGGCGCTGCTGGGGCTGGCGGCGTTCGGGCTGGGCGCGTTGTGCGGCGCGCTGGTAGGGTTGTTGCACGATGGCAGCGCGCTGCCGATGGCGCTGGTAATGGCGGGCGCCGGATTGGGGGCCTGGGTGGCGAATCGGTGGTTGGTGCGGTTCGGTTAAGCTTGCTGGCGGCGAGGCGGATCGATCACCTCTCGACGTTGTCGTAAACATCCGCCAAGGTCAGTTCGCAGTCGATGGCGTCGAGCCGGAGGCGGGCATCCAACCTTGAGCAAAGTGTCTTTTTGGGCGTCGTCGTAGCGTTCCTGACCGCAGGTGACGACGAGGTCGGGATAGGTGTAGAGCCCGGCTGGGCTGATCTTCACCCGCGAGTCGTTAGCGTAGACGCGGCACGGGCGTTTTTGGGCTGTTGTCTCAGCTCTGCACCGGTGTTCATCACGATCAGGTTATGCGCGGAACTCTGCGCCTGCGTTCAAATCGCACGCGAGCTCGATCGGAAGCGCGCCCTATTCAGCGGATTTCCGGCCAGTACCAATACGCCAGCAGCAGCGCCACCAGTCCCTCGACCGCCATCAACGCGACTGCCGGTGGCGCGCCGAGCGCATCGGCCAGCAGCCCCAGGTGCAGGTAGCCGAGCGGCGCCGCGCCGATGCACATCGACAGCACGCCCATCATACGGCTGCGGATTTCCGCCGGCGCGGCGAAAAACACCAGGGTCGCTTGCATGGTGTTGACCGCGGCGGCGCCCAGCCCGGTGACGAGCAGCACCGCACCCGACAGCGGCGCCCAAGGCGAAAAGGCGAACACAGTGACGGTCACTTGATAGATTGCCGCGCCATGGAAGTACAGCTTGCGGTAATGGCGTGGCTGGCCGAAGAAGGCGATGGCGAGCGCGCCGAGAAAAGCGCCGGCGCCTTCCGCGCCCGCCAGCAGGCCGACCGGGAACGGGCTGAGGTGTAATGTTTCGCGGCCGATGACCGGGATCATTGCGGTGAACGGAAATCCCCACAAGTTGTAGATGATGGTCACCATCAGGGTGCCGGCCAGCGCGCGGTTATCGCGCACGTGGCGTAAGCCGGCGACGATGCTCGCCCACACGCCCGCGCCGCCGTCGTGCATTCGCCGTTCGCGCAGGCTGAGCTTGGCGATGGCGAGGAAGCCGAGCGCATAGAGCGTGAGGCTCAGGAAATAAGCACCGTCCAGCCCGAGGATTTCGAGGATCAGCCCGCCCAGCAACGGACCCAACATGCGGGTGCCGTTGTTGGTCACGGCGTCGAGGCTTAAGGCCGTGCCCACCCCATGGGCGTCCACGGTTTCACCGATCAACGTGCGCCGCACCGGTAAATCGGTGGTCCAGAACAAGCCATTCAAAAACGCGCCACAGCCGATGTGCCAGAGTTCGATGCGGCCGCTGGTCGCGAGCAGGCCGAGCAGCCAAGACTGCCCCGCCATCGCCAACAGGCCGAACAGCAAGAAGGCCTGGCGGTTGACGCGGTCGGCCAGCGCGCCGAACAGCGCACCGAACAGCGCGAGCGGCAGAAAGCGCAGAATGGTCAGAAACGCGACGGTGAGCGGCGAGCCGGTGCGATCATAGGCATACACGCCGGCGGCCAGCATCTCCAGCCAGCGCACCGTGCCGATGACGGCGCCGGCGATCCACAGCGCGCGGTACGCCGGATTGGCGAACAGCGCGAGCGGGCGTGGTGGGGCGGCAGAATGGGCGGCGCCCGTCGTCAACCGGCAAGCCCCGCGGGCAGCCGTCGTTCGCCGCTGGTCGCTTGTTCGTAAGCCCAGCCGATGCGCAACGCCATGGCCTCGTCATAGCCGCGCGCGTTGATCAAGAGCGAGGTCGGCAGGCCGGCGCGGGTATAGCCATTCGGCACGGCAAGCCCGCACAATTCCAGAAGATTACCCATGCGTGTGAACACCGCCGGCGACACCGCCTGGCTGACCTCAGCCAGCGGAATGGCCGCGTGCGCGGTGGTCGGCGTGAGCAGCGCGGCGACGCCGTCCAAGGCCTCGCTGAATTCCTGCTTGGCGCGCTCGCGTTCACGCAGGGCCAGAATGTAATCCTTGGCGCTGACTTCGCGGCCTGGAAAGCGCTTTCGACATCTTCATCGAGCGGCAATTCGGGGCGTTCGATGAGGTGGCCGACCGCGACCAGCCCTCGGCGCTAATGATGGCGTTCACCAGGTCGCGATACGCTTGGAAGCTGCGCGGCAGCCGGAAGTTCACGATCTCCGCCCCCAGCGCCGCGAGGGTGGCGAGCGCGGCATCGTAGGCGGCCAGCATTTCCGGCTCGACATCGGCGCGCGCCTCGACCGGCATTGCCGCCAGGCGCAGGCCGGCCACGCCTTTGCGCAGGCTGGGCAAGGGATCGGCGATGGGTTGGCGAAACGTAGTCGGATCGTGCGGGTCGGGGCCTTGCAGGGCGTTGAAAGAAGCGCCGCGTCTTCGACCGAGCGCGTGAGCGGACCGATGGTGTCGAGGGTGGGGCAGAGCGGCAGCACGCCGTGTACGCTGATACGGCCTACGGTGGTCTTCAAGCCGACCACGCCGCAAAACGCCGCCGGCAAGCGCACTGAACCGCCGGTGTCGCTGCCGATGGCGGCGGGGGCGAGGCCCGCCGCGACCGCCACCCCGGAACCGCTGCTGGAACCGCCTGGTGTGCGTTGCACCGCGAGATCCCATGGGTTCCAAGGCGTGCCCATGCGCTGATTGGTGCCCCAGCCGCCGAACGCGAACTCGACGGTATGGGTCTTGCCGATGACGATCATGCCGGCTGCTCGGAGTTTGTGGACAATCGTCGCGGTGAGCGGCGATACGCGGTTGTTCCAGGCCGCGCTGCCGCCGGTGGTGATCTGGCCGTGGATGTCCACCAGATCCTTGATCCCGATCGGGATGCCGTGCAGGGGTCCGAGGTCGTGCCCTGCCGCCAGCGCTTCGCCCGCCGCCCGCGCCGCCCGCCGCGCGTCATCGGCGTACACGCTGACGAAAGCATGGAGTTGGGGATCGAGGCGCTGGATGCGGTCGAGGTAGAGTTCGACCAGATCCGCCGGCACGATCTTGCCGCTGCGGATGGCGGCCGCGAGTTGGTGGATGGGGGTGAAGGCATGGGCGGCGGTTAGCGCGGACATGGCGGTTCCTCGGCGTGTGGGAAAAGATTATTTGGAAAACGGCGGCGGCCCGGAAATCTCGACTTCCCCGACCATACCGCCTTCCTCGTGGCCTTCCTTGTGGCAGAGGAATTTGAGGTGTTTGCCCTTGGTCATCGGATAAAAATACCAGGCGATGGTCGAGCCGGCTTTGATCTCGAAATCGTACATCTGACCGTGGATTTCGGCGAGCGTCTTGCCATCGCGGTCATATGCCTCGACTTTGCGGCTGAATACATGGGTGCCGAGGCCATCGGCGCTGAAATAGTGATCCGTATTGCTGGGATTGTGAATGATGAGTTTGTAGAGCTTGCCGCGCTCGAACTGCAGTTTGTCGGGTACGAACTTGTTTTGGTTGTCCGCCGTACCGGCGTCGAGCGTCACTTCGATGGCATCGGGGCCTTGCGTTTGTTTCTGGGCTTTGTCGTCGGCCTGCGCGGCCAGCGCTGGCGTCAGCAGCAATAGGCAGAGCACGGAATGTCGAATGTTCACGGTGTTTCCTCATTAGCGTTGGATTTTGCGAAAAGATGGCGAAACGACCTATGTGGCTGATGTTGTGGGAGCGGCCGCTCGCGTGAATAAGCATACATCAAGGAGCGCAAGATTTTGCCACGGCCCCGGTTGCATTTGGCGCGGGATGTTCTTGAATTAACGGCTGCGCCCGCGCCGCATTACGATAAGCTTTTCAACGGCGATTTCTGCCCAGGGATGGGCAAAGAGACGGCAATCCAGGATGTCCTGAATATCAGATAACCGATTGAATCGGTGCGAGGAACGGCTGCCATGAACCTGAAAGACCTGATCCGCACTATTCCCGATTATCCCAAGCCGGGGATACAGTTTCGCGACATCACCACGCTGCTCCAGCACGCGCGCGGTTTCCGCCAAGCGGTGGATGAACTGGTCCAGCCCTACGCCGGACGGCGCGTCGACAAGGTTGCCGGCATCGAGGCACGCGGTTTCATCCTCGGTGGCGCGGTGGCGCATCAGCTAGCGGTCGGTTTCATTCCGATCCGCAAGAAAGGCAAACTGCCCTGGGAGACCATCGGCCAGGACTATGCGCTGGAATACGGCACCGACCGCGTCGAAATCCACACCGACATGGTCGCGCCCGGCGAGCAGGTGCTGCTGATCGACGACCTCATCGCCACCGGCGGCACCGCGCTCGCCGCCATCCAGTTGATCGAGCGGGCGGGTGGGCGAATCATGGGGTGTAGCTTCATCATCGACCTGCCGGAACTGGGGGGCGCGGAGCGTTTGCGGGCACTCGGCAAGGCCGTGAACAACCTGGTCGAGTTCGAGGGACACTGACGATTTCTTGGGAATGGCTTGGCGGAGCCCGCTGTAAGATTTCGTCTGACGCCGCTATTTTTCCAACCCCAGCTTTTTCAGTAGCTCGATGAAGCGCGGCTCGGAACGCAGTGGGTCGAAGAACGGGAAACCCTTGGCCCATACCAGCACCCAGCCGCCGGAGCGTTCGCGATAGGTTTTCTCCAGCCACGTCAACGCTTGCTCTTTGTCGCCCAAGCCGAGATAAATACGCGCGAAATCAGACGCATCGACCGCCTCATGCCGTGCTTTTTCTTGTAAGGTTTTCAATATCGTCAGCGCTTCTTCGCGACGCCCGGCCACGCCGTAAGCCCAGCCGAGCGAGGCCAGGGAATAGGGCGTATCCTTGGAGAGTTCGACCAGCTTTTGCATGGCGGCGATGGACTGATCGTACTTTCCCTGGTAGGCATAGAGTTCTCCGAGGCCGCGATGAAGATTGGCGAAATCCGGTTCGATAGCGGCTGCCTTCTGAAATTCCGCTATGGCCTCGTCGTAACGACGGGTGAAGGAAATCACCCACGCTAGATCATGACGATAAATAGGCGCTACCGGGTCTAGCGCCACCGCTTGCCTGAGATGGGCGATGCCTTCTTCGTAGCGCCCCATTGCGCCAAAGTAGCTGATGCCATAAATATCGTGTGCCCACGCGGAATTGGGATTGAATTCGAGCGCGCGTCGCAGTACATGCTCCACAGCGGGCCAATTCCATTCGAGTGCATACATATCGCCCATTACACCGTAGGCTTCGGCATTCGTATCGTCTATCTCTAGCGCCTTGAGTGCCTTGGCTTTTGCTATTGGAAACGATTCCTCTTGGGGAAGCAAACCAAACCAACCCAAATTATCGTAAGCGGTAGCCATCCAAGCATAAGCTTGCGCATAGCGAGGATGTTTTGCAATCGCTTGCTCAAAGTAGTCGATACTCTTGTTAAGAGTCTCTTTGGAGTGCTTATTGAGTTCATAAAGACCCAGTAGATATAGGTTGTAGGCCTCCAGGTCGTCTGTGCCACGTTTTTCAACCTGGCGTTGTTCGTTGCTGAGTAGCGAAATGCGCAGTGCATCGACGACCTGCTGGGTCACATCGGTCTGAATCGTGAAGATATCCTTGAGGTCGCGGTCATAGTCTTGCGACCAGAGATGCGCTTGGCTTTGCACATCGATCAACTGGGCGGTGATGCGCACTTTATCGCCCGCTTTGCGCACGCTGCCTTCCAGCACGGTGCCGATGTTCAACTCTCGGCCGATCTCGTCGATCTTCTTGGCTGTGCCCTTGTAGGCCATCGCCGAGGTGCGGGCGATGACTTGCAGTTGGCCGATCCGCGACAGCTTAGAGATCATCTCTTCGGTCATGCCGTCGGCGAAGTATTCGTTATCGGCGTTCTGGCTGATATTGATGAACGGCAGCACGGCGATGCGGTGTTTGATGGGGATCGTCTGAGTAACCAATAGTGCGGGCGCAGGTGGGCGTGGGTAGAAATACCATACGACTCCCGCCAACAACGCCACGCTGAGCACCGTCGTGATCGACCAACGCCTGATGCTCCAGGCGGCTGTGGTGGGGGAAGGCGCAGATTCTGCGCTGGTAGGCACGGCGGGTGGATCGGGCGCGACGATAGCACCGGCGTCGTGCGTCGGTACAGCGGGTGGATCAGGGATTACTGGCGGGGCAACTGGCGCGGGCGCGCCATTCCTGATCGCGATCACCCCGATGAACCGATAGCCCCGCCCACGCACCGTTTCGATGTAGCGTGGCACATCGGAGTTATCGCCCAGCGCCTGCCTGAGTTCCTGAATGTTATGGCGCAGCACTTGCTCCACCACATAGACATCAGGCCAGACGTTCTCCAGCAAGACCTCCTTGGTGAGCAGGACATTGGGGTGCTCAACGAGATAGCGCAGCAGCGCGAAGGCTTTGGGCGTGAGGGCAACCCGCTGATCGCCACGCCACAGCCGCTCGTCAGCAACATCCAGGACAAAAGCACGGGTATCGGTGGTGGAGTGCATCGCGACGCCGTCCTCAGCCGCGTCAATGTTCTTGTTGGGTGAGCGAATAATCTACCGTAAATACTCGAAATTTTCTGATGGCTCTACAGAAAATGAATAAACCGATGGGCGTCGGTACAAAGATTCTACAAAAAATCCACCCCAATTTTACTCATGAAAACTGATCGTCGATTAGGGTTGATGGGCGCGTGGCAGAGTTCATGCGCGATGCCCCTGTATAGCCACTATTGAAGGAGAAAATGATCATGAATATCCAGATGACGATTGCGTTTTCGATGCTGCTTACCGTGATGACGATGGTTGCCGAGGCCGGCGAAGCCAAAAAATTCAAAGGCCATGGCAATGATTTCACGAAAGTCATGGAGACCAAGCTGTCGAATGGTTCGACGGCGCTGCTCGTGGAGCAACGGAGTATGGGTTGGATCAATGAAGGCGCTTTTGCCCCCGGCCATGTATCGGGTTTCTGTCGGGGTATAGGCACCGTCGATGCCAGCGGTACTTATAAGGGTGATGTTTATTACTGCACCTACCAGATCAATGAAAAGGACGGCTACACCATCAGAGTTTTTGAAGATGACGCGAAGGGCGGCCGCTCGGAAATCATCGGTGGCAGCGGCGCTCTCACCAACGCCACCGGAAAATGTCACCACACCTACACCTGGGGCGCGCCGCAAGGCGATAGCTCGAACTGGGACTATGAGTGTGAAATCATGACGCCTTGATGGCGCGGCCCTATTGGCCGAAATCACCGGCGGCGTGGGTCGTTCCATGCCGCCAACCGCCAACCGCCAAGCGAGCAGGCGGCGTGGCTGAGCGGACGGAAAATCGACCCATTGGCCCGTTGATTAATGATTGCCAGCCTGAATCGCCGTCATTCGATTTGGGCTTTCGATAGGGTCGCGATCAATCCTCCTGCCCAAAGCCGATTTGCCGCTTCGACGGCTGACGGATTGGCCGCCGTGTCGGGCTATACTAGAATACACGCCCTTTAACGATTCACCGGCGATCTGGCTGACCATGCAAGAACTCAATCCGTATTTCAATCAAATTCACGACCTGCGTGACCGTTCCGCTGAATTGCGGAGGTATCTTTGACTTCGATGTCAAGCGCGAGCGTTTGCAGGAAGTCCAGCGCGAGTTAGAGCAACCGAAGATTTGGGATGATCCCGAGCGTGCCCAGGCGCTCGGCAAGGAGCGCGCACAACTGGAAAAGATCGTCAACACCCTGGATAAACTGGGCCAGGGTTTGAGCGACACCGAGGAACTGCTGGAACTCGCCGAGGCCGAGGGCGACGAAGCCGGCGCCATGGAAGTCGCGCGCGACCTCGAAACCTATGAACGCCAGGTTGCGGACCTCGAATTCGCGCGTATGTTCTCGGGCGAGACCGACGCCTGCAATGCGTTTCTCGACGTCCAGGCAGGCTCCGGCGGCACCGAGGCGCAGGATTGGGCGCAAATGTTGCTGCGCATGTACCTGCGTTGGGGTGAGCGGCGCGGCTTCAAGACCGAGATGATCGAGTTCTCGCCGGGCGAAGTGGCGGGCATCAAGAGCGCCACGGTGCGCTTCGAGGGATCGTATGCTTACGGCTGGCTGCGCACCGAGACCGGTGTGCATCGATTGGTGCGCAAATCGCCTTTCGATTCCGGCAACCGCCGCCACACGTCGTTCGCAGCCGTGTTCGTAGCGCCCGAGATCGACGACGAGATCGAAGTCGAAATCAATCCTGCCGACCTCAGAATCGACGTCTACCGTGCGTCCGGCGCCGGCGGCCAGCACGTCAACAAGACCGAGTCCGCGATTCGCATCACCCATCTGCCGAGCGGTATCGTGGTGCAATGCCAGAATGAACGCTCCCAGCACAAGAACCGCGCCACCGCGATGAAGCAGCTCAAAGCCAAGTTGTACGAGATGGAAGCCCAGAAGCGCCGCGCCGCAAGCCAGGCGCTGGAAGACAGCAAGGCCGACATCGGCTGGGGTAGCCAGATCCGCTCTTATGTGCTCGATCAGTCGCGGATCAAGGACTTGCGCACCAACGTCGAGAACACCAATACCCAGGCGGTGCTGGACGGCGATCTCGACCGTTTCATCGAAGCCAGCCTCAAGGCCGGCTTATAAAGGGATTCCAGGACAATCACGATTCATGACCGACCACCACGAGCACGACGAAAACCAACTCATCGCCCTGCGCCGCGCCAAGCTCCAGGCGTTGCGCGCGCGCGGCCAAGCTTTTCCCAACGACTTTCGCCGCGATGGTTTGGCCGGCGATCTGCAAGCGCGCTATGCCGGCGTCGATGCCGCCGCGTTCGAAACCGAACCGGTACGGGTGGCGGTTGCCGGGCGAATGATAGCCAAGCGCATCCAGGGCAAGATCAGCTTCGTCAATCTACAGGATGTATCGGGCGCGATTCAGCTTTTCCTCCAGCGCGACCGGTTGGGAGAAACGGTTTATGATGATTTCAAAACCTGGGATGTAGGCGACATCATCAGCGCCGAGGGCACGCTGTTCCGGACCCGCACTAATGAGCTGACGGTGAAAGCCGATCAACTCCGGCTACTCGCCAAAGCGCTCAGGCCGTTACCGGAGAAGTTCCACGGCCTTGCCGATCAGGAAATGCGCTATCGCCAGCGCTATGTCGATCTGATCGTGAACGAGGCGGCGCGTAATACTTTTCGGGTGCGCAGTGCCTTGGTCCAATACATGCGCGCGTTTTTCAGCGAACGCGGGTTTCTCGAAGTCGAAACGCCGATGATGCAGCCGATCCCCGGCGGCGCCAGGGCGCGGCCGTTCGTGACCCACCACAACGCGCTCGACATGAATCTGTACCTGCGCATCGCCCCGGAGCTTTACCTGAAACGCTTGGTGGTAGGCGGGTTCGAACGGGTGTTCGAGATCAACCGCAATTTCCGCAACGAGGGGCTATCGACCCAGCACAACCCGGAATTCACCATGCTGGAGTTTTATCAGGCGTATGCCGATTATCACGACTTGATGGATCTCACCGAAACGCTGTTGCGCGGCGCGGCGCGGACGTTGCTCGGTACGACGACGCTGGCCTATCAGGGAGAGTCCTATGACTGCGGCGCGCCGTTCGCGCGGATGACGGTGCGCGAAGCCGTCCTGCGGTTCAATCCCGGCATCCGCGCTGAGCAATTGCAAAGCCTCGATGGCGCGCGCGCCGCCGCCGCCACGCTGGGCGTGGCGGTGAAAGACGATTTCGGCCTGGGCCGCGTGCTCATTGAAATCTTCGAGGCCACGGTCGAGCATCAGCTGCGCAATCCCACCTTCATCACCGCATATCCCACCGAGGTATCGCCGTTGTCGCGGCGCAACGACCAAGACCCCGAGGTGACCGATCGTTTTGAACTATTCATCGGCGGGCGCGAGATCGCCAACGGTTTCTCCGAGTTGAACGACCCCGAAGATCAAGCCGAACGCTTTCGCCGCCAGTTGGCCGACAAAGAGGCGGGCGACCTCGAAGCCATGCACTACGACGCCGATTACATCCGCGCCCTGGAGTATGGCTTACCGCCCACAGCGGGCGAGGGCATCGGCATTGACCGTTTGGTGATGCTGTTCACCGATTCTCCTTCGATCCGCGACGTTTTGCTGTTCCCGCACATGCGCCCCGAGGCCGGAGACAACACCGGCTGAAAAATGCCTGGCCGCCGCTGGTAAAGAAGTTTGGCGGATGGCGCGGTTGCAGGGGCATGAAAATCTATTTGCATTGGCGGGTTGAATCGGTTTTAATAATGATATTAATTCTCAATTGTATTTAAGATTGGCCTTTTTAGATTGATCTTTTGCGATAAGGAGTCTCTCTAATATGATCAAACGCACCCTCTGGCTAGGCGTAGGCGCCTACATCGCCACCAGTATCAGCCCGACGGCGCTGGCCGTCGAGCAGTCCAACGCCCGGGACGCGGCGCAACCCATCTTGCAAATCGCAGCCGCGGGTGAGAAAGGTGAAGCCGGCGAGAAAGGCGAGGCGCATCACAAGGCGCGCCAGTCCAGCCAGGGCGCGGCTGGTGAAGCCGGTGAAAAAGGCGAAACCAGCGGACAACAAGGCGAAAGCGCGGCGCTGGCGGGTTTGGATGAAGACGCCGCGCTGATGGCCAATCTGTTACTCATGGAAGGACATTTGCGGGTCGGCAAGGAACTGATCGACCAGAACGCTTGGGATGATGCGCTGCCGCATTTCATGCACCCGGTCGAGGAGCTTTACGATTCCGTGAGAAGTGGGTTGAAAACGCATGGCGTCAAGCCATTCAAGAAAGACCTCGACCGGCTCGCCAAACGGGTCGAAGCAAAGCAAGACGGCCCCGCGTTTAACAAAGACTACGACCGGATGAGGGGAAAGCTGAACAAAGCCATCGATGGCATCGAAAAAGGCATACGCCAGAATCCCGGTGACGTGGTGCCGGTGTTCTTGGCAATCCTGAAACAGGCCGGTGAGGAATACCAGGAAGCGGTGGTCGATGGTCAACTTGCCAACGTGGTCGAATATCAGGATGGGCGCGGCTTTGTGTGGGCGGCCGAGGGCTTGTGGCAAGAAGCCAAGCCCGCCCTTCAAGCGCGCAATGCCGAGGCTTACGCCAAGGTCAGTGAATTGCTGACCGGTCTCAAGCAAACTTGGCCGACCGCAAGCGCGCCGCAAGCGCCGGTGAAGACCTTGGGCGAGGTCTCGAGCGCGATTTCCAGCATAGAGTTCGCGCTCAGCCCGCTGCAATGAAACCGTGGCGGCGCTGGGCGGCGGCGTGGCTCGGCGCCATGAGCGCCGTGCTCGGCACAGCCAGCGCGGAGGGACAAGCCCAGGACTGGCGTGCTCTTTATGCGCCCCCCGTCGCCATTCCTTTCCCCGCCGCTAATCGGTACAGCGCCGCCAAGGCCGCGTTGGGGCGCGAACTGTTCTTCGACCCGCGCTTGTCCGGCAACGGCAGGCAGGCGTGCGCGAGTTGCCACGATCCGCGACGCGCTTGGAGCGATGATCTTGCGACGGCGGTCGGTGCAGCCGGGCAACGCAATCGCCGCCGTACGCCGACGTTGTGGAACCTCGCCTGGGCGGAAACGCTGTTTTGGGACGGCCGCGCCGATAGCCTCGAGTCCCAGGCTTTGCAGCCGATCCAGTCCGCCACCGAGATGGATCATCGCCTGGCCGATCTCATCATGCGCTTGGCCGCCATTCCCGCCTACCGCCAGGCGTTCGCCCGCGCCTTTCCTGAATCGCCCACGCCCAATGCCGATCATCTGGCGGCGGCGCTCGCCACCTATGAGCGCACGCTGGTGTCGAATCGAACGCCGTTCGACCGCTGGTTAGGAGGTGAAGATGGCGCCCTCGGCCCATCCGCGCGGCACGGATTCGATTTATTCAACGGCAAAGCCCATTGCGCGGTCTGCCACGCCGGTTGGAACTTCACCGATCAGGCGTTTCATGACATCGGCCTACCGGCGACCGCAGACCGCGGGCGCGGTGCGACACTGGCCTTGAGCGAAGCCGATTACGCCTTCAAGACGCCGACGCTGCGGGAAGTGGCGCGCCATCCTCCGTACATGCACGACGGTTCGCTGCCGACCCTCACGGCGGTCATCCGCCATTACAACGGTCAATTTGAACGTCGTCCGAGCCTTTCCGCCGATCTGCAGGAAATTCACCTGGATGCTGGGGAACAAACGGATTTGCTGGCGTTTCTGGAAGCGCTCAGCGCCCCGCCGAGTGCGCCGCCCTTGGTCAAGCTGGAGCGGCGGAACGACACACCGGCTATCACCGAAGCCGTGGCGACGCAGCGGGTGAGCCAGCGCGATAAAGCTTTCACCCCCGGAACGATCGTGCTCAAGGCGGGCGCACTTTTAATCGTACAAAACGATGACATCCGCACCCACAACGTGCGCATCCACCATCCGCAACTGGATTACAACAGTGGGGCGCAGAAACCGGGCATGACGGTGACCATCGCGTTTCCAGCGCCGGGGACATACCACGTATTCTGTGGCATCCATCCTAGGATGAAGCTGGATGTCACCGTCGGGGACTGAGGCTCAGCGAGCGGGCAGCGGCAACCGTTGCAGCGGCTCGCCGGTTTTCAACACGAGCTCTTGTTCAGCGACCTCGTCTTGCACGATCGCGAGCAGGGCGTAACCGCCGCGCGGATCGCGGCTAGCGTCAAGAATCGTGCCGATGGCGTCGCTGGACGGCGCGGTGCTCAAAAAAACCTCGTCGCCGACGTTGGGTTGGGTGCGACCCTCGGTGCGCGCGCCCAGCAAATGGCGCTTTAGTTTCCCCAGGTATTGGCTGCGCGCCACGATTTCCTGGCCGGTGTAGCAGCCTTTCTTGAAGCTCACACCATTGAGCAGGTGGAGATTCGCCATCTGCGGGATGAAAACGCCGCTGGTTGCCGGGTAAATCGTCGGAATGCCGGCCTGGATGTCCAGCCAGCGCCAGGCGTCGGCGCCGACCGGCTGGAGTTCGCCCGCCAGCGCCGTCCACAGCGGTTCCAAGGCTGCCGCCGCGCCGTGCATCTCGAAGCGCGGCCGCGGATCGGGCAGACGAATCGCGCTGATGCCGCGGGCCTGCACGACATCGTCAGTCGTGTGCGGCAGTTCCCCCAGATAAGCTTGCAGCAGAGCGGCGGCGTGTGAACCGCTGGCGCCGACTCGCACTAGCCCGTTGCTCGCGTCGTGTAGCTCGGCTTTGGCGCGTAGTACGAACAGGCGCAGGCGTTTCAGCATGGCCTCGACGAGTTCGCTTGGCAGGCGCAGGTAATAAACATCATCGCGCTGGAAGAGCCGTAGGATGGCAAGCATCCGTCCCTGGGGATTGCAATAAGCGCTCAAGTGGCTGCGCTGCGGCGTCACCTCACGAATATCATTGCTGAGTTGGCCTTGCAGGAATGTGGCCGCGTTCGGGCCGCTGGCGGCGATCACGCCAAGCCCTGACAGATCGCAAATCACCTCACACTCCGCCAGCGCCTGGTTTTCGCGCTCTGGCGCGCCGAATCCCAAGAGCCGAGCACCAGCGAAAACAGCGCCCGAACGTTCGAGGAAAAACTTCCAGTGGTCGGTCATCTTCTGCCATCTCTCGGCTGTCAATCGCGCGGCTGACGGGTACAATGGATTGCGCCCGATCACATAAGATATCGATAATGATACGGCTTGGACAAACGCACTGACAGCGAGCATGCCGATGAATCCACGATTACAAACCGAAAAACCCCCATCTGCCGATAGGCCGGTGGCACGGACAATGGTCGGCCCGTGCCGCCCACCGAAGGAGATCAATGGTCCGCGCGGACCCGAGCCGACGCGCTACGGCGATTGGGAAAGAGCCGGGCGCTGCATCGATTTTTGAACGTCATCCATCGGTCCGAATACGGGGTTTTGTCGTGATCACCACCGACCGGCGGCCGTTGTCGCCGCATTTGCAAGTGTACCGACTGCCGCTGGTGGCGGTGCTGTCCATCGTGCATCGTATCACCGGCCTCGCGCTGGTGGCCGGCACGCCGCTTTTGGCGTACTGGTTGGTAGCGCTCGCCGCCGGTCCCGAAGCCTATGCCCGCGCCCAAGCCATGTTGGGTTCCAAGCTCGGCTTGTTGCTCCTGTTTGGCTGGACGTGGGCTTTGTTCTACCATCTCTGCAACGGCATCCGCCATCTGTTCTGGGACGCCGGCTACGGTTTCGCGCTGGCTAAGGCCAACCAATCCGGCGTTGCCGTGGTGGTCGCTTCGGTGGTGCTCACGCTGGCGACATGGCTGATCGCCGCATGAAAGGGAGGCGCGCATGAGTTTTCGTACCCCCCTGGGCCGCGTGCGCGGCTTGGGCTCCGCCAAGAGCGGCACCGGAACCTGGTGGCTAGAGCGTTTGACTTCGCTCGCCCTGGTGCCCTTGACTCTCTGGTTCGCGGGGTCTTTGGCGATGCTGGCGCGCGCCGATTACCCCACGGCGAGCCATTGGCTGCGGGGGCCCATCAACGCCGTGCTGCTTGTGCTCATGCTGGTGATCGCGTTCTACCACGCCATGCTGGGCGTGCAAGTCATCCTCGAGGATTACGTGCGCCGCGAAGGTTTGAGACTGGTCGTGTTGCTGGCGCTGAAAGCCCTTTTGGTATTGCTCGCCGCCATCGCGGTGTTCGCGGTGTTGCGCGTCGCGCTGGGAAACTGAAGCGCTATGGCTGCTTATCCCTTGGTTCAGCACAGTTACGACGTGGTCGTGGTCGGCGCCGGTGGCGCCGGCCTGCGTGCGACCTTCGGCATGGCCGCCAAGGGCCTCGCCACCGCCTGCGTCAGCAAGGTATTCCCGACCCGCAGCCATACCATCGCCGCCCAAGGCGGGATATCCGCCGCGCTCGGCAACATGGGCCCGGACGACTGGCGCTGGCACATGTACGACACGATCAAAGGTTCCGACTGGCTCGGCGATCAAGACGCCATCGAATACATGTGCCGCGAGGCGATCCCGGCGGTGATCGAACTCGAGCATTACGGCGTGCCGTTCTCGCGTACCGAGGACGGGCGTATCTATCAGCGTCCGTTCGGCGGCATGACCACCAACTATGGCGAGGGTACGGCGCAGCGCACCTGCGCCGCCGCTGACCGCACCGGCCACGCGATCTTGCATACGCTGTATCAGCAGGCCCTCAAGCACAAAGCCGAGTTTTACTCCGAATACTTCGCCATCGACCTGTTGATGGATGACGACGGTGCTTGTCGCGGTGTGCTGGCGTGGAATCTTACCGACGGTACGCTGCATTGCTTCTGCGCACAGATGACGGTGCTCGCCACCGGTGGTTATGGCCGCGCTTATTTCTCAGCGACCAGCGCCCATACCTGCACCGGCGACGGCAACGGCATGGCGCTGCGCGCGGGGTTGCCGTTGGAAGACATGGAGTTTACCCAGTTTCACCCGACCGGCATTTACGGCTCTGGGTGCCTCATCACCGAAGGCGTGCGCGGCGAGGGTGGCTACCTCACCAACAGCGCCGGCGAGCGCTTCATGGAGCGCTACGCGCCGAACGCCAAGGATCTCGCCTCGCGCGACGTGGTGAGCCGCGCCATGACCGTCGAGATCCGCGAAGGCCGCGGCGTTGGCGCGCATAAAGACTACATCCATCTACACCTCGAACATCTGGGGCCGGAGGTGATCCACGAGCGTTTGCCCGGGATCGCTGAAACCGCCAAGATTTTCGCCGGCGTCGACGTCACCCGCGAGCCGATTCCGGTGCTGCCGACCGTGCATTACAACATGGGCGGCATACCGACCAACCACCACGGTGAAGTCGTTACCTTGCGTGATGGCAATCCCGAGAGCGTCGTGGCGGGGCTGATGGCGATCGGTGAGGCGGCCTGCGTATCGGTGCATGGAGCGAATCGGCTTGGTTCGAATTCGCTCTTGGATCTCATCGTCTTCGGGCGCGCCGCCACCCATCGTTGCCTGGAATTGATCGAGCCCGGTCGGGCGCACCGGCCACCGCCGCCGCAAGCGATAGACAAAGCGTTGTCACGGTTTGATCGCTTGCGCCACGCCAAGGGCAGCCGTCCCACGGCCGAGATTCGGCTTGCCATGCAGCGCACCATGCAGAATCATGCGGCGGTGTTTCGCACCGGCGCGTCGCTTGCGCAAGGCATCGATGCGCTCAACAAGATTTACCGTTCATTCGCCGATGTGCGGGTCAGCGACCATGGCTTGGTCTGGAATTCCGACCTCGCCGAGACGCTGGAACTCGATAATCTTCTCGGCTGCGCCATGGTGTCGATCAAAGCCGCACATAATCGCGCGGAAAGCCGCGGCGCGCACGCGCGCGAGGACTACCCCGAGCGCGACGACGAGCAGTGGCTGAAGCACACGCTCATCTGGCTGGGCGAGCAAGGGGATGTCAAGATCGACTATCGCCCGGTGCATCTTTACACCATGAGCGACGAAGTCCAGACGTTTCCACCCAAAAAACGCGTCTATTGAGCACCATACGATGGCAGAATTCCGCTTGCCCGCCCATTCCAGGATAAAACGCGGCAGATTCCATCCCGCGCCCGCCGAAGCCAAGATCAAGAGAGACTTCCAAATTTACCGATGGGACCCGGATAGCAGCGAGAATCCACGCGTGGATACTTATCAAGTGGACATGGAGCGCTGCGGGCCGATGGTGCTGGACGCATTGCTCAAGATCAAAAATGAGCAAGATGCCACGCTCGCCTTCCGCCGTTCCTGCCGCGAAGGCATCTGCGGCTCGTGTGCCATGAACATCGACGGCCGCAACACCTTGGCTTGCACCAAGTCGATCGCAGACATCCGCGGCGACGTGAAGATTTATCCGCTGCCGCACATGCCGGTGATCAAGGATTTGGTGCCCGATCTCACCCGCTTTTGGGCTCAATACGCCGCGATCGAGCCCTGGTTGAAGACGCAAACACCGCAACCGCCCGACCGCGAGCGCTTGCAGAGCAAGGAAGACGTTGCCCGGTTCGACGAAGCAACACGGTGTATTCTGTGCGCTTGCTGCTCGACCGCCTGCCCGAGCTACTGGTGGAACAGCGAACGTTTCTTGGGGCCGGCGATATTGCTGCAAGCCTATCGCTGGATCGCCGACAGCCGCGACGAATTTACCGGCGAACGCCTGGATAATCTGGAAGACCCGTTCCGATTGTATCGCTGCCACACCATCATGAACTGCACCAATACCTGTCCCAAGGGTTTGAATCCGGCGCGCATGATCGGCGACATCAAGAGAATGATGGTCGAGCGCGGGCAGTGACGGCTCCCGGGTGTGAGCGCGAGTACGCCCGGTTGCGCTGGCGCTGCCGGCGCGGCTTGAAAGAGCTGGATGATTTGCTGCTCGGTTACTTTGAGCAAGACTATCCCACCGCTGGCGCCGAGGAGCAGGCTGCATTCCGCGTCTTGCTTGACCTGCCCGAGTCATTGCTGTGCGCCTATTTGCTGAGAGGCGATGCACGCGTCGCCAATCCCATCCTCGGCAATGTCATCCGCAAAATCGCCGCCCCTAAGCCTTGACCGTAAACCCTCGCCGCGCTTACTCGCGGGCTTGGCCGCCGTTCATATACTGGCATTGGCGGCGCTCTGGCTGAGTGAACTGCCGGTGTTGATCGTCATGATCTTGGCCGGGCTGGTCGTGGTTTCCGCAATGTGGAATTATCTTTGCCATGGCAAGTCGGATAATCGTTGGTTTATCGCAAGAGTGGACTGGCTGGGTGATCAACGCTGGGTATTGCGTGGCGTCGATGGGCGTGAGCGCGAAGCGCGCCTGCTTGGATATTATGTGCATCCTAGCTTGGTAATATTGCGCTTTGAGGTAGGCTGGCAGCGGCGTTGCGCAGTGATGCTGAGCGCTGATGCCGTCGCTCCCGCCGACTTGAGGCGTCTGCGTGTGCATCTGCTACAACAGCGAGAACGCTCCTGAAGTCGATATGGTTCGCGCTGGGTTTAAGGATTTTTAACTTGTGCCTGATTTTATGAACACGTTATCGTTGCCTTTTAGCCGCGACTGCTGTATTCGGTGCTTTTCGGGCGCTGTATGAGCGGTGCGAAGATAGTCGATCAATCAGAGTGACAGTGTGCTTGCGAACTAACCGGGCCGACTCGTGTCTACCCTTGTGGCCGTAGGGACACTGCCGATTCATGTGAAGGGGATTGCCCTGATGGGCGAACGTAACGTCGATCATGAACTGGTGCAAAGGGTACAAGAGGGTGACAAGAATGCTTTCGATGTCCTTGTGCGCAAATACCAGTTCAAGATCACTAAACTGATATCCCGTTATATCCATGATCCTAATGAGGCGTTGGATGTATCCCAGGAAGCTTTTCTTAAAGCTTATCGGGCATTGGCGGGATTTCGCGGAGAGAGCGCGTTTTATACTTGGCTGTATCGGATCGCCATCAATACCGCTAAAAACTATCTGGTGGCGCAGGGGCGACGTCCGCCTGGTTCCGATATCGATGCTCAAGACGCCGAACAATATGAAGGTCCGTCTGTACTAAAAGATTTTGAAACACCCGAACGTTTGATTCTCAAAGATGAGATTGAGGCGACGGTTTTTCAAGCAATTGAGGAGTTACCCGAGGATTTGCGCATGGCGATTACTTTGCGTGAATTCGAAGGTATGAGCTATGAAGAGATCGCACAGGCCATGGCTTGTCCCATCGGCACTGTACGCTCGCGTATTTTTCGCGCACGCGAAGCGATCGACAATAAATTGCGTCCACTGCTGTACTGAGGGGTTATGACGAAGCATGATGGTGGATAACACTGATGAACCATTGTCTGCATTAGTGGATGATGAATGCAGTCAATCCGAAATGCGGTCGGTTCTGGCGAGCCTGTCGCTGGAACCGGAAAAAAGGGCAAAGTGGCAACGCTATCACTTGATCAGCGATGTTCTCAAAAACAATTTGCCGACGGCGGTCGATAGGCAGTTTGCCGATGCCATCCGCAAAGCGATCGACGCCGAAACCGTAGTGTCATTGCCGCCCGTGGCCCGACCTAGAAACGCCGCGCCTTACCGGCCGTTGGTCGGGCTGGCTTTGGCCGCTTCGCTGGCCATGCTGGCGGTGTTTGGACTCAAGCTGGATAGCGGCAATGCCATCGGCCCCGGTTTATCCCATGTCCCGCAAACTGCGCAGGGTGCGCCGACCAATAAGACCGTGCGCGGTGGTCCGGCAAATCCTAGATTGGCGGCTTATCTGGTCAATCATAATGAATATGCGTCCGTGAACAGCGTACATGGGGTATTGACTTATGTCAGCATGGCGAATTACCAGGCCAGCCGATAGCCGTTTTTTCATGCGCTCGGTGCGCGCGCTCGCCGTGCTATGGACGGTGGGCATGGGACAAAGCGCGTTGGCGGGGCAGGTGGCGCTAGAATCGCCGGGCACCGCCAAGGAGTGGTTAGAGCGCATGATCCATGCCGCGCAAACGCTGAATTACGAAGGTACATTCGTCTATGTCCAAGGCCAGGACATCGAGGTCATGCGCATCGTCCACAGCAGCGATCAAAGCGGTGACCGCCAGCGCATGTATTCGCTGAACGGCCCCATGCGGGAAGTCGTCGTCACCGGGAATCGCGTGATGTGCTGGTTGCCGAAGCAACAAGTCGCATTCAGCACCGCCGATCCGAGCCGTTCGCCGCTGCCAATTTCCTTGCCGCGCGAACTCAATAAGCTGGAGGCGTCTTACCGCTTTGAAATGCTTGATGACGATCGCGTCGCCGGTATGCAAACCCGTGTTATTGCGATTCGCCCGCGCGATGAACTGCGCTACGGTTATCGCCTATGGTTGGATCATAATACCGGCATGGTGCTGGGTTCGGCCTTGGTGGATCGCGACGAGCAGATCATCGAGCAGTTGGTGTTCACCGATTTTCAGGTGCGTTCCAACATCAACGCGGCGCTATTTACCCCGCAACATGCGTTGACGGCCCTGCAACCGCCTGCCGAGACGGTTTCCCACCCAGCGGATGCCGATGGCGCGCCGGAGTGGACGATTGAGCACTTGCCGCAGGGGTTCAACCGGATTCTGCGCAATCGTTACGTCGACGCTGGCAGCGCCAACCCGACTGAGCAGATCGTGCTGAGCGATGGATTGGCGACGGTGTCGGTGTTCATCGATCAACTGGCCGATGCTCGCCCGCTGCTGCAAGGCGCATCGCACATGGGATCAGCCAATGCTTACGGTACCGTGGTAGGCAATTTCCAGATTCTGGTGGTCGGTGAGGTGCCAGTAGAAACCGCCGAATGGATTGCGGGATCGATCAAGCGCTCGGACGCCAAGCCATGAGCGGCTGGTCGTGCGATGTTCTCGCGGTGGCCGCGCCGACGCACGATGCACGGAACCCATAAGCGAGCCGCGCCGTGGCTTATACTTATGATTATCCGCGCCCTCTGGTCACCGCCGATGTCGTATTGTTTGCGGCTGCGGGCCGTGATCTCCAAATATTATTGATTCGCCGCCGTTCGCCGCCATTTCAAGGTCTCTGGGCGCTGCCCGGTGGCTTTCTGGAGATGGATGAAGAACTTGAGCAGGCGGCCCGGCGCGAATTAAGCGAAGAGACGGGCATCACTCTGAGCGGCCCTCTCAGAGAAGTGGGTTTGTTCGGCAAGGTAGGCAGGGACCCGCGCGGCCGTACCCTGACGCTTGCCTATCTCGGTGTTTACGGTGGCGCGCCGCCCCAAGCCAGAGCGGGCGACGACGCGGCTGGCGCGACTTGGGTAGCTGTGAAGCAAGTGCCGGCGCTGGCTTTCGACCACAATGACATCGTGGCGGCAGCCCTGAAGACGCTCCACGATCTGGCGCAACAACCGGCGGAATTGCGCGCGCTGATGGGCGAAGGCGCGTCATTCGAAGAGTTCCATGCGCTCAGCCAAGCAGTGCAGGGGCGGACGCTGGATCGCGCCAATTTACGGCGCCGCCTGCGCCGACGAGGTTCATGATGAGTGCCAATCCAACGTCAATGCCCCCGACCGAATCGCGTCCTGCGCTCAGCCAAGCAGAACAGGATTACGTGGCGGCCCTCTATGAGATCAAAAGCAACCTGGAAGTACGGCGGCTGATGATCGTGCTCGCCAACATTTTGGTGCCCGCGTGTTGCGTCGCCGTCAGCGACTGCTTGACGGGAGCAGACTACCCGCCGCCGCTACGTTGGCTGCCCGAGCATATTCTGCTGCTGGTCGGCGCGCTTCTTGCACTCAGTGGCATTCTGGTGACTGCGATTCTCACGCGGTGTCATTTCGGCCTAGTCGTGAATAGCGCCAAGCTGCGCCGAGTGGTGAGCGGCGAACTGGGCATAGCGCCGCTCAACTGGCTGGGTGTGACCACCAACTTCGTGGCGCTGACCGCGCTTTATTCCGGCACTGGGCTCAGTTTGCTGCTGGCGACTTTTGGCTGGACATGGTGGGCGCTGGCGGCGGGGTTGGCGTTGATCGTGCTTTCACTGGCTTATTTGGCCTGGACCCATGGGCGCGCCAACCGTTTGTGCCGGCGCCTGGAGGGCAGCTGGCAGCACGGTGCGATAGCGCCTGTCTACCAAGAGCAACACGCGCGCGAATCGTTGGATACGACAACCGCCGACGTGTCGGTGATCGTGGTCATGGCGGTGGCGCTGTTTTCCGGCACTTTCAATGCCATGACCAATATCGGTGGCATCGAACCGGCGCTCGCCATCCACCCTACGGTGGCGGCAATAAAGGAGTGGGGAGTGATCGCCGTGAGCGGCCTCACGCTGGTGTCTTTGCTATTGTCCGGGCGTATGATCGTGCGCCTGCGTATCGCACTCGCCGAACATTCGGAAGCGCTCGCCCGGCTGCGCAACGAGCCGGACGATCCCTGGCATTTCACGCCGCGCGAGCGCACCTTCCTTTTATTCCTGCTGTTGCATGGGCTGACCGCCGCCGCGGCCTTGATTTTGCTATGGGCCATCGCCGGTGCGTGGACGGGGCTGGTCGCCGCCCTCGCTTTGCTGATCGTGGGCGCGGTCTGGTACCCGCTGCGCCTCGATTGGGAGGCCGCGCGGCGGATGGCGGTGCGCCGAGTAGGTCGAGCATAACGCTTGCACGTTATGCGCCTTGATGAAACCTTCCAATGCTTCATGAATTTGCGCGCATCCTAGCTGTTATCTTGGCGTAAGCGCGTTACAATGCCGAACTTGGCGTGTATTCGCCGAGTGATACGACTCCGGGGTATATCATTAAGCTGCGCCATGTCCTCCTGACCTAATGTAACTTATGGAACGAATTCGCAACTTTTCCATCATCGCACACATCGATCACGGCAAATCGACGCTCGCCGACCGTTTCATCGAGATTTGCGGTGGATTGAGTGAGCGCGAGATGGAGGCACAGGTGCTGGATTCCATGGATCTGGAACGCGAGCGCGGCATCACCATCAAAGCCCAGAGCGTAGCGCTGCCCTATCGTGCCCAGGATGGACACGTTTATCGACTCAATTTCATCGACACGCCGGGGCACGTCGATTTTTCCTACGAGGTATCGCGTTCGCTGTCGGCTTGTGATGGCGCGCTTCTGGTGGTGGATGCCGCGCAGGGCGTGGAGGCGCAGAGCGTCGCCAATTGCTATACCGCGATCGATCAAGGGCTAGAAGTGTTGCCGGTATTGAACAAGATCGATTTGCCGTCCGCCGACCCCGAAGAAGTGGCGCGCGAGATCGGCGACATCATCGGCATCGACGCGAGTGATGCGTTGCGGGTGAGTGCCAAGACTGGCTTTGGCGTGCACGAACTGTTGGAGCGCATCATCGAGCGCATCCCGCCGCCCAAAGGCGACCCCAAAGGCTCGCTGAAAGCGCTGATCATCGACTCTTGGTTCGACAATTATGTCGGTGTGGTATCGCTGGTACGGGTAGTGGACGGCGCGATCCAACCGAAGCAGAAAATCAAGATCATGTCCACCGGGCGTGCCTACCAGGTCGAGAAAGTCGGCGTTTTTACCCCCAAACCCAAGGAGCGCGACAAGCTGGATACCGGCGAGGTGGGCTATGTCATCGCCGGCATCAAGGAAATCGATGGCGCGCCGGTGGGCGACACCCTCACCGATGCCGATCGTCCCGCCAATACCCCGCTACCGGGGTTTCAGAAGATTCAGCCGCGCGTGTTCGCCGGCATGTTCCCCGTGAACTCCGAGGATTTCGAGAACTTCCGCGAAGCGTTGCGTAAATTGCGCCTAAACGACGCTTCGCTGTTCTTCGAACCCGAGACTTCGCAAGCGCTCGGTTTCGGATTTCGTTGCGGTTTCCTAGGCTTGCTGCATATGGACATCGTCCAGGAACGGTTGGAGCGTGAGTATCATCTGGATCTCATCACGACGGCGCCAACCGTGATCTATGAGGTGCTGACCACGGCGGGCGAAACGCTCAAGATCGACAACCCGGCCAAGTTGCCGCCGCCGCATCAGATCGAGGAGTTCCGCGAACCTATCATCGTCGCCAATATCCTCACTCCCCAGGAATTCCTAGGTCCAGTCATTACCCTGTGCATAGAAAAACGCGGTGCGCAGCGTAATCTACAAGTCTCGGGGCGGCAAGCCTCGCTCACTTTCGAGTTGCCGATGAGCGAGATCATGCTTGATTTCTTCGATCGCTTGAAATCGGTGAGTCGCGGTTTTGCCTCGTTTGATTACAGCTTTGCGCGCTTCCAGGCAGCACCCTTGGTGCAATTGGATCTACTCATTAATGGCGAATGCGTGGATGCACTGTCGGTCATCGTGCATCGCGACCAGGCACAATATCGGGGTCGTGAACTGGCCGAGCGGATGCGGAATTTGATCCCACGCCAAATGTTCGAGGTGGCGATTCAGGCCGCGATCGGCAATCAGATCATCGCCCGCACCACGGTCAAATCGCTGCGCAAAAACGTACTCGCCAAATGCTATGGGGGTGATGTGACGCGCAAACGCAAGCTGCTGGAAAAGCAGAAAGCCGGCAAAAAACGCATGAAGCAAGTGGGAAAAGTTGAAATACCACAGGAGGCGTTTCTAGCGGTGTTACAGGTCGATAAGAAATAATCTTATGTTATTTTAATAACAATAGCACCTTATATTTTATTGGATAAATGGTCGTTTACGATGCAAGTGGATTTCGCTGTTCTTTTGGTTATCGCCACATTGGTGACGGGGTTCATCTGGCTCCTGGATGCCTTGGTGTTGGGGCCACGGCGCGCGCGCAGCCTGCATTTCGGTAGTTCGGTAGCGCGCGGCGGGGGAAAGGCAGCCGATGCCGTCAACATACCTTGGTACGTGGATTTCTCGCGCTCGTTTTTTCCCATCATCCTGGCGGTACTGGTGTTACGCTCGTTTGTTGTGGAGCCCTTCCGGATTCCTTCGGGTTCGATGGAACCGACGCTGTACAATGGCGATTTCATCCTGGTCAACAAATGGAAGTTTGGTCTGCGTCTGCCGGTTCTGAATACCAAGATTGCCGATTTAGGCGAGCCCAAGCGCGGGGATGTGGCGGTGTTTCGCTATCCCAAGAATCCCTCCGTTGCCTACATCAAACGTATCGTCGGCTTGCCTGGGGATCGCCTGCAATATCGCAATAAACAACTCTATATCAACGGAGAGCCCGTTGCGCAGGAGCGGTTGGCGACGGATAGCGCCGGCAACATGAGTTCGGAGCAGTTATTGGAGCAGTTGGGTGATGTCAAGCATTTGATCCAGCTGCGCAAGGAACGCGACGATTACACTTTGGAAAAAACCGTGCCTTCCGGTCACTATTTTGCGATGGGGGATAATCGCGACAACAGCAGCGATAGTCGGGTATGGGGGTTCTTGCCTGAGCAGAATCTCATCGGCAAGGCCTTCTTGATCTGGATGAACTGGGACTGTATTACAGGCAATGGCAACTGCAACCGCATTGGGAGAACAATCAAATGACGAAGAACAATGACGTGCTTGGCCGGCAGAATGGCATGACGATGATCGGCGTTATCCTGGTGCTGATCGTGGTCGCTTTCGCAGTATTGATCGTGATGCGCGTGGTACCCATATATCTAGAATATTATCAGATTATTAAGAATGTCGAAGCGGTGAAAGCCGACCTCAAGGGTGCCGAGGCCAGCCCGGAGCAGATCAAGAAGAGTTTGGAGCGACATTTCGATATCGACTACATCCAGGCGATCCAGGCCAGGGATTTGAAAGTACGGAAAAACGGTGGTGCTCTCTTTGTCGATATCAAATACGATGACCGTCGCGAATTGGTCGCTAACCTCGATATCGTCGGCAAGTTCGATAAAACCATCCAAGTTTATCCGTGAGCGCCGCGCACCCGCACATCAAGCTTTGCCAGGCGCTGGGTTATGAGTTTCAAAATCCGCGCTTGTTGCAGGAAGCGCTCACCCATCGCAGCGCGTCCGGCGAACATAACGAACGCTTGGAGTTTCTCGGTGACGCCATCCTCAACTTCGTCATCGCCGAGGCGTTGTATCGGCAATACCCCCGCGCCAGCGAAGGCGAACTGAGCCGATTGCGCGCGAGTCTAGTGAAGGGCGAGACGCTCGCGGAACTGGCGAGTGAGTTGCGGCTTGGCGAGAATTTACGGCTCGGCTCGGGGGAATTGAAAAGCGGTGGATTCCGGCGCGCGTCGATCCTCGCGAATGCGTTGGAGGCGATGTTCGCGGCGGTTTATCTGGATGGTGGCAGTGAGCACTGTCGTCGGCTGATCCTGACGCTCTATCAGGAGCGCCTAGCCCAACTTCCCCCAGCGCTGGCGCTGAAAGACCCCAAGACCCGCTTACAAGAGTATTTGCAGGCGCAGCAGCGCCCCTTGCCCATATACGATGTGGTGGAAGTGCGCGGAGCCCCACATAATCAGTATTTTACCGTCAAATGCACGGTCAACGGCGCGCTCGTGACCGTTGCCAACGGCAGCAGTCGCCGCCAAGCCGAACAGGAGGCGGCGCGCGAGGCGCTAGCGCGGATCGCATGACGAAGCGGGCGGGTTATGTCGCTTTGCTGGGGCGACCCAACGTCGGCAAATCGACGTTGCTGAATCAGTTGGTTGGACAGAAACTCAGTATTACATCGCCCAAGCCGCAGACCACCCGCCATGCCTTGCTTGGCATCAAGACGCTGGACGGCGCCCAAATCGTTTATGTCGATACTCCCGGATTGCACCGCACGGGGCGGCGCGCGATCAACCGTTACATGAATCGCGCGGCCAGCGCCACGCTCGATTACGTCAATGTCGTGGTATGGGTAGTGGAGGCGTTGCGGTGGAACGCCGAAGACAGTGCGGTACTCGAACGCTTACGCGACTTTCCGGGCGCGGTCGTTGGCGCGGTCAGCAAGATCGACCGGCTCGACGACAAAGCCCGTTTGTTACCTTTTCTTCAGGAGTTGGGTACGCGCCGCGCATTCGCCCATTTGATTCCGATCGCCGCGCTCACCGGCGATAATTTAGCAGTGCTGGAGCAGCGTATCGTCGAACTGCTGCCGGAAGCAGAATTTCTCTTCCCTACCGATCAGATCACCACCGCTAGCGAACGCTTTCTCGCCGCTGAATTGATTCGGGAGAAATTGACCCGCGCGCTGAGCCAAGAGTTGCCCTACGCGCTCGCGGTGGACATCGAGCAGTTCACAGAGGAAGGCAATCTGGTGCGCATCGGCGCGGTGATCTGGGTCGAGCGTCCGGGGCAGAAGTCCATCGTCATCGGCGCCGATGGCGCACTGCTCAAGAAAATCGGCCAGCAGGCGCGGCGCGATCTGGAAGTACTACTGGGCCGTAAAGTATTCCTGGAAACCTGGGTGAAGGTCCGCGCTGACTGGCCGGACGACGAGAGTGCCTTGCACAGCCTGGGTTATCACCACGCCTGACGAGGGGAGTAGGTGATGCGCATCGTGTTGCAGCCGGCGTTCATTCTGCATCGCCGGGCGTACCGAGATACCAGCTTGCTGATCGATGTGTTCAGCCGCGATGGTGGCCGCTTAGCCTTGGTCGGGCGCGGCGCACGCGCTTCTAAGTCACGTTGGGCAGGTGTATTGCAGCCGTTCCGCCCGTTGCTGTTGTCGTGGTCCGGCAAGGGTGAGGTCAAGACCCTGAGCGCTGCCGAAGAAGCGGGTTCGGCCATATTACTGCCCGTGACGCGGGTATTGAGCGGTCTTTATTTGAACGAACTGCTGCTCAGGTTGCTGGCGCGCTACGATCCGCACCCCGGCATTTTTGCGGCATACCGGATGGTGTTGGCCGAGTTAGCCAATACCGACGCCGACGAAGAAGCGGCGTTACGCCGTTTCGAGAAATGCCTGTTGGCTGAAATCGGCTACGGTCTGCGTCTCGACCGCGAGGCCGACACCCATGCGCCGATTCAGCCCGATCGGCTTTACCGGTATCTGCCCAATCACGGAGCGGTGGCGATTGCCGGCACCGGCGGCGAAGGAGTTGTCATTTCGGGCGCCAGCTTGTTGGCGCTGCATTCCGGCCAGTTGGCCGGAGCCGAATCATTGCGCGAAGCCAAACGCCTGACCCGTGCCGCTCTGGCGATTTGCCTGGAGGGCAGGCCGCTCAAAACCCGTGAACTCATGATCGCAACCCAGCAGCGGCTGGCGCATGCCAGCGGCTAGGCTCGGTGATCTCATAGCACCATAGGCAATCGCAATGGCACTAGAAGACGATATTCTATTAGGGGTCAACATCGACCATATTGCGACCCTGCGCCAGCAGCGTGGAACGCGCTATCCCGACCCGGTACAGGCCGCGCTGGAAGCGGAACAAGCGGGGGCCGATGGCATTACTTTGCATTTGCGCGAAGATCGTCGCCATATCCAGGATCGCGACGTCGAAGTCATCAAGGGATTGCTGCTCACCCGCATGAATCTGGAAATGGCGGTAACCGATGAGATGCTCGCCATCGCCGAACGCATCGGTCCGGAAGACGTATGCCTGGTGCCCGAGCGGCGTGAGGAGCGCACCACCGAGGGTGGCCTCGACGTCGCCGGCCAGCACAACAATCTCATTGGCAGCGCTTGCGCGCGGCTGGCGCGGGCGGGTATCCAGGTATCGCTGTTCATCAATCCCGATCCGCGCCAAGTCGAAGCGGCGGCGCACACCGGTGCGCCAAAAATCGAAATCCATACCGGGCACTATGCCGAAGCAACGCGCGAGCACGAGCGTCAAGCCGCACTCGAGCGCATCGGGGCAGCGGTGGAGCAAGGCTTGCGGCTCGGCTTGCAAGTCAACGCCGGCCATGGTCTGAATTATCAAAACGTCAAACCCATCGCCGCGATTGCCGGCATACGCGAGCTCAACATTGGTCACGCCATCGTGGCGCGCGCCGTGTTCACCGGTTTGCAGGAAGCGGTGCGCGAAATGAAGCGCCTGATGCGCGCGGCGCGCGGTTTGCCGTAAGCGCGGTCAGTGCGCCAGCCGCGCGGCGGTGGAACGGCTCGTCGTTGTGCTGGCGATGCTGGCGTTGGCGTGCGCAAACGCTTCAGAGATCCGCTTCCAAAGCCAGTCCGACACGATCATGGGTCGCTCCTGGCGCGCCGAAGGTGTAGAGGTCCAGTGGCAAGGCGATGCCTTCAGCATCGCGATAGGGCGCTTGTTGCTGCCATCGCCGCTGGCCGATATACGGGGCTTGCAACTGCGCTGCGACCGCTTGCTGTTGGCTGCGCGCATCATGCGTTGCCCAGCGGGGCGTTTCAGCGTGATGAACCTCGCCGACCACGCCGCGCAGGGCGTAGTCCGGTTCAGTTACGGATTGGATGATCAGTCTCTCAGTTTTGATGTCAGCGATCTCGCCATGGCCGGGGTGCGCGGCGCGCTGAACGGTGTGATCGATAGCAAAGGCTGGCGCGCGACGCTCACCGGCGACGTGGCAGATGTCAAAACTCTTGCCCCCGTCTTCAAGGAATGGGGGGGAGCATCGGTGACCAAGCTGGCGGGCAAGCTCGAGCTGCAAGCCGAGATGTCCGCGATCCACGGCGGTCCCGCGGAGGTCGTGTTCAATGCGCGCAGCGGGGCGCTGACGTTCTCCGCTAGCGACGGGCGTTATGCAGCCGAGAAGCTGGCCGCCCAAC